>JAUHYW010000151.1 GCA_030426085.1 bacterium | reverse complement strand
GCCGACGACCCGGCCACCGCCCGCCGGGCGCTGGGGCGGGCGTGCGCCCTGGGGGTCGGCGGCGCCTGCCGGCTGGCGGGCGAGCTCGAGCGCCTCGGCCGGGGCGGCCCCCGCGACCCGGCCGCGGCCGCCGCCGACTACCGGGCCGGCTGCCTGGCGGGGGACGGTGAGGCGTGCAACGCGGGCGCGCTCATGCGCTGGGTCGGGGACGGCGTGCCGCCCGACCGCCCCGGGGCCCTCGAGCTGCTCGAGCGGGGCTGCGCCCTGGGGCGGGCCGACCTGTGCCGCCGGCTCGGCGAGCTGCGGGGGGCGCAACCCCCTTGACCCGGGCCCCCTCACCGGGCTCAAGCTCGACCACCGCATCTCGCCCCGGAGACGCCGCCATGCCCGCCATCCCCGACCTGCGCGCCGCCGAAGACCTCCTGCTGAGCGACGCCCCGCTCGACGCCGACGCGATCGACGCCCTGATCGACGCGGCCTACGCTGACGACGGCCGCCTCGACCGCGCCGAGCGGGCCCGCCTGCGGGCGCTCTTGTGGGAGGACGGCGAGCGGCTGACCCCGGCCGGCGCCGAGAAGCTGGACCTGCTCGACCGCCTGGAGAACGCCACCCTGCGCGACGCCGCCCGCCGGCTGGCGGCCGACGGCGAGCTGTCCCTGGCCGACGTGGCCGAGCTCGAGGCGCTGGCCCGGGCCGACGACCGCATCTCGAAGCGCGAGCAGCGGACCCTCGACGCGCTGCTCGACTACTACGCCGGCCTGCTGACCCCCGAGGCGAAGGTCGCGCTGGGCCGGCTGGCGGGGCGCGACTCGAGCGGCGCCGGCGGCCCGGTCGACACCGGCGAGGTGCTGACCCTGGCCCCCGACCTGTACTGGCTGCCCCACGGGCCCCTGTCGACCCGCCCCGATCACACGCCGGACAGCACCCGGGTCGAGCCGCTGGGCGACGTGCTCTACCGCGCGGCCCGGCTCATCGACGACCTGCCGGCCGACGGGCGCCTCTTCGAGACCGACGAGCCCGGCCGGGCGGCCGAGCTGCAATCCCAGCTCTCGGCGGCGGTGCGCCTGGGGGCCGACCCGCCGCCGGGCACCGCCTCCCGCCAGGCGCTGCAGCTCCGGTCGAGCGGCTTCACCTGCCTGGTGCACCTGATCGAGTGCCTGCCGAACGACGGCCCGCCGGGCGATGCATCGCTGGAGGCCGAGCAGGCCGCGCTGCGCTTCGCCCGCGAGGAGACCCACCCCGCGCTGTCCGAGGGCTTCGCCTACGCCCTGCATCGGGTGCGGGGCACGCTGACCGCCGAGGGCCGGGCGGCGGCCGATACGCTCTACGACGCCCGGGTGCCCACCGCGCCGCCCTACGGCGCGTGGTTCGGCGAAGCGGGCGAGGGCGGCGGGGATGACGGCCCGCCGACGCTGGTCGTGCACTGGTCCGCCGGCCGGGGGTCGGAGGGCTTCTACCGGGGCACCGTCGAGCTGCTCGAGCGGGCCGGCTTCGAGTTGGAGGACGGCGAGCAGGCCGGCGCCACCGGCCCGGCGTGGTTCCGGCGGGACTTCGGCGGCGAGCTGGTCGTGCGGCTGCGGCTGAAGGAGTACGCCTCGGACGTCTTCGCCTCGATGGACGACCCCGGGGTGCACGTCGTGGGCTACGACGGCCACTCGGACATCGGCCGCAACATGCGCCGCTCGCTGCGCCGGGCCCCCGACATGCAGGGGGCCAAGCTGGTCTTCTACGGGCTGTGCGCCGGCAAAGACGCGCTGTTCCGGGTCCGGGCGCGCTACCCCGAGGCCCAGATCCTGACCTCGTTCAACTCGTCGTACTTCCGCACCGCCGAGGGCCCCGATGGGCAGCGGCGCATGGTCGAGTCGGAGAACTTCAACGCGCTGATGGAGGTGCTGCGGGGCGTCGTCGAGCGCGACGACTGGGCGGCCATCCGCGAGGCCATCCGCAAGGACGCCATCCCGCCCTACTGGCGCCGGCTGCACGCGCTGCCCGGGGGCATGAACTACATCACCCCCATCGACACCGGGCTGACCGCGTCGGTGCTCGACTCGGACCGCGACGGGCAGGCCGACGCGCTCGACCGGGTCATCGACTTCAACGCCTTCGACGTGGTCGACGACACCGCCGCCGAGTTCACCGCCCGCGACCCGGGCCACCCGCCGCACGCGCTGGACGGCACCGACGTGCACATCGCGGCCAATGTGTGCAACACGGCGATGCTCTACAACCCGCTCACCAAGAAGTACAACGCCCGGGGCCGCATCGTCGGCGGGGGCTACGCCGACTTCGGGCTCGAGCCGGGCGTCGTGCGGGTGGTCGACCTCGAGCTGGACGGCGAGCCGGCCTGGGCTCTCGAGGTCAGCCACCGCTACGCCCACATGTCCGAGGAGGCCCTGCGGGCGGTGGCGCTCTACGCCTGGAATGCCCACGTCGCCGGCCGCCCGGCCGAGGCCGACGCGATCGACGGCACCTACCGCGAGCGGTGGCGGTCGAGCACCTGGCGCGACGCCGCCGGGCGGCCCGACCTGGTCGACGTGCGGCTCATGGGGCTGACCCTGGCGATGTTCACCCTGACCTACGACATGAACGAGGGCTTCGCCGGCCTGCACCGGCGGGACGTGCAGATCTGGGAGGGCCTGCTGCGGCTGCACCACCTGCCCGACCTCGACCACCGCCCCATCTGGAAGCTCATCTGGGACGAGAAGCACGACTACGCCGGCTCTCCGGGCATCGTCGGCGGGTGGCGCGAGGGGCTGACCCCTGCGACGGTCGGCATGCTCGGGATATCCCCTTCGAAGGGAGACGCGCCCTCGGACGCCGGGGGCGGGACCGACACCGAGACCGAGCCGCCGCCCCCGGTGGGCTGAGCCGGCTGACCGACCCGACGAGGAGGACCCATGAAGCTCTGGAGCGACAGCTTCGCCGACGGCGACCCGATCCCCAGCCGCTGCGCGTTCGGCAAGCACCACCCCGACACCCATGTGCAGCTCTGCGAGAACCGCAACCCGCACCTCGCCTGGAGCGACCTGCCCGAGGACACCCGCTCGCTGGTCATCATCTGCCACGACCCGGACGTGCCCAGCCGGGGGGACGACGTCAACCAGGAGGGCAAGACGGTGCCCCTCGCCCTGCCCCGGGTGGACTTCTTCCACTGGCTGCTCGTCGACCTCGACCCCGGCCGATCGCAGGTCGCCGAGGGCGAGTTCGCCGCGGGCGTCGTGCCTCGGGGCAAGGACGGCCCCCACGGCCCCTTCGGCACCCGCCACGGGCGCAACGACTACACCGGCTGGTTCGCCGGCGACCCCGACATGAAGGGCGACTACTTCGGCTACGACGGCCCCTGCCCTCCGTGGAACGACGAGCGCCTGCACCGCTACGTCTTCACCGTCTACGCCCTGAACGTGCCCCAAGCCCCCACCAAGGGCATCTTCAACGGCGCCGAGCTGCGCGACGCGATCGACCCCCACATCGTCGGCGAGGCCAGCATCACCGGCACCTACCACATCTACCCCGACGCGAAGCCGGCGACCTGAGCGCCCGAGCGAAGCAGCACCCGAGCACCGCTCCGAACCGCGCCCGGGCGCGCTGCGCCGAGTCGTGTTCGCGGCGGGTCGTGGCGCAGCGCGCGGCCTGTTCGCGGCTGAGCCGATCGAGGTGCCCGACCCGCACCCTGCGGGCGGTGTGGGCCATGGACGATCTGTCCCACGCGCCGGGCGACCTCACCGGCCTCGTCGACGCGGCCCACCTCAGGTCGAGGCGCTACCAGATGACCCCGAGGGAACGGCGCGGGTCGATTCTGCGCAACAATCGCGCCGACTGATCGATGGACTCTTCGAGACCTTTGCTCTCGGAGATGCCGATGCCCCGCCCGTTGAGGTTCGTTGCCCAGCCCTGGACTCCGTTCGAGCTGACGTGGCGCTGCATACAAGGGCGCTTTCTGATGCGGCCGGGGCCTGAGGCGAATCGGCGTATCGTGGGGGTCATCGGGCAGGCGATGCGGCTGTACGCGGGCGACGTGCGGCTCTACTTCGCCGGGGGGACGTGCAACCACATTCACGTCGTCGGGGCGTTCCGGGATGCGGAGGCCAAGGCCAGGTGGGTCTGCCACGTGCGGACCAACCTGTCGAAGGAGCTGGGCGCCCTCTACGACTGGCGCGGCTGCCACTGGGAGGGGCGGTCGAGCGACATCGCGATCCTCGACGAGGCGACGCTGTTCGAGCGGCTGGTCTATCTGGCGGGGCAGGCGACGAAAGCGGGGTTGGTCCGTCGGGCAGCGGACTGGCCGGGGGTGCCCTGGATCCAGGCGGTGACCGAGGGCCGGCCGCTGGTCGGCGTGTGGTATGACCGGACGCGGCTGCACCGGCTGCGCATGGCGTGGGCGGCCCGGCCGACAGGCAGGCGCGGGCGGCGGCCGGCGCTGGCCGACGTCGCCGAGACGCGGGTCGTGGAGCTGACGCCGCCGCCGATGTGGGCCGAGTCGAGCGAGGGCGAGCAGCGGGCCCGGTGGCGCGAGGTGATCGAGGTGGCGGAGGCGCGCTACCCGGCGCCGGGGCGGGTGCTCGGGCCAGCCGGGGTGCTGCGGGCCGATCCGCACGCTCGGCCGGAGAGGAGCAAGCGCAGCCCGGCGCCGGCGGTGCATGCGAGCAGCCGGGCGCAGCGGGTCGCGTGGTGGGAGGCGTATCGGGCGTTCGTCGGGGCGTATCGGGCCGCGATGCAGGCGCTGCGGGCGGGGATCGAAGGGTGCGGGTTCCCGCCCGAGGGGTGCCGGCCGGTGCGCATGGCGCCGGCGCCGGGCGGGTAGCGGCCGCTGGGGCCGTGCGATTCGGTCGTGAAGCGGGTGTCGGTGGCGTCCCAGGCGCAGGGGGTGGTGTGCGTCGCATCGCGCTCATCGGGGCGGTCGAGGTCGTCCGTCGGCGCCTCGGGATGCACGCGGAGGCCCGAAAGCGGGTATCGGGGCGTAGAGCGAGCGCGTCGGTGGTTCGAGTTCGGGCTACGTCGTCATCGTCGAGTCCGTGGTTCGTCCGTGGTTCGTCCGAGCACCGGCCCGTCGCTCTACAGATGGTTGACACGCTTCTCCGCCTCGGGATGCACGCGGAGGCCCGGCCCGTCGCTCTACAGATGGTTGACACGCTTCTCGCCTCGGGATGCACGCGTCGGTGGTTCGAGTTCGGGCTACGTCGTCATCGTCGAGTCCGTGGTTCGTCCGTGGTTCGTCCGAGCACCGGCCCGTCGCTCTACAGATGGTTGACACGCTTCCCTGGCCCGTCGCTCTACAGATGGTTGACACGCTTCCCTACAGATGGCTGACACGCTTCCTCTTCCCTACAGATGGTTGACACGCTTCCTCTTCCCTACAGATGGTTGACACGCTTCCTGGTTGACACGCTTCCCGCCCGCCTCCCGTCGGCAGGCGGCCTCCCGGGCTCGCGGGAGCCCCCGCCGGCGTGTCTGCCGGCCGCCCGCGTCGCGGATCAGCCCTCGACGGCGCCCCCGCGCTGCGCTGACCATTTCCCACCCGCCCTCGCCGGCGCTCGCCGGCGTCGCCGACCATCTTCGACCCCCCGCCGGGGGGTGATCGGGCATGGTCTCCACCCCGGTAAACCGTAGCCAACGGCGATCGGCGATGGTCTCGCACCATCCCGGATCACCCCTCGATGCCGATCCGGGATGGTGTGAGACCATCTCGATCAGCCCTCGGCGGCGATCGCCAGCCCCTCGACCATTTTCGAACTGCCCGCCCCGGGGGTCTTCGACAGCGCTGAGCATTTTCGAACTGCCCTCGACGGCGTCTTCGGCCGCTTCGAGCGGGCGCACGTCGCCCTCGACGTCGTCCGAGCGGGCCGCCGTCGCCCAGAGGCAGCCCGCGGCGCCGGTCGATCCGGGCCCTCGCCGCCCGCGAGCGGCCCGCGACACGGTCTCTGCCCGCGACGACCATCCCCGATCGGCACGCGGCGGTCTTTCTGGGGTCGCTGACCATCCCGGATCGCCATCGAGGGGCGATCCGGGATGGTCCGGGACCATCGCCGATCGCCGCCGAGGGGGCCGATTTTTTCAGCGCCGACCATCCCCCACCGCCCCCCGAGGCAGGTCTGCGCCCGGCGCAGCGGGTCTGGACCCCCCTCGCCGGCGGTCCACGCCGGCAGCACCACCGCCAGACCCCCGGCGAGGGCTGGTCCGCGGCGCGGGCACCTCGACCGCCTCGACCGGGCACCTCGACCCGCCGTTGGGGGTGGGTCCGAGCAGGGTGCCGGGCACCTCGATCCGATCCGGCACCTCGATCCGGGCACCTCGATCCGGGCCCGGAAGCGGGTCAGGTGAGTGTGCAGCGCGCGGAGCACGGCCCGACCCGGGCCACATCGCCCTCATCGAACCGGATCATCGACCGGCGCGCCGGCCGGGGGTCGGCGCCTCTCCCCGGCGCGCGCGAGCGCTGCACGAATGTGCGCCTCTCGGCCGGCCACGCCCTTGTAGCGACGCACCGCGGGCGGCATCGCGTCGATGGCCGCGGCGACCGTCGCGCGCTCCCGCGCGGTCAACGCCGCGAACGGATAGACCAGGGTGCGGATGATGAACAGAGAGGCGTCGACCGCGGGGAACGGGACGGTGATCTGACGCTCGACCCGCAGATAGCCCGTCGAGCCGGCCTCCCACGGGCGCTGACGCCCCTCGTCGGGGTGGTGGTCGAGGACGTCGTCGGCGACGAGCATCCACACGAAGCGCAGGTAGGGCCCGCGCTCGATCATGGTGGCCACCATGCTCTCGGCCTGCGCGGCGGTGTCGGCAAAACCCGGCACCGGGCCGTGGATCGCGCGGAAGTCGGCCTCTGCGACCGCTTCGGGCCGCCAGGCGCTCGGGAAGCTGACGTGCATCAGGATCGGCTCGCCCGCCGGGGGGCCGCGGTGCAGGACGACGAGGTCTTCTTGCACCGCGCGGCTGACCGCCTCGAACCACGCCGCCCGGGGGGCCGCCGGATCGAGCGTCGCGTGCACCGCGGGCGCCTCGCGGGCCGCCGTCGCGTCGAGCCACGCCCGCACCGCGTCGAGCGCGGCGGCCCGCGCGGGGGTGTCGTCGCGGAGTCGCCACCGCTCGCGGGGCGGCGGTCGCCCCGGGCGGGTGGGGGTCACCTTGGCCCGGCGGTAGCGCGGCGCCTCGTCGTCGAGCTGCAGGTAGCGGTCGTCGGCGGCGCCGTTGCCGAGCGCGGTGGGGAACCGACCCAGGCGGGCGCGCATGGTGAGGGCGCGGGGCCCGACGGGGAAGTAGCGGGCGGGGGCGGCCATCCGATGATTCTAGCAGATCCCGGGGAAAGTACACCTGCTGCGCCGAACAGAGGCCGCGTCCGGCTGCGTTGCTCCTTCTCGACTTGCCTCCAGGATGCTTGGCGCTGCGCGCCGCGCAACGGGCCGTCGCCCCGTCGGGTCGACGGCTCGGCCCCCTTCGGCGTCGCGCCTTGCCGGCCACAGCCTCTCGCTCGGCTCGCAACGGCGACTTTCCCCGGTCTCTGCTAGCAGGACCCGGGGAAGCTCGTAAGTCCAGTATTGATAAACAACTACGCGGGTTGAGAAGACCCTCGCGGGAGTTACGTCTCGTCAAGAGGTGGAAATCGACTCCCCTCGATCCATCTCCTCCTCAGCCCGCCTCCACCGGCGGTTCGAGGAACTTCATCACCTTCTTCCTCCACGACGTCAGATAGGCGTCGCACTCCTCGAGCGCATCGCACAGGCCCTTGATCACGACCAGATCGCCATCCCGGGACGCCACCTCGATCGCGTCGCGGGCCCGGACACGCAGCTCGGTATCGACGGCGATATCAGTCAGCACCCCGCGCACATGCTGGGCGTGGACGTAGTCCCGCCCCGCCATCGCCAGAGCCAGCGCCCGCCCGACCCGCGCGCACAGCTCGGCATCGTGAGCCATCGCCATCACGCCGCCTCCTGGGTCAGCGCCACCTCGGGCGGGGTCGCGTCGATGAACTCGGGCTCCCGGGCCTTGAGCAGCGCCATCGAGCCCTGGCTGAAGTAGCGTCGGCCAACCCGCCACTCATCGTCCTGCTCGATGAGCACCATCCCCACCAGCCGCATGAGCGACGCGTCGTTGGGGAAGATGCCCACCACGTCGGTCCGCCGGCCGATCTCGCGGTTGAGCCGCTCGAGCGGGTTCGTCGACCGGATCTGCCGCCAGTGGGCCTTCGGGAAGTGGGTGTAGGCCAGCACCTCGTCCTCGGCGTCGCCGAGCAGCGTGGCGACCTTCGGATGCCGCGCTTCGAGGAGGTCGACGGCGCTGCGCAGCTGCTCGCGGGCCTGCTCGTGGCTCTCCTGGTCGAAGATGCGCTTGAGCAGCGCCTTGAGCGCCGGACGCTCGGCCCTGGCCAGGTGGCCCTCCATGTTGCGCATGAAGTGCACGTAGCACCGCTGCCACGACGCGCCGAGCATCACCTTGCTCACCGCCTTCTTCAGCCCCTCGTGGGCGTCGCTGATGACCAGCTCGACGCCGTGCAGGCCGCGCCCGATGAGCGACCGCAGGAAGGTCTCCCAC
>JAUHYW010000150.1 GCA_030426085.1 bacterium | reverse complement strand
GCCCCGCGGGGCAGGCCTGTGTGGTGGTCAACACCACCGCCCAGTGCCGGTTCGTCGACGACGGCGCGGGCGGAGCCGGCGGTGACGGCGCGGGCGGGGCCGGCGGCGGTGTGGGCGGAGCCGGCGTCGACGGCGCGGGCGGGGCCGGCGGCGACGGCGGCGACGGCGGGATCGGGGGCAGCGGCGGGATCCCGGACGGGATCGCCGACGTCGGGCTCGGCGCGGACGAGGGCGGGCCCGAGCCCGTCGGCTGCGCGTGCGACGCGGGCGGCGGCGGCCCCGGGCCGGCCACGCTGGCGTTGATCCTGCTCGGCCTCGTCGGTCGGCGCCGCCGCCGGTGAAAAAGCCTTGGCGCCGGGCGACCGGTTCGGGCTAACGTGCTGACGGGTCGCCGACGGCGGCCCCCAACCAGGAGACGAGACCTCATATGAAGCGGTGGAACCTCATCGGCAACGTCACCCCGTGCACGACCGTGCGCATGGTGCCGCAGGTGCCGGTGCGGTAGTCCCCGCGGATATTCGTCTCGAAAAAGAGGCCGGTCCGCGACGCGGATCGGCCTCTTCGCGTTTCGGAGCCCTGACCGAACCCTCCGCGAAGACCGACCGCGCCGCCGACCGGGAGAGGAGGCGCGCAGATGTCTGCCATCCGCCGAAGACGCGGCAGCCGCGACGAGGTCGCCCGCATGGCCGGGCCCCTGTCGATCGGCATGCTCTCGTTCACCCTCATGGGGCTCGTCGACACGCTGTTGATGGGCCGCGTGGGCACCGTGGCCCAGGCCGGCGTCGGCCTGGGCGCCATCGCGTGCTACGCCTTCACCGGGTTCTTCCGGGGCCTCGCCGCCGGCCCCCAGTCGCTCGTCTCGGCCGGGGACGGGGCCGGGGATCGCCGCCGGGTCCGCCGGGCCGGCACCGCCGCGCCGCTCTTCGGCGCGATCGGAGGCCTGATCCTGGCCGGCATCCTGTGGCTCGTCGGCACCTACGCCCTCGGCCCGCTCGCCGACGACCCGGCGGTGGTCGCCGAGGCCGGCCCCTATGTGCGCATCCGGGCCCTCGCGATGCCGTTCTCGATCGGCGCGTGGGGCCTGATGGCCGCGCTCCAGGGCCTGGGCGACACCCGGACACGCATGTGGGCCAGCCTCGCCGGCAACGCGGTCAACATCGGCCTCGACTTCGTGTTCATCTTCGGTTGGGGCCCCATCCCGGCCATGGGCGCCGCCGGGGCGGCCTGGGCCACGAACATCGGCGAGCTGGTCATGCTGGGGGTCTTCGTGGTCGTCTGGCGCCGCCGCTTCGGGCGCCCGGTGTGGCCCGGCCGGGAGGTCTTCGTCAGCGGCGCCCGCATCGGCCTGCCCGCCGGCTTGCAGTGGGCCCAGGGTGGCTTCGCCTTCGGGATCATGAGCGTCGTGCTGGCCCGGGTCGGCCCGGCGCACCTGGCGGCGAACCAGATCGTGATCAACATCGTGAGCCTGTCGTTCTTGCCGGGCTACGCGCTCAGCGAGGCCGCCGGCGTGCTCGTCGGCCGCTACCTCGGCGCCGGCCGCCGGGCGGGCGCCGCGCGCTCGGTGCGCTCGGCCCGGCAGATCGCGTGGGCCGTGATGGGGCTGTGCGGGGTGATCTTCGTCACGCTCGGCGACCCCATCGCGTCGCTGTTCACGACCGACCCCGAGGTGCACCGGCTCGTCGTGCAGCTCCTGCTGCTCGCCGCGGTGACGCAGCTCTTCGACGCGGCGGCGATGGTGCACTTCGGGGCCCTGCGCGGCGCCGGCGACACCCGCTTCACGCTGCTGGCCGCGATGGGCGGGAGCTGGGGCCTGCTCGTGCCGCTGTCCATCGTCCTGGGCTACACCCTCGGCTGGGGCGCGGTCGGCACCTGGGTCGCGCTGACCGGCGAGGTCGCCTTCATCGCGCTGATCACCGCCCCCCGCGTCGTCGGGCTCAGCCGCGGCCGGGTGGGCCGCATGGACCTCCTGCTCGGCGCCTGAGCGCGCCCGCTCACCGCGCACCGTGAAGACCCACAGGCGCCGATTCCGGTCCGACCCGCTCGGAATCGGCCAATCAGGCCTCCGAGTCGGGTGCGACCGGCGCATCGGGCGCGGTTGGCCACGGCCGAGGCGGTCGCCGCCGTTTTCTGGAGGCGCCTCTGCCGCAGAATCCGGTCGCAGCCGATCCCCGGGCGCGCCGCAGGCGCCGATCGGGGCCCGAGCGACCCGACCGGGCCTCGCACGCCCCCCGATCCCGACCCGAGCCGGATGAGGCGACGTCCCGCCGACGTCGGCAGCGGCTCGGCGCGGGCCCGGCCGACGTCGCACCGGGCCGCCGTCTGCGGACAGCGGCCGGCGCATCCGATACACGGCGCCTCGACTCGCCACGGCCGGGCTCGGCGGTCGTCGGACACGTTCGAATGCCGGTCCGACCGGGATCCGCGCCCGTCGGACACGACGGATCCGGGTCCCACCGGAATCTGCGCCAGACGCACCCGTAGAGGCCGGCCCCACCCGCCGCGCGCGTGTGGCACACCGCCGAGACCGGTCGGACCCGATTTCGGGCGTGATCCCGCACCCGAAGATCGGGTCGGACCGGACTCGGCGAGTCGATCGGCGGATCTCCAGCCGGTCGGACCCGAATCCATGTGTGTTCCCCGGCCCGAGAGCGGGTCGCAGGCGACGCAGGGATGAGTCCGGCGCCGCCCATCGAGGTCGAGGCGGGCCGGGCGCCCGATGGCTCAGGCGCCCCCATCGGGTGGGAGGGTGAGGCTGCCGAGCACCGGTTCTGTTTCAAGGCGCCCGGGGTGTGCGACGAGTCGAGCGACAGGCGGATCAGCGGTCGGGAGGTCGAGCGCCGCGGCCTTCAAAGTGCGGCCTTCAAAGTGCCAAGCACCTTGGAGATGGGGACGAAGCGTGGCCTTCAAAGTGCCAAGCACCTTGGAGATGGGGCCGAAGCGTGGGTCCAGCGAAGACCTGCGGCCTTCAAAGTGCCAAGCACCTTGGAGATGGGGACGAAGCGTGGCCTTCAAAGTGCCAAGCACCTTGGAGATGGGGCCGAAGCGTGGGTCCAGCGAAGACCGGATACGGTTCATCGCGAACCTTTCCGACGGCGATACGCCGCTGACGCGCCCCCAGCCGGTGCCGACCACATCCCACCGCCCCGCGCCGAACGCACCTTACCTGCACACCGACCCCGGCGCATTGCCAACCCTGCATCCTGCTCACGCCCGTGAGCCCGAACCCCCGCTACCCCCCGGCCTCCGGCAGCAACACCGCCGGCCGGCACCCCTCCACCGGAAACCCCACCGTGACCCACCCCGCCCGCAGCGCCTGCAACGCCGCCCGGTACCGCTCGACGAACATCGCGTACGCCTCGCACCACGCCTGCCGCAGCGCCTTGCACCGCGTATGCACCTTCGGCGCCGGAGTCTTCTTCGTACGCGGCGGCCGCGCATGCGGGTCCATCGCCCTCAACGCCTGCGCCCCCACCACCCGCGTCGGCCACGGCGCTGGATGGCGCTCCACCGCCAGCGCCACCAACTCGACCCACTTCGCCCGCAACGCCGCCTCTTCCAGCCCGGCCCACATCGGCGGGGGCGTCAGCCGCAGGACCTTGCGCACCGCCACATCCCCCAGCGTGGGCATCGGCCCCTGCCGCCGCTGCGCCCAGCGTCGCCGCAGCACGCACAACCGACTGCGGTCGTACCAGACCCCCACCAGCGGCTTGCCCGCCGTCACCGCCCGCACCCACTGGATCCCGGGCCACGCGCCCGGCGAAGCGACGAGGTTCTCTTTCACCCCGTGCGCGGCCAGATACGCCAGCCGATCCGCCAGCGCCCCATCGTCCAGGATCGGGATGTCCCGCGTCCGCCGGTCCCAATACGGGCCGGGCCAATCGAACAGCGCGCCCAGCTCCTTCGAAATGTTGGCCTTGATGTGGCACTTGAACCGCGCCTTCCACTCAGCGCTCTCGAACGCGGCCAAGATGTGCAGGTGGTTGCTCGTGCCCCCGGCGAAGTACAGGTGCACATGCGCGCCGTACAGCTCCAGCGCGCGGGCGATGACCCCCACGACCCGCCGGCTGCACTCGTCTCCCGGCCGCATCAGGAGCCGGCTGTGCATGCACCTGATCGTGATCTCGAACGGCATCCACGGGCGGGGGACATACATGAGCGGGCGGGGCATCGACGTCTCCGAGAAGCCAGGGTCTCGAAGGGTTCATCGATCAGCCGCGCCGGTTGTTGCGCAGTTTCTCGGCAGAATCAGTCCAGCGCGCCCAGCAACAGCCCGTAGCCGCCCACCGCGAACACCCGCCGCCCGGCGACGATGAGCCGCCCGGTGCGACCACCCGGCTGCCAGCGCGCCACCCGGACCGGGGGCCCGGCGATGCGCCAGCGCTCGATCGCCGACCCCACCCCGAGCAACACCTCGGCCTCGCCCAGCGGGGTGAAGGCGGTCACCCGGCCGCCGAGATCGACCGACTGCCCGTCCACCGTGAGGGCCTGCCCGCCGAGCGCCACCGCGACCCGCCGGCCACCGACGAGGGCCATGCGATCGGGCCCCGTCAGCCGGACCGGGCCCGCCGGGCGGGCCAGACGGGGCAGCCCGGCGGAGAGATCCAGGGCGAGGCCGGTGCGGCTGTCGTCCACCACCCACAAGAAGGGTCCGTCGCGCCACACCCGCATCAGCGAGCGGGGGCCGCCGGGCAGGGGCACGAACGTCAACCGGGGGTGATCGAGGCGCCACCGCCACAGGCCCGTCGGGCCCGCCGCCCACAGCACGCCCGCCTCGCCGTCCCAGGTCGCGTCGGCGAAGTCCCCCGCTGTCGGCCGCCCGGCGATGGGCGCACCGCCTCTCACCAGGGCCCAGCCGCCGCGCGCGAGCCGGACCGCGCGCCCGGCGATCGGGCCCGACCAGCCCGGCGCAGCCTCGGGGGTCGCTCCGCCGTCGACCTCGGCCCAGCCTTCGCCCTCGGGCGCGAGCGGCGGCCCGCTCAGTCGATGCACCACGACCCGATCACCCTCGGCCGCGCACCCCAGCGATACACCGGGGCCGCCGTCACCGGGCCAGGGCAGCGCCCGAGGCGGCGTGGGCTTCGGGGGGCCCGCGGCCGACACGACCCATCGATCCAGCCCGCCGGCCCGCAGCGCGGCGAAGCCATCCGCCAACGGACACGTCGCGACCCACGCCCCGCCATACACCGCGGTCCAGGCCAGCCCGCCCGCCGCGGGCACCGTCGCCGGGGGCGGCCGACCGCCGCACGCCATGGCACCGAGCGCGAGCGCGGTCAGAGACGCGAGCCGAGCCATCCGCCCGATGCCATGCCGATGGGATCCACCGCTCACGATCCGTCGCTCTCTTCCACTTCGGCCCCCACCGCTTCGAGCCGGGCCGCGTCGGCCATGCGCCGGGTGTAGCGCCGCACGATGGCCACGGTCAGCGCCACCCAGCCGGCGATGAGCCCCAGCGCCACCCCGGACGCGGCCATCGCCGACGCGCCCGCCGCCTCGAGCCCCAGCACCAGGAACGACGTGCCGCCCTTGGCCACCCGGTAGGTGAGGATGTCGACCACCGCCTTGCCCTGGGTCCGCTCGCTGTAGGTCAGCGGCAGGTAGAGCATCTCTTTGGCCGCGCGGAAGATGCTGTAGTCCATCGCCTTGCTCGCGACCTTCGACACCGCCATCGTCAGGAACATCGGCGCGGCGAGGAAGACGGTCACCGCCGCCCCGAGCAGCAGCGGCACCGCCAGCAGGGTGCCGGTCACGCCGAGCAGCCGCACGACGACCCCGGTCCCGATCTGGAGGGTGAAGCTGACCACCTCGATGTAGAAGTAGACGCTGCCCACGACCCCGGTGCGCACGTCCTTGTCGGGGTAGGCCGCCTCGACCAGCACGTTGAACTGGTAGTCGATGAGCGTCACCGCGACCTGCACCGTCGCGATCACCGCGAGCAGCAGCCCCAGGTAGCGGCTGGCCTGGATGACCCGCAGCCCGGCGAGCAGGTCGGTCGGCGGCTTCTCGCCCTTCGCCTTGCGGGTCTTCGGCATCAGCCGGGTGGTCACGAAGCAGATGGTCAGCATCGGCAGCACCATCAGCGGGGTGCGCTCGGTGCCCACCAGAGCCGCGACGTCGCCCACGAAGTGATTGGCGATGGCGCCCCCCACCGCGCCGCATGCCAGGAAGATGCCATACAGCCAGCGCGCCTCCTCGAGCTTGAAGTGGCTGTTGGCCACCGTCCAGAACAGCTCGACGAGCACGACGATGTAGACATCCTTCCACAGGTACAGCAGGTACGGCGCGCCGGGCACGTCGAGGTGCGCCGCCCCGAGCAGCAGCACCAGCAGCCCGCACACGATGCCGATCACCGCGCCGAAGAGCCGGGTCAGCTCCATGCGGCCGGCGGCGCGCCCGTAGACGATCGTCGCCAGGGTCGCCGCGACCGCCACCCCCAGCCAGGCGTAGGGCAGCGACTTGCTGGTGTAGGTGTCGACGAAGAGCGACTCGACCGAGGGGCGGGCGAAGCCATAGCTCATCAGCAGCGAGAAGCAGAAGACACACAGGACGACGATGGTGCGACGCTCGTCGGGTGAGCGTCCGGTCGGGCCGTCGCTCACTGCAGGGCCCCGTCGGCGAAGCGATACATGCGGTTGCCCCACGGCGCCGGCCGGCCTCTCTCGAGCCAGGCCGTCACCAGGGCCTCGGTCGCCGCCCGGCTCTCGTGCAGCGAGCGCAGGATGTCGTCGTCCCCCTCGGGGCGGGGCGCGTCGGGGTGGCTGTGCTTGTGCCCCACCACCACCGCCGCGACCGAGATGCCGGCCTCGTTGAGCAGCACCGCCTCGGGGCCGAGGGTCATCGAGTTCACCTGCCCGCCCAGCCGGGCCAGCCAGCGGTTCTCGGCGGCGGTCTTGGTGCGCGGGCCGCCGACGTAGGTGAAGTCGACCTCGCCGGCGAGCGGGTGGCCGATGGCCTGCGACAGCGCCCGGAGCTGCTCGGCGAGCGCCGGCGAGAACAGCCCCTCGTCGAGCACCAGGTGCCCCTGACCGGGCCACGGGGTGTCGAAGAGGGTGCACGCGCTGCCGTCGGGCAGCCGGTTGTCGAGCATGAGCAGGTCGCGCACCAGCAGCGGCTGGAAGAGCGGCAGGTCGAGGTCCATCACCCCCACCGAGGAGGTGATCAGGACCGACTCGGCGCCGATCTCGGCCAGCGCGCAGGCCTGGGCCCGGTACGGGATCTGGTTGGGCAGGTAGCGGTGCGGCGCGCCGTGGCGGAAGAGCGCCCACGCCGGCTCGCCGTCGGGGTGGGCCCACCGATGCAGGATGACCGGCCCGAAGCGGGTGTCCACTTCGTAGGGGGTGAGCGTCCGGTCGCCGAGGACCGGCGCCTGCCACGCGCTGCCGAGGATCACCGCGACGCTCATCCTCCCCTCCGGGCCGTCGGTTCGGGCGGGAGGCTACGGCACGGAGAGGCGGGGGGCAAGGCGTGGCCCGAGGTCGGGTGGCAGGTGGTCGTGTGTGCAGCCGGCCTGCTCGCGCCGGCGCCGACCCATGGCGCGGGCGGGGGTGCGGGAGGCGGTCAGCGGACGGCCCGGGGGGTGTGCGCTGACCGCGACGACCCCGGAGCGCGCCCGATGGCGGCGGACGCCGGGTGGG
Source organism: bacterium (assembly GCA_030426085.1). GTDB lineage: Bacteria > Myxococcota_A > Bradymonadia > UBA7976 > UBA1532 > JACKDM01. The sequence continues at coordinate 1,332 of JAUHYW010000150.1, read as the reverse complement.
GTACAGTGCGCCGATGCCATCCAGCCCACCGCCCGCCGCGCCGGCCCCCGACGACGCCACCGTGCGGGACATCATCCCGGTCTCGGGCGACGACCTCGACGAGGCGACGCTGACCGTCACCGGCGACGGGCTCCGTCGGCCGCCCCCCAACGACGCCACCGAGCGCCGGCCGCCCGAGGTGCCCCCGGGCACGGTGCTCGCCGAGCGCTACCGCCTCGACGAGCGGGTCGGGGCCGGCGGCGGCGGGCTGGTCTATCGGGCGACCGACCTGCGCAGCGGCGAGCGGGTGGCGGTCAAGCTGCTGCGCCCCGACCGGGTGGCCGACGCGCGGGCTCGGATGCGGTTCCGGCGCGAGTTCCGGGCCATCGCCCGCCTCGACCACCCCCACTGCCTCGGCGTGCGGGCCGAGGGCCGGGCGGGGCCCTACCCGTTCATGGTGCTCGACTTCGTCGGCGGGGGGCACCTCGGCCGCCTCGCCGGGGCCCCGTTCGAACGGCTGCTGCCCGTCCTGATCAAGCTGGCCCACGCGCTGGACTACGTGCACGGGCAGCGGGTGGTGCACCGCGACCTCAAGCCGGGCAACGTGCTGCTGACCGACGGCGACCCGCCCGAGCCCAAGCTGGCCGACTTCGGCATCGCCGCGATGCAGAGCGAGACCGACGAGGGCCTGCTGCACACCGACGGCACGCTGCGCGGCGCCGGCCCCACCCGGGGCGCGCTGGGCACGGTGGACTACATGTCGCCCGAGCAGGCCTGCGGCGAGCCGGTCGACCCCCGCACCGATCTGTACGCCTTCGGCTGCCTGCTCTTCCGGCTCGTCGCCGGGCGGCCGCCGTTCGAGGGCAGCGCCTACAACCGGCTGGTCGCCCGGGTCCTGCACCCGGCGCCGGCCCTGGACGCCGTGTGCGAGGCCGACCCCCGGCTGGCGGCCATCGTCGCCCGCCTCTTGCAGCGCGACCCCGAGGCCCGCTACCCCAGCGCGCTCGACCTGGCCCGCGATCTGGCCGAGCTGGCCCCCGACGCCGCCGGGCTGCTGCCCGCCTCGGGCGACGCGACCCCCGCGGCGTGGCTCTTCGAACCGGGGCTCGTCGGGCGGGAGGCCGAGCGCGAGGCGCTGACCGCGCACCTCACCGCGTCCACCGGCCCCCGGCTGCTGGCGGTCGTGGCCCCGGCGGGCACCGGCAAGACCCGGCTCGCCCGCAGCGCGCTCGCCGCCCACCGCGGCCGCCGGGTGACCGTGCGCATCGAGGCCGCCGGCGACGTGCCCTTCGCCCCGCTGCCCGCGCTGGAGGCGGCCTTCGCCCCGCCCGCCGCGCCCGAGGCCGGCCCCCG
>JAUHYW010000149.1 GCA_030426085.1 bacterium | reverse complement strand
CCCCGAACCCCCGGTCTTCGAAGTGCCCGCCGAGATCCTGCAAGGGGTCTACGACCAGGCGGTGGCCCAGGGGCTCGAGGACGGCAAGAACCAGGTCTTCGCCGAGCTGACCGTGCTGCAGGAGCGCTACGCCAACTGCATCGACCAGCTCGTCGGGGTCAGCAAGGAGCTGCAAGCCCAGAACCGGGTGCAGCTCCTCTCGCTGGCGTGCACCGTCGCCGAGAAGCTGGTGCGCAGCCACCTGCGCGCCCACCCCGGCGACCTGATGACCCTGGTCGACGAGGTCCTCCAGCAGGTCGAAGGCGAGGACGAGGTCACCGTGGCGGTGGGCCCCGACGACCACGCCTACCTCGTCGAGCGGCGGCAGGACCTGATCGACGGCGTCGGCGGCGCCTTCAAGATCAAGGTCGTCGCCGACCCCGAGCTGGAGTACGGCGACTTCCGGGTCGAGACCCACCTCGGCAACACCGACGGGCGGGTGACGAGCCGGCTGGCCGAGGCCGAGCAGGCCCTGCGGGGCGCCGATGTTTGACGTGCAGAGCTTCGGCCTCGACCTCGGCGCGCTGAGCCGCAACCTCGAAGGCGTGGGCAAGGTCGGCTTCACCGACGGCAAGGTCACCCAGGTCGTGGGGCTCGTCGTCGAGGGCCATGTGCCCGGGGCCCGGGTCGGGGCGCTGGTCGACATCCGGGTCGACGGGCAGGACCCGGTGGCCGCCGAGATCGTGGGCTTCCGGGGCAGCACCGCGCTGATGATGCCCCTCGGCGACATCGGCGGGGTGCGCATGGGCAGCCGCATCAGCCCCCGCACGTCGCTGGCCGCGGTGCCGGTCGGCGAGGCGATGCTGGGGCGGGTCTTCGACGGCCTCGGCCGCCCGCTCGACGGCAAGCCGATGCCCGAACCCGACGCCGAGCTGCCGCTGTACGCCGACCCGATCAACCCCATGCAGCGCCGCCCGGTCGACACCCCGGCCTGGATGGGCATCCGGGCCATCGACACCCTGCTCACCTGCGGCCGGGGCCAGCGGGTGGGCATCTTCGCCGGCTCGGGCGTCGGCAAGTCGGTGACGCTGGGCATGATCGCCCGCAACTGCAGCTCGGACGTCAACGTCATCGCGCTCATCGGCGAGCGGGGCCGCGAGGTGCTCGGCTTCCTGCAGCACGACCTCGGCCCCGAGGGGCTCGCCCGCTCGGTGGTCATCGTCGCCACCAGCGACGCCGCGCCGCTCATCCGCATCCGGGCCGCGTGGCTGGCGACCACCATCGCCGAGTACTTCCGCGGCCGGGGCAAGGACGTCGTGCTGATGATGGACTCCCTGACCCGCTTCGCCATGGCCCAGCGCGAGGTCGGGCTGGCGGTGGGCGAGCCGCCGACGACCCGGGGCTACACCCCCAGCGTCTTCGCCCTGCTGCCCAAGCTGCTCGAGCGCGCCGGGCGGGACGCCGGGCCGGGCGCGATCACCGGGGTCTACACCGTGCTCGTCGAAGGCGACGACCTCAACGACCCCATCGGCGACGCCGCCCGCTCGATCCTCGACGGGCACATCGTGCTCAGCCGCCAGCTCGCATCCCAGAACCACTACCCGGCGATCGACGTGCTCGTCAGCGCCAGCCGCTGCATGAGCGACGTGACCGACAAGGCCCACCGCGAGGCCGCCGGCACCCTGCGGGAGCTGCTCGCCGCCTACCGCAAGGCCGAGGACCTCATCAACATCGGGGCCTACCAGAAGGGCGCCAACCCGACCATCGACCGGGCGCTGGCCCAGATCGACGCGATCAACGGCCTGCTGCGCCAGCCGGTCGACGAGAAGGTGCCGCCGAAGAAAGCCATCACCCACCTCGAGGGCATCGCCCGCGCGGGGGCCGGCCGATGAGGCGCTGGACGATCACGCTGGCGGCGGGCGTCGCGGTCACGCTGTGGGGCGGGGCCGCGCTGGCCCAGGGCCCGGCCGAGCCGACGCCCGCCCGCCCCGACGCGCCCGCCGAGGAGACCCCCGGGGGCGCCGTCGGCGAGCGCACGCTGGTCGACGACCTCGACGAAGACCAGCCGCTCGAGGTGGGGGCCCAGCTCCGCATCTTCCGCCAGGCCCGGCGGCGCAAGGCCGAGATCGAGCGCATGGAGGGCCAGCTCGAGCGGCGGGCCCGGCGGCTGGCCACGATCGAAGAAGAGATCGCCAGCCGGTACAAGACGCTGCGGCTGCTCCAGGAGGAGCTGGTCGCGCGCACCGCCGACCCCAACGCGGGGGCCGACGCCGCCGAGGTCGAGCGGCAGGAGGCCGAGGCCCGCGAGGCGCGGGCGGACAAGGTCAAGAAGCTCAGCAAGGTCGTCGACAAGATGAAGGCCGACGACGCGGCGAAGATGCTCAGCGTGATGCACGAGCCGCTCGTCGTCGACGTGATGCTGCTCGTCAAGTCGAAGGTCGCCGCCCGCATCCTGGGGGAGATGGACCCCGAGCAGGCGGCCCGCATCGGCGAGCAGATGGCGCGGATCAGGAAGCAGCGCCGCCAGAGATAGCGCGACGCGGCCGCCGGGGGCGGCCGTCGGACAACCCGGTCATGGCCGACCGGGCGACATGGGAGGTCACATGGACGTGACGCGGCTGATCGGCGCCCTGCGCGCCGGCGACGGACGTGCGCCGACGGCCCGGGAGGGCGGCCCGGGGTTCGAATCTTTCCTGCCCGCCGACGACGGGCCCGCCCGGCGCGCGACCGAGCGGCCCGACGCCCCGGCGCGCCGCCCGGAACGGGCCGAGCGATCCGAGAACCGCGCGGACGAGCGCCGGGCCCAGCGGCGAGCAGACGAGCGGCGAGCAGACGAGCGGCGGGCCCAGCGCCGCTCCGAAGAGCGCCGGGCCGAGGCCGAGCAGGCCCAGCGCCGAGCCGACGCCCGCCGAACCGAAGAGCGCCGGGAGGCCGAGCGGGCCGCGCAGGCCGAGCAGGCCGAGCGCGCCGAGCAGACCGAGCGCGACCCCCCCGACGCGGCCGCCGCGCAGACCCCGACCCGCCGCGACGACGCCCCCGACGCCGCCCGCCGGGCCCGCCCCGCCGCCGAGCGCCCCGACGACGCCGGCCTGCCCCGGCCCCCCGGCGAGAGCGGCGAGCTCTCCGGCGCGCTGGGCATGGTCGGCCTCGTCGAGTGGCTCCAGGGCCGGGTGGCCGCCGACGCCCCCCCGATCCGCGACGCCGCCCCGCTCGACCCGCCGCCGGCGCCCGACGCCGACATCGACGACGAGGCGATCGACCTCGACGACCTGCACCTCGACCTCGAGCTCGAAGCCGACGCCGAGGGCGGCCCCGAGGCCGAGTTCACCCGGCTGCTCGAAGCGCGCAGCCTCTCCGACGCGCTGAGCCGGGGCCCGGCCCGAACCCAGCCCGACAGCGTGCAGATCGGCCCCCAGCGGAGCGGGGACGGCGGCGCCCCGATCGGCCCGGCCCCGCTGCCCGCCGCCGCCCGGATCGGCGACGCCGGCCTCGCCGCCCGGGCCGGGGCCACCCCCACCGCGCTGCCCCAGGGCGTCGACGAGTCGTCGATCATGCGTCAAATCTCGGACGCTCTCCGGCTGCGCGAGGGCCGGGGCGAGGGCACCCGCACCGCCGAGATCCAGCTCCACCCCGCCGAGCTGGGCCGGGTCCGGGTCCGGATCCAGATGGAGGCCGGCGCCGCCCGGGTCTTCGTCGCCGCCGAGCACGCCGCGGTGGGCGACCTGCTCGGGGCGGGGCTGGAGCAGCTCCGGCGGGACCTGCTGGCACAAGGCGTGCAAATCGCCCACCTCGAAGTGCGCAGCGGCCTCGCCGAAGACGGCGGCGGCCGGCGCGACGCGCCCGAGCACGAAGAAGCCGAAGAGCGGGAGGCCCCCGCCGAGGCGCCGCGCCCGACCGCCCGGCGACCCCGCGGCCGCATCGACCTGGAGGCTTGAATGAGCATCGACGCCATCGGCGCCAACTCGACGTTCGGGGTGGGCCCGCTCGCCGCCGACCGCCAGCAGGCCGCCGTCGACAAAGAGGCCTTCCTCAAGCTGCTCGTCGCCCAGATCAGCAACCAGGACCCGCTCGCGCCGCAAGAGACCGAGCAGTACATGCAGCAGCTCACCCAGTTCTCGACCCTCGAGCAGATGATGAACCTCAACGAGGGCGTCGAGAGCCTGGCCATCGGGCAGCTCAGCAACAACAACCAGGAGGCGCTGCGCTTCGTGGGCCGCGAGGTCATCGCCCGGGGCGACCAGCTCACCCTCGAGGGCGCCGATCCGGTGCCGGTGCGCTACCAGACCGACCCCGACGCGGCGACGGTCACCGTCACGATCTACGACGCGGCCGGGGAGGCGGTGCGCACCGCCGAGGTGCCCGCCGACCGGGGCAGCGGCACCTTCGAGTGGGACGGCGCCGACGACGACGGCGTGCCGCAGCCCGCCGGGCGCTACACCGTCTCGATCGAGGCGGTCGACGCCCAGGGCGCCCCGCTGACCGCCGACACCTACCTGAGGGGCCAGGTGACCGGCGTGCGCTTCGACAACGGCTACCCCGAGCTCATGATCGGCGACCGGCGCATGCGGCTCAGCGACGTCATCGAGGTCGCCGGATGAGCCGGTTCGGGCCCCTGCTGCCGCTCGGCGGGCCGCGATCGATCGTCGATCCGACCGCCGTCGACCCCGGGGAGCGCCCGACCGGCGCCGGCGGCCCGACCTTCGACGACATCCTCGCCGGCCGGCTCGAAGCCGGCGGGCGGGTGACCCTCTCGGCGCACGCGCAGCAGGCGCTCGCCGCCGAGCGCATCGAGCTGAGCCCGCTCGAGCTCGACCGCATCGGCCGGGCGATGGACCGCATCGCCGAGGCCGGCGGGCGCGAGGGGCTGCTCGTCACCGAGAAGGGCGCGTTCGCGGTGAGCGTGCCCGACCGGACGGTGGTCTCGGTGACCGCCGCCGACCAGATGAGAGACACGGTCTTCACCCGCATCGACAGCGCCGTGCTGATCGACGGCTGAAGGCGACCACGACTGGAGGAGAACATGGCTGGCCTTCTCGGCTCGCTCTACACCGGCAACACCGGGCTGCACGCCTCGTCGACCGGGATCAGCGTGGTCGGTGACAACATCGCCAACGCCAACACCACCGGGTTCAAGGTGTCCCGGGCCCACTTCGAGGACCTCATCAGCGAGTTCGTCGTGGGCACCACCGGCACCAACCAGATCGGCCGCGGCGTGACCCTGCAACGCATCGAGAAGATGTTCACCCAGGGCAGCTTCCAGAACACCGGGGTGCCGACGGACCTCGCCATCAGCGGCGACGGCTTCTTCGTGCTCAACGGCACCGCCGAGGGCCGGACCCAGAACCTCTTCACCCGCAACGGGGCCTTCCGCTTCGACGACGAGGGCTACCTCGTCAACCAGGCCGGCTACCGGGTGCAGGGCTTCAACGCCGACGGCACCGGCGAGCTGTCGGCCATCATGGAAGACATCCGGGTGCAGCGGACCCACCTCGAGCCCAACCCGACCAGCCAGGTCGAGCTGTTCGCCAACCTGCGGCCCGACGACCCGGTGACCGGCCCGTTCGACCCCAACGACCCCGACAACACCAGCAGCTTCCGCACGACGGTGGTGGCCTACGACAGCCTGGGCAACCCCCACGAGGTCACCGTCTTCGGCAGCCGCACCGCGCCCAACACCTGGGAGATGAACGCGGTCGTCGACGGCGGCGAGCTGGTCGGCGGCGTCGCCGGCGACCCCCAGGTGCTGCCGCTCGGCGTGCTGACCTTCAACGACCAGGGGCAGCTCCTCGACGAGAACGTGCCCGACCCGGTCGCCTTCGACTGGCTCGGCGCGGCCCAGGGGCAGATCAGCTTCGACTTCGGCGACGCCATCAACGACGGGGGCACCGGGCGCGAGGGATCATCCCAGTGGAACCGGGTCACCGAGAGCATCGCCAACTTCGTCAGCCAGGACGGCTTCGGCACCGGCGAGCTCGACGGCATCGCGGTCGACGACCAGGGCCTCATCAGCGGCGGCTTCACCAACGGCCGGACCCAGGTGCTCGGCCGGGTGGTGCTCGCCCGCTTCGAAGACCCCACCGAGCTGGGGGTCGTCGGGGGCAACAACTTCATCGAGAGCGCCAGCAGCGGCCAGCCGCTCTACGGCACCGCGCGCAGCGGGGGGCGGGGGGCGATCATCAGCTCGGCCCTCGAGCTGTCCACCGTCGAGCTGAGCGACCAGTTCATCGACCTGATCGCCTACCAGCGGGCGTTCCAGGCCAACAGCAAGACGATCCAGACCGCCGACGGTCTGTTGCAGGAGGTCTTCCAGCTCCTGCGCTGACGCGGGGGTGATGCATCCGGGCGGCCCGACGCGGGCCGCGCACGCCGGGGAACGGGCCGGCGCCGGTCATCCGGAGCGTGGATGACCGGGCTTCGGCCAGGGATGGTTCGAGGTCGGGCCCGCCCGACATCCGACGGCTGGTCCACGGAGGGGCCGGTGGTTCGGGCGACGCGCCAGGGAAGGCGGGGTCCCGGATCAGGCGTCGGGTGTCGGGCGGCTCCGGCCGGTTGTTCCAGGGACGGGACGCCCGAACACCGGCTCCGACCGAGAGGAGGTGCGCTGCGTTCGACGAGATGGGTGCTTGTGCGACCTGACCCGCGCGCGAGTGACCCGAGTGTTTGCTCCGTGAGAAACCCGCGCCCAGCCATGGGTGCGGTCGCGCCATCGGACCGGGGACCACCCATCCCCTACGGGCCGGCGGCGTGCGTCGACGCGGGCCGACCCACCCGCTCGACAGCCGAGAGAGACCGATTCTCGGACCCATATGGTGCTTCGAACGCCCGGCGCGACCCACGCCGGGCGTTCTTTTTTTGGGGGCGGGCGGCGGTTGACGGTCGAGGTGAAGCCGCCTACCGTAGCGGCCGCTCGCGCGCTTCGGGCGTCTCGACGCTGAGGTGAGTATGCTCCAGTCGTTCACCATCCGTGGATTCAAGAGCGTCGACGAGGCCACGATCCGCTTCGAACCGGTGACGTTCCTCATCGGAGCCAACGCGTCCGGCAAGAGCAATGTCCTGGAAGGCCTGGCGCTGCTCTCGTGGCTCGCGGCCGGCGGCCGCCTCGCCCACCTGCTGGGCGACATGCGAGACGGCCGGCTGGACATTCGCGGCCCGCTCGGGGGCGACGCCCTCGAGTTCGGCTTCGCCTGTACCATCGGCGCCGGGCCGGCCGAGCCCGAGCTCACCCTCGACATCGGGCTGCACATCGGCGACGAACGGAACCACATCGTGCACGAGGCGTTGCGCGACCCGAATGACGCCCGACCCACGCCGGTCCCGCTGTACGAGGTGAAAGGCCATACGCCCGAGGGCGGGCGTGACTTGCAGGTGGCCTACGACGACTTCGCCCGCGGCGGCACCCGGCCGCAGATCATCTGCGCCGACGATCAGCCGGTGTTCACCCAGCTCCTCACCCCGGCCCGCTTCGCCGACAAGCACGGGGCATCACAGAAGCGCATCCCCCGCGCGGCCCGCCGCGTCGTCGATGCCCTCGAGGCCATCCTCTTCCTCGACCCTTCGCCCCGGCGCATGCGCGAGTACAGCCACCGCAGCGAGCGGATCCTGACGCGGGACGGCCGGACGCTGTCGTCGGTGCTGCGCTGGCTCGTCGAGGATCGCGGCCAGCGCGAGGCGGTGCTCGGCTTCGTGCGCTCGCTGCCCGAGCAGAACATCCGGGACATCGAGTTCCACGACACCGGACGGGATGAGGTGATGGTGCGCCTCGTCGAGTCATTCGGGGGTCGCGAGACCCGCTGTGACGCCTCGCTGCTCTCCGACGGCACCCTGCGCGTGCTCGCGATCGCCGCCGCGCTCTATTCGGTCGAGGAGGGGTCCACCGTCGTGATCGAAGAGGTCGACAACGGAGTGCACCCCAGCCGGGTGGCGTCGCTCCTCGAACGCATCACCGACACGGCTCGCCGACGCGGTCTGCGCATTCTGCTGACGACGCACAACGCCGCCACCCTCGACAGCATCGCCGACGCGCTCATACCCACGGTGACCGTCTGCTATCGGAACCCGCACACGGGGGCGACCGAGCTCCAGCGCCTGGAAGACTTCCACTTCTATCCGGAGCTCGCCGCTCAAGGCCACCTCGGCCACGTCGTGAGCCGGGGGCTGCTCGAGCGCAGCATCCGGAGCGCCGAGACCGACCTCGAACGTCGAGCCCGGGCGCTGACGTGGCTCGATGACTTCTTCGACGACGGTCGAGACGTGCGGTGACCGTCTGCATCGTCGACACCTCGGTGCTCGTCGAGCTGCTCGACGTGCCCTATATGAACACGCGCCACCCGCAGGTCGCGTCGGACTTGCGGGCGAAGGTCGAACGGCCCGAGACGATGCTGTTGCCGATGGCAGGCATCGTCGAGACGGGCAACCACATCGGCCAGATCGGCAATGGGGATCGGCGCCGGCAGTGCGCCAGGCGCTTCGTCGACTTCGTCGGGGATGCCATCGATGGACGAGCCCCATTCACGGCGACGCCGATGTATGCACCGGCCTTGCTTCGGACCTGGCTCGGCGACTTCGTCGAGTGGGCGGCGAGGGGGAGCGGCTTCGGCGATCTGTCGATCAAGGAGGAGTGGGAGCGCCAGCGGGCCCGCCACACGAAGCGTCGGGTCTACATCTGGTCGTTCGACCAGCACCTGCAAGGCTACGACACCGGCGAGCCCTGACCTCCGCCATCGACCCCGGGCGGGCTCAGCTCGACGAGGCCGACACGCTGGACCCCGACCCGGCCGGGACCCTCGACGAGGTCTTCACGCGGGGCCCGGACTGGGTCGGGGCCCCTCGACGAGGTCTTCACGCTGGACCCGGACTCGGTTGCGAGCCCTCGGCGAGGTCATCACGCTGACCCCCACCTGGATCGGGACCCCTTCGACGAGGTCTTCACGCGGGACCCGGACTGGGTCGGGGCCCCTCGACGAGGTCTTCACGCTGGACCCGGACTCGGTTG
>JAUHYW010000148.1 GCA_030426085.1 bacterium | reverse complement strand
ACTACGCCGGGAGCCAGGGGCGGGCGTCCAACGGCGCCCGGGGCGGCGACGGCGGCGACGGGGGCGACGGCGGCGACGGCGGCGGCGGCGGCGGCGGCGGGGTGGCGGCGCTGCTGCACCCCGACGGGCGGGCGCCGACCATCCGGGGCACGACCCTGGTGTGCGGCGCGGCCGGGGCCGGCGGGCCGGCGGTGGGCGAGGGCGAGGCCGGGGCGGCCGGCGCCCGGCGGGGCGATTGTCGGGCGACCTGGTGAACCGAAGAGGACGACGACCCGGCGGCGAGCCGGCGTGGAGGACAGCATGAACGGCAGACTGGAGATGCGGTGGGGGCCGCTCGTGGCGGCCCTGTGCCTGATGGGCCTGGCGGCCTGTGACGACGGCGACAGCGGGGGTGATCGGCCGGCCGACGGCGCGGTGGACGCCACCGTCGACGCCGAGGTCGAGGTCGACACCGGCGAGGATTGCAGCCCGGGCACCGCGGGCTGCCGCTGCCTGATGGACGACACCTGCCGCCTGGCGCACCTGGCGTGCATCGACGGGCGCTGCGTCGACCCGGCCGCCGAGTGCGACCCCGAGGTGCAGCGCTGCCCGCCGGTCGATCCGATCTGCTACACCCCGTGCCGGGGCGACCTGCTCGCCGAGGACGGCGCGCTGCGGGTGTGCAGCAGCGAGGGGCTGATGCAGGGCTGCCTGGGGGACAACGTCTGCGACCGGGGGTCGTGCGTGCCCGCCGGCGGGGTGCAGAAGCAGGCCGGCCCGGCCCCGGGCACCTGCGCGCTCGAGACCGACTGCCCCGACTTCCAGACGTGCATCCTCGGCCGGTGCTACTCGGACTGCGCGGCCGACGCCGACTGCGCCGACGGCACGATCTGCCACCGGCAGGTCTGCCGTCAGCGGTGCACCGACGAGACCCCCTGCGCCGACGCCGACGAGGCGTGCCACGACGGGGTGTGCCAGCCGCTCGGCGAGCCCGGCGCACGAGCCCCGGTCTCGGGCGGCGTCTCGTTCGAGATCGAGGGGGAGAGCCTCGCCTTCAGTCGGTCGAGCCCCAGCGGGCGCTTCCTGGTGCACAACACCGGGCAGGTGCCGCTGACGGTCACCGTGCGCAAGGACGAGCAGCTCACCGTCGACGACGAGGGCATCGAGCAGCGGATCACCGACGAGCCGCTGCTGTGGCTGGCGATGGGGGTCGACGGCGCCGAGCGGGTGCAGCGCTTCGAGGCGGTCATCGAGCCGATGTCGACGATCGAGGTGCAGGTGGCCGACGCCCGCAGCGACGCGGTCGGGCGCTGGCGGGGCCGGCTGGCGATCGAGGCCGAGGGGCTCGGGGCGCGCCACGTCCGGCTGACCTACAGCGAGCAGGTCGGCGGCCGCTGGGTGGGCACCGCCTACGCCTTCGGCACCTTCCCCGACGGGGCCCGGCCCTACTTCCGCCAGTACCCGCTGGACGCCTGGCGGGCCGATCGGGACGACACCGCGCTGCTCGACCGGGTGCCCAACGCCTTCCTCCAGGCGTGGGGCCGCTTCCGCACCGGCGACATCGGCCTGCCCGAGATGGCGGCCCTGATCGACGCCACGCTGACCGGCTCGTGGGACTTCCCCCGGGTCCACACGCTGTGCCGGGAGGCCGGCTTCGACGAGAATACGATCTGCGCGCCGTTCGGCGGCACTGGCAGCCGCAGCGTCATCCCCTACACCACCACCGCCCGGACGACCCGGGTGCCGGCGGGCGTCGTGGCGATGGACTTCGCCATCGAGCTGGGCGACGGGGGCAACTTCCCGACCCGCCAGCGGCTGTGCCCCGACGCCGAGTTCTGCGTCGGCGGCCGCATCGACAGCGACACCGCGCTGCAATACGCCGGCGACCCGGAGATCGCGCTGACCTTCGCCGCCGATCCGACGACCTGCCAGCGGCAGGGGGCCGGCGGGTGCACCGTCGACCTCGACGCCCTGAGCGCGCGGATCGGGGTCGGGGCCCGCTCCCGGGCCCAGGACAAGACGGCCGGCCTCGGGCCCGGCTGCGGCGGCTCGGGCGAGGCGGTGTCGATCCCCTGGCTGGTGCCCGGGCTGCTGCCGCCCACCGGCGGCAAGTACAACAATCTGGCGTACCAGAACCCGGACGACCCGACGCTGAACGAGTGCCACCGCCGGATCGGGCAGGGCGACCCCGGGCCCCGGGCGAACCCCATCCCCGACGGCAGCCCCCGCCTGCGCCGGCTGGAGCTCATCGACGGCCAGCTCGTCGAGCAGCACGTCATGACCCTGATCCTGCGGGAGACGGTGGATCCGTTCCACGGCGGCGAGCCCTTGTCGACCTACCTCTACGTGGTGCTCGAGCGGGCCGAGGCCGGCGCGGAGCTGCGGCCGACCGGTCAGCCGGTGGGCGAGTTCGAGGCGCCGCCCATCGACATGGCGCCCACCTGCGACAGCGCGCTGGTGAACCGGATCATGCCCGCCCTGGCCCTCGACGCGATGGACGAGGCGACCCGCAGCGACCTCGCCCGGGCGATCGTCGGCGGCGACACCGGCGGCGGCATGGCCCCGCTCGACCCCGGCGAGGCGGCGCACACGCTGTGCATCTGGAGCGAGGACGCGGTGCAGAACCAGGTCGCCGACGACGACCTGGGCGAGGGCGCGGTCGCCCAGTCGCCGACGACCATCCGCCGGGAGGTGATCGACGCCGGCCCCGACGGCGACCGCCCGTGCTTCCCCGGGGCCGAGGTCATCTACTTCACCGCCCCCGCCGGGGACGATCCCGCCGGCTGGGCGTGCAACCGCGGCGCGCCCGAGAGCTGCCTCACCCGGCTGCAGACCGGCGTCGACCGGGGCGATGCCCTGCGCTTCGACGCCCGGGCCCTGACCTACCTGAGCCCGGGCGGCGCGGGCGGCGCCGCCACCTTCGACCTCGTCTACCGCTGCCAGGATCCGAACCGGGCGTCGTGCAGCGACGACCGCTTCGACCTGACCGCGGGCAAAGCCTTCGGCGTCGCCGACGCGGCCAGCGGCAGCCACTTCTCGCCGCTCGCCGCCGAGATCGTGCAGGCGTTCCGCTACAAGACCCAGTTCGTCGACCGCATCGGCGGGGCCGAGGTCGGCTTCGCGCCCTCGATCTGCCGGCCCGGCGCCAGCCTCAACCCCTACTGCTACGACCCGGCGGCCGTCGCGCTGGTGCGCGACCGGGTCGACTGCGCCATGGCGCTCTACACCGGCTGGCTCGACGGTCGGTGGACCCTCGACGACGACGCCCGCACCACCCTGCGCGGCGCGCTCGTGCGCACCTTCGACGCCATCGAGCAGGACGACCCGTTCGGTGATCCGATCGTGCAGTACGGCTTCGAGCGGCTCTACGCCGAGCTGTTGATCATGCTCGGCGACGACGCCTACACCCGGGCCTTCGCCTCGCGCTTCGACCTCGCCGGCAGCGCCCGGCGGGCGTTCGAGGGCTCGCGCTTCGAGGTCGGCGGCATCGACCTGACCGGGGCGGCGGGCTACGAGATGTACACCCTGCACCAGGCGACCCAGTACTACGGGCTGGTGCTCGACCGCTTCTTCTCCAACAGCGTGCGGCTGTGGGACAGCCTCGAGGCGGCCGCCGGCGACGGCTACGTGACCCTGGGCACCGTCACCACCTGGCTCGATCGCGTCATCCGGGCCTCGACCCAGAGCGCCAACGCCTGGAGCGAGATCGCCCGCCGCTACCGGGCCTTCAACCGCCCCGACCTCGCCCGGCGGGTGCTGGTGCGGGCCTACACCCGGGCCTGGCAGGAGTCGCTGGTGCTGCGGGCGATGATGACCGCGATCACCGACGTGCTCGACCCGGCCGAGCTGCCCCAGGTCGAGGCCGCCATCCGCGACGCCCAGATCCGCTACCGGGTCGCGATGCTCGACATGCAGGCCCGCTTCCAGCAGATCGGCGACCGCATCGACGCCTTCGGCCTGCCCCCGGAGTTCATCCCCTTCCCCGCGCTGGACGAGGACGACGTCAACGGCTTCGAGGTGATGCTCGACCGGGCGGTGCAGCGCATGGAGATCGCGCTCGAAGACGAGGAGGCGGCCATCGACGCCCGCCGCGACTTCGACACCGACGCCGCCTCGTTCCAGAGCGAGCTCGTCGCGCTGCGCAACGGCTTCGAGGCCGAGCTGGGCGGGATCTGCGGCACCTTCATCGGCGATGACGGGCGGGTGTATCCGGCCGTCGCCCGCTACGCCCACCTCGACCCCGGCCTCGCCGACCTGGACGACCCGTGCGGGGCGGCGGGCAACGGGGCCCTGTGGCTGGCCGGGAGCGACCTCCAGACCCGGGAGCTGGAGTTGCAGCGGGTGCGCCAGGAGGTGGCCAACGTGCAGGGGGCGATGACCGACGCCGAGGATCAGGTCGCCCGGCAGTGCAACCTCATCCGGGGCGACGTGAAGCGGTTCCTGGCCGACCAGGGCGTCATCAACGGCCTCGAGCGGGACGTCGACCGGATGTCGAGCGCCATCACCCAGCTCGACAAGGTGCACGACTTCGTCACCGAGCTGACCGCCCGGGTGGGCGAGGTCGGCGAGGACGCCGGCACCAAGCCGTGGTCGGCGGCGATCAAGGCCAGCCAGACGGTCGTCTTCGGGGTCAGCGCGGCGGTGAATCTGGTGGCGACCTCGGCCCTCGAGATCGCGATCAACGCCAACCAGCAGCGGGTCCGCGAGCTCGAGCTGGACTACGAGGCCTACACCATCGGCCGGGAGTGCGACTACCTCAACGCCGACCTGACCTACACCCTGCGCGACCTGCATCGGGAGCTGCTGCTCGTCGAGCTCGACGTGCTCAACGCCATCTGGAACGTGCAGGTGGAGTTCTCGAGCATCCAGTCGCTCGTCAACGACCGCAGCCGGCTCGAGGCCGAGTGGCGGGACGCCGAGCAGCTCGCGGTCAACGTCGCCGCGGCGCAGAGCGACCCCAACATCCGCATCTTCAAGAACGACGCGATCATCAGCGCCGACCGCAGCTTCGCCCAGGCGCTGTCGGCGGCGTGGCAGGCCACCCGCATGCTCGAGTACTACACCGCCCAGAGCTACCCCGACCGGGAGAAGCTCTTCCTCGCCCGCATGGTCAACCGGGGCGACATCAACCTGCGGCGCTACCTCCAGGACCTCGAGGACGACTTCTTCGGCTTCGAGCAGCAGTTCGGCAACCCCGACACCCGCATCGCGACGATCTCGATGCGGGACGACGTGCTGCGCGTGCCCCGCTACGGCGACGACGGGCGGGTGCTGAGCCACCAGGACCGGCTGGCCCTCTTCCGGGAGGCCCTGCGCGATCCGGCCCGGCTCAACGACCTGGGCGGCCTGGAGCTGAAGTTCTCGACCACCTTCGACCGGCTGTCGCCGCTCACCACCAACCACAAGATCCTGTTCATCGAGGTGGCGCTGCTCGGCGACGACCTCGGCGACCGCATCGGCCGGATCTACCTGAGCCAGCGGGGCACCGGGGTGGTCGAGGGCACCGACGGCGACCGGCGGTTCTTCACCTTCCCCGCCCGCACCGCGGTGATGAACCCGTTCTTCAACGACGACGACAGCCGCTACGGCCAGGACTCGGACGGCGCGATCACCGGCCCCACCCGCTCGCTGTACCGCAGCTATCGCTTCCGCGAGCGGCCGCTGGTGCAGACCGACTGGTCGCTGGTGCTCGACCAGCGCAATGAGGAGGTCAACCGGGACATCAACCTCGCCGGGGTCGATGACATCGTCGTGTTCATCTTCTACACCGACTTCACCCGGGATGATTGACGCCATGGACCGCGACCGATGGAGAGCCCGGGCGCTGGTCCCGGTGGCCCTGGGGCTGCTGCTCGTCGGGTGCGACGACGGCGGCGCGACCCCCGGGGCCGGCGACGCGACCCCGATGGACGGGGCGGTCGACGCCGCGCGCGACGCCGACCGCCCCGACGCCGACCCCGGCTGCGTCGGGGCCGCCGACTGCGCCGACGGCCGGGTGTGCGTCGAGGGGCGCTGTGAAGACTGCCTGGCCAGCGCCGAGTGCGGCGCGGGCCGGCAGTGCCTCGAGGGGCGGTGCTGCGTCATCGGCGACGCGGGCTGCGGCTGCGCGCCCGGCCGGGTGTGCGCGCCCGATCTGCTCTGCGCCGAGGGCCGCTGCGCCCCGTGCCCGTGGGGCGCCGAGGGCTGCCCGTGCGACGCCGAGGGGGCCTGCGGGCCCGATCTGATCTGCGAGGGCGACCGCTGCGCCCCGTGCCCGACCGGCGCGGAGGGCTGCCCCTGCGGCGAGGCCTGCGCCGAGGGCCTGAGCTGCGACGGCGAGGTCGGCCGCTGCCGGGTGATCCCGCCGGTGGCCTGCGTCGACCTGGACTGCGCCGCCGCCGGGCGGGCCTGCGTCGAGGGCGAGGGCGGGGCCGACGCGGCCTGCGGCGGCTGCGATCCGGCGGCGGGCTACGTCGACGACGGCGCCGGGGGCTGCGCGCGGCCCGAGGGCGCCTGCGCGGGGGACGACGCGTGCGGCGAGGGCCTGCGCTGCATCTACCTGATCCCCGGCGAGCCGGCGACCTGCGTGGCGCCGCCGCCGTGCGTATCGACCGCCCCCGAGCCCGGCGCCCGGGGCCGGGCGTGGTCCGCCGACCAGGGCGCCTGCGTCGACTGCCCGGCGTGCGACGGCCCGGGCGAGGTGGCCCTGATGCCGACGACCTCGCAGGCCGGGGACTGCGTCTGCCAGACCGACCCCGGCTTCTACTACGACGTGTCGTTCGCCCGCTCCGGCGCCCACCGGTGCGACGCGGACGGCGACGGCTGGGTGCAGCAGCCCGCCCGGCAGTACGTCGACAACGGCGACTGGGTGCTCGCGCAGAACGCCCGCTGCGTCGTCCGCGGCATCGACCTGATCGTCCTGAGCAACGAGCGGGGCGAGAACCGCGAGCTGTCGCCGGCCGACGACCTCGGCGTGCCCGGCGGGGTGCTGTGGCGCTACGAGCCGCTGACCATCGACGACGCCGAAGAGCTGGCCCGGGACCAGTTCATCCCCCCGTGGGGCGACAGCCGCCCGCCGCCCGAGGCGCTCGATCCGCTCACCAAGATCTGCGCCTCGGCCACCGGGGACTACAACGCCAACGGCGTCGGCGACCTCACCGAGCACGGCCGATCACCCGTCGAGCCGTGGATGGCGCCGTTCACCCGGCTGGCGCACTTCACCGAGCTGCACGACCGGCACTACATCCCGGGCGACATCGACGTCCTGGTGATCGAGGAGCGGCCCCGCTGCGCGGCGGGCTTCCCCCTGAGCTACGCCGGCCCCGGCGAGCACTGGCGCGCGTGCATGCGCCGCCGGCCGGGCGACTACGAGGCCGGCCGGCCGACCTACGACCTCGCCGAGTGGAGCTGCGACGCCGCCGCCGGGAGCTGCCCCGGGCTGCCGGCCGACGGGTTCGACGGCGACGCGTGCACCGCGCAGGCCCGGCCGGGCTTCTTCGGCATGAACCACCACAGCCAGTTCGTCTGCGCCGCGTTCAGCGATCTGCCGCCCGACGGACGGCACGTCCTGCCGCTCGCCGGGGTCGGCCGGGACTACGACGTCAACCACTGCGGCCTCGTCGACGGCGCGATGGTCTGCGCGCCGGGCGAGGCGGAGAACGGCCGGGTCGGCTGGGCCCTGATGCGGGGCGCCAGCCCGCCCGAGGGCTACACCCGGGGCTGTCAGGCGGGCTGCCCGTACAGCGTCGGCCGTTGCCCGGGCTACGACCCCCGGCCCGCCCGCAACGGCGCCGGCTGCACGAGCGACGCGGCCGACTTCGGGCGGCTGCAATGCAACCGCTGCCCGGCGACGCTGGCGAACGTGGAGGGCTGCGACACCGGCCGCCCGGGCATCTGCGGGCCCGGCGCCTGGGTCTGCGAGGGCGGGGTCGAGCGCTGCGTCTCCGACCGGGCGCCGGCCGCCGGCGACGTGTTCGGCGACGGGGTCGACGAGAACTGCGACGGCTTCGACGGCGACCTGAGCGCCTCGCTCTTCGTGGCGCCGGGCGCCAACGGCGACGGGCGGGCCCCCGACCGGCCGGCGGGCGACATCGCCACGCTCCTGGCGGCCGTGGGCGATCAGATCGGCGGCTGGCACATCTACGTGGCCGCAGGCGACTACCCCGGCGTGCGGTCGCTCGTGCTCGACGCGCGGGTGGCCCGGGTCGAGGGCGGCATGATCCGCGGGGGGCAGGCGCCGTGCGGCGGCGACGCCCGAAGCTGGTGCCGCCCGGCCGATCCGGACCACAGCCGCCTGTCGCTGGACGCCGCGGGCGTGGTGGCGCTCGCCCGCCAGGGCCGGGGGCCCCTCGCGCTGTCCTGGCTGCATACGACGGCGGCCGACGCCGAGAACAGCAGCGGGAGCCGGGGGGCGACGGTCTTCGCCGGCGACGAGGTCACCATCCGCGACTCGATCATCATCGCCGGAGACGGCGCGCCGGGGATCGACGGCCGGGCGGGCAGCGCCGGGCGGGCGGGCAACGCCGGGACCGCGGGGCGCGCCGGCTGCCAGGAGGCCCGGGGCGCCTGCGGCCACGAGTGCACCCCCGGCTACTGGGACGGGGGCTACAGCGCGGGCGGGGCGTGCGGCTGCGGGGTCGGCGACGCCTGCGGCGGCGGCGACGGCGGCGTCGGCGGGCGGCTCGAGATCGGGTGCGACGTCAACCGGGTCGAGAACGCCGGCCTGCGGGCCGAGGCGGGGTCGGCCGGCCAACCGGCGGCCCGGGGCGGCGCCGCCGGACCGGCGGGCGGGGTGTGCCTCGGGGACAACGACCCCGGCTACTTCGGCGGCGACGGCACCCCGGGCGGGGGCGGGGCCCACGGGGCCGGCGGATCGGGCGGCTGGATCTTCACCGGCTGGGACCCGGGCGGCGGCGGCGACGGCGCCCGGGGCGAGAACGGCGGCGGCGGCGGCGGCGGCGGCGGCGGCGGCGGGCAGGGCGGCGAGTTCGTCGGCTGCCCCAACCGCGGCGGCCGGGGCGGCGG
>JAUHYW010000147.1 GCA_030426085.1 bacterium | reverse complement strand
GGGCAGGTCGGGGCGGGCGAGCCCGGTTCGGGTGACGAGGGCGCCCGCGGGGGCGACGGCGAGCCGGGCTCGGGCGCGCCCGGCGGTGAGCAGGCCGAGGGCGACGACGGCGTGGTCGACGCGGCGCCGGGTGACGGGGTCGAGGCCGAGCCCGGGTCCGACCGCCCGCTGCGCCCCATCCCCCGCCCGGGCGGCGACGCCTGATCGAGGGTCTGCGGGCGCGCCCGCGCGGGGCGGCGGGCGTGGATCACCTACGACCCGGCCCGCCCCCGCCGCTCGCTGCCCCTGCGAGCGGCGAACATGATCGCGCCCCATTGACGACGGCCGGGGGGTTCAGCCGCCGAGCGCCGCCACCAGCCGCTCGGTGACCGCGTCGGGGCTGCCGACGCCGTCGACCCGCTTCAAGAGGCCCTTGTCTTCGTAGAACGGGATGATGGGCGCCGTCTCGCCGTGATACTTCGCCAGCCGGGCCCGGCAGGCCTCCTCGGTGTCGTCTTTGCGCTGCACCAGCCGGTCGGCGACCTCGGCGGGGGGCGGATCGAACTTCAGGTGGTAGATCCGCTTCGTCTCGGGGTCGGTGCGGCGGCCGGTGATGCGCTCGACGATGAGGCTGTCGTCGACCTCGATGAGCACCACCGCGTCGAGCTGCACCCCCGCCGCGGACAGCGCCGCGTCG
Source organism: bacterium (assembly GCA_030426085.1). Taxonomy (GTDB): domain Bacteria; phylum Myxococcota_A; class Bradymonadia; order UBA7976; family UBA1532; genus JACKDM01. The sequence continues at coordinate 8,308 of JAUHYW010000147.1, read as the reverse complement.
AGCGCCTCGGCCTGGGGCCGGGTGCGGGGGAAGCCGTCGAGCATGAAGCCCTTCTGCGCGTCGGCCTCGCCGATGCGCTCGACGGCCATGCCGATGACCACCGCGTCGGGCACCAGATCGCCGGCCTTCATGTAGGCGTCGGCCTCCTTGCCGAGCGCGGTGCCGGCCTTGACCGCGGCCCGCAGCATGTCGCCGGTCGAGATGTGGGGGATGCCGTATCGCTCGACGAGCCGGGCGGCCTGGGTGCCTTTGCCCGCGCCGGGCGGACCGACCAGGATGATGCGCATGGAGAAGCCTCGCTGTCCGCGTGAGTGGGTCACTCTGCGGCCTCGGGTCGCCCGGCGTCAAGCGGGGGCAGCGGGACCGGGCGGGCTGATCCCGAGGGCGGGACCCGGCCCGGCGCCGGCCGCGTACCGGATGCGGTCCTACTGACGGCGCTTCTACGTCGGATCACGGTTGAACAACGGCTTCTTGACACCATCTGGCGCTCGCACCCATCATGATCAATGCGTGGGGAGCATGACGATCGAGCCGACCGGAGCGCCATGGCACGCGCCGCTGCCATATTCCTGACCTCCCTGGTGGCCCTGACCGGGCTGCCGAACGACGCGTCGGCGATCAAGGTCCTGCGCACCGACTTCGCCGGGCTGGTCGACGGCGCGGCGATGATCGTCGAGGGTCGGGTGCTCTCGGTGGACATGCACGCCGGTCAGATCGAGCCCCGCACCCGCGTCACCCTGCGCATCGAGCGCCACTTCGACGGCGCACATCCCGGCTCGCACCTGACATTCGACCTGCCGATGGGGGTGATGCCTGACGGCTCGGTGCTCGACATCGCCGAGGCGCCCCGCTTCGCGCCGGGCGCGTCGTACCTCGTCTTCTACAAGCGCGGCGACTGGCGCATCACCCCGGTGGTGGGCTGGGATCAGGGCTACTTCCGAGCGGTGGCGGTGGACGGCGAAGACTACTTCGTCGACGCCGGGGGCCACTGCGTGACCGGCCTCGACGGCATGGGCTTCGCGATCGGGGCCAAGGTCGCCCCGGCGGCCTCGATGCCCGGCTTCGGCGACCCGGTGGCCGCCGGGCCCGATGATCGAGCCCCGTCGACCGCCCCCTGTATGGCGGCGTCGACGGTGCGCTCCCACCTGCAGAGCCGGCTGGCCGCGGCCCGGGCCCCGCCCGTCGACGACTGGCGCCCGGCCCCGGCGAGCAGCATCCTGCGCACGCCCCTGGTGCTCGACGCCAGCCGGCTCGAGCGCGCCGGCTGCGGCCGCTGGGCCTCGTGCCCCGACGAAGGTGACCGGCCGTGATGCGCCGGGTCGCCGCGATCGTCGCGCTCGGCGCGTGCCTGCCGGCGATCGCCTCGGCCTATCACTACAACGCCTGCAACCGCACCCCGTACGCCTGGGACGGCGAGGGGGTCGACTTCGAGATCATGGCCTGCTCGGCCCCCGAGGGCAGCGAGAAGGCCGACGACCTGATCTACGGGCTGCGGGAGTGGAACGCGGTCCAGTCGATGGACGACATGTTCGACCAGCGCTGGAACCGCAACGACTGCTGGGTGCGCACCGGCAACGGGCGCAATGAGGTGGGCTTCGTCGGCGGCGAGGCGATCGACGGGGCGCTGGGGCTGACCCTGCGGCGCTACTCCGGCGGCTGCTGGTCGTGGAGCCGGGACATCGACATCATCGAGGCCGACGTCTTCATCAACGCCGACGCCGACCTCGAGACGGGCAACCCCTCGGCGTGCAACGTCAAGCGGCTCGGCCAGCGCACCACGATCATCCACGAGCTGGGCCACGCCCTCGGGCTCAACCACGAGAACGACTACATGGCCCTCATGATGTCGACCGACGGCGAGGGCAAGTACTGCGGCCAGTACATGGTCTCCCCGCACCCCGACGACGCCAGCGGGGGCCGGGCGCTCTACCCCGGTGATCTGGACAGCCGCGACCTCGCGGCGAGCGAGTTCCGCCTGGCGGGCGTCGACCGGGTGACGACCAACTCCGACGGCGCCCTGCGCTCGCTGTGCCCCGGCGACCGCCACCTGGTGCACTGGTCGGTCTCGAACCTGGGCACCATCGACGAGACCTACAACGTGCGGTGGTACCTCTCGGAGAACCGGCGGATCACCACCGGCGACCGGGTCATCGCGACCAACGTCAACGCCGTGCAGAACGCCGGGCACTTCTCGACCTGGCAGCGGGTGATCACCATCCCCCGCACGATCCCGCCCGGGATCTACTACCTGGGCCACCTCGTCGACTACGACCAGCGCATCTGGGAGCGACGGGGCGACAACAACTCCACCTACATGGCATCCAGGGTCCGCATCCTGGCCGCCGATGACGAAAGGTGTCTGTGATGAAGCTGCGCCCGCTGCTCATCTCGTCCCTGACCGCGTCCTGCGCCCTGCTCGCCGGCTGCGCCGCCGATCTCGACGACGGGTCGACGGCCCGGGTGGCGCCCGACGAGCCGTTCGCCCTGACGATCGACGGGGTCGGGGACTACGCCGGGCGCGCGGAGTACGAGGTCAGCGAGCCGGCGGAGGGCTTCGCGCCGACGCCCCGGCTGGTGCTGCGGGCGCAGGCGCCGGCGTCGTCGGTGGTGCTGCGGCTGGGTCAGCAGGCCCCGGGCGACATCGCCGAGGACTACGACTTCCCCGCCCTGGAGAACGCCTTCCTCGTCGAGCTGGACGGCAAGGCGTTCGAAGGCCGCTTCGGCGAGGTGCGGCTCGCGGTCGACGGCAAGCTCGAGGGCGAGTTCGAGCTGGAGTCGGCGGACATCGAGGGCGCCGACCAGATCATGCTGCGGGGCAGCTTCTCGGCCGATCGGCTCTTCCTCAACTGCAACCGGCTGGCCGATGAGAAGTCCGAGGGCGCCCGCCCGGGGCAGACCGGCGACGGGTCGGACGATCTGATCTGGGAGCCCGACACCCACCTCGAGTCGGCCTTCTGCAACGCCATGCGCGATCGGCTCGGCGCGCTGTACGGCGGCTGAGCGTCAGCCGGGGTTCGGCGGCGGCCCGGCCCGCAGCGCGGCGACCTCGGCTTCGAGGGCCTCGACCCGGCTGATCAAGGCCGCGATCCGGGGGTCTTCGCCCGGCTCTCCTGCACCGTCGGCACCCGAGTGACCCGCCCGGTCGAGCGCGGCCTGCACCGCGCCGTCGAGCACTTGCCGGGCCAGCCGGGCGGCCTCCATCGCGGCGGCGAGCCGGCCGGTGGCGTCCCCGCCCCGGGCCCGCTCGGCCTGCCGGGCGAACCACCCCTCCCATTCGCGGTAGATGCGCCCGGCGGGGCCGGCCTTCGGGGCGCCGAGGCCGCCAGCGAGGTCGGTGAAGAGCTGCTGCCACGAGAGGGGGCCGTCGGCGCTCATCGATGCTCCGGTTTCAGAAGAAGAGCGGGCTGGGGCGGCCGGCGTCGGGGGCCGGCTTCGGCGGCGGGGTGGATCGGGGGGTCGGCGGCCGGCGTGTCGGCGGCTCGGGGCGGTCCTCGTCCCGGGTGACGGGGCGCGGTGGTCGGGGCCGGGGCCGCTGGATCGGCGGGCGGGGGCGGGGCCGGGGGGCGGCCTCCCGCTCGGCGGGCACCTCGCCCACCGCGACCGGCGGCAGCGGCTCGGCGGGCGCGGCGTCGGGGCCGGCGTCGGGCCGCTCGGCGATGGGCACCGCCCGGGCGTCGAGGTGCACCACGATGATCTCGTCGACCCCCGGCACCACGCTGCGGATGGCCGGGATGTAGCCGTCCCGCTCCAGCCGCACGTCGACCGCCTTGCGGCACGGGCGGCTGAGGGCGTAGGGCGTCTCGCCGACGGTCTCCCGGTCGATGATCACCCGGGCCCGGGGGGGTTCGGTGACGATGCGGTGGGCGCAGACGGCGAGGGCCGCGTCGAGCCCTTCGACCGGCGGCGGGTCGGCGGGCCACAGCGCCCAGCCGACCCCGGCGGCGATCACCGCGGCGACGGCCAGGGGCCAGATCCGGCGCGAGCTGTGGGCCCGCAGGGGCAGCGTCTCGCCCAGGACCGGCTGGTCGGTGATGCTCGACGGCTCGGCCTCGGCCTGGCTCAGCTCGCCGGTGATCATCGGCACCGAGCGCCGGCTGTGCCCCGCGTCGACCTCGCCGAGCGCGGCGAGCAGCGCGGCGGCGTCGGGGTAGCGCTCGGCGGGCTTCTTCCCGAGCAGCCGGGCGATGACCGGCCACAGGTCGCCGATGCCTTCGATCGGCTTGGGCGCCCGGTGGATGTGCAGCCAGCCGATGCGGAACTCGTCGGGCATGTCGGCGATGTTGTCCGGCACCGGGCTCTGCTGGTGGAAGGGCGGCCGGCCGTTGAGCATCTGGTAGAGCACCAGCCCCACCGCGTAGAGGTCGGTGCGCTCGTCGGCCGGCTTCTTGCGGAACTGCTCGGGCGCCATGTACTTGGGCGTGCCGATGAGCACGCTGCGCCCGGTCAGATCCTCCCCGTCGGATCGGGTCTCCTTGGCGATGCCGAAGTCGAGCACCTTGGCGACCTCGTCGCCGGTGCGGGTGGGGCTGACGAAGATGTTGGCCGGCTTGAGGTCGCGGTGCACCACCCCGACCTCGTGGGCCTCGGACAGCCCGGCGACGATGCCCCGGGCGAGCGGCAGCGCCCGGGCGACGGGCATCGGGCCGCTCTGGCGCAGCACGGTGCCGAGGGTGTGGCCCTCGAGCAGCTCCATGACGATGTAGCGGCGGTTGTCGGGCAGGATGCCGGCGTCGAGCACCTGAACGACGTGCCGGCTGCGCAGGCGGGCGATGATGTGCAGCTCCCGCTCGAAGCGGGCCCCCTCGGCGGGGTCGTTGGAGGTGCCGAGCACCAGCTTGACCGCGCACGGCCGGTTCGAGAGGCGGGTGTCCTGCGCCCGGTAGACGATGCCCATGCCCCCCCGCCCGAGCACGTCGATGAGCCGGTAGCGGTCGCCGATCAGCGTGCCGAGCATCGGATCGGGCTGGGGCTGGGTCATGCCGATGAGCTTCCCTTCGAATCGGCGGGCGGCGGCCCTCCGTCTGGAAGATACCCCGTCCCCCGGAGCGGGTCACGTTCGGGGCGCACCGGGGGTACGCCGCGGCGTCAGCCATTTGTCGGCAGCGGCTTTCTTTCGCCGCGGGCCGTGGGGCACACTGACGCCGTGAGGATCGCCCGACAGATCCCGGCCTCGCGGTCGCCGCGCGCCGGGCGGCCCACGGCGGCGCCCGCGTTCCGGGCCGCGCTCGTCGCCGTGCTCGCCGCCATGGTCGGCTGCCTGCCGGTGGAGGCCGAACGCCCCGAGTGCTTCGACGACGAGCCGTGCCCCGCGGGCGGGCTGTGCGTCGACGGTCGCTGCGTGGCCCCGCCGGCCCGCGCGCTCACCGTCGTGCTCGATGGCTGCCTCGGGGTGGCCGGCAGCGCCTGCCGGGCCGAGCTTGAGCCCCGCCTCGCGGTCGACGCCGCCGGGGCCCGGGCGTGCCTGGTGGTGGGCGACACCGCGCTGTCGGTGCGCTGGGATCCGAGCACCGGGCTGCACCCGGCGGGCGCGGCGGGCGCGGGCATCCGGCTGGCGCTGCCCCCCGACGGATCACACCCCGCGGGCCTGTACTTCCTGGCGGCCGACGCCGCCTGCGACCCGGGCCTGCTGCTGGCCGACGGCTGCAACGGCGATCTGGGCTGCCTCTTCGCCCTGCGGCGCAGCGACTGGGCCCCGGGCGAGGCCGATCCGATGGTGCTGGGCTTCGCCGAGGGGGGCTGCCGGGCGGCGTGGGGCGCCGACGCGCCCATCGAGCGCTGCGACGGGCGGGACGAGGACTGCGACGGCGAGGCCGATCAGACGTTCCCGGTGGGCGCCGAGTGCACGGTGGGCCGGGGCGGCTGCGCCCGGGTCGGCATGTGGCGCTGCGCGGTGGACGGGCGCACGGCGACCTGCGACGGGCGGCCGGGGCAGCCCGAGCCGGAGACGGCCGACGGGGTCGACGAGGACTGCGACGCGACGATCGACGAGGGGCTGCCCGGCTGCATGCTCGAGGCGAGCCGGCCGTGCGGCACCGACGACGGCGTCTGCACGGTGGGCACCCAGCGCTGCAACCCGGACGGCACCTTCAGCGGCTGCCTCGACCCGATGGGGGCCCCGCTGCCGACGCCGGGCAGCCGGAGCGAGGTGTGCGACGACCGGGACGACGACTGCGACGGGCGGGTCGACGAGGGGGTGGTCATCGTGGGCGATGGGCCCGACCGCCCGGTGCTCGCGGTGGGTGATCCGTGTCCGCTGACCGCGACCTGCGGGGTGATGGGGGTGGTGGCCTGCGATCCGCAGGGCGCGCCGCTGTGCGCCCCGGGGCTCGACTCGCCCCCGCCCGAGCGCTGCACCGGGGTCGACGACGACTGCGACGGCGCGGTGGACGAGGGCTTCGGCGACCTGGGCCTGCCCTGCGCGGCGGGCATCGGCGCCTGCCGGGTCGAGGGCACGCAGGTCTGCGCCGCCGACGGGGGGTCGACGGTGTGCGACGCGGTGCCCGGCGAGGGCGGCGTGGAGCGCTGCGACAACCCGATCGACGACGACTGCGACGGCGCGGTGGACGAGGACTTCCCCGAGCTGGACACCCCGTGCGTCGAGGGCGTGGGCGCCTGCCGGGTGGAGGGCCTCGTGGTCTGCGACCTGGAGTCGCCCACCGAGACGATGTGCGGGGTGGTGTCCATCGAGCCGACGGTCGAGCTGTGCAACGGCCTCGACGACGACTGCAACGGCCGGATCGACGAGCCGTTCGACCTCGACCGCGACGCCGACAACTGCGGCCGCTGCGGGCGGGTGTGCAGCGGGGAGAACGCGACGCCCTATTGTGAGGGCGGCTTCTGCCGGCTCGATTGCGACCCGGGCTGGTTCGACGGCGACGGGCTCACCGAGAACGGCTGCGAGTGCAACGCGCAGCAGCTCGACCGCCCCGACCCCGAGGCGGTCGCCCCGGGCGAGGCGGTGGACGTCGACTGCGACGGCATCGACGGCGAGCTGGGGGAGGCGATCTTCGTCTCGCCGGCGGGGGCCGACGGCGGCGACGGATCGGCGGCGAGCCCGCTGCGCTCGCTGCCGGCGGCCGTCGCCCGCGCGGCCGGGCAGCGGACGCCGATCTACATGGACGTCGGCCGCTACGAGCTGCTGGAGTCGGTGGTGGTGCCGGCGGGCGTGGACATCCACGGGGGCTACGAGTTCGACCCCGAGGGGGGGCTGTGGGCCGCGACCCGGGCGCCCCGCGATCAGGCGGTGACCCTCATCACCGGCCCCCCGCGGCCCCTGATCTACGCCGGGCTGGACCGGCCGACGCTGCTCGATCGGGTCGTGGTCGAGGCGGGCACGGTGGACGGGCAGTCCTCGGTGGCGGTGAGCGCGGTCGACGTCGGCGATCACCTCTTCGTGCGGGACGCGGTCCTGCGGGCGGGGCCCGGCGGCGCGGGGCGGCGGGGCAGCGCGGGCGGGGACGCGGCCGACACCGCCGAGGCGGGCGGCGCGGGCTACACCGGCAGCACGGCGGTCTGCCCCGGCTGCGGCGGGGCCGGCGGGATCAACCCCGGCTGCCCCACCGCGGGCGGTATGGGCGGGGCCGGCGGGGGGCGGGACGTGCTCGACGAAGAGCCCCGCCCGGCGGCCGATGGGATCCCGGGGTCGGGTCCGGCGGGCGCCGACGACGGCGGGCCGGGCGGGCCGGGCGGGCCGGCGCTCACCGAGGACGGGGGCCCCGGGCAGCCGGGCGGGCAGGGGGCCCACGGCGCGAACGGCGAGCCGGACGTGGGCTGGGGGCGGGTCGTCTCCGGCAACTGGGTGCCGAGCCAGAGCGCGTCGGGCTTCGAGGGGAGCTGGGGCAGCGGCGGCGGCGGCGGCGGCGGCGGCATGTGGTCCGGCGACCGGCTGACCTACGGCGGCGGCGGCGGCGGCGGCGGGGCCGGCGGCTCGGCGGGCGGGGCCGGCGGGCCGGCGACCGGGGGCGGGGCCAGCGTGGCGCTGCTCGTCAGCGGGGGCCGGGTGACGCTGCACGGCGCCCGGCTGGAGCCGGCGGCCGGCGGCACCGGGGGCGTGGGCGGGTCGGGCGGCCTCGGCGGGCCGGGCGCGGCCGGCGGCAAGGCTGCAAAGTAGCGCCAGCTCAGGCGCGTGCCGCATCCATGATACGCCGCATCTCGGCGATGGCATCGGCGAGGCCGCGGAAGATCGCCTCGCCGATCAGGAAATGACCGATATTCAGCTCGCGCACTTCCGGGATGGCGGCGATCGGCGCGACCGTATCGTAGGTCAGGCCGTGGCCCGCATGCACTTCGAGACCGAGCCCTCGCGCGA
>JAUHYW010000004.1 GCA_030426085.1 bacterium | reverse complement strand
TCGACGACGCCGTCGACGAGGCCAACGAGTGCGCGATGGGCTGCGATCCGATGGCGGATCGGGTCGACCAGGACCGCGACGGCTGGGTCGACGAGTACTACGAGGTCGAGCAGGCCGCGCTCGACGGCGCGGTCATCGGCGCCCCTCGCGACAACTGCCCCCGGGTGGCCAACCCGGACCAGCTCGACCGGGACGGCGACGGGCGGGGCGACGCCTGCGTGGACGATGACATGGACGGCGTCGCGGGCGACGTCGACAACTGCCCGACCGTCGCCAACCCTCAGCAGGCCGACCTCGACGAAGACGGCGTCGGCGACGCTTGTGATCCCGACACCGACGGCGACGGCATCCTCGACGGGGCCGACCTGTGCCCCCGCGCGCCGGACGACGGGCGGGACACCGACGACGACGGTGTCGGCGACGCGTGCGACCCCGATGACGACGACGACGGCATCAACGACCCGTTCGACATCTGCCCGGTCGACTTCGACCCCGATCAGGCCGACCTCGACGGGGATGGCATCGGCGATGAGTGTGATCCCGACGACGACGGTGACGACGTGCCGGACGCCGAGGATCGCTGCCCGACGCTGGCCGATGATCAGACCGACACGGACGGCGACGGCGTGGGCGACGCCTGCGACGAGGACGACGACGGGGATGGCATCGGCGACGCGCTCGACGGCTGCCCGCTGACCGTCGATCCGGAGCAGCCTGATCTCGACGGCGACGGCCTGGGCGACGCCTGCGACCCGGTCGACGACCGCCCGTTCGAGGCCCGCAGCCGCGAGGAGCGGTGCGCGATCCTCATCGAGCAGCGGGCGCCGACCGCCGAGCGCTTGCAGCACTGCCCCCGCCGGAAGGGCGACGGCTGCGCGGTCGCGCCGGGCCGTGCGCCGCCGAGCCCATGGATATGGGCCTGGGCCGTGCTCGGGTTGATCATCGGTCGCCGCGGCCGTGGCGCGCGTCCACACCGAGACGCACACCCCGAGGCGCAGCCCGGATGAGCAGGCGGCGCTCGGCGCTCCCCGCGAGCGCCGGCCGGCGCCCCGCTCGGCTCAGTTCCGGTCTTCGGGCGGCGGCTCGATGAGCGCCTGCGGCTCCACGTCGAGCGCGCGGGCCAGGGCGGCCACCGTGCTCAGGCGGGGATCGCTGGGCCCCTTGTCGTTGACGTCGAGCAGACGCCACATCGTGGTCCGACCGATTCCGGCATGATCGGCGAGATGCGCCAGGGCGATGCCCTTCTTGCCGGCGAGGTGCCGGACCCAGAAGGAGACCCGGCGCGTCAGTTGTGCGTTTGTCATCATGTGAGTGAACTTAGCGGCTCGACGGCGTCACGGATTACCGCATACGGTCTAGCCTCGGAAGAAACCCTGACAGATCGCGGTTGGTCGTCTTCGGATGTCTGTCCGCCGAAGTCCAAGCCACGTCTGCGGTGGAGATCCTGACAGGATCCGCCCGAGACCCCCCCCTGACATTTTTCGATGTCCGCTCAGAAAATACCGTCAACGACGCTGTCCGGGGCGCCATTGGCAGGAGGAGACCCCCGTCGAGCCGGCGATATCCCCTTCCGGTCTTCCCTCCCCGGGCCGCGGCCGCGGCGGGCGACGTCCGCCGGGCGCCGGTCGGCGGCCTGCGCTATCGTAGCCCCATGGCGTGCACCCCGTGGATTCGCGCGGCCGCTGCGGCCCTCCTCGTCGCCGGCTGCACCCCGACGGCCGACACCCCGCCGCCGGTCGCAGACGCGAGCGCCGACGGCCCCGGCGATGTCGAGCCCCCCCGGGCGGCGGACGGGGCGCCCCCGCTCGACGCCGCAGCCCCCGACGCCGCGCCGCCCGACGCCGCCGCGATCGACGGGGGCCCCGACGCCCGCCCCGCCGATCATCCGCTGCCCGCCGTCCCGGCCGACGGCCCGGCGCCGACCTGGACCGTCGAGGTGCTCGAGCGCTTCCCCCACGACCCGCGGGCGTTCACCCAGGGCCTGGCGCTGGTGGACGGGGTGCTCTACGAGTCGACCGGGCTCAACGGGCAGTCCTCGGTGCGCATCGTCGACCTCGACAGCGGCGCGGTGCAGCGGCGCCACGACCTCGACGCCCGCTTCTTCGGCGAGGGGCTGGCCCCGGTGGGCGACGCGCTGATCCAGCTCACCTGGCGGTCGCAGGTGGCCTTCGTCTACGACCGGGCGACCCTCGCCCCCCGGGGCGAGCGGCGCTACGTCGGCGAGGGCTGGGGGCTGACCTTCGACGGGCGGTGGTTGATCCTGTCGGACGGCACCAGCCGGCTGCGCTTCTTCGACCCCGGGACCTTCGCCGAGCAGGGCGCGGTGGCGGTGCTCGACGGCGGCCGGCCATTGCAGCGGCTCAACGAGCTGGAGTTCGTCGACGGCGAGGTGCTGGCCAACGTGTGGATGACCGACGTCATCGTGCGCATCGACCCTGCCAGCGGGCGGGTGATCGGCCGGCTCGATCTGAGCGGCCTGCGCCCGGCCGAGGTCGGCCGGGAGGACGTGCTCAACGGCATCGCCTGGGACGCCGATCGCCGCCGGCTGCTGGTGACCGGCAAGCGCTGGCCGTACATCTTCTCGATCCGCGCCCGGCCCTGAGCCGCACCCCGAGCCGCCCGCTCAGCGGCGCATGCCGGCGTCCATCTGCCGCAGCAGCGCCAGCAGCTCGTCGACCTTGGCCCCGATGGCCTGGGCGTCGTGCAGGTTGTCGGCGCTGGCCTTGACCAGCGGCACCAGCGTGCGCTCGATGAGCTGGACCTGCTGGGCCAGCAGCTCCTCCACCCCCGGCGGCGGCTGGTTGTGCACCTCGATGTCGACCTTGGGCCGGGCCATCGTCTGCAGCGCCTTGCTCAGCTCGGTCAGCGCCCCGCTCAGCGCCGGGTCGGCCTCCCGAGGGATCGGCGGCGGCTGGCTGCCCGGCCGCCCCAGCGGGGGCAGGTTGCCCAGCGGGCTGCTGGCCAGCTTCTTCGCCGACGCCGCCTTCTCCGCCGCGGCCTCGATCGCCGCCTTGATGCCGTCCAGCCGCCCGCCGAGCGCGTCGAGCTTCGCGGTCGTCTCGCCGCCCGACCCCAGCGCCTGCGGCAGCCCGCCCACGCTCTGCGCGATCGACGCCAGCGCCCGCTCGGTGCCCGGCTGAGCCCCGCTGCGCAGCGCCTCGCCGATGGCGTCCAGCCGCCCGCCGAGCGCCGCGATGGCCCGCTCGGTCTGCCCGGCCCCGGTCAGCGCCGCTCGGATGGCCCCCAGCTCTTCGCCCAGCCCGCCGAGCGTGCCGGTCACCCGGGCCACCGGATCGTCGGCGTCGCCGCCCATCGTCTGGATGCGCTTGAAGCTGCGCCGGACCTCGTCCCAGCGGGCCCGCTGCTCGGGCCGCAGACGCCCCCGCAGCTCGGCGAGCTTGAGCAGGTTGTTCTCGGCCCCGCTCGTCAGCGTCTGCGACTCGCCCTGGTAGTGGTCGTCGATGAGCGACTCCACCTCGGCCGGGGTCATCGCCGCCATGACCTTCTCGGCCATCTTGTTCATGTTGCGGTAGCTGCCCTGCAGCTTGAACGGCGGCTCGGTGCGGAAGTCGTCGTCGGTCGCGGCGCTCACGATGTACTGCTGGTTGACCTTCAGCACCACCGACTGGATCTGGCTCAGCCGCTGCAACACGGCGGTGATCTCGCCGATCTCGACCGCCGAGTAGCCGTGCTTGAGGTCCGTCGTCGGCACCTCTTCGCCCCGGCTCATGCGGATGAGCTTGTAGACGTCGCCCTGGCTGCGGGTCGAGAGCGGCGCGAGCACCGGGTTCGAGGTCAGCGCGTTCTCGATGTAGCTCAGCGCGAAGACGTCGTCCTTGCCGTCGAGGATGTCGCCCAGGTTGTAGGTGTCGGCCCGGTTGGCGAGCATGTCGGGGATGACGAACTTCGCCCCGGTCTCGGTGTAGGGGTTGCCCGCCATCACCACGCAGAACTTCTTGCCCCGCAGGTCATAGGTCCGGGTGCGCCCCCGCCAGACGCCCTCGATGCGCCGCTGCCCGTCGCACAGCGAGATGAACTTCTGCAGGAACTCGGGATCGAGGTGCTGCACGTCGTCGAGGTAGAGCATCACGTTGTTGCCCATCTCGAAGCCCAGGTTGACCTTCTCGACCTCCTGCCGGGCGGTGGCGTTGGGGGCCTCGGCCGGATCCAGGCTCACCACCGCGTGGCCCAGCGAGGGCCCGTTGACCTTGACGAAGACCAGCCCCAGCCGGTTGGCCACGTACTCCATCAGGGTCGTCTTGCCGTAGCCCGGGGGCGAGATGAGCAGCAAGAGCCCCATCAGGTCGGTGCGCTTCTCGGCCCCCGCGGCGCCCATCTGCTTGGCGAGGTTGTCCCCGATGAGGTGCAGGTAGACGTCGTTGATGAGCTTGTTGCGCACGAAGCTGCTCATCACCTTGGGCTGGAACTCCTCCAGCCGCAGCCGCCGGCGGGCGTCGGCGATCACCTCGGCCCGCTGCGTGCGGTAGGCCCGGTAGCCGGGCACGGTCACCTCGATGAAGCGGGTCAGCCGGTCGAGGAAGGTGTCGAGCGCCAGCGGCATGTCCTGGTCGGTGATACGCGGGTGCTGGCCGAGCAGGCCGTGCACCGTGGTGCGGGTCACCGCGCTGCTCGTCTCGCGGTCGAGCGTCGGCCCGCCGACGATCACCGCCGCCTCGAGCACCAGCGGATCGGCCGGCTCGAGCCCCTCGCCCGGCGTCGCCTCGACCAGCGCCTCGAGCCACGCCCGGGACACCGCCAGCCGCCCGGCCAGATCGCCGCCCAGGGCCCGCAGGTCGGCCTCGAAGTCCCGCCGGGTGCCCGTCTCGTCGAGGTGCTGCCACAGGCGCTCGGTCAGCTCGACGGCCTCGCGGCTGGTCGTGAACCGCGGCGGATCGGCCCCCAGCTCCTCGACCAGATAGCGCCCGGCCAGCGTCGCGTGCTGGGCCAGCGGGCCCATCCCGCCCTCATCGGCGAAGGCCCGGATCCGCTCGGCCAGCGCGTCGGCCAGCGCGGCCATCGCCGCCGGGGTGCGCCCGAAGCTCTTGCGCAGCCGGCCCAGGTTGGCGCCCTTGCGCTGCCAGCGGCCTTTGGCCTCGCGGTCGTCGCACGCCCCCCAGAACAGCGCCGCGACCGCCCGGGGGGCCGGCCCGAAGCGCAGCAGCCCGGCGGCGGTATGCATGTGCAGCAGCTTCTCGAGGATGAGCGTCGCGTCGCTGTCGTGCAGCCCGCGCTCGTAGCCCTCCTCGTAGCGCTCGCGGGCCTCGGCGGCGACCAGCGCGAGCAGGCCGCCGTCCTCCCGCTGCGCGTCGAGCAGCCGCTGGATCGACAGCCCGCCGTCGCCCCGCTCGGCGGCGAAGAGCAGCGTCGCGGCCAGGTACTCGGCCCGGTAGACGGCCTTGTTCTCCGAGACGACCGTCTGCGACCAGTAGGGCCGGCTGGCCAGGAACGCCTCGTCCTGCACCGGCTCGTAGAAGTCGGTGCCGGTCAGGTGCAGGGCCATGCCCTCGCCCCGGGGCACCATCGTCAGCTCGAGCGCCTGGGTGTTGACGTTGAACAGGTGCCGCCCGAAGCGGATGAGGTCGTCGCCCTCGGCGAACAGCTCCAGCTTGTCCCGCAGCCCGCGCAGCGCGTCCTGGCGGGCCTGCTTGAGCCGCCCGGCCAGCTCGTCGCCCCGCACCCCGTCGCCCAGCGCGGTGAGTTGCTCCGAGAAGGCGCGCAACTTCTGCACCATGCCGTCGGCGGCGAAGTAGGCGTTGAGCGCGTCCTCGTCCTTGAAGCCGCGCACCCGGCGGGCGACGCCTTCGAGGATGCGGTCGGCGGCGCCCATGATGTTCTGCACCCGCCGATTGCGCTCGTCGAGCAGCGTCTGCTTGCGGGTGTCGAACGCCTCGTAGACCTCGTCCCGCTTGGCGGCCAGATCGCCGAGGAACTCGTCGAACTCGCTGAAGCGGGCCTCCAGCTCTTCGAGCAGGACCATCAGCCGCGACAGCTCGGCGTCACACCGCTCGGGCGTGTCGCACATCGCCAGCGCGCTCTGCACGCTCTGGCCGAACAGCTTGAACTGCGCCCCGAACTCGGCCCGCCCCTCGCGCCCGAGCAGCGACTTGCGCCGCCCCTCGACCGTGGCCCGGACCCGGTTGAGCTGCCCGAAGACCTCGCCGATGCCCTCGAGGATGGTCGTGCGCTGGGTCGCGTCGTCGATCTGGAGGCCGGCGATGACCTCGGTGAGCAGATCGAGCCCCTCGCTCAGCTCGACCAGCCGAGCCCGCAGCGGCTCGATGTCGGTGACCTTCTCCACCTCGGCCGAGGCCGCGAGCACCGCCTCGAGGTCGGCCTTGAGCGGGGCGAGCGCCTCGTCGCGCAGCAGGAACTGCACGCAGTCCCGGGTCAGGGCGTCGAACTGCTCGATCGCCTCCTGCTCCAGCGCGTCGAGCCGGGCCTGATCGATGAAGCGCACCTCGCGCACCGTGATCAGGTGCCCCCGCTGCTGGCGCAGGGCGGTCATCGCCTTCATGAAGGCGTCCACCGAGTTGAGCGTGCGGGCCCGGACCTCGGTGAGGATGTCCCGCTGGTTCTGCTCGGTCTCGGCCAGGGCGTCGGCCGCCTGCTGGCGCAGCAGCAGCACCTTCTCGAACTCGTCGACGATCAGCTCGGCGGTGCGGGCGAGGGTGTCGAGGGCCTCCCGGAAGTCGACCTCGTCGTGGTCCAGCCAGTAGTAGCTGTCCCGCATGCGGGTGATGGCCCCGATCAGATCCTCGTAGGTCTGCCGGTCGGGCTCGGCCCGCCCGATGAGCCGCTGGATCGAGAAGGCGTCGCTGATGCCCCGCACCAGCTCGGCGTTGCCCACCTTGGCCAGGAACGACCCGTCGGTGGGCGCTGCGGCGGCGAACTCAGCCGAGACGAAGGGCGTCTGCCACACCTGCATCGGGTGCACCCGGCTGGGCTCGCCGGCGGCCTTGAAGACGACCATCCGGCCGTCTTCGAAGAGGCTGTAGCCGTTGCAGGTGATCGGGCTCTGCACCGCCTTGCGGATGAGGTTGTACGGCAGCAGCACGTACTCCCCCTCGGCCCGGCGGTGGAAGATGTAGAGCACGTCCTCGCCGTTGGGCGAGCGGATGACCCGCTTGAACTCCAGGCCCTCGAGCGGGGTGTCGAAGAGCTTGTAGTCCCCGCCCTCGAGGTAGTAGCCCCCCGGGAAGATGATCCCGTGGTCTTCGGGGAGCTGCACGCAGGCCCGGCCGATGGCGTCGATGCGCACCACGTCCCGGGTGCGGGTGTTGAACACCAGATAGCGATGGTCCGGCTCGCGGTAGGGCTTGATGCGCAGCAGGATCAGCGGCCCCAGCTCGGCGTAGTGCACCTCGCCGTCGTCGAGGGTCTGGTTGGCGTCCTCCACCGGCTCGCGGTAGATCCCGTGCCCGTCCTCGGTGTTGTTCTCGACCTTGATCGTGAGGTCGCCGCCGACGGTCTCGACGAAGACCTTGTCGAGCACGTTGACGTGCGGGTGGCGCCCCGAGACCTGGTGCTCGCGGCCGGTGGGGGTCCACTCGAAGTCGTGGCTCGCGGGGAAGACGTGGTCCCGCTCGCCGCGGTTGTCGACGTAGGTCAGCGCCCCGCCGGGGTCGATGCGCCAGCGGCACACCTTGACGTCGTCGACGCTCGCGCCGATGCGGAAGACCGCCAGCAGCCGGGTCTCGGTGCTGCGGAGCTGGAGCAGCTCGCAGTCGCGGTAGTAGCGGAACAAGTCGCCGAAGTCCTTGCGGAAATCGGCGCTCTGCAAGAACGGGATCTCAGCCGGCGGCACCCGCCCGAAGTCGTAGCCGTCGGCGGTCTCTTCGAAGCGGTAGAGCCCGAAGACGTCCTCGACCTTCGTCTCCTGCTTGAGCCCCAGGAAGAGCTGGAAGCCCACCAGCAGCCGCCCGCCGACGTTGACCACGTCCCGCGAGAGGCAGTTGTGCTCGGTGCGCACCCGCCCGTTGGCCAGCACCGCCAGCTCGGTGCCGCCGAAGGTCGCCTTGCGGCGCGTATTGAGGGCCTCGGCCCGCTCGCGCAGGGTGGCCCCCTGCGCCTCGAGCCGGCGGCGGATGACGGCGTAGTTGCCCCCGGCGAGCGCGGCGTCTTCGCCGGACTCCAGGGCGACGTCGGTGGGCTCTTCGGCCATCGGCTATCTCTCCCGGGCGGGGCGGCGGGGGCCGATCGGGGGGCGCGGCGAGCGGGACCCGATCAGGCCTGCAACCCCAGCTTGCGGGCCTGGGCGGCGAGCTGCTCGAGCTTCTGCTTCGTCTCGCCGTCGGCCTCGGTGGCGAGGCGGGCGATGAGGCCGGCGATGCCCAGGTTCTTGACGTTCTCCGCGGTCAGCCGGCCGGCGAGGATGTCCTTGACGTCGTCGGGCAGGCTGCGGTCGCCGCTGAGGTAGGGCTGCATCGTGGTCGTGGCCACCGACGAGCTCTCGACGAGCCCGTCGAGGCTCTTGCCGAGGCTGACGGCGTTGACGAACTTGTCGAAGAACTGGCCGTCGCCGCCCACGATGTTGATGTCGGCCTGCTGGAACGCCGCCGAGAGCACCTGCGCCTGGTGCTGCGCGATCTGGACCTGGGCCCCGACCTTCTCGAGCGCCACCTGCTTCTGCATCTCGAGCTGCAGCCGGAACTCCTCGTGCTCCCGGCCGACCCCGTCGAGGGCCTTCATCGCAGCCGCCTTCTCGGCGAGCCCCGACGCCTCGGCGGCCAGCTTCTCCTTGACCGCGGTCGCCTCGGCCATGCCCCGCTTCTCGATCGCGGCGGCCTCCGCCTCGCGGACCCGGGCCGCGGCGAGGCCCTTCTCCTCTTCGCCCGCCGCCTCGGCGAGCTTCTTCGTCTTGATGACCTCGGCCTCGGCCTGCCCCTCCTGGCGGGTCGCCTCGGCCTGGGCCTGACGCACCTTGACCGCGGCGAGGCCCTTCTTCTCTTCGCCGGCCGCCTCGGCGGTCATCCGGTCGAGGGTCACCGTCGCCTGGGCCTTGCCCTGCTTCTCGATGGCGGCAGCCTCGGCCTCCTTGACCCGCACCTGGGCCAGCCCCGAGGCGGCCTCTTCGGCCTGCACGCCCTCGGCCATGCGCATCTTGGCCCGGGCCTGCTTGTCGCTGGCCTCGAGGTCGGCCTCGGCGATGGTCAGCTTCTCCCGGGCCTGGAACTTGGCGACCTCTTCCTGGGCCTCGGCCGCCTTGATGTTCTTGACGAGGGCCTCTTGCGCGTCGGCCTCGGCGGCGACGATCTTGACCTTCTTCTGCCGCTCGGCGTCGGCGTGGGCCCGCAGGTCCTTGATGCGCTCCTCTTCCTCGGCGACCGTCTTCTCCACCGCGATGCGCTGGCGGATGACGTCGGCGATCTCCTTGCGCTGCTTCTCGAGCTCCTTCTCTTTGTCGATCCGCTGAAGCTCGACCTCGCGCTCGCGGCCGATCTCCTCGACGTCGGCCGCCTTCTTGACCCGCACCGCCTCGACGGCGACCTCGCGCTCGCGGGCCTTCATGGCGACCTCGATCGCTCGCAGCTTGCCCTGCTCGCCCTTGGAGACCTCCTCCTCGGCCTTCTGCCGGATGAGCGCGGTCTTCTTCTCCTCCTCGGCCTGGACCCGCAGAGCCTCGTTGCTCTCGCGGCTCTGGGCCATCGCGATCTCCTTGTCCTTCTTGGCGATCGCGTCGGCCCGCTGCTGGTCGAAGCGGAAGATCGCCTCGTCGGCCTTGAGGTCCTGCGAGCCGATCTCCATGCGCTCCTTCTGGCGCACCTCGTTGGTCTGGATGTTCTGGCCCGCGGTCAGCTCGGTGATCTTGCGGATGCCCTGGGCGTCGAGGATGTTCTGCTTGTCGAGGTGCTCGATCGGGGTCTGCTCGAGGAAGTCGATGGCCGCGTCGTCGAGCACATAGCCGTTGAGGTCCTTGCCGATGACCTCGATGATCTGATCCTTGAAGTCGTCCCGCTGGGTGTAGAGCTGCTCGAACTCGAGCCGCTTGCCGACGGTCTTCAGGGCCTCGGAGAACTTGGCGATGAACAGCTCTTCGAGCGTCTTCTGGTCGCTCGCCCGGGCGCAGCCGATGGTCTGGGCCACCTTGAGCACGTCGTCGGCGGTCTTGTTGACCCGCACGAAGAACGTCACCTTGATGTCGGCCCGCACGTTGTCTTTGCAGATGAGGCCCTCGTGGGCCCGGCGCTCGAGCTCGATCGTCTTCACCGAGATGTCCATCACCTCGGAGCGGTGGATGATCGGGTAGACGATGCCGCCGGTGAAGGTGACCTCGGGGTCGTTCTTCATCTTGTTGACGATCAGCGCCTTGCCCTGGTCCACCTTGCGGTAGAACTTCGAGATGATGACCAGCACCCCGACGATGAACAGGATGATGAGTCCCGCGACGACCAGCATCACTTGAAGCGGCATCCCCGAATCCCCCTCCGACCGGCCCGCGGGCCGGCCTCGATCACACGGTTTTTGTCAGTCCGTCGAACTCTCGGCGCTCACAGCGGCTCGACGAGGTAGGCCTCGCGCTCGACGTCGAAGTCGATGACCAGCACGCTCTGCCCCCGCCCGATCCCTTTGTCGGCCCGGGCCCGCACCTCGATGCGCAGGTAGTCTCCGCCCACCTTGCAGTCGGCCTGCCCGAAGCGCTCGTCGACCCGGCCGGTGGTGACCACCGCGGTGTTGCCCACCACGTCGGCCCGGGTGCGCCCGGTGCTGCTGACGAAGACCGGGGCCAGCGGGCGGATGACCAGCGAGGTGAACGGCACGGCGACCACGAACGCGGCGATGCCCACCAGCGGCACCAGCGCCACCCGGGGCAGCAGGCCGCCGAGGTAGTACATGCCCAGCATCGACAGCGCCCAGCCGGTCAGCACGATGCTGCTGATGACCACCGTCATCGGGGCCGAGCGCAGCTTGAGCGCGCTCATCAGATCGGCCAGCCCGCCGGCCCCGCCGTCGGCGCCGTCCAGCGCCCCGTCGGCCCCGCCGTCCGCCGCCCCGTCGGCCGCCCCGTCGAACGCCCCGTCCAAGGCGTCGCCGGCCCCGTCGGCCAGCCCGTCGGCGGCGCCGTCCAGCGCCTCGCCGGCCCCTTCGAACGCGCCGTCGGCGAGCCCCTCGGCCGCCCCGTCGGCCCCGCCCTCGAGCATGCCGTCGGCGTCGCCGATGTCGAGCATGTCGATGTCGAGCGCGCCGAGCACCACGAACAGCCAGTAGACGACCACGACGACCAGCAGGATCGTGTAGACCACGGTGGGGAAGGCGAGGGCGGCGGCGAGCAGTTCGGCCATGGCTCCGGGGGTTCGGGGTCGGGGGCGTCCGGTCGAGACTGAACCTGTCGGTCGCGTACGTCAAGCGGGCCGCCCGCCGCCCCTTGCGCCCCGCGGACGGGGCGCCGAAGATCGGCCGATGGATCGCCCGGCCACCCTCGCCCGCCTCTCCGATGCGATGCCCCGCCCCGCGGCGCTGATCGACCTCGACGCCCTCGACCGCAACCTCGACCGGCTGCTCGACGCGCTGCACCCCGACGCGACGCTGCGTCTGGCCACCAAGAGCGTGCGCCACCGGGGCGTCCTGCGGCGGGCGCTGAGCCGGGGGCCGCGGCTGAAGGGGCTGATGTGCCCCCACGCCGGCGAGGCGGCGTGGCTCGCGGGGCATGGCTTCGACGATCTGCTGGTGGCCTACCCGACCGTGCAGCCGGGCCCGCTGGACCGGCTGGCGCGGGCGGTGGCCGACGGAGGCACGCTGCGGATCGTGGTCGACTGCGAGGCTCACCTCGACGCGCTGGAGCGGGCGGCGGCCGCGGCGGGGGCGGTCATCGAGGCGCTGGTCGACGTGGACGTCTCGTTCCGCCCGGGGCTGGGGGCCCACCTCGGCGTGCGGCGCAGCCCGATCCGAAGCCCCGAGGCCGCCGCCGCCCTGGCCCGCGCCGCCCGCGCGCGCCCTCACGTGCGGCTGGTGGGGCTGATGGGCTACGAGGCCCACGTCGCCGGGCTGCCCGACACCGCCCGCGGGGCCCGGATCTTCAAGCGGCTGGCCCGGCCGGCGGTGCGCCGGCTGCGGGGCGCGGTGGCCGACGCGCTGATCGCCGAGGGCGTGCCGCTGACGGTGGTCAACGCCGGGGGCACCGGCAGCCTGCGCTGGTCGTCGTCCGATCCGACGGTCACCGAGGGCAGCGCCGGCTCGGGGCTGTATTGCCCGGCGTTGTTCGACGGCTACGTCGGCTCGGCGCTCGAGCCGGCGCTGTATCTGGCGCTGGAGGTCGCCCGCCAACCCGATCCGGGGCACGTCACCTGCGGGGGCGGGGGCGTCGTCGCCTCGGGCGCGCCGGGGCCCGATCGGCTGCCGACGCCGGTGTGGCCTCCGGGGCTGCGGCTGCTGCCGATGGAGGGGGCCGGCGAGGTGCAGACCCCGTTCGCGCTGCCCCGGGGGGCGACGGCGCCGGCGGTGGGGGCCAGCGTGCTGCTGCGCCCGGCCAAGGCCGGCGAGCCGCTGGAGCGCTTCGCGGTGTGCCACATGGTGCGGGGGGACGAGGTGGTGGCGGTGGAGCCGACCTATCGCGGCGAGGGGCAGATGTTCCTGTGAGGCGGCTCGGGTCGGCCCGGGCCGCCTCAGGGGTCGGCCGGCACGAACAGCTCGGGCGGGATGGGCGCGCTCGGGGCCCCGCCCGGCGGGGGCGCGGCCGGGGTGGCTCCGGGCGGCGCGGGGGCGCTGGGGGTCGGCGCGGGCCCGTTCGGGTTCGGGGTCGGGGTCGGGGTCGGCCGCCCGCCGAGCAGCCGGCGGACCTCGGCCATGCGCTCGGCCTCCTCGGGGCGCCCGGCGGCCGCGGCCATGTAGCGTTCGAGCGTCGCCCGGCCCTCGCCGACCCGCCCCAGGTCGAGCAGGATCCGGCCCCGTTGCCACGCCACCTCGGGCAGCTCGCCGACCCGGGGCATCAGCGTATCGAGCACCGCGAGCGCCTCGCCCTGCTTGCCCCCGGCGCCGAGCGCGATCGCCGCGCTGAGCAGCGTGCGGGGGTCGTTGTCCATGCGGTACGCCTGCCGGTAGGTGCGCGCGGCCAGATCGTGGCGCCCGAGCCGGAAGTGCGCCGCCGCCAGCAGCCGCAGCGCGTCGACGTCGCCCCCCCGCCCCCGCAGCACGCGCTGGAGGTGAGGGATCGCCTCGGCCCACATCTGCCGCCCGAGGAAGAGCCGGGCCAGGTCGAGCGAGACGTCGGGCTCGCCCCCGGCCTCGATCGCCTTCTGCAGCGCGCCGATCGCCGCCTCGCTCTGGTCGGTCGACAGGTAGACCATCCCCAGCCGGTGCAGCCCGGGCGCGAAGCCGGGCTGCTCGCGAGCCAGCTTCTCGAGCCGGATCCGGGCGTCTTCGGCGCGCCCCTGCCGCAGCCGGATGATGCCCATCTGCCAGTCGAACCACTGCGAGGTGGCCCCGCCGGCTTCGGCGTCCTCGATGGCCCGGGCCGCGGCGACGAGGTTGCCCTGCATGCGCAGCAGCACCGCGCTCAGCCCGATGGCGGCGACGTGGGCCGGGCCTTCGCCGCCCGACAGCCGCTCGGCGAGGTCTTCCAGCCGGGCCCGCTCGATGGGCGGGGGCAGGCGGTCGGCGGCGACCACCGCCAGGGCGGCGTAGCGATCGCCCAGGTCGTGCGCGGCGTCGACGGTGGCCGGGTCGCGGGCCAGCGTCGCCGAGCGTCGGGCGGCGCCGGCCGCGGCGGCGTAGCGGCCCTGCCCGGCCAGATCGGCGGCCCGCTGACGGTGGTGGGCGGCCCGCTCGGCGGCGCTCTCCGCCTCCCGATTCAAGCCCCCGGCGACGAGGGCGGCGTAGCCCGCGGCGAGCAGGGTCGCGATCTGGAGGGCGATGATGGCCAGGGTGCTGCGCATGGCGGCTCCGTCGGTGGGCGTCCGACGAGCATCGCCGCCGGCTACCGGCAGCGCAACCCGGTGGGGGCGGGCAGCGCGCGCGGATCGCCGTCGAGGCCGCCCCGCTCGCGGGCCAGCGCGGCGCGCTCGTCGCTGCCGGGGTGGGTCGACAGCAGCGCGGGCACGTCCGGGCCCCGGGCGGCGAGCCGGTCGAAGAAGGTCGCCATGCCCGCCGGGTCGATGTCGGCCTCGATCAGCAGCGCGTGGCCCAGCGCGTCGGCCTCCCGCTCTTGGTCACGGTCGTAGGCGTTGCCCACCAGCCCCACCGCCAGCCCGGTCAGCGAGCCCAGGTCGACCGCGCCCAGCACCGCCCCCAGCGCGGCGAAGGTGCCGAGCTGACGGGCGATGCGCCGCAGCCCGTGGCGCTCGGTGACGTGGTGGATCTCGTGGGCCAGCACCGCGGCGACCTCTTCGCCGCTCTCGGCCTGCTCGAGCAGCCCGAAGTGCACCGCGATGAACCCCCCGGGCAGGGCGAACGCGTTGACCTCGGGGGCGTCGATCACCGCGAAGGTGAACCGGTGCTCGCCCTCGTAGGCCTCGACCAGCGGGGCGGTGATCTGCTCGATGTAGGCCAGCGGGCCGGGGTCGGTGCACCGGCGCTCGGCGGGCACCATCTGGTTCCAGGCGGCCTCGCCGACGGCCCGGTCGACCGAGATCGGCATCAGCCCCACCAACGCCGAGGTGAGCCCGCCGAGCACGGCGAAGGCCCCCCACACCAGCAGCGCCAGCACGCCGATCACGCCGGCGACCTCGAGCGCCATCCGCTTCCGGGAGTGGCCGAACCCGCCCGAGGGGGCCCGGTGGTTGCCCGACGAGGGCGGCCCGGCGTCGGGGCCGGGGGGCGGGGGGCCGGCCTGCGGGCCGCGGTAGCTGCGGGTCGAGTTCTCGGACACGGCGGAGTCTCCGGGGCGGGGCTCTGCGACTGATGCCCGCGGGGGCCGGCGGGTCGCCGCTCACGGCGCCGTCAGGGCACCTCGGCGATGGCGTCGAGCAGCCGCTGCCCGAAGCTGGTCCACCGCCCGGGGCCCAGGCCGTGCACCGCGACGAACTCGGCCTCGGTCGTCGGCCGGGCGTCGGCGATGGCGGCCAGCGTCCGGTCGTTGAAGACCACGTACGGCGGCACCTGCCGCTGGCTGGCCTCCTCGGTGCGGAAGCGGCGCAGGCGGTCGATCATCGGGTCGTCGCTGTCGACCTCGATGACCGTCGGGCGCCGCTTGCGGCCCGGGTCACCCTTGCCGCTGCTCGACGCCGCCCCGCTCATCATACCCGGCGGGGGGCGGAAGCCGGGCTTGGCCCGCCCCTGCATGACCTCCCACCCGGGGGGCGCGATCTCGAGCAGCGGGTAGCGCCCGCCCGAGATGCGGCACAGGCCCTGGTTGACCAGGAGCTGCAACAGGTCGGCGCAGCCTTTCACCCCGACCGCCCGCAGCAGCCCGAAGGTGCTCAGGTGCACCAGCGAGGTGTCGCCGACCCCCCGGGCCTTCGAGCCAGCCAGCATGCCGGCCACCTTGCGCAGGCCGAAGCGCCCCTCGGCCCGGGCCACCCCGGCCAGCGCCTTGCGGATGAGCAGCAGCTCCTCGTCGGTGGGCGCCTCGAAGCGCAGGCCGGGCATCGCCCCCTCGACGCTGGGGTCGCAGCGGTCGCAGCCGGGGCAGCGGTCGGGCTCGAGGTCTTCGCCGAAGTAGGCCAGCACCTGGAGGTGGCGGCAGCGGGGGTCGAAGACGAAGCGCCGCATGCGCTCGAGCTTGTCCAGCTCGCAGGCCCGGTGGCGGTCGGCGGCCTCGAAGTCGATGCCCAGCCCGAAGACGTCGTCGGGGGCGTCGGGCACCGCCCGCACCGCCTCGGTGATCGGGTCGCTCCACGCCGCGCCGGTGCGCAACAGCGCCCGCAGCGCGGTGTCGAGGCCCCGGCGGCCGTCCTTGCCCAGCGCGGCGGCCAGCTCCCACGGGCGGGCGCCGTCGGGGCCGGCCCGGCGCAGCGCCTGCCACAGCGCCCCGATGCGGGCCGGATCGGCGTGGCTCTGCCCGATGAGGAACTCGTGCACCCGGGTGTCGATGTTGTTGAACAGCAGCAGGCAATGTGCCCGTTCGCCGTCCCGCCCGGCCCGGCCGACCTCTTGATAGTAGCCCTCGATGGTGCGCGGCAGGTCGACGTGCACCACCGCCCGAACGTCGGACCGGTCGACACCCATGCCGAAGGCGTTGGTGGCCACCGCGACCCGGGCCTCGCCGGCCATGAAGGCGTCCTGCGCCGCCCGCCGGGCCTCGTCGCCCATGCCCCCGTGGTAGGCCACGACCGACCGGTTGCCCAGCATCTCCCGCACCGCGTCGGCGTAGCGCTCGACCCGCTTGCGGGTGCTGGCGTAGACGATGACCGACCCCGACTTGCCGGCCCCCTCGGTCAGGAAGACCCGCAGCCGACCCTCGCGATCGCGGTCGCCGCTGCACAGCCGGGCCTCGAGGAAGAGGTTCTCCCGCAGGAAGCCGTGTACGTGGATCCGGGGCGCCGAGAGGCCCAGCGCCTCGCGGATGTCGGCCCGGACCTCCTCGGTGGCGGTGGCGGTGCACGCCAGGACGCGCGGCGGGTGCAGCCGCTCGATGACCTCGCCCAGCCGGGTGTAGTCCGGGCGGAAGTCGTGCCCCCAGCGCGAGATGCAGTGGGCCTCGTCGACCGCGAAGAGCGCGATGCGGGCCCGGCCCAACGCCCGCACGAAGGCCCCGTGGCGGAAGCGCTCGGGCGCGACATAGACCAGATCGAGCCCGCCGTCGGCCAGCCGGGCGAGCACCGCCCGCTGCGCCTCGGCGGTCTGGCTGGAGTTGACGAAGTCGGCGGCGATGCCCCGGGCTTGCAGCCCGTCGACCTGATCCTTCATCAGCGCGATGAGCGGCGAGACGACGACGGTGACCCCGTCGAGCAGCAGCGCCGGGAGCTGGTAGCACAGGCTCTTGCCGGCCCCGGTGGGCATGACCGCGACCGTGGGGCGGCCGCCGAGCACGTCCTCGATGATCGCCCGCTGGCCGACGTTGAACCGGGTGAAGCCGAAGTGCTCGGCGAGGGCGGCGACGAGCGGATCGGGCGGCGCGTCGGCGGGGGCGGGGCCGTCGCTGGCCGGTTCGGGGCAGACTGCTGCCAAATCGGACTCCCGGATTCGGGTGCGCGCGACCGATGGATCACGCGCCGACGCCTCCGGGTCTACCCGCTCCTGCCAGCGGATTGCAACCGGCCCGGAGCCCGGCCGGCGGGGCGAGAAAGCCGTGGGGCGCCGCCGGTGGTTGCGGTAGGGTGGACCGATTCACCCGGAGGCCGCCGTGAGCGACGAAGAGAACGACAAGATCAAGGACGTGTTCCGCAACCCGCCCCCGTCCGCCGAGGCGGACGACGCCGACGGATCGGCGAGCGGCGACCGGGTGCGCTTCCCGGGCATCAGCGCCCGGGCCTGGGAGCACCCCTCCGATCGGGCCGCGCTGACCGCGCTGCGCAAGGTGACCGGGTTCGATGTCGTGCTGCGCCGCCTCTTCTCGCTGGTCTCGGAGCGGGCCCTGCGCTTCCACTATCTGGCCAACGCGGTGCGGGTCGACGAGAAGCAGTTCGCCAAGGTGCACGCGGCGTGGCTCGAGTGCTGCGCCATCCTCGACGCCGACGAGGTGCCCGAGCTGTTCGTGACCCAGACCCCGATGGTCAACGCCGGGGCCATCGGCATCGACAAGCCGTTCGTGGTCATCAACTCGGGCACCCTGGGGCTGCTCGACGACGACGAGCTGCGCTTCGTGCTCGGCCACGAGCTGGGGCACGTGCTCTCGGGGCACGCGCTGTACCGCACGATGCTCTTCGTGCTGCTGCGGGTGGTGCTGCCGCTGCTGATGACCCTGCCCGTCGCCGGCCTGATGCTGCGGGGGGTGCTGATGGCGCTCTTCGAGTGGAGCCGCAAGGCCGAGCTGTCGTGCGATCGGGCGGGGCTGCTGTGCCTCCAGAACCCCGAGGCGGCCTACCGGATCCACATGAAGATGGCCGGGGGCAACAAGCTGGGTCAGATGGACCTCGACGCGTTCGTCGCCCAGGCCGAGGAGTACGAGAAGGCCGGCGATGTGCGGGACAACCTCATCAAGCTGCTGAACATGCTGTGGACCACCCACCCCTATCCGGTGCTGCGGCTCGCCGAGCTGCGGCGGTGGGTCGGCGGGGGCGAGTACGGGGCGGTGCTCGGCGGGGACTACCCCCGGCGGGACGAGGACCCCGAGGCCCACGTCCGGGACGACGTGGCCGACTCGGCCCGGGCCTACAAGACGCGGTGGGACGAGCGGGAGGACGCGCTCGGCAAGCTGGTCCAGGATCTGGGCAGCATCTTCTCCGGCGACAAGTCGCTGTGGGACAACGTGCGCGACCTCTTCCGCGGCAAGGGCGACGACGGGCCGGAGGAGGACGTGACCGACGCCGAGTTCGTCGATGACCCGGTGAGTGATCCGGGCGGCGATCCGAGCAGCGGCACCCCGCCCGACGACGGGCCGGAGAAGGGCTGAGACCCCGGCTCCGATACCCGGGGGCGCTGCTCTGGCTGTGCGCCCTCGCCGCCCCGGCCCCGGCGGCGCCGCTCGACGACTGGCTGGCGGCGGCCGAGGGCGCGGCATACGCCGTCGTCGTGCCCCGGATCGAGGCCGTCCTCGACCCGCTCGCGGGCGTTATCGAGCGCGGGCGACGCCACCCGACCCTGCGCGACGCGACCGCGGCCAGCCTCGCCGAATTGCAGCAGGGCCTGGGCTTCGACCCGCTCGATGCGGCGGCGGTCGACCGGGCGGGCATCGACCGCGCCGGCCCGCTGCTGATCGCGGGGGGTGAGCGGCCCATGGCGGTGATCGCCGTGCGTGACGCGCAGGCGGCCGGGGCGTGGCTGACGGCGGCGGTCGGGGCTTCACCGGCGCCCGTCGCCGGCGGCCCCGGCTGGCGCTGGCCCGAAGGCGTGGCCCGGATCACCGACGGCGCGCTCTTCGCCGCCCGCGCCGAGGCCGATCTGAAACGGCTGCGCGGCGCGAAGGCAGGGCCCGACCCGCTCGCCGGCTGCCCGGTCGAGCGGGGGCAGGCCGACCTCTATATATGGGCGCAGCGACCCGAGGGGCGTCTGTGCGTGACCGGCCGCCTCGACCCCGGCCGCGTCCGGGTCGAGGCGTCGTGGCAGGCCCCGGCCAGCCCCGCCGGGCCGTGGTTCACCCCGGGCAGCGGCCTGCCCCGGCTGGGCCGGGACGCCGCCGTCGTGATCGGGCTCTCCCCCGGGCCGACCCTGTCGGCGCTGCTCAGCGCCGCGGTCGACCCCACCCGCGAGCCCTTCGTCGGCCCGCTGGCCCTCGCGATCGGGCCCGGCGCGCTCGACATCCTCTTCAGCATGCAGCCGGCCGACACGACGCTGCTCGACCGCTTCGTGAAGGCCGCCGCCGGGCGGGACGACGTCGTGCTCGACCCGCCGAAGGGCGGGCTGCGGCGGGTGGCGGTGAAGCCGGTGGAGGGCCAGACCCCGCCCCCGGTGTCCGCGGTGTGGCTGGGCACCGCCCACGACCGGGCCTGGATCGGGACCGACCGGGCGGCCATCGAGCGGGGGCCGACCGCGGCGCCACAGACCGGGCTGTCGCCGGGCTTCTTCGAAGGCGCCGGGCTCATGGCGTGGCTGCGCCCGAGCGGCCTGCCCCACGACGGCGGGGCGTGGGCCGACGCGGTGGCCCCCCGGCTGACCGCGCTGGGCCTGGACATGAGCGGCATCCGGCAGATGGCCGGGGCGCTGTCCTGGATCTGGGGCCACCTCGGCGAGCTGGGGCTGGCGGTCGGCGCCGACGGCCCCCGCTGGCGGCTGGTGCTGGAGGCGGTGACGCTGTGAGGCGGGCGACCCTGAGCGTGTGGTTGATCGTCGCGCTGGCGGCCGTCGGGCCCGGGTGCAGCGGGTGCGGCGAGCCCGAGCGACCGGCACAGCAAGCGGCGGGCGGGGCCGGCGGTGGGGGTGACGCCGCCGCCGGGACATCCCCGCAGACCGAGACGGCGCCGATCGAAGCGGCGGGCGAAGGGGCCCACCCGCTCGCCGCCGGCTGGCAGCGGGAGGCGGCCCCCGAGCCGGCGCCCGCGGCCCGGGCCCTGTATCGCCGGGCGCTGGACCGACTGCGCGAGGGCGATCCGGCCGAGGCGGGCCGCATCTTCGCCCGGCTGCGGGCCGACTACGCCGACACCCGCTTCGCTCGTCGGCTGCGATCCGGCGGTGATCCGGCGGCCACCGCGGCGCTGCTCGGGCTGGCGGCGGCGGTCGGCGCCGCGACGATCACCGGCGCGTTGCAGGCGCTGGAGAGCCGGGCGCCGGCCGCGCCGAAGGCGCCCTGACCACGGCCGGGGCGTCCAGATCCTGGACGCCCTGGACGCCCTGGACGGATCGGCGCGCGGCGGGATGGGCGCAACCCCCCGAAATCACGACGTTCACCCGCTGGCACAGCCCGTGCTCACCCTCTGGCCGCCCGCCGAGACCGGCGCCCGACCCGGAGGAAGCTCATGCCCGCCGCCCGCCCGTCCAGCTCGCCGCCCGATCACCGCCGCCTCGAGGCCGACACCGACCCCGCGCCGCCGCCAGGGCCACCGCCCGACGACGACGACCCCGGTGGCCCCGGCGGCCCCACGCTGTGGGATCTGCCGCCGGAGGACCGCCCCCGGGAGAAGCTGCTGCGCGACGGGGCCCACACCCTCGACTCGGCCGGCCTGCTGGCGCTGGTGCTCGGCACCGGGCGGGGCAACGGCGAGGACGCGCTCCAGCTCGCCCGGCGGGTCCTCGACGAGCTGGGCGGGGTCGAGGCCCTCGGCGCGGCGACCCCCGAGGCGCTGCAGACGATCCGCGGCATCGGGCCGGTCAAGGCGGCCCGCATCCGGGCGGCCTTCGAACTGACGTTGCGATCCGGCCCGGTCGAGCCGCCGGCCGCGCCGCCCCCGCCCGACGACCCGCTGACCGACGCCATCGAGCGCATGCGGGGGCAGGTGGCCATCGGCGAGCGGGCCGTCCTCGGCCTGCGCCCCCAGGAGCACGTCGAGCCGGTGACCCTGGCGCTGGGGGAGGGCCTCGGCCCCCGCACCCGCCTGGGCAGCCACTTGGCCCGCATGTTGGGCGAGGGGCCCGGCCCGTGGTGGGTGTTCGTGGTGCGCCCCGGCGGCGAGCCCCGCCCGGCCGAGCGGGAGGCCGCGCTGCGGCTGGACGAGGCCGCCCGGCTGGTGGGCCTGCACCTCGAGCGGGTGGTGCTCGTCGGCGGGCGCGACGCCTGGGTGCTGCTGGGAGACCCGGCGTGACCCTCTTCGGCCTGCTGACCGCGGTGGCCCTGCTCGTGCTGAGCATCGACCGCTTCGAGCCACCGATGGCGGTGTTGATCGACGAGGCCGGGCGCCAGCTCGACGTGCCCATCGCCGATCTGCCGCCCGAGGCCCGCCCCGGCGACCGGCTGGCCAGCCCCACCGGGCCGGTGATCGGCGACCGGGAGGCCCGGGCGGCGGCGCTGCGGGCCCGCCTCGCCCGCCTTGCGTCCACCGGGGCCGTCGGGCAGGCTGAGCCCATGGCCAGCCGTCGTCGACCGGACCACTACACCCGCCGGGCCAAGGCCGCGGGGTACGCCGCCCGCAGCGTCTTCAAGCTCGAGGAGATCGACCGCCGCACCCGACTCCTGCGGCGCAACCTGCGGGTGCTCGACCTGGGCTGCGCCCCCGGCTCGTGGACCCAGTACGCGGCGAAGAAGGTCGGTCCCGGGGGCCGGGTCGTGGGCATCGACCGCCGGCCCATCCAGTTCGACGCGCCCCAGGTCACCACCCTGGTGGGCGACATCTTCGAGACCGACGCGGCGGTCTTCCTCGACGCGGGCGGCGGGCCCTTCGACGTCGTGCTCAGCGACATGGCCCCCGACACCACCGGCGACCGCTTCACCGATCATGTGCGCTCGGTCGACCTGTGCCGCCGGGCCCTGCACCTGGCCGACGCGCTGGTCCGGCCGGGCGGAGCCTTCGTGTGCAAGGTCTTCGAGGGCGGCGATGTGCCCGATCTGGTCGCCGAGGTGAAGGCCCGCTATCGCACGCTCAAGCGCATCAAGCCCAAGAGCACCCGCAGCGAGAGCGTCGAGCTGTTCATCGTCGCCCAGGGCCGCCTCGCCCCCGAGACCCCCGACGAGCAGGAGGAGCCATGAATCGATCGGCGCCTGCCGCGCTGGCGCTCGCGCTCGCCGCCGTCGCCCTCGTCGGCTGCGGCGAGGGCGAGGTCACCGCGCTGGCCCTCGAGGTCATACCCGACAACCAGGCGGACTTCATCGCCGCCCAGCAGGCGATGCTGACCATCGGCTGCGGGCAGGCCTTCTGCCACGCGGTGACACAGGGCAACTTCAAGATCACCGGCGAGGCCGGCGCCCGCGACGCCGAGTATCAGTCGGCCAAGGCCGCCGTCGACCTGGAGAACCCCGAGGACAGCATCCTGCTGCGGGTCGCCCTGGCTGGTGATCCGGCGGCGGTGGGCCACCCGATCTGCTTCGCGGGCACGACCGGCTGCGCGTGGCGGGTCGTCTCGGCCTGGATCCGCGGGGGCACCTTCGAGGTCGACCAGGACGGGCAGCCGCTGACCCCGGCCGCTGAGCTGCTCTCGGGGTGCATGCCGACGGAGAACGCCTGCAATCTGGGCGGTGATTGAGCGCGGTCAGCCGGGCGGGATCGGCTTCTGGCCGTGGGTCACCCACAGCGCGGCGGTGAGCAGCAGGTAGGCCCCGAGCTGGTGGGCCGCGCCGAGGGCGACCGGCACCGCGTACAGCACGGTCAGCACTCCGAGCGCGAACTGCACGAGCACCAGCCCGCCGAGGATGACCGCCGCCCCCTGCTGGCGGCGGCTGTCGGCCCGGCGCCAGGCGGCGACGGCCAGCCACCCGGCGCCGAGGGCGACGAGCCAGGCCAGGGTGCGGTGCACGAAGTTGATGGTGTCCGGGTTGGCGACGAGGTCGAGCGCCCACGGCTCGATGTGACCCAGCGTGGCCGGGATCCAGGCGCCGTTCATGTCGGGCCACGTCTGGTACATGTAGCCGGCGCGGGTGCCGGCCATGAAGGCCCCGTAGACGATCTGCACCGCGAGCAGCCCGATCAGGGCCCAGCCCGCCCGATACAGTCGCCGATCGCCGGCGCGGGCCGGCCCGGGGCGCATGTCGAGGACCAGCCAGACGATGTAGGCCCCGACGAAGAAGGCCAGCGACAGGTGGGCGGCGAGGCGATAGTGGCTCACCGCGGGCACGTCGACGAGGCCGCTCTTGACCATGAACCAGCCGAGCAGCCCTTGCAGGCCGCCGAGCACGAACGCGACGAGCGCCCGCCCGGCCCACCGGCCCGTCAGCCGGCGGCGCACGGTGAAGTAGAGCCAGGGCACGAAGAAGACGACCCCGATGAGGCGCCCGAAGAGCCGATGAAAGTACTCCCAGAAGAAGATCTGCTGGAAGTCGCTCAGCGTCATCCAGTGGTTGACCTGCTGATACTGCGGCGACCGCTGATAGTCGGCGAAGACCGCCAGCCAGTCGGCCTCGGTCAGCGGGGGCAGGGCGCCCATCAGCGGGTGCCAGGCGACCATCGACAGGCCGCTGCCGGTCAGCCGGGTGATGCCGCCGATGAGCACCATCGCGGCGATGAAGCCATAGACCGTGCACAGCCAGACGACCACCGCTCGGGGCGGGGCCGCGGTCGCTGCGCCGGGCGGGGGTTCGCGGTTCGGGTCGAGCATCCGGGGATAGATGCCGCGAGGCGCCGGTCGGCGTCAACGCTGGCGGCCATTCGACCACCGGCCGCGGGCGACCGCCGGCGGGCCCCGGCAGGCGCGCCTTGAGTGCCGTCGCCCGGGCGGGCAAGATCGCGCAATCTCGAGAGGAGGGCCCGGTGGGAGAATCGGCGGTCTGGCTCGACCACATCTTCGACTGCATCAAGCGCTACATCCACCGCTTCGGCCACCGCATGGTGCAGTCCACCGGCACCCTCAGCGCGGTGTTCATCAGCGTCGACGAGGCCCGCATGCTGCTCGGCGGGGCGGCGCCGCCCCGGCCGCCGCCGCCCGCGCTGCAGCTCCCGCCCTA
The DNA here is from genome assembly GCA_030426085.1 of bacterium. GTDB lineage: Bacteria > Myxococcota_A > Bradymonadia > UBA7976 > UBA1532 > JACKDM01. Next base: position 246,469 of record JAUHYW010000004.1, on the reverse strand, counting down.
CGCCGAGACGGTCGAGGCGCTCGAGCGCTCCCGGGCCCGGCTCGACGCGCTCACCGAGGGCGGCGGGCCGCTGGCCGAGCTGAAGGTGTGCTTCGGGCTCGACGACGCCACCTTGCGATTGCTGCTCGCCGCCGCGGCGCCGCTGATGAGCACCGAGCTGTCGCGGCTCTACGGCTTCGCCTGGGCCGACTTCGGGGTCAAGCTGCCCACGGTGGGGTTCCTCAGCGAGCTGATCGGCGCCGATCAGGAGGAGTCGACCCGGCTCCAGGCGGCGTTCTTGCCCGACGCGCCGCTGGTGCGCTATCGGCTCGTCGAGCTCCGCGACAGCGGGCCGTGGGGCGATCCGCCGCCGCTGCTGTATCGGGGGGTCGTGGTGCCCGAGGGCGTGCTGGGCCACCTCAGCGGCGAAGAGAGCCGCCGGGGCGCGAGCCTGCCCACCGCCTTGCAGTCGTTCGGCAGCCTGCTGGCCCCCGAGGCGGCCCAGCCGCTCGGCGAGCTGTCGCTCGCGCCCCGCACCCGGGCCGAAGTGGAGGCCGGCGTCGCCCGGGCGATCCACGCCGGTCGGCCGCGGCTGCTGCTCGTGGGCCCCGACGGGGTGGGCCGCCAGACGGCGCTGGCCGCCGCGGCGGCGGCCCACGACCGGGGGGTGCTGGCGCTCGACCTCGACCGCCTCGCCCGTCAGCCCGAGCGCCTCGCCGAGCGGCTGGCCGAGGCCGGGCGCGAGGCGCTTCTGCGGCGCTGCGTGCTGTTGATCCTGGCCGACGAGTTCTTCGCGGAGCGCACCACCTGGGAGCGCCTGCTTCCGGTGGTCGGCGGGCTACTCGAGCGGCATCGGGGTCCGGTCGCGATCACCGTCTTGCAGCCGGTCGCTGCGGTCTACCGGGCGCTGAGCGATGTCTTCGACGTGGTGTTTCCCCTGCCCGAGCCGATCGAGCAGAAGCGGGTCTGGCAGCGGGCGCTGGCCGGCGGGCAGCCGGTGGAGGCCCAGCTCGCCGGCCCGCTCGCCAGCCGGTTCAACGTCACCCCGGGCACGATCCACGGGGCGGTGCTCGACGCCCGGGCCCGCAACGCGCTCACCGGCGCCCGGCGCCCGCTCACCGCGGACGACGTGGCCCGGGCGGTGCGCCAGCGGCTGGATCACGCGCTCTCCGAGGTGGCCGAGCCGTTCACCACCAGCCTCACCTGGGACGACGTGGTGCTGCCCGACGAGGTGCGGGACGTGCTCGACGAGATCATCGGGCAGGCCCGTTACCGGGAGCAGGTCTACGACGGCTGGGGCTTCCGCCGGAAGATGGCCTATGGCCGGGGCCTGTCGTGCCTGTTCATCGGCCCGCCGGGCACCGGCAAGACGATGGTCACCGCCCTCATCGCCAAGACCCTCGGCCGCGAGCTGTACCGGGTCGACCTGTCGCGGGTGATCAGCAAGTGGATCGGCGAGACCGAGAAGAACCTCGCCCGGGTCTTCGACGAGGCCGAGAAGGCCCAGGTCATCCTGCTGTTCGACGAGGCCGACGCGCTGTTCGGCTCGCGCACCGAGGTCAAGGGCAGCAACGACCGCTTCGCCAACATGGAGATCAACTACCTCTTGCAGCGCATGGAGTCGTTCGACGGCATGTCGCTGCTGACGACGAACTTCGCCAAGAGCATCGACGACGCCTTCAAGCGGCGGCTGAAGTTCCGGGTGGACTTCCCCATGCCCGACGCCGAGCAGCGGGCCCGGCTGTGGGCGGCGATGCTGCCCGAGCAGGCCGAGACGGCCGGTGAGCTGGGCTTCCCCTACCTGGGCAAGCGCTTCAAGATGGCCGGGGGCAACATCAAGAACGCGGTGCTGCGGGCCGCGTTCTACGCCGCCGAGGAGGGCCGCCCGATCGACGCGGCGCTGCTCGAGCGGGCGGCCATCGCCGAGGCCCGCGAGATGGGCCGCCTCATCTGATGCGGGCGGGGCCGCTCGGACTGACGCTGGGTGCCCTGCTGGGGCTGGCGGTGGGCCATGGCCTCGCCAGCGGGGCGGCATGGTGGCCGGCGCCGCTGGCGCTCGGGCTGGTCCTGGGCATCGCGCTGGCCCGGACCCGGGCGCTGGATCCGCCGACGGTCGAGCGGCCCCTGCCCGACGAGCGCATCGCCGAGCTCCAGCTCCGCATCGCCGATCTGGAGGTCGAGCGGGACGCGGCCCGGGCCGAGGTGCGCGCGGTCGAGGCCGAGGTCCGCCGCCGGCGGCAGATCGGGGCCGAGCGACTCGAGAAGAGCACCCGCGAGCTGCGGGAGTTCGCCTTCGCGGCGACCCACGACTTGCAGGAGCCACTGCGCAAGATCCGGATGTTCGGTGATCTGCTCGCCGAGGACGAGCGGGCGCGGCTCAGCGAGGGCGGTCGGCAGCACCTCGTGCGCATGCGGCAGGCGGCCGATCATTTCGAAGGCCTGCTCGACGATCTGCTGGATCTGCACCGCCCCGACCAGACCCCCAAGGCGGCCCGCATCGATCTGGGCGAGGTGGCCCGGGCGGCGGTCGAGGAGCACGGGTCCCTGGTGGCCGAGGCCGGGGCCGAGGTGCGTATCGGCGAGCTGGCGACCATCGAGGCCGACCCGGGTCAGATCCGGCGGCTCATGGTCCACCTCGTGGGCAACGCGCTCAAGTTCCGCCGGCCCGGCGCGGGCCCCCACATCGAGATCGGGGGGCGCTATCTCGAGCGGCCGGCGGACGGCACCCCGTGCTTCATGCTGACGATCTCCGACGACGGGATCGGCTTCGACCAGCGCTACGTCAACCGCATCTTCCGGCTCTTCCAGCGGCTGCACACCGCCGACGCCTTCCCCGGGCGGGGTATCGGCCTGACGTTGTGTCGGCGCATCGTCGAGGCCCACGACGGGGCGATCACCGCCCAGAGCGCGCCGGGGGAAGGCAGCACGTTCATCGTCACGCTGCCCATCCAGCGGCGGGCGACGACGCTGCCGCCGCCGCCGATCCGGGAGACCGACGGCCTGCTGCCGCCGATGGCGCTGCGGGGCGAGACCGAGCCGCCGACCGGCTGATGGCGGGGCGCGCCGCGCAGGTCGCCGCGCGCTGGCCACCACCGCCGCGCTGTCTCCCCCTTCAGAGCTTGCCCACAAGATACGGTCGAGCACAGCGCCGGGCCGGACGCCGAGGAACGAAGCCGCAGGAATATCAGACGGTATTTCGAGCCTGAGAGACACCGAGCTCGGCGTTCGGGACGGTGCTGGGTGAAGCGCCGGAGTGTGTGGGAAAGCTCTTCAGTGTCGGTGGGCGGCCGCCGGGGGCTCGTCGTGGCTGTGCGCGGCGTGGTCGTGCCCCGGCTCGGCGTCCGCCTGCGGTTCGGCGAACGGGCACGCCGGCTGGGGGCAGCCGGTGCGCGGCTCGATCTGAAGGGTCGAGTGCCCCACGCCCAGCCCTTCGCGCAGGCAGACCTCGGCCCGGCGCAGCACGTCGAACGGGGTGGCCTCGGCGGCCGGTACGACGTGCGCGGTGACCATCACCCGGGACCCCGCCTGCCCCCAGACGTGCACGTCGTGCACCGCCGCGACGCCGGCCAACGCGCTCAGGGCCTCTTCGATGCGCGAGGCGTCCAGATCGGCGGGGGCGAAGTCGAGCAGCACCCGGGTCGCGGACGCGACCACCCGCAGGGCGCCCCACAGCACGAGCCCGGCGACGACGAGGCTCACCGCCGGGTCGGCCCAGTGCCAGCCGAAGAGCAGGATCAGCCCCGCGGCGACCATCGCGCCGACCGACCCGAGCGCGTCGGCCAGCATGTGGGCCAGCGCCCCCTGCACGTTGATGTCCCCCGAGGCGCTGCGCCACAGCGCCCAGGCCGAGCCGAGGTTGATCGCGAGCCCGATCGCGCCGACCACGAGCACCGGCCAGCCGGGCACCGCCGGCGGGTCACCGCTCACCCGCTCGATGGCCTCGACGGCGATGAAGCCGACCACCACCAGCAGGGCCAGCCCGTTGACGAAGGCGCCGAGGGCCTCGGCCCGGGTGAGCCCGAAGGTGCGGGTGGGGGTCGCCGGCCGCCGGGCGAGCCCGGCGACCACGTAGGCCAGCATCAGCGCGCTGACGTCGCCGACCATGTGCCCCGCGTCCGACAGCAGCGCCAGGGAGTCGGCCCACCAGCCGACCCCGGCCTCGATCAGCAGGAAGCCGCCGTTGAGGACGAGCGACCAGCGCAGCGCCCGCCGGCCGGCCTCGGAGTAGGGGTCGCCGCCGTGGGCGTGGCCGTGGGTGTGGCCGTGCTCGTGGCCGTGAGCGTGACCGTGCCCGTGGTGGCTGTGTCCATGTCCCATGCGTCGACATCGTCTCCGATCGGCCCCCGCAGAGCAATCCGAAGGGCCGTCGGAGAGATGCGGCCCTCGTCGACCCGTTGCATTGCGCGCCCCGGTGAGCACACCTTTGGACATGCCCGAACCCGACGCCCCGACCGAGAGCGAGACGCCGGCCGACGCCGCCCCGGTGGACGACGCCGCCGCCGCGGATGACACCTCGCCCGACAGCCCGCCCGCCCGGCGCAGCCGGATCCGGCGGGCCATCGCCCGCCGCCCCCGGGTGGTGGCCCGCATCCGACGTACGCTGCCCCCGCGCAGCGACCCGCTGCGGGCCGTGCCCGACGTCGACCGGACCAGCGCCCCCGAGAGCGGAGGGCGGGCCGACGCCGACGGCCGGGCGATGCTGCGGGTCGTCACCCTCAACCTGGCCCACGGCCGCAGCACCGGCTTTCATCAGGCCCTCAAGCGCACCCGCACCATCCAGCGCAACCTCGACGCCGTCGCCGAGGTGCTGCGCCGCGAGCGCCCGGACGTCGTCGCCTTCCAGGAGGCCGACGGGCCGTCCTTCTGGAGCGGCGGCTTCGACCACGTCGAGTTCATCGCCGAGGCGTCCGGCTTCGGCTGGCGGGTCCGGGGGGCGCACATGGTCGCCCCCCGCATCGAGTACGGCACCGCGCTCGCCGCCCGGCTGCCGCTCAGCGACCCGCTCTCGGTCACGTTCGTGCCCTCGCCGCCCACCTTCAACAAGGGCTTCGTGCTGAGCACGGTGACCCACCCCACCGCGCCCGACTGCCCGGTCGACGTCGTCTCGGTGCACCTCGACTTCGCCCGGGCGGCCATCCGCCGGCGGCAGATCGAGACGCTCATCGACGAGCTGCGCGCCCGGGACCGGCTGCGCATCGTGGTGGGCGACTTCAACACCTCGTGGGACGCGCGCGAGCAGGGGCTGCGTCGGCTGGCCGAGGCGCTCGGGCTGCGGGCCCACGACCCCGAGGCGCCGCTGGTGACCTTCCCGTTCCACAAGCGGCGCCTGGACTGGATCTTCGCCTCCCGGGGCCTCGACATCGTCGAGCACCGGGTCCTGCCCGACGTGGTCTCCGACCACCGGGGCGTGCTGGCCGGGGTGCGGCTGCCGTGAGCCCGGCCCCGGGCGACCACGGGCCCGGTTGACAGCCGGCCCCCGGCCCGCGACTCTCCAAGCGATCGCGCGTGCCACCCGGCATGTGCTCCACCGACTTCAGCGGGCGGCCCCGGCTGCCGGGAGTGATACGACGTGACTCGAGTATGCATGCTGGTGTTGGGCCTGATGAGCCTGCCCCTGGCCGCGGCGGCTCAGCCCGCCGACTTCGTCTCCACCGAAGAGGGCAAGGCGATCTTCGAAGAGCGCGAGGCCGCCGAGAAGGCCCTCGCCGAGAAGAAAGCCCAGATCGAAGCGGCCAAGGCCCTCGGCTGCGAGTGCTCGGCGGCCGAAGCGGCCCTGGCCATGCAGAAGCCGAAGGGGCCGGTCGACGGGTGGACCCTCAAGCTGCAGGTGGGCATCAACTACGCGCTCTCCGACAGCCGGGACGTGCCCGGCATCGAGGACGGCACGACCCACCAGCTCGGGGCCACCGTCAAGGGCAGCGCCGACCTGCGCCTGGGGCTGCACGAGTGGCGCAACAGCCTCGACATCACCCACAGCCGGACCAGCGCCCCGCCGCTCAACGAGTTCATCAAGAGCACCGACGAGGGCAAGCTGCGCTCGATGTACCTCTACCACCTCGAAGCGGTGCCCTGGCTCGGCCCCTTCGCCCGATTCCGGGCCTCGACCCAGCTCTTCCCCGGTGAGCTGCTGCTGGCCGCCGACGCCGAGTACAGCGTCGACGGCGGCCCGGCCGAGCCGCTCGCCGGCCGCACGTCGCTCGAGCTGACCAGCGCCTTCGAGCCGCTGCTGCTGCGGGAGAGCATCGGGGTGTTCGCCAACCCGATCGACGACAAGCTGATCGAGCTGACCATCAGCCTCGGCGGCGGCGCCCAGCAGATCATCACCCAGGGCGGGCGGGCGGTCGCCGACGACGACACGACCCCGGTCATCGAGATCGTCTCGCTCAACGACAGCACCCAGATCGGCATCGAGCTCGAGGTCGAGGCCGAGGGCGCGCTCACCGAGACGGTGACCTACGGCTTCCTGGGCAACGTGCTCTACCCGCTCTACACCGACCCCGAGCAGCCCGACCTCGAGGGCCTCGAGAAGACCAACGTCGACGTCGGCCTCAAGGTGGGGGTCAAGCTGGCCAAGTGGGCGTCCCTGGACTACGTGCTCTCGGCGAAGTACCTGCCGACCATCATCGACGAGTGGCAGATGCAGAACTCGCTGCTGCTCAACGCGTCGTTCAATCTGCTCTGAACGACCGTCGGCGCTGCGGCCGATCGCGCCCCGCCGGCATCGAAGATCGCGAACCCGACCACGGAGACCGCCATGTCCTACGCCGCCTTCCAAGACCGGGCCGCGGCCCACGCCTCGGCCAACGAGCGGGCCGAGTTCATCCGGCTGACCTACGGCCACCTCGGCGGGGCGATCCTGGCCTGCGCCGGGCTGTGCTACGTGCTGGTGCAGACCGTCGGCGAGTCCATGATGCGCTTCGCCTACGGCAGCCCGCTCAACTGGCTGCTCATGCTCGGCGCCTTCATGGCCGTCGGCTGGATCGCCGAGAAGTGGGCCGCCTCGGGCGGCAGCCAGGGCAAGCAGTACCTCGGCCTGGGGCTCTACGTCGTCGCCGAGGCGCTGCTGCTGACGCCGATGCTGTACGTCGCGGCCTACTTCATCGACCCCAACGTCATCCCCACCGCCGGGGTGCTCACGCTGATCGTCTTCGGGGGGCTGACCGCCTCGGTCTTCCTCACCAAGAAGGACTTCTCCTTCATGGGGCGGGCCCTGATGCTCGGCGGGTTCGCCGCCATGGGGCTCATCGTCGTCTCGCTGATCTTCGGCTTCACCCTCGGCTCGCTCTTCTCGGCGGCGATGGTGGCGCTGGCGGCGGGCTACATCCTCTACTACACCTCCAACGTGCTGCATCACTACCCGGTCGGGGCCCACGTCGCCGCGTCGCTGGCGCTGTTCTCGGCGGTGGCGCTGCTCTTCTGGTACGTGCTGCGGCTCGTCATCGCCTTCCGCGAGTAGAGTCGACCCCGCGCCCGCCCCCGGACGCCGCCATGTTCCACGACCACCCGGGCACCGCCGACCGGAAGCCGCCCTCCGGCGGCGACCGGATCTTCCTGTTCGTCTTCTGCCTGATCGTCTTCGGCCTCTTCGCCGCCGAGATCCTGCGCGACATCACCCCCGGGCGCATGGCGACCCTGTTCTTCTTCGGGTTCTACGGCCTGCTGACGGTGATCCACGAGGCGGGGCACGCCGTCGTCGCCCGGCTCGTCGGCTGGCGGGTCGAGCGGGTGCAGCTCGGCTTCGGCCCCACCGTGGGCCGCCCGACCATCGGCGGCGTACCGGTCGAGCTCCGGGCGTTCCCCATCGTCGGGCTGGTCGAGGTGGTGCCCGACCGCATCGACGGCGCCCGGTGGAAGAACGCCCTCATCTACGCCGCCGGCCCCGGGGTCGAGCTGCTGCTCGCCGCCGCGGTCGCCCTCGCGATCGGCTGGGACACCCTGCTCGCGTCCAGCGACGACTGGGGGGTGGTGGTCGCCCAGAGCTTCTGCCTCGCCGCCGCGCTCGGGGCCGGGTTCAACCTGCTGCCGTTCAGCCCCCGGCCGGGGCAGGTCACCGACGGGCTCGGCATCCTGCGCAGTCCGTTCGTGCCCCGGGTGGTGTTCGAGGCGATGATGATCGGGCCCGAGGTGCAGGCGGCCCTGGCCCGGATCGAAGACGACCCCCCGGGCGCGCTGGCCGCGCTCGAGGCCCTGCACCGGCGGTTCCCCGACGTGATGCTGCTGCACGCCGGCATCGCCCGGGCGCTCGACGCGCTCGGCCGCCGGGAGGAGGCCCTGCTGCGGCTGCGCCGCTTCGTCGACGAGACCGACCCCGACGACCGGCCCCAGGCCGAGGCGATCCTCGACGCCTTCCGCGCGGGGCGCCCGACGGCCTCCTGACGGCGTCTCATATTGGCCCCCGGCCGGCGGTGCGTTAGATTGGCGCTCCCGGACCCGCGCCCCCGCGCGCGGCGCCCGCCGACCGAGGAGACCCCATGATCCGGCCCCCGAGCGCACGCAGCGAGGCCGTCTTCGACGACTTCAAGCCGGCCTACACCACCGGCCAGGCCCTCGCCGAAGCCAACCGCTGCCTCTACTGCAGCGACGCGCCCTGCATCCAGGCGTGCCCCACCGGGATCGACATCCCCGAGTTCATCCGCAAGATCGCCACCGACAACGTCAAGGGATCGGCCCGCACCATCTTCGAGGCCAACATCCTCGGCATGAGCTGCGCCCGGGTCTGCCCGGTCGAGGTGCTGTGCGTCGGCGACTGCGTCTACAACCACATGGGCGTGCCCCCGATCCAGATCGGCAAGCTGCAGCGCTACTCGACCGACGTCGCCTACGCCGAGGGCTGGACGTTCTTCGAGGCGGGCGAAGACACCGGCAAGCGGGTCGCGCTCGTCGGCGCCGGTCCGGCCTCGCTCGCCTGCGCCCACGCCCTGCGTCGCATGGGCCACGGCTGCACGATCTTCGAGAAGCGGGCCGTCGTCGGCGGGCTCAATACGACGGGGGTCGCCCCCTACAAGATGAAGGCCGACCGCTCTCAGGACGAGGTCGACTGGGTCCTGTCCATCGGCGGCGTCGAGCTGAAGACCGGGGTCGAGGTCGGCCGGGACGTGACCTTCGCCGACCTCGAGCGGGACTTCGACGCGGTCTTCGTCGGCTTCGGGCTCGGCCCCGACGGCTGGCTGCCCGACTGCGAGGGGATCGCGGGCATCCACGGCGCGGTGGACTTCATCGAGCGGTTCAAGCTCGGCGAGGTCGACCTCGACGGCGTCGAGCGGGCGCTGGTCATCGGCGGGGGCAACACCGCCGTCGACGCGGTGCGCGAGCTCAAGGGGCTCGGCGTGCCCCGGGTCGCGATGGTCTACCGGGGCACCGAGGCCGGCATGAGCGGCTACGCCCACGAGTGGCAGGCGGCGAAGCTGGAGAACATCGAAGCCATCTGGCAGACCCAGCCCACCGGCTTCGCGCGCGGGGACGACGGCCTCGCGGTGGACGCGGTGAAGCTCGACGAGAAGAAGCGCCCCATCGAGGGCAGCGCCCACCGCCTGCCGGCCGATCTGGTGCTGCTCGCCATCGGGCAGGGCAAGCTCGGCGAGCTGATCGCCGGGCTCGACGGGGTGCGCCTCGACCGGGGCCGGCTGGTGGTCGACGCGCACGGCTACACCGGCCGCCCGGGGTACTATGCCGGGGGAGACGCGGCCAACGGCGGCAAAGAGGTCGTCAACGCCGCCGCCGAAGGCAAAGCCGCCGCCCGGGCCATCGACGCCTGGCTCGCCGCCGACAACAGCCTGCGCTCGCAGAAGACCGAAGGAGCCGTGTGATGGCCGCCGCCAAGGTGAAGCCCGATCTGACCACCGACTGCGCCGGCATCCGCTCGCCCAACCCGTTCTGGCTGGCCTCGGCCCCGCCGACCAACAGCGGCGAGCAGATCATGCGCGCGTTCGACGCCGGCTGGGGCGGCGCGGTGTGGAAGACGCTCGGCACCCCGATCCAGAACGTTTCCAGCCGCTTCGGCGCGACGAACTACCGGGGCACGGCGGCCATCGGCTTCAACAACATCGAGCTGATCACCGACCGCCCGCTCGACGTCAACTTCCGCGAGATCGCCGAGGTCAAGAAGCGCTATCCGGACCACGCGGTGATCGTGTCGCTGATGGTCGAGACCCGCGAGGAGTGGAAGGAGATCATCCAGCGCTCGGAGGACGCCGGGGCCGACGGCCTCGAGCTGAACTTCGGCTGCCCCCACGGCATGTGCGAGCGGGGCATGGGCTCGGCGGTGGGCCAGGAGCCCAAGGTCAACGAGCGCATCACCGGCTGGGCCAAGGAGTTCGCCACCGTGCCGGTGCTCGTCAAGCTGACCCCCAACGTGGGCGACATCGTGCCCCACGGCCTCGCGGCGAAGCGGGGCGGCGCCGACGGGGTCAGCCTGATCAACACCATCAAGTCGATCATCGGGGTCGACATCGACCGCTTCGTGCCCGAACCCCGGGTCGGCGGCCTGTCGACCAACGGCGGCTACTGCGGGGCGGCGGTCAAGCCCATCGCGCTGCACATGGTCGGCGCGCTCGCCCGCGACCCGGGCTTCGACATCCCGATCAGCGGCATCGGCGGGGTGCGCAACTGGCGGGACGCGATCGAGTTCATGCTGCTCGGCTCGACCTCGGTCCAGGTGTGCACCGAGGTCATGCTGCGGGGCTATCGCATCGTCGAGGACATGATCGAGGGGCTGACCGAGTACATGGCCCGCCACGGCTTCGCCACCGTCGACCAGCTCGTCGGCAAGGCGGTGCCCAGCTTCAGCGAGTGGGGCCAGCTCGACCTCAACTACGAGACCATCGCCAAGATCGACGCCCAGAGCTGCATCGGCTGCCAGCTCTGCGTGACCGCGTGCCACGACGGGGCCCATCAGTGCATCCACCCTACAGGCGAGAGCCGGGTCCCGGTCATCGACGAGGACGAATGCGTCGGCTGCAACCTGTGCCAGATCGTGTGCCCGGTGCCCGGCTGCATCAGCATGGTCGAGGTGGACAACGGGTACACCCCGGCGACCTGGAACCAGCACGTCGGCGAGGGGGCGACCCTGAGGCCGAAGAAAGGCGCCCATTGACCTTCATCACCGCCCACTCATGAAGCGCCGGCTGATCATCATGCGCCACGCCAAGAGCGCGTGGAACACAGCGGCCCAGAGCGATCACGAGCGGCCGCTGAACAGCCGCGGCCGGCGGGACGCGCCCCACCTCGGGCGGCTCGTCCGCGATCGGGGCTACACCCCGGCGAGGGTCATCAGCAGCGACGCCACCCGGACCCGGGAGACATGGGACGGGCTGATGGCGTCGATGCCCGACACCCTCGAGCCACGCTTCACCGAGACCCTCTACCTCAGCGGCCTCGCCGCCATCCGCCAGATCATCGAGACCGTCGCCGACGACGTCGACAGCCTGCTGCTGCTGGGGCACAACCCCGGCTTCAGCCTCGCGGCGAGCTGGTTGACCGGCGAAGAGATCGAACTCAAGACGGCCTACGCCGCCGTGCTCGAGGCCGAAGGCGGCACCTGGAGCGATACGCTGCGCATCGGCAGGTGGCGGCTGGTCGAGCTGCTCACCCCCGACACGCCGCTCTGAATCGCGGCGCCCCCCGGGGCGGCGGCGATCAGTCCGAGGACTCCAGCAGATCGCTCATATCGGGCAGATCGACCGGCGGCGGCGGCGGCAGGTTGGACTTGCGGGCGGCGAGCACCTCGACCTCGTAGCTGACTTCGGTGTCGTGCAGCGGGTGGAGCAGCAGCACCGTGACGCCGTCGTCATGGCCCTCGCTCACCTCGAAGATCACCGGGTTGCCCTCGGGGCCCTTGGCCTGGAACCGATCACCCACGCTGGGCTCGACCCCCTCGGGGAACTCGCTGAAGAGCACCTTGCGGGTGGGCACCGCGTCGCGGGGCACCAGCTCGCCGGCGGGGATGATGCCCTTGCGGGTCTCGCCGACCTTCATGCCCTCCATCGCCGCTGCGAGCCCCGGCAGCATGCGCTGCGAGCCGAGCTTGAAGGTGATCGCGCCGCGATCCTTCGACGACTCGAGGACCTGCCCGTCCTGGCCGCGCAGGGTGTATTCGATCGTGACGATCTGGCCTTCTTCGATGCGCATGTTCCGCCCTCATCGGTCGCGAGTGACCGGGGCATTATATCGGGTTTGGCCGATCAGGCGAGCGGGTTGTGCCGGGCGGGTGGAGCGGCGGGCGGCCGTCGACCGCCCGCCGGGGGCTCACTGGTTGCAGGCGGGATCGTTGACGATCATGGGGTTCGGATCGCGGTTGCTGCCGTCGGCGGCGGGCGGATCGCCGACGAAGACGACCGGGGCCGCGTCGGCGTCGAAGGCGAACGGGTAGGCGTCGTTCACGCCGTCGCCGTCGGTGTCGAGCCGCAGATCCTCGGGGCTGAGCAGGTCGACGAGGCGCAGGACGGCGCCGTTCTCGAGCCGGAACTCGACCTGCTCGGCGTCGGAGCGCAGCAGCGAGCCCGAGAGGCTGGCGTTGAGCAGCGGGTCGCCGCCGGCGTCGAGGCCGGGGGTCATGGTCAGCTCGACCGTGGTCACGAGCTGGCTGATGCAGTCGACGGTTTCGCCGTCGGCGTTCTCCACGCTGCCGCTGGGCACGTTGAGCAGGAAGCCCACCTCGTCGTCGGGGGCCCAGCGCAGCCCGTTCTCCTCGTCGTCCCGCCAGAACCCGAAGAAGTTCATGATCGGGTAGGGCCGGGTGCGCAGGTAGTCGTACTCGCCGGCCCGGTAGCCGCCATTGCCGATGTAGAACAGGTACTCGTTCATGTCGTTGTAGCCGCCCGGCTCGATGATGAGGTTGAGCCGGTTCTGGTCGACCACGTCGCCGATGAACATCTCGATGAGCTGGGCCGAGCCGGCGGGCTCGATCACCCGGATGGCGTTGACGACGTAGACATCGGGCCGCAGGTCGACCTGGCAGGCGCCGTCCACGCAGCGCCGCCACTCGCCTTCGCAGGCCTCGCCGCCCTCCTCGCAGGCCTCGCCGGGCATCACGATGGTGTTGGCGTCGATCTCGGCGTCGATCTCCATGTCGATCTCGGCGTCGATCTCCATGTCGATCTCGGCATCGACCGCGAGGTCCACGACATCCATGTCGCGATCGGCGTCGGGTTCGGGGTCGGGGGTGGTGTCGGGACCGGGCACGACCATGTCGACCACGGTCATGTCGGGGGTGGTGTTGGACTCGTCGTCGCAGGCGGCGAGGCAGGTGACCGCGCCCGCGATGAGCAGGGGGGCGATGCGTCGGGTGTATGTCATGGCGGCCTCTCGTCGATTCGGGTGAAGCGTGCGCGAACCAGCGAAGCAAAACCCGGACCACGGTCGACAGTCAACCGTTCGAGGTCGGTCGTCGCCGGATATCCCCCCGGGCGGGCTCAGAGGCAGTACTGGGGGCGGGCGTTGGGATCCTCGGACGGGGCCTGGGTCAGCCCGACCGTCTCTGCCGGCCCCTCGAAGACGAAGCGCCACGCGTCGGGCTGGCCGTCGCCGTTGAGGTCGCCCACCTCGTCTTCGGCGGCCTGTTCGAGCGGCATCTCGCTCTGCAGCAGCCCCTCGAGGGTCTGCCCGTTGAACCCGATCTCCCGGGCGGCGGCGGTGCCGAGGAAGGCCGTCAGCCGGATGTAGGTCTCCGGCGCGCCGTCGCTCGCCGGGCCGGTCTCGGTCACGACCAGCCCCGGGGCGAGGGTGACCCGCACGGCGACTTCGACCTTGAGCCGCAGCACCTGATAGTTGCAGGTCTGGGGCGGGGGGTTGGTGCTCTGCTGGATGAAGATCTCGATCTCGTCCTCGGCGAGCGCGAACGACACCTGGCAGCTCTGGGCCTCCTGGTCGCAGGCGTAGCCCTCGGCCGGCAGGTCGTCGCCAGGGTAGGTCGGGAAGCTGCTGACCTGCCGGTACTGCTTGATCACATCCTCGCTCTGGGTCTCGATCTCGCCCGCCCGCTGCCCCTGCACCAGCCACACCCGCCCCGAGTCGAAGTAGGTGATCAGGTGGAGCTGGCCCTGGGCGATCTGACCCTTGAGGATGCTCTCGATCGGGCCCTTGATCTGCTGGTCGGTCGGCTGCTTCACGGTCACGTCCGACAGGCGCAGGGCCCGGCCCACCGGCTCGAGTTCGCAGGTGCCGGTCGCCTGATTGCACGCCGCCCAACCGTCCGCCGGCCCGCAGTCCACGTCGGTGACGCACGCCCCGCCGATCTGGGGGTTCGGATCGGGGTCGGTCGGATCCGCCGGCTCGGGCTCCTGGGGCTCCGGCGGGTCGGGGGGCGGCGTCTTGTCGGTCACCGGCGGCTTCGGCGGCGACGGCGAGGTCTTGGGCTTGGTGGAGGACACCGGGTCGCTGCTCGGCTCGGGCGGGGCGTCGTCCCGGCGGTCGTTGTCGCGCCCACCGCGCGCCCGGTTCGAGGTGTTCCTGCCAGCGTTGGGGTTCAGGTTCGGCAGCGGGTTGGCCCCGCCGAGCCCGCCGACCGGCAGGTTGCCGGCCACCGCGTCGCCGCCCAGCCCGCTGCCGAGCGCGTCGGCGAAGGGCCGCAGGTCGCGGTCGATCGGCGCCCCGCCCCCCGGCCGCCCCGAGCGGCCCTTCTCGACCTTGATCTCGGCCCCGTTGGGCGGCACGACCACCGAGTAGAAGACCTGCTCGACGCCCAGCACCACCACCGCGCCCTCGGTGCGCTCCCCGCGGAAGATCAGGTAGCCGTTGCCCGAGGTGCGGTCGGGCGATTCGCCCGAGTCGACGGTGTCGAGGCGCACCGGGTTGCGCACCTCGAAGATCTCGGCGTTCTCGTCCTCCTGCCACAGCGCCGAGGTGATGTCGGCCCCGAGCCGGGTGAACTCCCGGGTCGCGGTGCCCCGATCGAGGTCGAAGACGACCCGGACCGGGGCGTCGCGCATCACCGACTCGGCCGACGCGGCGGTCAGGAAGGCGGCGAGGCGCTCGGCTTCGAGGCGGACCTTGCGGTCGTCGCTGGGCAGCAACACCGCCAGCAGGACCGCGATGATGAGCCCGGCGATGGCGAGGACCACCAGGGTCTCGACCAGCGTCAACCCATGACTTCGGCGTCGCATGTGGGGACCTCCCGAGGGTGGCGGGGCCGCCTGGCAGCCCGGAGCCACGATACGCGTCACCATACCGCCAAGCGCGCGAGGCGGACAAACCGACCGACGCCGCCCGAGAACCGAGGCCATCGGGCGGCTGTTCCGCGACCGTCCGGTGAAACTGCGTGTCATTCACCTCTGGCGTCGGGGCCGGGCGACGGCTACGTTGGCCGCCCGTCGAGCGCCGGGGAGCCCTTGGAGGACGCCATGACCCTCGCCGATCTCGCGCCCGCCGAGCGGGCCATCCTCGAGTCCATCGGCGGCGATCGCCCGTTCCGCCGCCGGCTGATGGAGCTGGGCTTCGTGCCGGGCACCGCCGTCGAGCTGCGCAAGGTCGCCCCGCTGGGCGACCCGCTGGAGTTCGCGGTGCGGGGCTGCAAGGTCTCGATCCGCCGCCGGGAGGCGGCCGCGGTCGCCGTCGAGCGGACGGAGCGGCGCCGGTGAGCGAGACTCCGTCGAAGGACGCCGCGCCGCTGCTGGCGCTGGTCGGCAACCCCAACACCGGCAAGACCACGCTCTTCAACCGCCTGACCGGGGCCAACGCCCGGGTGGGCAACTACCCCGGCATCACCGTCGAGCGCACCGTGGGGCGCATGGCGCTCGGCGACGGCCGCCACGCCGATCTGGTCGACGTGCCCGGCACCTACAGCCTCGCCGCCCGCAGCGTCGAAGAGCAGATCGCCATCGACGCGCTCATCGGCCGCCACGGGGTGCCGGCGCCCGACCTGGCGATCATCATCGCCGACGCGAGCAACCTCGAGCGCAACCTCTACTTCGCCTTGCAGGTGCTCGAGCTGGGCCGGCCGGCGGTCATCGCCCTCAACATGATCGACGCCGCCGCGGCGGCGGGGGTCCGCATCGACGTCGAGCGGCTCTCGGCGACCCTGGGCGTGCCGGTGGTGCCGGTGATCGCGACGCAGCCCCGGACCCTCGACGATCTGCGGGCGGCGGTGAACGAGGCGCTGGCCAGCCGCCCCCGCGCCACCGAGTGGGTCTGGACCCCGTCCCCCGGGCTGAAGGCCGACCTCGAGGCCATCGACGAGGCGCTCGACGGCGCGGTGCCGGCCGGCGCCGATCCCCAGCTCCGCCAAGCGGTGGGGCTGTGGGCCCTGATGAGCATCGACGCCGATGACGAGCTGACCGACGCCCCGGCCGACCTGCGGCTGCGGGTGCTCGACCGGCTCCAGCGGGCGTCAGAGGCCGGGCGGGACATCGACGGCGAGGCGATCGCCGCCCGCTACGCTTGGATCGACCGCCACGCCGCCGACTGGATCACCCGGGAGGAGGTGCCCGAGAGCTGGACCGAGAAGGTCGACCGGGTGCTGCTCAACCCGGTCGCCGGCTTCGCGGTGTTCATCGGCCTGATGTTCCTGCTGTTCCAGGCGCTGTTCGCCTGGTCCGACCCGTTCATCACGCTCATCGAGGACGGGTTCGGCTGGCTGGCCGGCTGGACGACCGCCACGCTGCCCGAGGGGCTGTTCACCGATTTCCTGGTGGGCGCGCTGATCGGCGGGGTGGGCAACGTGCTCGTCTTCCTGCCCCAGATCCTGCTGCTGTTCCTGTTCATCGCGATCATGGAGGACAGCGGCTACATGGCCCGGGCGGCGTTCTTGATGGACCGCATCATGAACCGCATCGGGCTGCACGGGCGGGCGTTCGTGCCGATGCTGAGCGCCTACGCCTGCGCGGTGCCCGCGATCATGGCCACCCGCACCATGGAGCGCCGCCGTGATCGCTTCCTCACGATGATGGTGCTGCCGCTGACGACCTGCTCGGCCCGGCTGCCGGTCTACACCCTCATCATCGGCGCGGTGATCCCGGCGAGCTACGTGGCCGGCGTCTTCAACGTGCAGAGCCTCACCATGGTGGCGCTGTACTTCTTCGGCATCGTCATGGCCCTGCTCGCCGCGGCGGTGCTGGGGCGTACGGTGCTCAAGGGCCCCCGGGTGCCGCTGCTGCTCGAGCTGCCCCCCTACCGGCTGCCCGACCCCCGCTCGGTGACCCGGCTCGTGCTCAGCCGGGGCAGGGTGTTCGTCTCCGAGGCGGGCACGGTCATCCTGGTGTGCACCGCGATCCTGTGGGGGCTGCTGACCTTCCCCCAGACCACCCCCGAGATCGACGCGCTGAGCGCCGAGCGGACCCGCATCGAGCTCGAGCAGGGCCCCGGGGCGCCGTCCATCGAGCGGCTGGAGTCCCAGATCACCAGCGAGCAGCTCCGCCAGAGCTACGCCGGTCGCATGGGCCGGGCCATCGAGCCGGTCATCGAGCCGCTGGGCTATGACTGGAAGATCGGGGTCGCCATCATCGGCGCCTTCGCCGCCCGCGAGGTCTTCGTGGGCACGCTGGGGGTGGTCTACAGCGTCGGCGAGGTCGACGAGGACAACCCCGGGCTGCGGGCCGCCATCCGGGAGGAGAAGACCGCCCTGGGCAAGCCGCGCTACACCCCGCTGATGGGGCTGTCGCTGCTGGTCTTCTTCGCGCTGGCCTGCCAGTGCATGTCGACCCTGGCGGCGGTCAAGCGCGAGACGCGCAGCTACCGCTGGCCGCTGCTGATGTTCGTGTACATGACCGCGCTGGCCTGGGTGGCCGCGTTCGTGGTCTACCAGGGCGGCAGGCTGCTGGGCTTCGCCTGAGCCGGTGCGAGGCCCGCGTCAGCCGGGGGCCTTCAGCCGGCCTGCTTCAGCTCCTCGGCCAGCGCGGCGGCGGCCTCGGCCATCTGCTCGGCGCTGCGGGCGAGCGAGGTCCGGGTCTCGGGCCAGTGCTCGTCGGCCAGGGTGCTCCACGACCGGTTGAGCCAGCGCTCAGCGCCGGAGAGCGGGCCGAAGACGTGGGCGAAGCCGGCCAGCCCGATACGGTTCTGGAGCTGATAGCGGGCCTCGACGATGGGCCCGAAGCGGGTGAGCTGGAGCGCCTCGATCTCGGCCTGCACCTCTTTGCGCTGAGCGGGGGTCGGGGCGTCGAGCGCCGCCGCCCGGTCGGCCAGCGCTCGGAGCTTCTGCGCCAGATCGGCCACCGCCACCCCGAAGTCGACCCGGGTGTCGTCCCCCGACTTCGAATCGCCGCTCAGCTCGGCCTTCGCCGCCCGCCGGCCGAGCACCGCCCCGATCACGATCAGGGCCAGTCCGCCGAGGAACGGCATCCCGGACAGCTCGAACCAGCCGGCGAGCCGGGTCTCGGGCCCGGGCAGGGGGGTCGACGCCTTCTGCGCCCGGGGCTCGACCAGCGCGGTGCGGGCCTCGAGCCAGCGGCCTCGGGCCTGGGCCGGCGGACCGGAGAGGCCCTCGGCGTTCGGGGCCACGCCGGCCAGCGCGGCCTTCTCGGCGGCGAGCGCCTCGTCGTAGGTCGGCGTCTGGGCGGCCTCGTCTTCGACCGCCGCTTCGGCGCCGTCCTCGGCCGCTTCGAGCGGGGTGTCGGCCGGCGGGTCGTCGGCCTCCTCGGGCGGGGCGCACTCGCCCTGCTCGAGCTTCGCCGCCTCGCGGGCGGCGCAGTAGTCGGCCCACGCCTTGTCGGTCTGCGCCTCGAGCAGCGCGATCTGCCCGCCGAGGCGGGTCTGCTCGTACATGCCGTCGCTGAGCCGGGCGCCGAACGCGGCGCACAGCCCCACGCCGATCGCCAGGATGAGGATGCCGAGGTACTTCATCTTCGTGCTCCTCAGCCCACGGCCAGCTGGATCAGGGTGGCGCCGAGGTTGGTCAGCGCCTCGCCGATGATGAAGCCGGCGGCCACCGGGACCAGCGTCGAGCCGATCCAGGCGTCGCCCAGCTTGCGGCCCAGCGCGATCGAGGTCAGGCAGCCGATGCCGTAGGTCAGCGTGATCGAGAACGGCAGATACATCGCCAGCCCCACCAGGACCCCCAGGCCGGCGATGGGGAAGACGCCGAGGCCCAGGCCGATGGCCAGCCCGCCGGCGTACTTGTCGAGCGGCGCGGCGCCCTGGCCGAGGCTGTCGATCACCCCGGCGAGCGCGGCGCCCTGGGGCGCGGACAGCTCGGGGTTGGACGGCCCGAAGCCGCCCCCGTCGCCCCACAGGAGGAAGAGCACGCCGACGGCGACCGGGACCCCGATCCAGCCGACGGCGAACTGCGCGATCTGCTGCTTGCGGGGGATGGCGCCGACGAGGTGGCCCGACTTCAGGTCGCTCATCATGTCGGCGCACTGGCCGATGCCGATGCACACCGAGACCCCGAGCACGATCGAGGCGACCGCGTTGCCGTCCGACATGAAGAACATCAGGGTGACCCCGATGAGGCTCATGCCCGAGAGCGGCGAGATGTCGGTCATGCCGGTGGCCTGGGCGACGACGAGGCCGGCCAGCGCCAGCCAGACGGTGCCCACGAGGGCGATGCCGATGCCCTGCACGACGCTGATCGAGCCGCTCGACAGCATCGCCGCCCCGAAGAGGATCACGATGGCCCCGCCGATGCCCATGTAGAGGATGGTCGGGCTCAGCTCGTCGCTGCCGCCGCTCGAGCCGGCCTTGGCCGCCTGGGAGAGGCTCTTGAGCGCGCTCTTGAGCGCCGGCAGGCTGGCGAAGACCCCGGCGAGCGCGCCGCCGACGAGCACCCCGATGCCCATCGGGCGCAGCATCTCACCGTAGACAGTGCCCGCGCTCCAGCCGTCGTAGCCGGCCGGCGCGTCCGAGAAGCCGAGCGCCGCGGCGGTGGGCACCCACTCGGTGAGCACCACGGACGGGCTGATGACCCACCACGCGAGCACCCCCCCGAGCACGAACGGCAGCCCGCCCTTGCCCGAGAGCAGCCCCGCGCCGACCGAGGCGAACGACACGTAGATCGCCAGCGGGAAGTAGACCGGCAGCCCGATGGGGCCGCCGACGTCGATCTCGTGGGGCAGGATGTGGAAGTTGGCCAGGACGTGGATCAGGGTCGCGATCAGGGCGCCGCCGATGAGCAGCTTCGCCTGCTGCGCGCCCGCGCCGGGCGACTTGAGCAGGCTGGCGACGGCGATGCCGCTGGGGAAGCGCAGCCGCTCGAACTCGATCATCTGCTTGCGCAGCGGGATGATCACCGCCACCCCGAGGAACGACCCCCCGATGGCGGCGAGGATGGCCGGCAGCGGCTCGACGGTGATGTCGGTGTTCGTCGCGCTGAGCAGGAACAGCGCCGGCAGGGTGAAGACGATGCCCGAGGAGGCGTTGTTGACCCCCGAGGCGACCGTCTGGTTGATGTTGTTCTCGATGATGCTGCCCCGGCGCAGCACCCCCCGCAGCACCGCGAAGCCGAGGATCGCCGCCACCGTCGAGCCGGGCAGGGTGAAGCCGAGCTTGAGGCCGATGTAGACGAAGGCGGCGGTCATCACGATGCCGATGAGCACGCCGAAGACCACCGCGGCGGGGGTCAGCTCGCGATAAGGCGCGATGCCGCCGGTCGGCGGGCCGCTCGATTGGGTCTCTGCCATGGATCACTCCGCGAGGGCCGTCGGGTCTCCGCAGACGTAACCCATCGGGGGCGCAGTGGCAATCAAGTGACAGCGGTGTCCCGTCTGCGGGTGACAGGCGAGGCGGGGTGGGGCCGGGTCAGCCCACCGAGCGGCGGGCCTGGATGCGGGCCATGACCTGCACCGAGGCCATCGAGAGGGTGTCCCGCTCGCCGTCGTGCAGGTCGGGGTCCAGCTCGCGCTCGATGTCGGCCAGCTCGGCCCGGACCTGCTCGGCGCTCAGCGGGCGGTCCCCGGGGCGCTTGGCGAGCAGCCCCATGACCAGCGCCGCCAGGGCCGGCCCGGGGGGCATCGCGGCCCGCTCGTCGACCGGCGCCGGCTGCTCGGAGACGTGCTTGACCATCTCGGCCATCGGGGTCGGCGCCTCGAAGGGCGGCCGGCCGGTGAGGCACTCGTAGGCGATCACACCCAGGCTGTAGAGGTCGGTGCGGCCGCTGACCGGGCGGTCGAGGGCCTGCTCGGGCGCCATGTAGCGGGGGCTGCCCATCAAGGCGCCCTTCATCGTCAGCCGGCCCCGGGTGCGCCAGCTCGCCAGCCCGAAGTCGAGCACCCGCACCAGCACCCAGTCACCGCCCCGGCCGTCGATGGGCTCGACGGTGATGTTGGACGGCTTGAGGTCGCGGTGCACGATGCCCTGGCGGTGGGCGGTGGCCAGCACGTCGCAGACCTGATCCATGATGCGCACGACGGTCAGCGGGGCGAGCGGACCCCGGGCCAGGTGGGCCTCGAGGGTCTCGCCGTCGATCCGCTCGGTGGCGAGGTAGGGGGTCCGGCCGTCGATGAGCCCGTAGGCGAAGAGCGGCAGCGCGTTGGGGTGGTCGAGGGCGGCGATGACCTCCGCCTCCCGGGCGAAGCGGCGGGCGCGCAGGGTCTGGCCGGCGTCGTCGAGGCCGTGCAGGACCTTGAGCGCGACCGGGCTGCCGGTGTGCCGGTCGAGGGCCTCGAAGACGACGCTGGTGCCCCCCGATCCCAGAAGGGTGATGATTTCGAAGCGATCGTCGACCACCCGGCCGATCAAGTGGTCGAAGGGCGCAGCGCCGCTCGGCGGCCGGCCTCTCTCACTGCTGTGCATGGGGACTCCTCGATGCGCGCGCTGTCCCGGACGCGGGCCACGCTAGTGGATGTAGCCGGATCCGCGCATCAGGCATCTTCCGAGCGTTTGCAATACTTCTTCATCTGCAAGCGCGCGGGGCGACGTTCGTGACCGCAGCGACCCTTCGATGTCGGCGGGGGGCAGAGGTCGCGCCCGGCGGCGCCCAGCCCTAGCGGATGAGGGTGCGGGTGTGCGCCTCGACCCACGGGCGGGCGGCGGCGCTCTCGTCGGGCACGGTGATGAAGCGGGCGTCGAGCCGGCGGCGGGTGACCTCGACGATGATGAAGCCCCGGTCGACCGACTGCCAGATGGCGGGGTTGTCGCCCTCCAGGTCGGTGGTCGAGGCCCCGGCCCCCGAGACGAAGACCGCGGTGCCGTCGAAGTCGCCCTGGTCCTGCAAACTGTGGTCGTGCCCCGACAGCAGCACGTCGAACTCGCCGATGACGTGGTCCTCGAAGAAGTCGCGCAGGGCGGTGCCCGAGCCGATGAGGCCGTCGATGAACACCCCGTCGTAGAGCCCGGCGTTGCCGTGGGGCCCGTTGGAGACATACGGGTGGTGGCCGAACGCGATGCGCCACGGGGCGAGCGGCTCGGCGGCCCACCGGGGCAGGGCCTCGATCTGGGCGTCGGTGACCTCGCCGAAGCCGGTCAAGGCCTCGACGAAGGGCAGGTCGCGCCAGAAGACGGTCGCGGTGTTGAGCGCGACGAGCTCCGCCGGGCCCTCGGCGAAGCGGTAGAAGAGGTCGGGCATGCGGAACTTGTCCTGCACCCGGGCGTAGGCGAGCTGGGCCTCGCCCCGGCGGGGGTCGATGCCGATGCCCCCGGCGAGCTCCTGCAGGATGGGCGGCGCGCCGTAGTCGTGGTTGCCGAGGCTGGCGTAGAACGGCAGGTCGACCTCGGCGTAGGGCTCCTCGAACTTGGTGATCCACTGGGGATCGTTCTCGTCGTCGCAGCCGGCGTCGTAGATGTTGTCGCCGAGCAGCACCACGAAGTCGCAGCCGCCCAGCTCGGCGCAGGCGTCGGCGATGGCGCCGGCCACCCGCCGCTGGCCGTCGTTGCCCTTGCCCGCGTCGCCGAGCGCCACGAAGCGCACGAAGTCGGCCGGCGGCTCGGGCTCGGGCTCGGGATCGGGCTGGGCTTCGGGTTCGGGATCGGGCTGGGCTTCGGGCTCGGGCGGGGCTTCGGGCTCGGGCGGGGCTTCGGGCTCGGGCGGGGCCTCCGGCTCGGGCGGGGCCTCCGGCTCGGGCGGGGCTTCGGGCTCGGGCGGGGCCTCCGGTTCGGGCTGAGCCTCGGGCTCCGGCTCCGGCGGGGGGGCGTCCAGCGCGCCGTCGAGGGCGCCGATGACCGCGTCGCCGCCGCCGCCTCCGGGCACCGGCGACTGGTCGTCGCAGGCGCAGAGCGTCGCCAGGGCGAACCCGGCGCTCAGCAGTCCGACTCTCGTCTTCTTCATGTGGCGCTCCTCCCGTGGGCAGCGCCGGATATCACGTCGGCGCGCTGCGGGCCACCCGGAAGCCGAGGGTCGGCAGGGTGCGATCGACCGGCTGGGTGAAGCGGCTCGCGGCCCGGCACTCGGTGGGGCCGCTGGCCCAGTGGCCGCCCTTGATCACCCGCTGCTCGCCGCCGTCGAGCCGCGTGCTGGTCCACTCGCTGACCCCACCGGCGAGGTCTTCGATGCCGTAGGGGCTGACGTCGGTGGCGAAGGCGCCGCTCGGCCCCCGCTCGGGCGCGCCGGGGCGGCTGATGCCCATGTGGCAGAAGGTCGGCTCCCAGGTGTCGCCCCACGGGAAGAGCCGCCCGTCGGCGCCCCGGGCCGCCTTCTCCCACTCCACCTCGGTCGGCAGGCGATGCCCCGGGCCCCGGATCTCGTTCAGCCAGCGGCAGTAGGCCTCGGCGTCGGCGAAGCTGATGGCGACCACCGGCCAGTCGGGGTGCCAGCCGACGCCGTGCACGTCTCGATCGGGGATGGTGAACCGGCCCATCGGATCCATCTGCCACAGGGGCTGGCCCCCCGGGCCATCCCGCGGAGCGCGGGCGGCGGCCGCCTCGGGGCTCTCGGTCTGGGCGACGTGATGCAGGAACTCGCGATACGCCTGGGCGGTGACCGGCCGCTCGGCGATGAAGACGTCCTCCACGTCGAGGGTGCGCGCCGGCCGGGCGAGCTGGGCCTGGGGGTCGCCGCCGAGGCGCGCCGGGCCGCCGACGACGTGCACCATGCCCGGCCCCCGGATGCGGTCGGGGAACAGCCGCAGCCGCATGCGCAGCACCCGCTGGCGGGTGATCGAGATCGGGGCCCGGGTCGTCAGCCCGGGGCCCTTGAGCTCGATGAGGTAGCTGCCCATCGGCATCGGGTCGATCACGACCGGGGTCTGGCCCAGGTTCTTGGCCTCGGCCGGCTGCTGCACCCGCTCCACCGAGCGGTAGGTGTACAGCCGGGCCTGGATGCCCGCCGGCAGCGTCTGCAGCTCGAGCCGCCCGTCGCCTTTCAGCCGGGTCGAGAAGGTGCCCGCCTCGTCGTCGAACGCCCGCACGAGGTGGGCGTAGAGCGCCATCTGCACCTGGTCCCGGTCGCGCTCGGCGGTCTCGAAGGCGTTGTAATATAGCGCGGCGAGCGCCCGGCGGGCGTCGGGGTGGTCCCGGTCGGTCTCGAGCGCGGCGTGGTAGGCCACGATCGCCTCGGAGAGCGACTGCGCCGCCTGGACCCGGGCCACCCGCTCGGCGTCCTCCTGCAACCAGAGCTGGGCCCGCTCCGACGAGTGGGCCCACGGCGCCATGCGGGCCCGCATCTTGGCCGTCTTCGCCTGGAGCTGCTTGTGCTGCTCGCCGTGCGCGTAATACGCCTCGGCCGCCTCGGTGCCCGCCTCGAGCAGCCGGTCGCGCTCGCTCGCCCGGCGGGCCCGATCCTGCTCGCCCTCGAGGAACCGGTCGATGCGATCGGCCACCTCGCCGGCGGTCTTCGGCCGGTGGTGGGGGTCCTTGCTGAGGCATTGCAGGCAGAGCTGCTCGATGGCGTGGGGCACCTCCCGCCCCTCGGGCGCCCGCAGCGAGGGCGGGACGACCTGGTCTTCGATGACCGCGGTGCGCACCGCCCGGGCGCTGACCCCGTCGAACGGCGGCTCGAGCGTCAGCAGCTCGTAGAGCACCGCGCCGAGGCTGTAGATGTCGCTGTGGGCCCCGAGCGCGTCGATGCGGCCCTCGGCCTGCTCCGGCGGCATGTACTGGGGGGTGCCGGTCACCTCGCCCGAGCGGGTCTGGAAGCGGGCCGAGGTCTCGCGGGTGGTGTTGATCGCGGGCCGCTCGCCCGAGGGCCGGTCGGCGCCGGGATCGGCCCCGTGGTCGGTGGCCGGATCGGCGTCGAACGGCTTGGCGAGCCCCCAGTCCATGACCGTGACCTCGCCGAATTCGCCGAGCATGATGTTGTCCGGCTTGAGGTCGCGGTGCATCACCGCCCGGCTGTGGGCGTAGGCGATCGCCCGACAGACCCGGCCGAACACCGTCAGCAGCCGCACCCGCCCGAAGTGGCGCACCGTCTCGCCGTGGCCCTCGCGCAGCTCTTCGACGACGTCCCGCAGGGTGCGCCCCTCGATGCGCTTCATCGCGAAGAAGAGCCGCCCGTCCCCCAGCCGGCCGAGGTCGTAGACCGGC
Organism: bacterium; assembly: GCA_030426085.1. Taxonomy (GTDB): domain Bacteria; phylum Myxococcota_A; class Bradymonadia; order UBA7976; family UBA1532; genus JACKDM01. The sequence goes on along the minus strand of JAUHYW010000004.1, from coordinate 221,173 downwards.
GGGATCGACGGGTGCTGGAGCTGGCCGGTCACCCGGGCTTCGTCCACGAAGCGCAGCCGCAGCGCGGCGTCGCGGTGGTCCTCGTCGTGCAGCAGCTTGAGCGCCACCGGGCGGTCGAGCGCCAGATCGCGGGCCTCGAGGATCTGGCCCATGCCCCCCCGCCCCAGCTCGTCGCCGAGGGCGTAGCGGTCGGCCCCGATGGGCAGCTCGAGCTCGTCCCCCGACTCGGCGGGGCCGGTGCCGCTCGGGGGCGCGGTGTCGCCCCACTCGTCGTCGAGCGGCTCGACCGTCTCGATCTCGGAGAGCCGCTCGCCCTCGGGGGTGAGCGTATCCCGGAAGTCGGCGCCGGGCAGCGGCGGCGGCGAGGCCCGGCGCGGCGGAGGGCTCGGCGGGCGCTCGGTCTCCGCCGGCAGCGGCGGCGGGGCTTCGGGCACCCGGGGCGTCACCCGCCGGGGCGACAGCTCGCCGACGACCCGGGGCGTCGGCGGGCGTGGATCGGGCGGCGGCGACGAGGGCGGCCGGGCCCGGGGGGCCGAGATGCGGTCGATCACCCGGGGCGCCGGCGGCGCCGACGGCGGGGAGTCCATCTTGACCGTGGGGCGGTCGTCGACCCAGCGGGGGGCCCGCAGGGGCGGCGGCTCGGGGGGCGCGGGCGGCGACGAGGTCGACGCGGGCGGGGGCAGGTCGAGCGACTCCCGAGCGGGGCGGTCGAGCGGCGCCGGCGCGCGCAGGGTCGGGATCTCGGCCCGAGGCTCGGTGGAGCGGCGCCGACGGCGGGTCACCGTCTCGGGCGGGGCGTCGACGACCGAGTCGAGCAGCGAGTCGGACAGCGAGTCGTCCGGGGCCCCGTAGCGGCCCTCCTCGTCGGGGTCGCCGACCGTCGGATCGGGCATGCCGGCCAGCTCGGCGAGCAGCCGCGCCTGCTCCGGCTCGACCCGGCCCGCCTCGAGCGCCGTGTGCAGCAGGGTCACCCCCCGCTCGCGGCTGCGTCGGCGCAGCAGCACCAGATCACCCAGCCGGATCCGGGCCCGGGTCTCGAGCAGGTCGAACAGCCGACCTTCGAGCTGCTTGTCGATCGCGTGCTCCGCCATCACCCCGTCCGTGCCGGCCCCGCTCACCGACGACCTCACCGGGTCACTTCTCTACATACGCCGGTCGTCGCCCGGATCCAAGACACCCGTCGCCCGCCCCCCGATCGCTCACTGCGCGGTCGGCGGATCCAGCTCGACGATCTCGATCCGGTCGCTGATCTCGACCGTCGCCGAGAGCATCTTCGACACCGAGCAGTAGGTGTCCGCCGACAGCCGCACCGCCCGCTCGACGGCCTTGGGGCGCAGGTTGCGCCCGATCACCCGGTAGGTCAGCGCGATGCGGGTGAAGACCTTCGGCGGCTCGGCCGCCCGCTCGGCCTCGGCCTCGATGACCACGTCGACCACGTCCTGCCGCTGCTTGCGCAGGATGCTGACGACGTCCATGCCGCTGCACGCGCACAGCCCCTGGAGCACCAGCTCCATCGGCCGGGGCCCCCGGTCGCGGCCCCCGATCGCCGGTGACCCGTCGATCACCAGCCCGTGACCGCTGTCGGCCTCGGCCATCCAGGCGACCCCCTCGATCAGCTTGATGCGCGCCTTCATGCGCCCTCCGCTTGTCAGCGGCCCCACATTGAGCCAACCTCGGCGCCCTGGCAAGCCTCGACGGAGCGCCGATGAATCCGCCCCCGCCCCGCCCGGCCGATCTCTCCGACGCCACCCGCCGCAGCCTGCGGCTGTGGGCCATCGCCGACGCGATCGGCGGGCTGGTGCTCGCCTATCTGGCCATCGCCCTGATCCCGTGGAAGAGCCCCGGGATCAACATCGCCCTGCTGCTCTACGCGGCGCTGCACCTCGTCGCGGGCCACGGCCTGTGGCGCGGCTGGCGGCTCGGCTGGCGGCTCTCGGTCTTCGGGGGGCTGGTCGGCTTCGTGCTCGGGGTCGTGCTCGTCTCGGCCCTGATCGGCTCGTGGGCCTACCTGCACGCCATCTTCGGCGACTTCGGCCGGGGAGCGTCCATCGCCGCCCTGCTCTTCGCCAGCGTCGCGGTGCAGGCGCTGGGGCTCTACCCCGCGCTCAAGCTCTACGGCCTGCTGCGGGCCCGCGTCCGGGAGGAGATGGCCGGCGGCCGCGGCTGGCTGAAGGCGGTGATGGGCCTCTCGGCGCTGCCTCTGCTCGTGGGCCTCGCCCTGCACGTCCGGCACGACATCGACCCCCTCGACCCGGTCTCGAGCGTGGGGCGGCAGCAGGCCATCGGCTGTGTGCGGGCGGCGCTCGACGGCAGCACCCGCCCCCCGCTCGACGCGCTGGAGGGCCTCGAAGTGGGCCCCGGCCCGCTCTACGCGACCCTGTGGGTCGACGGCCGGGTCCGGGCCCGGGTCACCGGCGAGGGCGACGACCTCGCCGCCGCCGTCGCCCGGGCCGCCGACGCGATGGCGGCTCACCCGGCGGTCGTCGGCCGGGCGGGCATCGGCGGGCGCATCAAGATCGATCGGGTCGTCGGCGCCGCCCCGGTGCTCTCCGACTTCGGCCCGATCGTCGCCCTGTCGGTCAACCCCGGCCTCGACGGCCTGCGCCGGGTGAGCGGTGAGAGCCGGCGGACCCTGCTGCCCGACGACCTCGTCAAGGGTCAGCGCTTCGGCCTCGCCCCGCTCGTGCCCGGCATCCGCGAGCTGCGGCTGGGCCTGGACGCCGGGAGCGTGCTGGGGCGCCTGGGCCGCAGCGGTGATCTCGAGCGCATCCGGACCGAGGGCTGGATCGAGGCCGCCGACCGGGTGGAGGTCCTGCCCGCCGTGCGGGGCAATGTGCCGCCGGTCGACACCGGCCCCGACGCCTGGCGCCGGGCGGCGGTCGACGGGGGCGACTTCGTGCTGCGCCAGATCCGACCCGACAACCGGTTCCACTACCAGTACTTCCCGCTGACCGACCACCACCCCAAGGGCGACGCGTACAGCGTGCCCCGCCACGCGGGCACGGTGTACGCCCTGGCGCTGCTGTACGGGCTGACCGGTGAGGCCCGGTTCCGGGCCGGCGCCGAGAAGGCGATGAGCTGGCTGATCGAGGCCATGCCCGCCGAGTGCGGCGACCCCAGCCGGACCTGCGTGCCCAAGGCCCGGGGCGACTTCGCCGACCTCGGCTCGAGCGCGCTGACCCTGGTGGGCATGCTCGAGTATCAGCGGCGCACCGACGACGCCCGCTACGCCGACACCGCCCGCCGGCTCGCGGCCTGGATCCGGTCGATGCAGAAGCCGAACGGCGACTTCTACCACGACTTCCACGTGCCCACCGCGGTGCCCAACATCTACAAGCGCAGCATGTTCTACAGCGAAGAGGCCGCGCTGGCGCTCGTCATGGCCCACGAGGTGCTCGGCGACGCCCGCGATCTCGAGGCCGCCGAGCGGGCCCTGGACTACCTGACCGGCCCCAAGTACGCCGGCTACTTCCTGGGGTGGTTCATCTACGGGGCCGACCACTGGACCTGCATCGCCGCCGAGGAGGCCTACCCCCGGCTGCGCAAGTCCCAGTACCTCGACTTCTGCATGGGCTACGCCGAGTTCGTGCGCCGGCTGCAATACGAGCCCGAGGGCTGGGACAACGCCGACTTCGCCGGGCACTACGGCTTCAGCGGGCTGATGGTGCCCCAGGCGCCGGGCGCGGCCGGGTTCAGCGAGGCGATCGTCTCCACCCGGGCCCTCGCCCGGCAGCACGGCCTCGGCGACGGGGCCCTCGACACCCTCGACGCCCAGATCGCCGGCGCGCTCGACGCGCTGTCCCGGGAGCGCATCCGGCCGGACAACGCCTGGATGATGCCCGACCCCGCGGCGGCTGCGGGCGGCATCCGCCGCTCGCTCGTCGAGCAGGAGGTGCGCATCGACTTCACCCAGCACGCCCTCAGCGCCCTGATCCGGGGCGCTGAGGAGCTCGACCCACCGACAGCCCCCGATCGAATCCGTTAGTGGGGCGGCGGGGTCGGCGCCGTCGTTCGGGGGTCGGCCGGGACCCCGGAGAACCGGCGCTCGCGGGCCATTGGCCGGGCAGCGAGGCCGACGGCGAGCCGAGCCGGCCCACGACCCGCCATCTTGACAGCGGGCGCCCGGCGCCGGAGGATGCCGCGTGATGCGTCGACTCCCCCATGGCCTGCTCACGATGGCCCTCGCGGCCGGCCCGGCCGCGGCCCAGGTGCCGGCCGACGCGGCGCCGGCCGAGAAGCAGCTCACCGCTCAGGAGCAGGCGGCGGTCTACTTCGAGCAGGGGCGGGCCTTCTTCAAGGCCAAGGACTACCGCTCGGCCGCCGAGCAGTTCCAGGCGGCCTACAACCTCGATCCGGTGCCGATCCTGCTCTACAACATGGCCCGCGCCGCCGAGGAGATGGGCGATCCCGAGAAGGCGATCGTGCACTACCAGTCCTACCTCAAGCGCATCGGCCCCCAGGCCGAGGATCGGGGCGAGGTTCAGCGGCGCATCCGGGTGATGGAGAAGACCATCGCCGCCGCTCGCCGGGCCCGCATCCGCATCGTCGGCCTGCCTCTCAACTCGCAGATCACCATCGACGGCCAGCCGGCCGAGCTCGAGGATGGCCTCGTCCGGGCCGAGCCGGGCAAGCGGGTGCTGCGGGTGACCCCGGCCAACGGCAAGCCGTGGACCCGCAACCTCGGGCTGTCGACCGGGGAGTACGTCGAGCTGGCCTTCGGAGAGGTCGAGGCGCCGCCGCCGCCGCCGGAGGGCATGAGCGCCCTGGGCATCGCCGGCTGGTCGACCCTCGGCGCCGGCGCGCTGTTCGGCGCGCTGGGGGGTGTCTTCTACGCCGAGGCGCTCGCCGCCTCCGACGACCGGGACGCCGCGGTGGCGTCGCTGCGGGGGACGTCCGACTCCGACGAGCAGCGGGCGCTGGTGGCCGACAAGGACGAGGCCACCGAGCGCTACGACAGCGCGGGCACCGCGGCCTACGTGCTGTGGGGCCTGGGCGCCGCCGCCCTGGTCGGCGGGGGCGCGATGCTGGCGCTCGAGTACGGCGTCTTCGACGGCGAGGCGAAGACCGAGGCGGCGCTCGTGCCGCTGCCGGGCGGGGTCGGGCTCATCGGTCGCTTCTGACGGGCGGGCTCATCGGCCTCAGCCGGTCGGGGTCCACTGCACCGTGCGCAGGAAGCTGCCGTGCAGATACTCCCGCTCGATCACCCCCGCCATCTCCTCCACGTCGCGGTACTCCTCCCACGAGACCCGGATCACCGGCACCGTGCGGGCGATGTCGTGGATGAAGCGCTCGTACTCGGCGTGCAGCGCGGCGAGGTACTCCATGCTGATGCCCGACTCCACGTCCCGCGACCGCTGCTGGATGCGGGCCATCGACGACGCCGGGCTGAGGTCGAGGTAGACGATCAGGTTGGGCCGGCACATGAAGTTGCTCATGTGCCGGAACAGGTCGAGGTAGGTCCGGTAGTCGCGCTCTTCGAGCAGCCCCTGGGTCACCAGGGTCTTGGCGAACACCGCGTCCTCGTAGATCGTGCGATCCTGCACCCCGCCCCCGCCGCGCCAGATGATCTCCTGATGCTGCTGAAAGCGGCGGTTGAGCAGGTAGATCTGGGTGGCGAAGGCGTAGCTCTTCGGATCGCGGTAGAAGTCGGCCAGGTATTCGTTGTCCTGCACCGGCTCGAAGTAGACCGGCAGCTCGAGGTGGGCGCCGAGCGAGGTCGCCAGCGTCGTCTTGCCGGCTCCGATGAGACCGGCGATGCCGATGAAGAGATCCTGGAGTTGCTCCGCCGCCATCCGGCCGTGCCTCCGCGTCGTGGGTCCGCTCTCATATCACGTCCGCGCGCCGCGCGCCGCCGCCCGACGGATGCCCGGGATCGGTTTTTCTCGGTAATCAATTGAAACCGAATGTCGATTGCCGATATTTTCTTGAATACGGTCCAGGGGATGGACGCGACGGAGCACGTTGCGATGATCATCTGTATATGCGAAGGGGTGACCGACCGCGACGTGCGCGACGCCGCGCGACGGGGTGCGGTCGATCTGGCGGCGCTGAAGCGAAGCTGCGGCGCCGGTGGAGACTGTGGACAGTGCCGACCCGAGCTGCGGCGCATGCTGCGCGAGCATCGGTCGACGACCCGCACCCCCACAAGCTGACGCGCCCGGCGGGATCGGCGGGCGCCTTCGAGGAGGCCCCGTGGACCGCAAGCCCGACAAAGCCACAATCAACGTCCTCAACGAGATCCTCACCGGCGAGTTGACCGCGGTGAACCAGTACTTCCTGCACGCCAAGATGTGCGGGGACTGGGGTCTCGACGCGCTGCACGCCTACGTGCGCGAGGAGTCCATCGACGAGATGCGCCACGCCGAGTGGCTCATCGAGCGCATCCTCTTCCTCAACGGCGTGCCCAACGTGCAGCGGTTGGGCAAGGTCACCATCGGCGAGACGGTCAAGGAGCAGTTCGAACTCGACCTGCAGATGGAGTACCAGGCGGTGCCCCGGCTGCGGCGGGCGATCGAGATGGTCACCGAGCAGGACGACCACGGCACTCGGGTCCTGCTCGAGAAGATCCTCGTCAGCGAGGAGGAGCACATCGACTGGCTCGAGACCCAGCTCGGCCTCATCGAGCAGGTCGGCCTGCAGAACTATCTCGCCGGACAGATGAAAGCCGGCGGGTGAACGCCGGTCGACGGGCGCTCACCCGTCGCCCTCCTCGGCGAGCAGGGCCTCCTTGATCGCCTCTTCGAGCGCCGCCCGGGCCCGGGCGGCCGCCGATCCCTCACGGTTGCGGGCGTTGCGCTGCAAGCGGCGCACATGGTTGCGATCGACCGCCCGGAAGCGGTCGAGGAACCCGGCCAGCGCCGCGTCTCCGTCTTCGATCAGGCGCCCGGCCCAGTCGGCGGCCTGCTCGTCCTCGACGGTGACGACCGCCTCCGGAGGCAGCCCCTTCAGCGTCGCGAGCGCGTCCCGCAGGTCGGGCCAGGCCGCCTCGGGTGTGCGGCGGGCGAAGTGGCGGATGATGCGTCGGCGGGCCGAGTCGGCCTTCATGTCGGTGATCTGCTCGATCGCTGCGCGCAGGTCGGGCGGGCCGGGGATCGCGGCGCGCGCCTCGGGGGGCAGCCCGGCGAGGGCGTCGAGCAGGGCCTTGCGCTCGTCGAGCAGCGCCCGCTCGGCGCGGCGGCGCTCGGTCCGGCTGCGGTCGTCGGAGGTGGTCATGGCCCGGTTGGACCACGACCGGGCCCTGGTTTCAAGCGCCGCGGTCAGCGCAGGAGGCGCAAGCCGGGCAGCGGCGGGGCCAGCGCGCCGGCCTTGAGCATCGCCAGCACCCGCGCTCGGCGGAGCTGGCCGTTGGGCGCCCGGGGCAGGCCCTGCTGGCGCACCGGCACGACCCGATCCGGGGGGTGGCCGACCACCTCGGCGAAGATCGCCTCGACGTCCCGCACCAGCGCGTCGAGGGTGTCCCGATCGCAGCTCGTATGCTCGAAGACGACGACCGGCGAGGAGCGCTCGGCGCCGGGTGGAGCCTGATCGATCACGACGCAGCCCCAGCGGATGTCGGTGAGGCGATCGAGCGCCCGCTCGGCGACCACCGCCGGGCAGCGGCGCCCGTCGATGCGCAGCAGGTCGGTGCTCCGCCCACAGACGATCAGCTCGTCATCCACCCGATAGCCGACGTCCCCCGTCGCCAGCCAGCCGCCCGACTCGGGCGCCCCGGCGCCGATCGCTCGACCCAGCCCGGCGCCCCGCAGCTCGAGCGCCCCCAGCGCCCGCTCACCGACCGGGCGCCCGGCGGCGTCGACGATGCGCGCTTCGAGGCCGGGCATGCACCGGCCGACGCCCATCATCGAGGTCGGCTCGAGCCCGTCGGGCGTGGCCAAACCAGCCGTCGAGAGGCGGTCGGCGTCGATGACGTCGACCCGCGGCGGGTCGCCGAGGGCGCCGCAAGTGGCCATGCCCATCGACTCGGCACCGCCGTAAGCCGCGGTGAAGGCCCGCCGACGGAACCCGAGCGGGGCGAACCGGGACTCGAAGCTGTCGAGGTGCTCGGGGTGGGTCATCTCGCCGCCGACCAGCGCCAGCCGCCAGTCGCCCAGGTCGAGGTCGGCCAGATCGGCGTCGTGCACCGCCCGGGCGCAGACGTGATACCCCCGGCCGGGCGCGGTGGTGATGCTGCCCCGGAACGCGTGCATCGCCCACGGCCAGATCGCCGGCTCGAACATGAAGGCGATGGGGTCGACGAGCACCGAGGGCACCCCGTAGAGCGCGGGCACGAGCACCGCCGAGAGCAGGCCGTTGCGGGGGTTGAGCGGCAGCCACGAGCAGACCAGATCGGTCGCCCGGCCGGCGCAGTGGGCCACCAGCTCGTCGAGCCGGGCGAGCAGCGCGCCGTGCTCGATGGCGATGGGGCGGGGCGCGCCGGTGGTGCTGCCCTGGGTCAGCGCGAAGAAGGCGGTCTCGTCGGTCCGGGGCGTGACGGGCGGGGGCACGTCGACCCCGGCCGCGATCGCCGCCTCGACCGCCCGCATCCGGCGCCAGATCGCGCGGGTGATCTGGAGATGCTCGGTGGCCCGCTCGGCGAAGTCGTCGTCGACCAGCACCACCCGGGGGTCGAGGTCGACGAGCACGTCGACCATCTCCCGCCGCCAGTGCCCGTCACGCCGACGGCCCAGCGGGCGGCCGTAGACCACCGGGGCCGCGCCGAGCCAGGCGCAGGCGTGCCACGCGGTGACCAGATCGAGGGGCTCGGCGATGCCCAGGACCAGCCGGTCACCGGGCCCTACGCCGTCCCGGGCCAGGGCGCCGGCGAAGTGGGCGATGCGCTGCACCAGACGCGCCGCCCGCCAGATCTCGTAATGCCCGGCGGGGTCGACGAAGACGTGCATCAAGGCCTGGGGTCGGTCGCGGGCCAGCGCCCGCAGCGCGGCGATGGAGCAGCCGTGGCGCCGCGAGAGCGGCTCGGCCGGCGGCAGGGTCCGCCGCTCGGGGTGGACCGCCGGCCGCCGCCGCAGGCGTCCGGTATCGTGCAGGTGCTCCATGGGCCTCGGGGGCCTTTCGACGCACGGTGCGCCGACTCCAGTTCACTCCGGACGGGTGGGCAAAGGCAATGGGGGGTTGCCGGTCGGCGGCTGGAGGCCGCGCCCGGCGGACGGGCGATGCGTCAGAAGGCGCCGCCGATGGACAGCCCGAAGCCCGAGGCGCTCGGCGCGACCTGGAGCGAGGCGCCGGCCTCGGTGGCCGGCTGGGTGCCGTCGTCGTGGGTCAGCACCAGCACCAGGCCGGTGACGATGGCCGCGCCGCCGACGATCATGCCGATGTCGCCGATGACGGCCTGGGTCGGCGCCGAGTCCCGGATGTCGTTCCACTCGCCGGGGTCGGTGGTGCTCGACTGGGTGTCGGCCGCCTGCGAGGCGAGCAGGCCGAAGACGCCGCCGACGCCGCCGATGAGCACCCCGGCCCCGAGCGTGGCCCAGCCGGCGTAGAGCTGGGTGTCGTCGGGCGGCGGAGGCGGCGGGGGCGGCGGGGGATCGGGGTCGTCCTTGGGATCGGGCGTCCGGTCCTTGAGGATCTGGTCGATCTCGACGATGCGCTCGAGCGCGGCGAGCTTCGTGTCGGGGTCGGGGTCCGGCGCCTTCACGTAGCGGAAGTAGTAGTCCCGGGCGAGCTGGAGCTGCTCCAGCTTCTTGTCGTAGATGAACGCGATGTTGTAGAGGAGCGCGGCGACCGGCTCGATGCGGTAGGCCTCGCGGTACTTGTCCACCGCGCAGTTGAAGTCGCGCTTCTGGAAGCACTCGAGGCCCTGGGCGGCGAGCGCTTCGACCGGATCGGCGTCGCCGCCGGTCTGCGCCACCGCGGGGCCCGTCACGAGCGCGCTCAGCAGCATTCCCCTCACGAGCTGCGAAGTCCGGCTCACTCTCGCTCCTCCGCGCCGAATCGACGGCCATCGTAGGCCAAGTCGGGCTCGGCTGGCCAACTCTCTGTGTCTCACCCCGCGCCGAGGCCGGCGCAGCCCCCTACGGCCGGGCCTTCCACCGGTGCTCGACACCCGGATGTGGGCCGACAAGGCGGTTGTCGGCGCCCGTCCCGGCGCGCTACATACCTGAGAGGCGAGCGTCATACCCCACCACGCGTCGCCCGGCAACCTCGTCCGACCACCGGAGGTCCATCGGTGAAGTGGCTGTGTCCCCAGTGTCGGCAGCGGTTCGACGCGCCCGACGCGCGCTGCCCCGACGACGGGACGCCGCTGGTGGCCGACCGCGCGGGGCAATCGGTCGGCGGGTGCGTGCTCGAAGCCCTCATCGGTGTCGGGCGCGGCGGGGCGACGATCTGGGAGGCCGCCCGGGGCGACGAGCCGCGGGTCGCGGTCAAGGTCGTGCCGGTCGAGGGCGAGGCGCAGCGCGATGCCCTCCAGGCGGCGGCCCGGCGCATCGCGGCGGTCCGTCATCCCCATCTGGTCTCGATCCACGGGCACGGCTCGACGGTGGACGGCGACGTCTACGTGATCATGGAGCTGCTCGAAGGGGTCAGCCTCGGCGAGCGGCTCGGGCGCGAGGCGCCGCTGGCCCCGGCGCAGGCGGTGGCCATCACCGCCCGGATCCTGGACGCGCTCGGCGCGGCCCACGCCGAGGGGCTGCCCCACCTCGACCTCGAGCCGGCCGATATCTTCCTGGGCGACGACGACGGCGACGGCCCCACGGTGACCGTGCTCGACGTCGGCCTCACCCGGCCCGAGGCGCCCGACCCGCCGCTGGGTCGACCCGACGAAGATCCGCCGGCCGACGCGCTGCGCTATCGGGCGCCGGAGCTGTTCGCCACCGGTCAGGGGGACGCCCAGAGCGACCTGTACGCGGTCGGCGCGCTGCTCGTGCACCTGCTGACCGGCCGCCCGCCGTTCGAAGGCAGCCGGGCCGACCTGCGCCGGGCGCACCTGACCCGCCCGGTGCCCCGGCTGGCCGACCGGGGGGTGGAGCTGCCCGCGCTCGAGACGGCCCAGGCGGTGGTCGAGCGGCTCATGGCCAAGCAGCCCGCCGAGCGCTTCGCGGGGGCCGCGGAGGCCCGGCTGGCGGTGATGGGGCTGGCCACGCCGCCGGCGCCGTCCGACGTCGACGACGAGGGCTTCCTCGACGAGATGGAGGACTCGTTCGAGAACCTGCCCCAGATGGACCACGCGCCCGATCAGGTGGTGGTGCCGCCCCCGCTCGACGACCCGCCGCCACCGCCTCCGCCCCGCCGGCCGCCCGACCCCGAGCCGCCCCCGCTGGCGGGCGGCCCCCGGTGGCCGTTGATCGCGGCGATCGTGCTGCTGGCCGGGGTGGCGCTCTTCCTGGTGCTGCGCCCGCCGACGCCGCCCCCCGCGCCGCCTGCCGACGCGGCGACGGTGACGACCGCGGCCGCCGACAGCGCCGCCCCGCCGCCGAGGCCGGCCGACGCCGCGCCGGTCGCGCCCCCGCCACCGGACGCGGCGCCGGTCGACGCGTCGCCGGTCGACGCCGCGCCCACCGCCCGGCTGAACACGCTGGCCAGCACGCCCGAGGGGGCGAGCATCCGGCTGGCCGACGGCCAGCTCCTGGGCAAGACCCCGTGGAGCGGCATCCTGCCGACGGACGTGCGCCGGCTCACGCTCACCCTCGAGGGGCACGCGCCGCAGACCGTGACGCTCTCGGCCGAGGAGGCCCGCCGGGGCGGCTGGAGCCGCGCGCTCGAGCTGGAGCCCGAGGCGAAGCAGGTCGATCCGGAGGCGGTGAAGCGGTGGAAGGCCCGGCAGGCGGACCGCCAGGCGGCGGCGGCCGAGGCCCGGGCAGCGGCGGAGGCGACGGCCCGCGCGCTGGCCGCCGAGCGGGCCGCGCGGGTCGAGGCGAAGGGCGACGAGCCGAGCCCGAAGCCGGACCCCGCCGACGGGGCGGCGATCCGGCCCGAGACCCCGCCCGAGCCCGTCCGGGTCCAGCCGGTCGAGCCGCCGCCCGACAAGCCCGCGGCGACCGGCGTGCTGCCCATCGGCAAGCCGGCGGCCGAGGAGCGCCCGGAGGGCAAGCCGCGCAAGCCGCGGGGCATCATCACCCTCGGCGAAGGCGACGGCCCGGCGACGGGCGACGGCAAGTCGGGGGAGAAGAAGGTCGACCTGCTCGGCGGGGACTGAAGGCCGCGCTTCGCCGCACCGATCACTGGTCCGATGCGCCCACCGTCAGCGTCAGCGTCTCCCGGGCGGTGCCCCGCACGAGGCGAACCGGCACCGCCGTGCCCGGTCGGGTCGCCGCGACGAGCCAGGGCAGCGCCTCGGGCTCGTCCACCGCGTGCGCCCCGAACTCGAGCAGCACGTCGCCCGGGCGGATGCCGGCCTGCGCCGCCGGGCCGCCCTTCACCACCCCCCGCACCCGCACCCCCCGGCGGCGCTCGAGGCCCGCCTCCCGGGCCACCTTGGCGGTGACCCGACCGGTGTAGATGCCGGCGAAGCCCCGCACGAACGCCCCGTCGGCGATGAGCCGCTCGGCCACCGTGTGCACCATGTCGACCCGGATGGAGAACGTCAGCTTGCCCCCGACGACGGCGGTGTTCAGCCCCACGACCCGACCCCGGGTGTCGACCAGCGGGCCGCCGCTGCTGCCCACGTCGACCGCCACGTCGCTCTGGATGAACTCGGCCAGCTCGGGCGCCCCGGGGGGCAGCGTGCGCCGGCCGACCGCGCTGACGACGCCGACGGTGATCGAGTGGGCCATGCCCTGGGGATTGCCCACCGCGGCGACCCAGGCCCCCGGGCGCACGCTCTCGGTGGGGGCGAGGGCCACCGGGGGCAGGTCGAGCGGCCCGGGGTCGATCACGGCCAGATCGGTCGCCGCGTCGAGCCCCACCAGCCGGGCCCGGGTGACCCGCCCCTCCCGGGTGCGGATGCGGATGCGGGGGGCGTCGCCGATGAGGTGGGCGTTGGTGACGACCCGGCCGTCGCTGTCCCAGACGAAGCCGGTGCCGGTGCGATCGGCCTGGAAGCGGCCGTCGACCAGCCGCCCGGCGACGACCCCGAGCACCGAGGGGGCCACCGCGTCGAAGACCGCCGAGAAGTCGGGCCCGCCGACGGTGCCCGCGGGCAGCGGCGCCCGGGGGCGGGGGCCTTCGGGGCGCAGCCGGATCCGGGGAGGCTCGGGCGGGGCCGATCCGATCAGATCGGTGGGCGCCCGGGGGGTGATGTCGGACCCGCCGTCGGCCTCGGCCGGCGCCGCGCGGCGCACGTCGGTCGGGGCCCGGGGCGCGCGGGCGCTGGGGTCGGCCGCAGCGGGGGCCTGCATCGCGGGCTCGGTGGCCGGGGGCGGCCCCGGCGCGGGCGTCGAGGGCTCGCGGCACCCGAAGGCGAGCGCGGCCAGCGCGAGCAGCGTCGGTCGGTTCACCGTCCGCCGGCGTGGCGCAGGAACTTCATCCGCAGGTCGTAGAGCACGCTCTCGAGCAGCTTCTCTTCTTCGAGCGTGAGGTTGCCGGCGGTCTTCTCGCGCAGCACCATCAGGGTGTCGATGGTGTGGCGGGCGGCGTCGAGATCGCGCTCGGCGTCGGGCACCCCCTCCATCTCGCCGAGGTGCATCAGCGCCATGGCGTTGAGCGAGATGACGTGGGTCGAGAACGTCATCTCGCGCAGGGTGCGGCTCTTGAGCGCTTCGGGGCCCCCGTCGGGGTCGGGGGTGTCGACGATGCGGCCGGTGTGTGCGTCGTCGGTCATCGGCGGCTCCATCGAAGGGGGGTGGCGTCGGGGGCTACTCGTTGTCGCCGGTGTCCTTGGCCTGGACGTCGGAGACGCCCACCGAGGAGACCTCGACCTGGACCACCGCCGCGTTCTCGACGGCGTCGGGCAGATCGGACATCGCCTTGTCGTAGGTGGCCTGAGCGACCAGGCCCCGCTCGATGTGGCGGCGGACCAGGCGCTTGTCGAGCAGCTTGTCTTCGGGCACGTTCATCGGGACCTCCGGCTGGGTGAGCAAGCGCCGAATGATGGGACCCGACGGGGTCGGCGTCAAGCGCTCGCCGGGGAAACCCGGGGAATGGCCGCCTCAGGCCGGCCCCGCCGGGAATGGCCCGGGGGGGTCGGCGGTTGACACCGGCCGCCCGGTGCTTAGAGACGCGCCGCCAACAGCCATCAGCGGGAGGTCCCAACGTGCAAGGGGATGTCAGGGTCATCAACGAGCTCGTCCGCGAGAAGAGCGGCTTCGTGGGCGACGTGCTGCACGAGGTCGACAAGGTCATCGTCGGCCAGCGCCAGATGGTCGAGCGGGTGCTGCTCGGTATGCTCACCGGGGGCCACGTGCTGCTCGAGGGCGTGCCCGGGCTGGCCAAGACCCTGACGGTCAATACGCTCGCGGCGACGATGGAGGCGCGGTTCCAGCGCATCCAGTTCACCCCCGACCTGCTGCCGGCCGACCTCATCGGCACGCTGATCTACAACCCCCGCAGCGGCGAGTTCACCCCCAAGAAGGGGCCGATCTTCGCCAACATCATCCTCGCCGACGAGATCAACCGGGCCCCGGCCAAGGTGCAGAGCGCGCTGCTCGAGGCGATGCAGGAGAAGCAGGTCACCATCGGCGATACGACCTACCCGCTCGAGCGGCCGTTCCTGGTCATGGCGACCCAGAACCCGATCGACCAGGAGGGCACCTATCCGCTGCCCGAGGCCCAGGTCGACCGGTTCATGATGCTGGTCGAGGTGGGCTACCCCGGCCGGGACGAGGAGCGGGAGATCATCAGCCGCCAGCTCGACCCCTCGCCGCCCGACATCAAGCCGGTGATCACCCCCGCCCGCATCTCCGAGGCCCGTCAGGTGATCTCGGAGATCTACGTCGACGACAAGGTCAAGGAGTACGTGCTCGACATCGTCTTCGCGACCCGCGAGCCGGAGGGGGTGTCGGGCCTCGGCCGCGACTTCGCCCGCATGGTCGAGTACGGGGCCAGCCCCCGGGCCAGCATCTGGCTCGCCCGGGCGGCGCGGGCCCACGCGTTCATGAAGCGGCGGGGCTACGTCATCCCCGAGGACATCAAGGCGATCGCCCCCGACATCCTGCGCCACCGGGTCATCCCGACCTACGAGGCCGAGGCGGAGGAGGTCACCGCCGACGACCTCGTCGCCCGGGTGCTCGACGCGGTCGAGGTGCCCTGACCGCGCCATGGCTGCCCTCTCCCGCGAGCTGCTGGCGGAGATCCGCCGCATCGAGATCGTGACCCGCCGGCTGGTCAACCAGCAGATGGCCGGTCAGTACCACTCCGTCTTCAAGGGGCGGGGTATGTCGTTCGACGAGGTGCGGGCCTACCTGCCCGGCGACGACCCCCGCACCATCGACTGGAACGTGACCGCCCGCACCGGCGAGCCCTACGTCAAGACCTACGTCGAAGAGCGCGAGCTGACGGTGTTGATCATGGTCGACATGTCGGGCTCGATGGCCTTCGGCACCGTCGGCGACGAGAAGCGGCGGGTGGCGGCCCGGCTGGCGGCGATGATGGCGTTCTCGGCCATCAAGAACGGCGACCGGGTGGGGCTGGTGGCGTTCACCGACACCGTCGAGATCTACGTGCCGCCCAAGAAGGGCCGCAAGCACGTCCTGCGGCTCATCGACGAGATCCTGCGCTTCGACCCGGTGGGCGAGGGCACCGACCTGGGCGAGGCGCTGAGCTTCGTGGCCAAGGTGCAGCGGCGCTCGGCGGTGGTCTTCCTCATCTCGGATTTCCTCGACGAGGGCTACGAGCGGCCGCTGCACGTCGCCGCCAAGCGCCACGATCTGGTGCCGCTGACGGTGGTCGACCCGGCCGAGGAGGCGCTGCCCGACCTGGGGCTGGTCTTCTTCGAGGACGCCGAGGGCGGCGGGCTGTACGCGCTCGACGCCGGGCGGGCGGGCGTGCGCCGGGGCTACGACCGGGCCCAGGCCGAGCGGCGGGCGGCGCGGGACGGCGACCTCAAACGCTACGGCGTCACCCCGATCGAGGTCCGCACGGACGCCCGGG
Source organism: bacterium (assembly GCA_030426085.1). Classification (GTDB taxonomy): domain Bacteria; phylum Myxococcota_A; class Bradymonadia; order UBA7976; family UBA1532; genus JACKDM01. The sequence continues at coordinate 205,213 of JAUHYW010000004.1, read as the reverse complement.
ACTACGCGGCGCCGCTGGTCAAGTACTTCAAGGTCCGGGCGAGGCGCGGATGAGGCGGTCGACCCCCATCACCACCGCGGCGCTGCTGGCGGCGCTGTGCGCGCTGCCCACGCTGGCCCGGAGCGCGGACGGCGGCCCGCCCCCGACCGCCGACGCCGGCCCGCCCGACGCGCCGCCGCCCGGCCCCCCGCCCGCTCAGGGGCCGCCCCCCGCCATCCAGATGGCGTGCGCCCCCGACCCGGTGCGCATCGGCGAGCGGCTGGTCTGCACGCTCACCGCGGTCCACCGCCCCGAGGTCAGCATCGAGGTCACCGCGCCGGAGCGCTTCGCCGTCGACCCGCCGACCCCGGCGAAGCCCCGGGACGACGGCCTGCTCGAGACGGTGCGCACCCTCGGCGTGCGGCCGGACTCGATGAAGAAGGTGCGGGTGCGCGGCCTCTCCGTCGTCTACACCGAGGCCACCGGCGGCCAGGGCACGGTGGCGGTGCCGCCCCAGGTGGTGCCCGTCGGCAGCGTGCTCGGCGGGGCGACCGATCCGAAGTTCCGCACCTTCGAGACCCCGACCGGCGGGGCCGAAGGCGACGACGCCGCCGCCCGGGACGGCTTCTTCCAGCGCCACGGCCCCCTGCCCTACCGGGTCTTCAACTGGCCGCTGTTCATCGCGCTGTGCGTGCTCGGCGGCGTCGGTCTCGGGGTCGGGGTCGGGGTGCTCGTCAAGCGGTACCTCGACGGGCGGCAGGTCGACCCGGGCCCGCCGGTGGACCCCCGGCCGGCCCACGTCATCGCCTTCGCCGAGCTCGAGGCTCTGCTGGCCGAGGATCTGCCCGCCGAGGGCCGGGTCGGCGAGTTCTACGTGCGTCTCTCGGAGATCGTGCGGCGCTACCTCCAGCGGCGGTTCGGCATCGACGGCCCCGAGATGACCAGCGACCAGATCCGGGCCTGGGCCGAGGCCCGGCAGCTCCCGGCCGAGGTGCGGATGGGGCTCGACGACTTCCTCGCCGAGACCGATCTGGTCAAGTTCGCCGACTTCAGCCCCACCGAGTCGGCGATCGACACCGTCACCCGGCAGGCGCGGGGCTTCATCACCCTGACCCGGATCCCCGACGCGCCGCCGACCAAGGAGGGGCGGACGTGATCTGGCCCGACTACGAGCTGACCGCGGTGGTGGCGTTCTGGGTGCTGGTCGGCCTGACCGCGCTGGGCGCGATCCACGGCTGGCGCAAGCGCTGGGCCCACGCGCCGGGGCTGCGGTTCCCCGCCCGGGAGCGGGTGAAGCACGTACGCCGCGGCTGGCGGGCCCGGCTGGCCCACGCCCCGCTGCTGCTGCGCTTCGCCGCGCTGGGGCTGATGCTGGCCGCGCTGACCCGGCCCCAGCTGCCCGAGGCCGAGACCGCCGAGGTGGAGGGCATCGACATCGTCGTCGCGTTCGACATGTCGGGCTCGATGCGCTCGATCGACATCAGCGACGCCGACCTCGTGAAGCTGCGCAACGCTGGCGAGCAGCCCCGCGACCGCTTCACCGCGGGGGTGCAGGTGCTGCGGGACTTCATCTCGAGCCGGCAGTACGACCGGGTGAGCCTGGTCGTCTTCGGCAAGGAGGCCTTCCTGCAGTTCCCGCTGACCCTGGACTACGGGGTGATGCTGGACATCCTCGACCGGCTGAAGCTGGACGACATCGACGGGTCGGGCACCGCCATCGGCAACGCGCTGGCGATGAGCATCGCCCGCCTGCGGGACAGCGAGGCCAAGACCCGGCTGGTCATCCTCATCACCGACGGCGAGGACAACGGCAGCCAGGTCAGCCCGCTGCAGATGGCCGCCGAGGCCGCCGAGCGGGGGGTCAAGGTCTTCACCATCCTCGTCGGCTCCGAGGACCAGACCCGCCAGCCCACCGGCTCGGTGGACCTGTTCACCGGCCAGCAGATGTACCGCAAGGTCGACAACGACGTGAACCCGGCGCTGCTGGAGCAGATCGCCGAGAAGGGCGGGGGGCGGTTCTACCGCTCGGAGAACGAGCAGGAGCTGGCCGAAGACTTCCAGAACATCCTCGACGAGTTCGAGAAGTCGCGGCTGGTGGACTACGCCGCCGCCGACAAGGACGAGAAGTACCTCTCGCTCCTGCTGCCGGCGCTGGCGCTGCTGATGCTGGAGATCTTGTTGTCGCAGACCGTCTTGCGGAGGTTCCCATGAGGTGGGGCCAGCCCGAGATGTGGTGGCTGCTGGCGCTGCCGGTCGCCGCGATCGCGCTGTGGGTCTACGGTCACCTGATCCGGCGCCATCTGGCGGCCCGGGCCGGGGACCACCCGCTGGTGCTGCGCCTGATCGCCACCCTCAGCCCCGAGCGGCGGCTGCTCAAGCAGCTCGTGGTGGGGCTGGCGCTGACCCTGGCGGTGGTGGCCGCGATCCGCCCGCAGTACGGGCGCCGGCCGGAGGCGCTGCGGCAGACGGGCATCGACATCGCCATCGGGTTCGACATCTCCAAGTCGATGCTCGCCCGCGACGTGCAGCCCTCGCGCATCGAGGCGGCCCGGATGCAGCTCCGCACGCTGCTGGCCCAGCTCGTCGGCGACCGGGTCGCGCTGGTGCCGTTCGCCGGGGTGGCCTTCGTGCAGTCGCCGCTGACGGCCGACCAGAGCGCCATCCGGCTGTACCTCGACAGCCTCGACCCGATGCAGATGCCGGTGGGCGGCACCAACCTCGCGATGGCCATCGACAAGGGCGTGGCGCTGCTGACCGGAGCCGAGGACCGCGGCGATCGGTCGAGCCGCAGCCGGGTGCTGCTGCTCATCACCGACGGCGAGGACGTGGCCGGCGACGACGGCGAGGCGGCCCGGGAGGCGGCCCGCAAGGCGGCCGAGGCCGGGGTGAGGCTCTACGCGGTAGCGGTGGGCACCCGGCTGGGCGAGCCCATCCCGATCGTCGGCGAGGACGGCAGCCATCAGGGCTACCAGAAGGACAGCGCCGGCAAGCCGATCTACTCGAAGCTGGACGTGTCCCTGCTCGAAGACCTGGCCCGGCTGGCCGACCCCGAGGCCACCGACCGCCAGCGGGTCTTCCAATACGACGGCGACGACGTGTCGAGCATGATCGCCGCCGAGCTGGAGACGCTGCAGAAGTCGGCGCTCGAGTCGGCGATGCGCCACCGCTACGGCGAGAAGTTCCAGTACGTGCTGTTTCCGGCCATCCTGCTGCTCTTGTTGGACCTGCTGATCGGCGAGCGCCGCCGTCGGCCCCGGCGGGAGGGGGAGGCGTGAGGCTGCGGATTGTGCTCCTGTCGCTGGGGCTCGTCGGCTTCGGGCCGATGATGTGCGACCAGCCCGACGTGGAGACCGCCCGGACCCAGTTGCGCGACGCCGAGGCCGAGTCGGCGCTGAGCACCCTGGCCGAGGTCGAGGCCGACGCGCCCGAGGTGCACCTCGCCCGGGCCCAGGCCTACGTCGCGCTCGAGCGGTGGGACGACGCGTCGAGCAGCCTCGATCAGGCCCTGCGGGGGCTCGCCGAGCGGGACGCGAAGCGGCAGGCCGAGCGCCAGATCGACGACCTGCCGCCGCAGCCGCTCGCCGAGCGCCCCAGCGCCGACCTGCGGGCCCGGCTGCTCTTCGCCCGGGGGCTGGTCACGATCGGGCGGGCCGGGGCCGAGGAGGACCCCGCGGCGGCGAAGACGCTGTGGGAGGGCGCGGTCATCGACTTCGGGCAGGTGCTCGCGCTGCGCCCGGACGACGAGGACGCCCGGTGGAACATGGAGCTGGCCTGGCATCGGGCCAACCCGCCCTGCGTGCAGCGGGACGACGATCGGGAGCCGGACGACAGCCGGGGCGAGGCGAAGCCGATCGACTTGCAGCAGGCCCCCGAGGTGACGGACCGCCTGCTGTGCCCCACCGACGAGGACTGGTACGCGGTCGAGGGCAAGCGGGACATGATCCTGTTCGTGCGCCTGACCGGCGAGCTGAAGCCGTTCGAGGAGGAGGACACCCGCGCGGTGCGGCTGGCCCTCTTCGCCCCCGACGACGAGCGGCCGCTGCGCGAGGCGCCGATGGTCGACGGCAAGGCCCTGGTCGGGGTCACCGGGCTCGAGGCGGACGGGGTGTATCACATCCAGGTGTCGGGGCCCGGCGCGGCCGAGGTGAGCTACGGGCTTCAGATCGACTTCGTGCCCCCGTGCCCGGTCGACGACCCGCTCGAGGAGAACGACGCGCCCGAGTCGGCCACCGCGCTGGAGGACGGTCAGAAGCCGGGGCTCAAGGCCTGCCCCGGGGACGCCGACTGGTACCGGATGACGGTGCCCCCGGGCGAGAAGCGGCAGCTCAAGGTGGGCTTCGACGCCGAGCGGGCGCCCCTGGCGGTGGAGCGCTTCGACGCCCTGGGGCAGGTGCCGGAGCAGGTGGGCCGGGCGGCGCAGGGCGGCATGGTGCTCGACCTGCCGTCGGACGAGGAGGCCCCGGTCGAGGCGCTGGTGCGGGTCATCCCGGCCGGCGACCGAGAGAACTCCTACTCGCTGGAGCTGGCCCCGCCCCAGGACAACAGCGGGCAGGACCAGCAGGATCAGAGCGAGGACGAGCAGGACCAGAACGAGGACGAGCAGGACCAGAACGAGGATGAGCAGGAGCAGGATCAGCAAGATCAACAGGACCAGCAGGACCAGCAGGACCAGCAGGACCAGCCCCAGCCGGAGCCAGAGCAGGCCATCGACCTCGACAAGCTGATCGACGCCCTCGACGAGCACGAGCGCAACCCGCAGCTCGAGAAGGCGCTCAAGGAGCTGCGGGTCGTGCCCCGGATGGAGGACTACTGATGGCCGCCCCCGGCCCCGTCCGCGTGACCCGGCGGCTCGCGGGCGTCGCCCTGATCGTCGGTGCGCTGCTGGCCCTCGTCTGGCCCGCCGCGGCGTGGGCCGACGCCTCGCTGCGGGTCGAAGCCGACCCGCAGACGGTGCAGCTCGGCGAGGCGGTGACGGTGCGCATCCGGGCCCGCACCGAGGGCGACGCGCGGGCCCAGATCGAGCTGTCGGCGCCCGATCTGGCCGATTGGGATCTGTCCGGCCAGTCCGAGTCGACCCGGGTCGACGGCTTCCGGGGCACCCGCACCACCACGATCACCCTCAACCTGCGGCCCAAGCGGGCCGGGCGGCTCACCATCGGCGCCTTCACCCTCAAGGTGCCCGGGGCGCCCCTGGAGTCCGATCCGATCACGATCACGGTGGCCGACGGCGGGGTCGCCAACCCCCAGGCCCCGGCGACCCCGGGGCAGGCACCCGGGAGCGACGACGCCGAGCGGGCCCCGGACGAGGTGGTCTTCCTGCGGTGGGAGGTCGACGGGCAGTCGGTGTGGCTCGGCCAGCAGCTCGACGCCCGGCTGTACGTCTACGTACGCGAGGGCATCGGCATCCGCGACTTCAAGGTCGGCGAGATCGACCTGACCGGCTTCTGGAACGAGCAGCACAAGCAGGACCGGCGGCCGCGCACCCGGCGCATCGACATCGGCGGCCTGCGCTTCGAGCGGCAGGAGGTCGCTCGCTACACCCTCTTCCCCCTGCGGGCGGGCGCGCAGCCGCTGCCGGCGGTCGGCGCCGAGATGGTGGTCCGGCGGATGCGGGTCTTCGGCGGCCCGCGCAGCTTGATCAACCGCACGGCGGCGGCGGTCCCGATCACCGTGAAGCCGCTGCCGGTGGAGGGGCGCCCGGCGGGGTTCTCCGGCCCGGCGGTGGGCCGCACCCGGCTGACGGCCTCGGTCGACCAGCGGCGCATCGACGCCTCGCAGGGGGTGCAGTTGACGGTGGTGACCCGGGTCGACGGGCTGGTGCAGAACGTGCCCCCGGTCACGCTGCCGCCGATGCCCGACTTCAAGGTCTTCCCCGCCGGCGACGACACCCGCACCACCCGCCGGGCGGGCCAGATGACCGGCGTGCGGCGTCAGACCTGGCTCCTGCGGCCCAACCGGGGCGGGCGGCTGGCGCTGCCTCGATTCGAACTGCCCTACTTCGACCCCGACACCGGCCGCTACGCGGTGGCCCGCACCCCGCGCCTGACGGTCGAGGTCCAGGGCGAGCCGGGGGTCGAGGCCCCCGCGGAGCGGCCGGCGGGCGAGCAGGGCCCCGGGCTGCGCGACATCCGGGCCGAGGTCGACCCCGCCGCCGAGGCCCGGGGCGGGCTGGGGGCGTGGTTCCCGGCGGTGCTGGCCGGGGCGCCGCTGCTGTTCGCGCTGGGCTGGCTCGGCGAGCGGTGGCGCGCCCGGCGGGACGCGACCGCCGGCAGCCGCGCGGCGCGCACGGCGGCTCGGGACGCCCGCCTGGCGCTGGAGCGCATCGGGCGCAAGGCGGGCGGCGACCGGGCGGGCTACAGCGCGGTCGCGCGGGTGATCGTGGAGTATCTCGAGCGCCGATTCGGGGCGCCGTTCAACGGGCTCACCCGGGACGCCACCCGGGAGGCCCTGCGCGCCCGGGGCGTCGGCGACGGGGCCATCGAGCGCCTGCTCGAAGAGCTGGACGCGTGCGACTTCGCCCGCTTCGCCCCGGCGGCCGACGCGGCGAGCGGGCTGGCGAGCGCGGCCGGGCGGGCGGCCGACGCGATCGACGCCGTCGAGCGGGAGGTCGGCTGATGGGCATCGCGATGCGGCTGCGCGGCGCGGCCCTGCTCGGCGCGGCCCTGCTCGGCGCGGCCCTGCTCGGGCCGATGGCCGCTACGGCGCAGACCACGCCATCCGCCGCCGAGCAGGGGCGGGAGGCGTTCTGGCAGGGGGACTTCGCCGCCGCCGCCGAGGCCTACGGCCGGGCGGTCGAGCAGGCGCCGGGGCACCCCGACCTCTGGTACAACCGGGGCACCGCCGCCGCGCGGGCCGGTCGACCCGGCCCGGCGATGCACGCCTTCGAACAGGCGCTGCTGCTCGACCCGGGGCACGCCGACGCGGCCCACAACCTGGGCGTCGTGCGCCAGCAGGTCGTCGACGCGGCGCTGGGCGGGCGGGCCGACAAGCGCAGCATCCTGCCCGGCGAGGACGACGCCGGCACCGGCCTGCTGACCGCGCTCTCCCCCCGCACCCTGGGGCTCATCTTCGCGGTGGCCTGGGTCCTGCTCTTCGGCGCGCTGCACCTGATGCGGCGCACGACCCGGGCCGCCACCCGCACCGCGGCCAGCTTCGCGGCGGTGGTCTTCGGGCTGGTCTCCCTGGGCGCCGGGGGGCTGCTCTACGGGCGGCAGGCGGTGGTCGGCGACCGGCTGTACGGGGTGGTCGCCGTCGACGGCACCGCTCGCCAGGGGCCGGGCGAGCAGTACCCGGCGGTCGCGGCGGTGCTGCCGGGGGTCAAGGTGCGGATCGGCGGCGAAGAGGGCGACTGGCGGCAGGTCATCCTGCCCGACGGCGGCGGCGCCTGGATGCCGGCCGAGGCCGTGCTGCCGCTGCGTCGGCCCTGAACCCGCGCCTCAGCCGCGCAGCGCCCGCCGGGCGAAGTCGCCCGCGCACAGCAGCACGCTCAGCCCGCCGATCGCGGCGACCGCCCGCCGGTCGGCCCCCGACGGCGGGGGTTCGACGGGCCCGGTCGGCGTCGGGCTCACTGCGCGGCGGGATCGGCCGGCTTCGGCGCCGGCATCTTGGGCTGGGACGCCGGCGCGGCCCGCTGGGAGGCGGGCGCCGTCGGCTGGGAGGCCGGGCCGTTGGCCGGAGGGTGCCCCGGGGGCAGCCCGTTGGCCGGCTGCGAACCGGCGGCGGTCGGCTGACTCGTCGGCGGCGCGGGCTTGCCCCGCAGCAGCCGGATGGTGCGCCCATCGGCCCCCTCGGTGACCCACATCGCGTCGCCCTCGATGCGCAGCACGACCTTCTCCACGCTCTCGTCGTCCCCCTGCTTCGTGCGGGTCGTGATGTGCAGCGCGTTGCCGTCCACCTTGTCGACGGTGTAGGTCCCCGTGCGCCCGGTGGGCCCGAAGCCGAGCCGGACCTTGCCGTCCTCGGTGAACGAGAAGCTCACGTCGGACATCATCTGGCGGGCCATCACCAGGGCCTGCATGCGCTGCTGGGGCGGCAGCTTCGCGATCTGGGGGTCGCGCTCGAGCGACTCGAGATCCATCCGCCAGTCGCCGGCGAGCCGGGCGACGAGCTGGGCCTGGGGGTCGTCGCCCGCCGGCTCTGGGGTCTCCGCGGCCGGCGCGGCCGTCTGCCCGCTCTCGCCGGCGGCCACCGGCTCGCCGGCCTCCTCGGCGCGCTGGCAGCCGGCGAGGGCCGTGGCGGTGATCAGGAGCATGAGGGTCGCGCGGGCCATGGGGCTCTTCCTCCGGTCGGGTCGGGCGAGTGTCGGCCGGCGGGCGGGGGCTGTCAATCCCGCCCGGTGCAGCCCGCCTCGGCGATGAAGACCCCGCCGGCGCGGTGGCAGTCGATCCAATCGCGCAGGAAGCGGGCCCGCAGGTGGATGTGGGCCCGCATGCGGTCGGTCCGCTCGTAGTGGAGCTGGGCGTCGAACGGTTTGTTGGGGTCGTCGAGCATCGCCTGCTCGATCTGGGCCTGCCACCGGTCGATCCGGGCGACGAGCACCTCGGGGCGGTAGTGGTCTTCGAGCAGCTCTTCGAGCGTGTCGACGTACAGCGCCTCTCCGGCGGGGTCGCCCACGATCACGTCGAAGAACGGCCGCCCGAACGAGCGCTCGGGCTTCTCCCAGCGCAGCGGGTCGACGTACTTGTAGTCGCTCTGGATGAACGCGCCGTCGTAATCCCACGGCAGGTGCACGAAGCGGCCGGTGTGCGGGTCGTCGTAGTAGTAGGCGTTGAGCCCGCCGGCCCAGGCCCCGTCGGGGGCGGGCAGCAGCGCCTCGAAGGCCAGGACCCGGGCCCCGATGGGCACGTGGAAGATCCGGTCGAGCGCCGCCAGATCGGCGGCCATCAGCAGCGCCTCCAGCCGGCGCTCGTCGCTGCGATCCTCGTTGGTGCGCAGGCGCCAGTTGGCCCGCTTCCACAGATCGCCGGTGGGCTGGCGCAGCCGGTTCCACAAGAAGACCTCGTCGATCTTCTCGACGTGGGTGAACAGGCCGTAGTACGCGCCATTGAGCATCAGCCGGGCGTTGTTGGCGCACGGCGCGCCCAGGCCCGCCTGCCGGGCGACCGAGTAGGCCAGCCGGTCGCGCAGGAAGGAGCGGTTGAACTGCGCGGCGTCGAACAGGATCTTGCGCAGCCCGAGGAAATGCCCGTAGCGGTTGTCCTCGTCGAACGAGAACTGGAACTGGAACTTGTTCTGCCCGGCCCAGAAGTTGGGGTTGCCCCGCAGCCGCACCCGCACCCCGCGGGCCTCGATGTCGCCGTAGCGGAACGACGCCACCGGGTGATACGGCGTGTCCTCGATCTCCAGCTCGTTGCGCGCATAGCCCCACTCCCGGTCGAACTCGAGCAGGGCCAGCGTCTCGTCGCTCAGCTCGACGTGGAAGGTCGGGACGTGATCCTGACGGAGGAGCCAGTGGCAGCCCTCGGCGTCGTAGGGGAAGCGGGCCGGCGGCGCCGGCGTCGGGCGGATCAACGGCCCCCGGGTCGGCGGGCGGATGTGCTGGATCGGCGCCGGCCGATCGGGCGCGTCGACCCCCGGACGGGGCAGCTCGTCGAAGCGGGGCAGCGCGCCAGGGCGAGGCGAGGCGGCCGGCGCCTCGGGCGCTTCATCCGCCGCCGGCGCGTCGGCCATACAGGCGGCGAGCAGCAGGCCCAGCGCGGCGTACAGCCCGGCGCGTCGCGAGAGTTGGGCCGCACCGGGCGCCCGGCGTATCGTTATCGGTATGTGCATTACGAGCGATAGTAGGAACAGGCCCCGGATCATGTCGAGAAGTGCGCCGGCCCTCTGGCTGCTCGCGCTGTCGCTCGCGGCGTGCGACGACGACGCGGCGACCCCGGCCGACGCGACGCCGGTGGACGCCGCGCCGGGCGACGCCGCCCCCGACCGCGCGCTGGACCTCGGCCGCGACGCCGCGCCGGATCTCGACGCCGCGGTCGACGCCGACCCGGACCGCGCCCTCGACGCCGCCCCCGACCTCGCCCTCGACGCCGCCCCCGACCTCGCCCTCGACGCCACACCCGACGCCGAGCGGCGGGACGTGGGCTCGCCGTTCCGCGACGCGGCCCCGGTCGACCCCATCCCGCCGTGCACGGTGTTCGAATGCGCCTGCGAGCCCGGCGATACGCAGCCGTGCTACCCCGGACCGCCGGAGACCGAAGGGGTCGGCCCCTGCGTCGGCGGCCAGCGCACCTGCGCCGAGGACGGCAGCGGCTTCGGCCCCTGCGAGGGCGCCCGACCGCCGCTGGGCGAGGACTGCCGCACCCCCGAGGACGACGACTGCGACGGCGAGACGCCCCCGTGCAGCGACACCTGGGTCCACACCTTCGCCTCGCCCGACAACCAGGCCGTGCGCGCGGTGGCGGTGGCCCCCGACGGCGACGTGCTGGCGCTGCTCGACTACGACCACGGGGTGAACCTCGGCGCGGGCTACACCCCCGCCGCCCGGGCCGACGCCGACGTGGGTATCGGCCGCTGGGACCGCCAGGGCAACCCGATCTGGAGCCGCACCTGGGGCGCCGCCGACGACGAGTTCGCCAGCCAGCTCGCCGTCGGGCCGGCCGGCGAGGTGCTGGTCCTCATCCGGATCTACGGGGCGCTGCCGCTCGAAGAGGGCTACCTCGACAGCAGCGGCCTCGACGACATCGCGCTGCTGATGCTCGAGCCCGACGGCCGCACCCGGTGGACCCGCCACCTCGGCGGCGCCGGCCGCGACGGCAGCGAGCGGGTGTCCATCGACGCCGAGGGGCGAGTGCTGCTGACCGGCCGCATCAGCGGCGAGGTCCGATTCGGCGAGCGGGTGTTCGTCAGCGCGGGCGGGACCGACGCCTTCGCGGCGGTCTTCGACGGGGCCGACGGCGCGCTGCTCATGGCCCGTCAGGCCGGCGGAGAGGGCGCCGACAGCGGCTGGGGCATCGCCCGGGGCGCGGGCGGGGTCATCTATGTGGCCGGGCGCTTCGAGGGCTTCATGTCGTGGGGCGGCGACCCGGTCGCCAGCGCCGGAGCGGGCGACGTCTTCGTGACCGCGCTCGAGGCCGACGGGGCCCACCGCTGGACCCGGCGCTTCGGCGGCGCGGGGGACGACGGGCTCTACGACATGGTGCGGGACCCCGAGTCGGGCGCGCTGTACCTCTTCGGCTGGTTCACCGACGCCGCCGACCTCGGGGGCGAGGCCCCCACCCCCAGCGCCGGATCGGCCGACTACTTCGTGATGCGGCTCGAGCCCGACGGCGGGGCCCGGGCGGTGGCCTTCGGGGACGCCGCCGACCAGACCGAGACCCCCTTCCCCACGTCCAGCTACGCCGCGATGGCCCTCGGGCCGGACGGGCTCTACCTCGCCGGGCCCTTCGCCGGGGGCGCCTTCGGTCTGGCGGCGGAGGGCGGGGTCGACGGGTTCGCCGCTCGCCTCGACCGTGACCTCGTATTGCAGGAAGCGCTCGCCTTCGGCACCGGGTTCTCCGAGATGGCCCTCGACGTGGCGGTCGACCCCGAGGGCGGCGCCTTCATCCTGGGCGGGCGCTACTACAGCCGGGAGGGGCCCCGCATCGGCCCCCACGGGCCGCTGGCCGGCGCCGCCAACAGCGACGGCTTCGTGGTCCGCCTGGTGTCGTTCTGACGGCGGGCCGCTCCCGCCCTCGCCCCTGCCCGCCTCAAGCGTGACGATCCGTCACTGTAATAATATCGACACCTACCCTTCAAAAATCCTCCGATGACCTCTATGGTGTGAGTATGTGGTTGCAATGACCACCGTATCGGATCGGTAAGCTCAGCTATCGGCGCCAACCGGCGGTGACATCGCCGGGGCAGCCCAGCCTCCCCGGGTGGGTCATTGGCCTTTATTTATTTGAAATCACAGGAGTTTCTCTGTTCACGACCCACGAGGCATCCCGTGCGCCTGCCCATCCTGTACCCTACTCGTTACTCCAATACGATCGTCACAATCGGATGCGCGATGGCGCTCGCCGCCTGCGGTGAGCAACCCTTCGGCGACCCACCCGAGATCCCGCTCGTCGTCGACGACCTGCCCCGGTGCCCGGTGGACGACCTGCGGCTGTACTTCGACCCCGGCGCCATCCAGCCGCCGGGGCGGGACACGGGCTACGACGCCGGCCCCGAGCAGCGCATCGGCGCGGTCTTCGCCGAGGCGTTCGACCTCGGCGCGCAGGGGCAGCTGCGCGAGATGGCCCGCATGCTCGAGGCGGGGGCCCGGCTGCCGGTCCGCGGCGCGCCGGATGAGGACCAGCCGGCCTACACCGTCTGCCAGGATCCCGAGGCGGCGGTGGTGATGTTCCGCCCGCCGCCGGGCAGCGGCCTGGCGCTGATGGCCTGGCGCCCGGGCCCCGCCCGGCGGGTCATCGTCGAGGCGCCCCACCCCTACTTCGAGGCCCATACGCTCACCCAGGGGATCGAGGCGTTCTTCGACGGCGGGGCCCGGGCCCTCGTCGTCAGCGGGGCCCACCGCTGCGCGAGCGCGGTCGAGCTGGCCTGCTCGGGGGTGACCTCGGTCTGCGGCGCGCACGACGGGGCGTACCGGGAGAGCGACGCGGCCCACAACCCGGCGTCGGTCTTCCACGCGATGCACGTCGCGCTCGCCGAGCGCTACGGGTCCCACGCCGCCGTGAGCCTGCACGGGGTCGGGCGCAACGAGGTCATCGTCTCCGACGGCACCGAGCTGGGCACCGGCGCCGGCAGCCCGATCGGGGCGGCGGCGGCCGAGCTGGTCGAGGCCCTCGACGGCGAGGCCGAGGTGATGAGCTGCAACGGCGTGCCGGGCATGGTGCCGACCGACCGGCACTGCGGCACGACCAACGCGCAGGGGCGGCACCTCAACGCGGTGAACGACGTGTGCCTCCACGCCGCCGCCGACGCCCGGGGCCGCTTCCTGCACCTCGAGCAGCCGATGCATGTGAGGGAGACGCCCGCGCTGCGCCGGGCGGTGATGCGGCGCATCTTCGATCGGCTCGATCCCCTCGGCGCCCTGCCCTGACCGGCCGGCGGCCGGGCGGCGTTCACGATCGTTTTACATTCGCCTCAATCCCCCCTCACCATCGGCTGCGGCGCCGTCGATAGGGTCACGACGGACCCTTCGCGAAGGAGAGCGCGTATGCAGTCGCCCGAACAGTCGCCCGAACGTTCCCCCACCCTCCTCGGGCTGGCCGCCCTCGCCGCCCTCGCCGCCGGCTGCGCCGCCTCGGCCCAGCCGGCCCATCCTCAGCAGGCCCATCCTCAGCAGGCACAGCTCGACCGGCCCCTCGCGCCGGCCACCCGGACCGCCCGCCTCGACGTGGCCCTGGGCCAGCCGCTGGCCGTCGCCGGCCAGAAGAACAAGGTCTATCTCAAGGTGGGCCTGACCGGTCTGGCCCTCGAAGACGCCGGCGACCGGCCGCCGGTCAACGTGTCGATCGTGCTCGACAAGTCGGGCTCGATGGGCGGGCAGAAGCTGCATCAGGCCAAGGAGGCCGCCCGGCTGGCGGTCGACCGGCTGGCCCCGTCGGACATCGTCTCGGTGGTGGCCTACGACAGCACCGTGCGGGTGGTGGTGCCGGCGACCAAGGCGATGGACAAGCGCACCATCCACCACGGCATCGACCGCCTGTCGGCGGGGGGCAATACGGCCCTCTTCGCCGGGGTGAGCAAGGGCGCCGAGGAGCTGCGCAAGTTCTTCGACCGCAACCGGGTCAACCGGGTGGTGCTGCTCTCGGATGGGCTGGCCAACGTGGGCCCCAGCTCGGCGAGCGAGCTGGCCCGGCTGGGCGCCTCGCTGATGCGGGAGGGCATGTCGGTGACGACCCTGGGGCTGGGGCTGGACTACAACGAGGATCTGATGGCCCAGCTCGCCCGCGCCGCGGACGGCAACCACGCCTTCATCGAGCGGGCGTCCGACCTCGCCCGCTTCTTCGAACTGGAGTTCGGCACGGTGCTCAAGGTGGTCGGCCGGAACGCGACGCTGACGATCGACTGCGCCCCGGGGGTCCGCCCGGTGCGGCTGCTGGGCCGCGACGGGGACATCGTCGGCCAGCAGGTCGTCGTCCGGCTCAACCAGCTCTACGCCAGCGAGGAGAAGTTCGCCCTGCTCGAGCTGGAGGTGCCCCCCGGCGAGCTGGGCGGGCGCATGCCGGTGGCCCGGGTCGAGGCGAGCTACGGCAACCTGCTGACCCAGATGACCGACCGGCTGCGGGGCGGGGTCGACATCGGCTTCGTGGCGACCGCCGCCGAGGCCGACCGGGCCCGGGACCAGTCGGTGATGGTCAAGGCGATCGAGCTGGTGGCCAACGAGCGCAACCGCATGGCGCTGATGCTCAACGATCAGGGCCGGACCCGGGAGGCGCGGCAGGTGCTCCAGGACAACGCGGCCTGGCTCGACGACAACTTCCAGCGGTACAAGGCCCCGTCGCTCCAGAAGCTGAAGCGGGCCAACAACGAGGACGCCTCGAACCTGGACGGCGAGAACTACCGCCGGCAGCGCAAGAAGATGCGCAAGCGGCAGATCGAGTACGACATGCAGCAGATGTACTGAGCCGCTGCCCCGAACCTCGGAGTCCCCCGTGCGCCCCCGCCTCGCCCTCGTGCTCGCCGTGCTCGTGCTCAGCCCGCTCGTCGCGCTGGCCTGGCTCGGCGTGCGCCTGACCGACGGCGAGGACCGGGCGGTGCAGGTCCGCTTCGACGGGGTGATCGCCGCCCGGCTGGACGAGACCGCCGAGGCGGTGAAGCGGGTCATCGCCGCGCTGGAGGGCGACCTGCTCGCCGCCACCGACGACCTGCCGCCCGACGCGCCCGCCCTGCGCAGCCGGCTGCGCGCCGAGCGTCGGCTGGGCCACGTCCTGGTGTTCGACGGCGAGGCCCGGCTGAGCTTCCCCCCGCCCGACGGTCCGCTGAGCGCCGACGAGCGGGCCTTCCTCGAGCGCACCCGGGGCTTGTGGGAGAACCGGGACTTCGCCCGCCCCGCGGCGGGCGACGCGGCCCAGGACGGGGGGGTGGTGCCCGGGTGGTACATCTGGTTCTGGGCCGGCGGGCTCAACCTGATGTATCGCCGCCCGCTGCCCGACGGGCGCACGGTCGCGGTCGAGGTCGACCGCCCGCGGCTGCTGGCCGCGGTCATCGCCGCGCTGCCGACCACCGAGCGCGCGCCCTCGACGGGCACCGAGCGGCTGACCCTGGTCGACTCCAGCGGGCGGGTGGTCTACCAGTGGGGCGCCTGGGAGCCGCCGGCCGGCCTCAGCCCCCGCCTCGAGCGGGCCCTGCCGCCGCCGCTGGAGGCGTGGCGCCTGACGTGGAGCGGCCCCCCGCCGCCGGCCCCGAGCATGGCCGGGCTCTACGCCGGGCTGGCCGGGGTCGCGCTGGCGCTGCTGGGGCTGGCGCTGTGGTTCTACCGGGCGAGCACCGCCGAGTTGCGCCGGGCCGCCCGCCGGGTGAGCTTCGTCAACCAGGTCAGCCACGAGCTGAAGACCCCGCTGACCAACATCCGGATGTACGCCGAGCTGCTCGACGACGCGCTGTGGGACGCCGACGACCGCACCCGGCGCCACCTGGGGGTCATCGTCGACGAGAGCCAGCGGCTCAGCCGGCTCATCGGCAACATCCTGACCTTCGCCCGCCACCAGCGGGACCGGCTGACCCTGCGCCCCACGCCCCACCGCCCCGACGCGCTCGTCGAGGGCGTGCTGGCCCAGTTCGAGCCGGCGTTCGCCGCCAAGGGCATCACGATCGAGGCCGACCTGGACGCCGAGCACCGCGCCGCGCTGGACGCCGACGCGGTGGGGCAGATCCTGGCCAACCTGCTGGGCAACGTGGAGAAGTACGCCGCCGACGGGGGCCGGGTGACCGTGAGCACCCGCCAGCCGGGTGATACGCTGCGCCTGACGGTGGCCGACGCCGGGCCGGGCGTCGACAAGGCGCACCGGGCGCGCATCTTCGAGCCGTTCTACCGCGTCAGTGATCGGCTGTCGGACGGCGTGGCCGGCACCGGCATCGGGCTCGGCATCGCCCGCACGCTGGCCCGATTGCACGGCGGTGATCTGGTCCTGGAGCCGTCGGCGGTCGGGGCCCGGTTCACCGCGACCTTCGCCGCCCCCCGCGCCGAGCCGGCGGGCGGCGCGGCCCGAGAGGAGCTGTCATGAGAGTGCTCGTCGCCGAAGACGACCCCAACATCCGCAGCGGGCTGGTCGAGATCCTCGAGGCCGAGGGCTACGGCGTCATCACCGCCGCCGACGGGCAGGAGGCCCTCGACCGCATCGCCACCGGGCGGCCGGACTTCGTGCTGCTCGACATCATGATGCCCCGGGTCAACGGCTACGACGTCTGCCGCCGGGTGCGCCGGGACAACCCCGAGCTCCCGATCATCTTCATCAGCGCCAAGTCGGAGGAGATCGACCGGGTGGTGGGCCTCGAGCTGGGGGCCGACGACTTCATCCAGAAGCCGTTCGGGGTGCGCGAGGTCATCGCCCGCATCCGGGCGGTCACCCGCCGCTGCCTGCGCCGGCCGGGGGCCGACCGGGACGACGCGCCGTTCACCTTCGGCGACCTGGAGGTGCACCCCGCCGAGCTGCGGGCCTACCGCGGGCGGCGCACCATCGACCTCAGCCTGCGGGACGTGAAGATCCTGACCGCGCTGCATCGGCGCACCGGCGAGGTGGTCGACCGGGAGACCTTCTTCACCGAGTGCTGGGGGCTGGATCACGTGCCCAACAGCCGCACGCTCGACCAGCACATCAGCAAGCTGCGCAAGCGCATCGAGCCCGACCCGAAGAGCCCGACCCTCATCCGCACGGTGCACGGGGTCGGCTACCGCTACGAGGGCCGATGAGCCCGCCGAGTCCGGTCAGTCCTCGTACGCGTCCCGCACGACCATCACCGGGCACGGGGCGCCGCGCAGCACCTTCTCGGCGACGCTGCCCATGAGCAGGTGCGACAGGCCGCTGCGGCCGTGGGTCCCCATGACGATGAGGTCGGCCCCGACGGCCTTGGCCCGGTCGACGATGGAGACGTGGGCCACCCCGCCCTGCACCACCTGGTGGTGCGGCGCCTTGACCAGGTCGTCGACGCTGTCGACCATCTCGCCGAGCAGCCGGCGGGACTCCTCGCCGAGGAAGGCGTCCATGGTGACCTCCCGCCCGTCGCCGGTGCGCACCAGCACCGCGCCGGCGGTGAACGGCACCTCGTGCACGTGCAGCAGCTCCAGCTCGGCCTCGTACCGCAGGGCGAGGTCGAGCGCCGCCTGCACCGCGGCCCGCGAGCAGTCGGAGAAGTCGACCGGCACCAGGATCTTCGAAATGGTCTTCATCGCATCCTCCCTCGATGTCCCCGGGCCCGGCCCGGGGCGACGGCCCGGTATAGCCGGGCCCCGCGGCGAAGTCCATCGGGTGGCGCACCGGGTCGGCCGGCCGCCCCGGTGGGGGTGGATCGGCCTCCTGCTGGCCGCGCTCTTCGTCGCCCGGCCGGCGGCGGCCCACGACGCGGGGCTGGCCCGGATCGGGGTCCACGTCGACGGATCGGCGTCCGTCGCGCTGCAGCTCGACGGGCGCATCGCCGATCTGGTGCAGCTCCTCGGCCTGCCGGAGAACGTGCCCATCCCGCCCCGGGTGTTCGACGAGGCGCTGCCCGGGGCGCTGCCCGGCTGGCTCGCGGTGCAGGCCGACGGGGAGGAGTGCCCGCTGACGCTGGCCGAGTGGGGCCGCCTCGACGCGCTGGCCCTGCGCCTCGAGCTGCGGGCCCGCTGCCCGGCTCCACCCCGCGACCTGACCCTGCTGTGGCCCGCCGGGCGCCACCCGAGCCTGCGCTGGGCGGCGCTGGTGGTCGTCGACGGGCAGGACAGCCCGGTGCCGCTGGTGCTCGACCGGGGCCTGGAGCGGGTGACCGTGCGGGTCGGCGAGCCGCCGCCGGTGGCCGAGACGCTGTGGGTCTTCGGCCTGCTGGGCGCCGAGCACATCGCGGTCGGCTGGGACCACCTCGCGTTTCTGCTCGCGCTGGTGCTCGGCTGCGGGCGGCTGCGGCGGCTGCTGGCGGTCGTCACCGGCTTCACCGTGGCCCACAGCGTGACCCTCGGGCTGGGGGCCACCGGCCTCGTCGAGCTGCACCCGGCGCTGGTGGAGCCGGTGATCGCGCTCTCGATCGCGGTGGCCGCCGGGCTGGCGCTGTACCGGCTGCGGCGGGGCACGCTCGATCACCCCGGCTCGGGCATGAGCTCGCAGACCGGGCTGGCGGCGCCGCTCGCGATCTGCTTCGGCTTCGGGCTGGTGCACGGCTTCGGCTTCGCCGGCCTGCTCGCCGAGCGGCTGCCGGCCGGCGCCGACCGCCTGTGGCCCCTGCTGGGCTTCAACCTGGGGGTCGAGCTGGGTCAGGTGGCGCTGGTGGCGCTGGCGTTCCCGCTGCTGGTCGTGGTGGGGCGCAGCCGGTGGGCCCGGCCGACCTTCGCCGCGCTCCTGGTGGGGCTGATCGGGCTGGGGCTGGCGGTCACGGCGCTGCGGGTGCTCTGAGCGGGGTCGGCGTCTTCAGCGCGGCGGCGACGCGCGCCGGATCGTGGGCCTCGGCCCCGTCGAAGACCGCCCGCACGACGCCGGCCCGATCGGCGACGACGACCCGGGGCAGGGCGAGGCGGCGAGCGGTGCCGGTGGACCGCTCGACCCCGAGGTCGCGGGCGATGGCCCCGAAGCGGTCGTAGATCACCCGGACGCCGTCCAGACCTCGGGCGGCCAGCCACGGCTTCACGGTGGCCGGCGGCTCGCCGCACGCGATCAGCGTCAGCTCGACCCCGGGCAGCGCGCCCTCCTCCCGGGCCGCCGCCAGCGCCTTCAAGCCGGCCTCGCACGGCGCGCACCACGTCGCGAACAGCACGATCACCCGCCCCTCGGCCGGCGCGGCGAGCACCGCGTCGCGGTTGATGACCCGATCGTCGGCGCTCCAGCCGGCGAACCACGGCAGCGACTGGCCCACCGCCGGCGCGGCGAGCGTGAGGGCGAGCAGGAGCGGGATCATTCGGCCGGCTCGGGGCGGGCGATGGGCAGGACCCCGGCCAGCGCGCGGGCGAGCAGCGGCGCGAGCCGGGCCCCGGTGATGCGCTCGGCGAGTCGGCGGCGGGCGCGGTCTTCGAGCCGGGGGTCGACCGCGCCCTGGGGCGGCGGCTCGACCGTCACCAGCGGCGCGCCGTCGCAGCGGACCAGCTCGATGCGCAGCGCGACGCGGCAGGCGGGACCCAGCGGGCTGCGCTCGCAGGTCATCCGGCCGGCGGGGCGGGCGGCGAGGTCGGCGCAGCCCCCGGCCCGGCGCGCGGTGGGCCCCAGGCGGCCGAAAGCGTCGATGAGGGCGTCTTCGACCCGAGCGGTCCACGGGCCGTCGAGGCCCACCGCCGGCTCGAGGTCGATGCGCAGCCCGCTCAGGCGCCGGGCCCGCTCGGTCTGCAACGCGGCGAACCGCGCCCGATCGGCGGCGAAGTCGTCGGGGATGCCGCCGACGATGACCGCCTCCTGCCAGCCGGCGCGGGCCCGATCGGCGTAGGCCACCTCGGCCCCCCGCAGGCCCGTCGTGAAGCCGATCCAGTCGTCGGGGGCGGCGGCCAGCGCCCGATCGGCGGCGGCCCGGAAGCGGCTGGCCGGGTCGGCGGCGGCGTCCCGCAGGGCTCCGGCGGCCTCGGCCCGATCGAGCACCGCCACCGCCACGCAGCCGTCGGGCGCCCCGGGGGTCGGGCACCGCTGGAGCGCGCGGGGCAGGCGGATCAGCTCGGCCCGGTCGAAGGCGGTCTCGGTCACGATCTGCTGCTCGACCCGCTCGACCGCGCCGTCGGCGGTCTGACGCGATTCGACGGTCAGCCGGGCGGTCAGCCGGGCCCGGATGCCGGCCGACAGGCGCACCCGGGCGTCGTCGGACGCGGCGAGGGTCGTCGCGCCCCGGCCCTCGGCGACGATGAACCGCCGCTCGGAGTACTGCGCGAGCGGGTCGGGCGGGGGCGGCGGTTCGGCGCCGCAGCCGGCGCAGGCCACGGCCAGGAGCAGGGCGGCGAGCGGCCTCACCGGGGGAACGCGACGGCGGCCCAGTGGCCGGCCGGGTCGCGGGCGAGGCGGTGGGCGTGCCCTGGCAGCGCGGCGGGGTCGATCGGGCGCGGGCTGCGGCAGACGATCACCGCGTCGAGCACCTCGGCCTCCCGCAGCCGCCCGTGGTCGAACGCGACGTGCAGCTCGAGCACATAGCCCTCGGGCGCCGCGCGCTGGCGCAGCAGGAGCTGGCCCCCGCCGGCCTGCGATCCGGCCACCGGCAGCCGCCCGGGGTCGATGCCCACCGCCTTCTGATGGGCGGCGACGACCGGATCGGCCGCGTCGGCCGTCGGCGCCCCCTCGGCGCTGTAGATCTTCTGCTGGGCGGCGCACCGCACGTCGGGCCCGGCGGAGAAGCGGATGATCTGGCGGGTGCTGCCCACGGTGTCGGCCGCCCCGCCGTCGGCGGCGGTGCGCACCATGCCCCGGTTGACCCCCGGCCCCCGCCAGTGCAGATCGGCGATCGCGAGCAGCAGCGCCGCCTCGGCCGGCGCGCCGACCGGCAGGCTGCCCCGCCCGCACAGGTCGGACGGACAGGCCGGCGCGGGGCCGCTGTCCGGCCGATCGAGGCGGCGAGGGTCGTGCGCCGGGCGGGCGTCGGCCGCGAGCAGGAAGGCCCGGGGGCCGCTCAGCGAGACGAGCACTTCGTACAGGCGGGGGTCGTCGGGGTCGTCGATGGGCCGCAGCGGATCGCGCCGACCGGCGAGGCGCCGCAGCGCGGTTGATGGCGGGGGGATGCCGAGCGCCTCGACCGGCAGCCCGCTCGTCGGAGCTGCGAGGCTCGAGGCCGCGGGGGCCGGCGTCGGGGAGACATCGTCCGGCGCGAGGGCCGGCGCCCCGCCGCACGCCGCGAGGGTGAGCGCCGCGGCGAGCGGTGCGAGGGCGAGGCGGGGCATCGGGCGGGGGCTACTGGTTCTGCAGCCGGTCGAGCTGCATGTCGAGGTCCTTGAACTCGGCGTCGGCCCGGGCCTTGAGCGCCGCCCGCTGCTTCTTGCTCAGCTCGTTCATCCGGTCGAACGCCCCGGCGAAGGACTCCGGATCGAGGCAGACGAGCGCGTAGTACTGCTTGGGCTCGCTGGAGCCGACGTGGGCGATGCGGGTGCGGGTGCCGACGAGCGTCTGATCGACGATCTGGCGGCTGACCTGGGTGGTGAGCTCTTCGGTGAAGTCCTTGCCGTCGGTCTCGCCGGACTGCTGGTAGTCCTTGATCATGCCCTCGACCTTGGTGGCGAGCTCCCGGGCGAGCGCGTCGCGGCCGCGGGCTTCGGCGGTGGTCTTGGCCATGCCGAGGTTGCCCCGGTGCTTGGCGATGCCGACGCCGCAGGCGTCGGGCGGGGTCATGGCCCACTTGGGCACGTCGTCGGGCACGTTGCCGCCGCTCTTGACCTGGTCGCCGCCGCAGCCGAAGCAGAGCAGGGCGCCGAGCGAGGCGCCGATCAACGCGTGGAGAGTCTTCATCTGGGGGTCCTTCCTGTCGTCGCTGCGCTCGTCCTCGGAGCGCATCCATTGGGGAGAAGTCGCCGGGAGCGGCCGCCCGACAGCGCCGTCCGGGCTATATTCAGGATAATCTATCGCTGTGGGCGATTTTTTTCGACACACCCGCCGCGGCTCGACGTACCTCGCCGGTGCATGCTCTAATCTGCGCCCCGACCCGCCGATCGAGGACACCTCCATGACGCACCGTCCCGCCGGACAGACGTCCACCCTGGCGCTCGCCGCCCTGGCGCTCGCCCTCTTCGCCCCCGCCTGCACCCCCGAGGACGAGGGCGCCGATCCGATCATCGTGCCGGTGGTGATCGAGCCTCCGGCCGAGCAGCCGGAGGAGCCGGAGGCGCCCGAAGAGCCGGAGGAGCCCGAGCAGCCGGAGGAGCCCGAAGAGCCGGAGGAGCCCGAAGAGCCGGAGGAGCCCGAAGAGCCGGCCCGGGACTGCGCGGTGGAGAACCACTTCACCGCGCCGGCCTACGAGCGGCTGCGGGAAGAGGACGACGCGGTGCGCTACCTGTCGTTCTCCAGCCTCGACTCGCCCACCCGGGCCCTCATCCTCGAGTTCCCCCGCGACCGGGGCGTGCCGACCCCCGGGGTCTACGACCTCGCCGAGTTCGACCTCAACACCTGCGAGGCGTGCCTCTTCGCGATCGAGGGGCTGAACCTCCAGTCCGGCGACCGCATCGGCACGCTGCTGCCCACGGGGGGCACGCTGGAGATCCTGGAGGTCGGCGCGATCGGCGAGACCTTCGTCGCCGAGCTGCGGGGGGTCACCTTCGAGCAGGTCGAGATCACGCCGACGGGCTTCGGCGACCGGGTGGACGTCACGCAGGTGGAGGGCGGGGTCGGCCTGTGCGCGGCCGAGGTGCGCATCGAGCAGACCGTCCGCCCCCGCCCGGCGGTGGTCGGCGAGACGGTGCACGACTTCCAGCTCCAGAACTGCGAGACCGAGGAGTTCGTCTCGGCCCACGAGATGACCGCCTCGACCCCGCTCTTGTGGATCGTGGGCAGCGCCGGCTGGTGCACCGCCTGCCGGGCCTACCTGCCGGGGGTCTTCGACCTGATGGCCGAGGTGCCCCACGAGCAGGCCCGGCTGATCGTGGTGCTCGGCGAGAACGGGGCCTACGGCGAGCCCGACCTGCGCTACTGCCGGCGCTACGCCAGCCACTACGGCCTCGACGACGCCAGCCTGTTCTACATCGACCACGACGGCTTCGCGTCCTTCGGCACGATGTTCGGCCACCTCAACGTCTACACCGACGCCAACGGGGCCTTCGGGCTGCCGTGGAACGCGCTGCTGACCGGCGAGACGGGCGAGGTCACCTACAGCTACTCCGACCGCTCGGGGCAGCCGGAGTCCCTCGTCGACTTCCTGCAGGAGGCCGGCCTGCCGGTCGACTGAACCCGCCCGGCGCCGCCCGGCGCCCCGCGCGGCTCAGGCCGCGCCCACCGCCTCTTCCAGCATGACCGGGTGCGCGAAGCGGCACCGGTGCGCCTCGACGAGCCGGTTGGCCACGCTCAGCGGGTCGAGCGGATCGCGGGGGGTCGCCCGCAGCACGAAGCCCCGATCGAGGAACCGGATCGGCCGCTCGATGGCCCAGCCCATCGGACGCAGGGTGTGGGCCGCGCCGTCCGCCGACACCCCCTCGGGGAACTGCGCGACGACCGCGCCGGTGGGGCACAGCAGCAGCGATCCGCGGATCAGGACCGGGGCCGCGTCGACCGCGGGCCGCTCGACGGGGTGATCGCCGGGGTCCGGCTCGCGGGCCTGAGCCCGGATCGAGCGCAGGATCGCGCCCCGATCGGCGACCCCCGTCCGCTCGACGAGGGCCCGGCTGACCAGCAGCGTATGGCGCCGAGCGAGGTCGACGACCCGCCACCGGGGCGGCGGATCGAGCGCGTCGGGCGCGCGGGGCACGACGAAGGCGCAGGCCGAGACGAGCACCGGCACCCGCCGGCCGGCGCGGTGGAAATACGACTCCATGGTGGTGACTCCTGCCGCGGGGCGCGGGCCCCATCGTCCGTCACCACGATAGCCGACCCCTCCTGCCAGCCCTCCGTCAGCAGAGTGCGACGGGCGGTCGATCGAGGCCGGCGGTCAGGCGAGCGGGCGGCGGATCAGGGCGATGCGGGCCAGCGGCCGGGCGCCGGGGCGCAGGGCGGCCCGGGCGGCGGCCCGGGTCTGCGTCAGGGCCCGCAGCCGGCGCACGTTGTCCGGGGCGAGCGCGGCGAAGCGCACGGCGCCGGTCCGGGTGGGGCCGGTGCCGTCGAGGCCGACGACCTCGGCGGTGGTGCGCAGCGGGCCGTCGGGCAGGCTCAGCTCGAGGTCGAGCCGGTCGCCGATCACGAGCGGCCGGTCGTCGAGGCGCTGGACCCGAGCCCCGCCCTCGCTGACGTCGGTGGTGCGGGCGGCGCCGTCGAGCCCCCGGACCGGCAGGCGGCACGGGCGGCGCAGGTGGCGGCGGCGTTCGGCGGTGTGCGGCATGATGACCCCCTTCGGCTGCGGCGGGCGGCGCCGCCGGATAGAGGTGTCATAA
This sequence comes from bacterium, assembly GCA_030426085.1. Taxonomy (GTDB): domain Bacteria; phylum Myxococcota_A; class Bradymonadia; order UBA7976; family UBA1532; genus JACKDM01. Next base: position 181,155 of record JAUHYW010000004.1, on the reverse strand, counting down.
TGTAGGACAATGTGGGTGTCAAACTTCGGGGTCGGCCGCCGGGGGCTCGTCGGCCCCGTCCGCCGGGCGGGGGGTCGGCTCGGCGGGCGGCAGCGCGGCCTCGAGCCGGTCGCACAGGGTCTCGAGCACCACCAGCCGGGCCCGGCGCTTGTGGTTGCCCGGCACGATGGTCCACGGCGCGCCGGCGGTGCTCGTGCGCTCGATCATGTCGTGCACCGCCACCTCGTAGTCGTCCCACCGGGCCCGGTTGCGCCAGTCCTCGGGGGTGATCTTCCACTGCTTGTAGGGCGTCTTCTGGCGGGCTTCGAACCGCTCGGCCTGCTCGTCGCGGGTGATGTGCAGCCAGAACTTGCACAGCACGGTGCCGTTGTCGCAGAGCTGGCGCTCGAAGTGGTTGATCTCGGCGTAGGCCCGGCGCCACTCGGCGTCGGTGGCGAAGCCCTCGACCCGCTCGACGAGCACCCGCCCGTACCAGCTCCGGTCGAAGAAGGTCACGCTGCCGGCGGGGCCCAGGTGGCGCCAGAAGCGCCACAGGTAGTGCCGGGCCTGCTCTTCGTCGGTGGGCGCGGCGATCGGGATGACCCGATAGCGGCGGGCGTCGAGCGCCGCGGTCACCCGCCGGATGGCGCCGCCCTTGCCCGCCGCGTCCCAGCCCTCGAAGGCGGCCACCAGCGAGACCCCCGCCGCGTGCGCCCGCCGCTGCAAGAGGTTCAGCCGGCCCTGGAGGCGCACCAGCTCGCGCTCGTAGTGGCTGCGGGGCGGCTTGTCGCCCATCTCGACGTCGCGCAGGATGCTGCGGGGGCGGATCGGGATCGGGTGGGCCTCGGCCCCGTCATCGGCCCGGTCATCAGCCTCGACGGCGTCCTCGGGGGCGGGGGCCTGCGACGGGGGGTCGGTGGGCGGGCTCAGCCGCGCCTCGAGCGCTTCGAGCAGGATGTTGCCCACCCGCAGCCCGCGATAGTTGGGGTCGCTGCCCTCGACGATGTGCCACGGGGCGTCGCCGGTGCTCGTGCGCAGGATCATGCGCTCCCCGGCGGCGAGCAGGTCACCGTGGGCCCGCCACTGCGCCCAGTCCAGCTCGGTCACCCGCCAGGCGTGAAGCGGATCGCCCGACAGCGCCTCGAGCCGCGCGCGCTGGGCCTCGCGGCCGAGGTGCATCCAGAACTTGAGGATGATCAACCCGTCGTCGGCGAGCAGCGCCTCGAGGTCGGCGATCTGCTCCAGCGCCCGGTCGAAGCCGGCGGCGTCGAGGCGGCCGGCGACCCGGGCCGAGACCGGGCCGGTGTACCACGCGCCCAGCCGCAGCCCGATGCGGCCGTGGGGCGGCAGATCGCGCCAGTAGCGCCAGAAGCGGGGGCGGGCCCGCTCGTCGGCGGTGGGCGGGCCGTAGGCCAGGGTGTCGAGCCAGCGGGGGTCCATCCAGGCGTTGAGCAGGTTGACCGTGTCGCCGGTGCCGGCCTTCTCCACCCCGGCGAACAGCAGCAGCGCGGCCCGCCCGGCCTGGCGCAGGCGCTGCTGGGCCTCGAGCAGCGCGTGGCGCAGCAGCGGCTCCTGCGCCTCGTACAGCGCGTCGTCGACGGTTTGCGGGCGATCGGCGGTCTCGAACACGGGCGGCTCCTCGGTTGCGGCCATGTTACAGAATATGTCGCCGGGCGGCCGGACGCATCCTTCGTGTCCCGTGGGGCATCCTGCCCCCCGCTGCGTTTCGGATCGGAGCGTGAATTCGCGCGATCCCGACGCCCCGAGTATGATGCGGCGCCCGTTCACCACGGGCTCGTACGCACAGAGGAAGACCGATGAAGCGACCGCGGGCGAGCGTCGCCCTGCCCTTCTTCGCCTTGCTGCTCGCCGGGCCGGCCGCCGGCCCCGCCGCAGCGCAGGCGGTCGACGCCCCCGATCCGATCGCCGCACCCGACGATACGCCGCCGGCCACGCCCGAGGCGGGCGGCGCGGCGCTGACGCTGGGCGAGGCGATCGAGCTGGCCCTCGTCAAGAGCTTCGCGGTGCGGGTCGCCCGGGAGGATCTGGCGATCGCCCGGGGTCGGATCGACGAGGCGTGGGGCTCGGTCTACCCCAAGGTCGACGCCAGCGCCCGCTACACCCACACCTTCGAGAGCCCGAGCCCGTTCCCCAGCGGGGAGGATCCCTTCGGCGGGCTGGGCACCCTGCTCGGCGCGACCGCGGGGCAGGTGCCGGCGAACGCCTGGCTGGCCTACAACGAGCGCCAGCGGCAGACCCAGGGCGATCAGGCCGCGGTCGGCTTCGGCGAGTTCCTGGCGCTGTGTGGCGCCGAGATGGCCCCGGCCGAGTGCGACGCGGTCGACCAGATCCAGGCCGCCGACACCGGCAGCACCGGGGAGTCGGACGACAACCTGTTCCTCATCCCCGACCAGATCAACGCCACCCTCGCCATCACCCAGGTCCTCTACAGCGGCCGGGCCTTCACCGCGATCCAGGCCGCCGAGGTGTTCGAGGCCCAGCAGCTCGAGAACATCCGCCAGCAGAGCATCACCGTGGTGGGCGACGTGGCCCGGGCCTACTACCGGGCCCGGCTGGCCCAGCAGCAGGTGACGGTGACCCGCAAGAGCGTCGAGCGGCTGCGGCAGACGCTGGCCGAGATGACCAGCCGGGTCGAGCAGGGTGTGCTGCCGCCGTTCCAGCAGCTCTCGACCGAGGTCGAGGTGGCCAACCTCGAGAGCCGGCTGGTGCAGGCCGAGGCTCAGGCGGCCGACGCGATCGACGCGCTCGAGCTGACCATCGGGCTGCCCCCCGAGCAGGAGACCCGGCTGTCGACGCCGCTCAGCCTGCCCGGCGAGCCGGTGTCGGTCGCCTCGCTGGACGAGGCGATGGTCGTCGCCGAGCGGCAGCGGGCCGATCTGGCGCAGCTCGAGACGACCCGCAAGTTGCTGGCGACGCAAGTGGATTTGACGCGGGCCGACTATCTGCCCATCGTCAGTGCATTCGCCAACATCGGGGCGGTGGCCAACATCCCGGCCGACTCCGACGGCGGGCCCTTCAACGGCGACTACTGGGGGCCCTCGATCAACGCCGGGATCAACCTGTCGTGGAACCTGTTCGGCGGGTTCTCGACGAACGCCCAGGTGGCGCAGCAGGAGGCCGAGCTGCGCAAGCTCGAGGTCCAGGTCGAGCAGACCCGGGCCGGTGTCCGGCTGGAGCTCGCCCGCGTGCTGCGGGCGGTGGACTCGGCGAAGCGGCGGCTCGACGCCCAGACCCGCACGGTCGAGCGGGCCGAGCTGAACTTCGAGCACGCCGAGGCTCGGGTCCAGCAGGGGGTCTCGTCCCCCATCGAGCTGCGCGAGGCCTCGCAGCAGCTCGACGAGAGCCGGCTCAACCGGCTGCAGGCGATCCACGACCTGCTCGTGGCGTGGATCGACTACGAAGTGGCCATCGGCACCGCGCCCGCCGACCTGCGGGCGGTGCGGATGAGCCCCAAGGAGGCGCCATGAACGGCGATCGATTCCTGTTGGGCGCGGCGGGCTTCGCCCTCGCGCTCGCCCTCGGGTGCACCCCGCCCGGGGAGAAAGGCGAGACGCCGCCGGCCACCGAAGGCTCGACCGCAGCGAAGCCCGCCGGCGGGCCGAGCGCGCCCGGCCAGAAGGGCGCGAGCCCGGCGAAGGCCGAGCGCATCGCCCGGCGGGTCGAGGTCGTCGAGGTGCGCCCCCGGGACTTCGACGAGCAGATCGAGTCCACCGCCGCGATCGCGGCCATCGAGGACGTCACCCTCGCCGCCCGGGCCGCGGGCACGGTGCACGGCATCGCCGAGCGGGGCGACCGGGTGGAGAAGGGCCAGATCGTGGCCACCCTCGACCAGACGCTGACCCGGGCCGCGGTGGCCCAGGCCAACGCCGGGGTCGCGGCGGCCGAGACGACCTACAAGCTCGCCCGCGACACCCTCGAGCGGCAGCGGCCGCTCTTCGAGAAGCAGATCGTCAGCCCCATCGAGTACGAGAACCTGCAAGCCCAGGTGGCCCAGGCCCGGGCGCAGCTCCAGCAGGCCAAGGCGGCCCGGACCCAGGCGTGGGCCCAGTTCGAATACACCCGGGTCGTCGCCCCGTTCGACGGCCGGGTCGAGCAGCGCTTCGTCGAGCCCGGGGGGCAGGCCAACCCCGGCTCGCCGATGCTGCGGGTGGTCGACGTCGCCCGGGTCAAGGCGGTCGCCGGCATCCCCGAGCGCTACGCCACCGACATCGAGGTCGGGGCGCCGGTGGACGTGCAGTTCTCGGCCTACGGGGTCGCCCCCCGCGCGACCGAGGTCTCGTTCGTCGGCAGCGCCATCGACCCCCAGAGCCGCACCTTCGAGATCGAGGCGGTGCTCGACAACACCGAGCGCACCCTCAAGCCCCAGATGGTCGCCCGGCTGAAGGTCGTGCGGGCCCGCCACCCCGACGCGCTCGTCGTGCCCCTCGGCGCGGTGGTGCGGGACGAGACCGGAGACGGGGTCTTCGTGGTGGTCGAGGGCGAGGCGGGGCCGATGGCCCAGCGGCGCACGGTCAAGCTCGGCGCCCGCTCCGGCGAGCGGGTCGAGGTCGCCGAAGGGCTCCAGCCCGGTGATCGGGTGGTCACGGTGGGCCAATCGAACCTGACCCAGGGCGACCTCGTCGAGGTCGTCGGGGGGCCGGTGGAGGGTGACGCCGCCCGATGAAGATCATCGACACCGCGATCAAGCTGCGGGTCAGCGTGGTCGTGATGACCGTGCTGGTCTGCCTGGGCGGCATCTACGCCTACGTCAGCCTGCCCAAGGAGTCGAACCCCTCCATCGAGATCCCCAACATCGTCATCACGACGATCTACCCCGGGGCGAGCCCCAAGGACGTCGAGAGCCTCATCACCCAGCCGATCGAGCAGGAGGTGCAGGGCATCAACGGCATCGACGTCATCCGCTCGACGTCGACCGAGGGGGTCTCGACGGTCGTCATCGAGTTCACGCCCGACGTGCCGATCGACGAGGCGACCCAGAAGGTGCGGGACAAGGTCGATCTGGCCAAGGCCGAGCTGCCGACCGAAGCCGAAGACCCGATCGTCTCCGAGATCGACCTCTCGGAGTTCCCCATCATGAGCATCAACCTCGCGGCGGACTACCCGCTCAGCCGGCTCAAGCAGGTCGGTGAGGCGCTGCAGGACGAGCTCGAGGCCATCCCCAGCGTGCTCGAGGTCGACCTGATCGGGGGCCGGGAGCGCGAGGTGCAGGTCGACGTCGATCTGACCCGGCTCAAGAGCTACAACCTCTCGTTCAACGACGTCGTCAACACGGTCGGCTTCGAGAACACCAACCTGCCCGGCGGCTCGATCGACGTCGACCGCTCGAACTACCTCGTGCGGGTCGACGGCGAGTTCGAAGATCCCCGCCAGATCGAGGATCTGGTCGTCAAGGCCAAGGGCGCGGTGCCGGTCTACGTGCGGGACGTGGCCGAGGTGCGCTTCGGCTTCAAGGAGCGGGAGAGCTACTCCCGCCTGCGGGTCCTCAAGGAGAAGGACGACCACGGGGGTTACATCCAGGTCGGCCAGACCGACTACGCCCAGGTGATCACGCTCAACGTCAAGAAGCGCTCGGGCGAGAACATCCTCGAGACCGCCGAGGCGGCCGAGGCGCTGCTGGCCCGGTTCCAACTCCCGCCGGGCACCCAGACGCTGATCACCGGCGACCAGAGCGTGCAGGTCGAGAACCTGGTCAAAGACCTCGAGAACAACATCATCAGCGGCCTGATCTTCGTCGTCGCGGTGCTGCTGTTCTTCCTCGGGGTGCGCACGTCGCTGCTGGTGGGGGTCGCCATCCCGCTCTCGATGATGGTCACGTTCATCGTCTTCATGGCCATGGGCCAGACCCTGAACTTCATCATCCTGTTCTCGCTGATCATCGCCCTGGGCATGATGGTCGACAACGCGGTGGTCATCGTCGAGAACATCTACCGGTTCCTCGAGATGGGCCACGGGCACTTCGAGGCGGCGCAGGAGGGCACCGACGAGGTGGGCATGGCGGTGGTCGCCTCGACCGCCACCACGGTGGCCGCCTTCGTGCCGATGATGTTCTGGCCGGGCATCATCGGCGAGTTCATGGGCTTCCTGCCGCTGACGCTGATCATCACCCTGACCAGCTCGCTCTTCGTGGCCATCGTCATCAACCCGGTGCTGACCGGCTACTTCGCCGACGCGGCCGCCGACCCGAACGCGGCGCCGAAGCCGCGCAACAAGACCCGGCTGGTCACCACGGTGCTCAGCCTCGTGGTCGTCGGCCTCATCCTGTTCGTGGCCAACCCGCTGACCCTGGGCGTGCTCGCCGGCAGCGCGGTGGTGCTCGTGGCGCTGCACTTCCTGCTGTTCCGCCGCCTGGGGCGGTACTTCATGGACCGCGGCCTGCCGGCGGTCGTCGAGGGCTATCGTCGCTTCCTGACCTGGATGCTCGACCGGGACTACACCGTGCGCGGCGCCTACTGGCGCAACTGCACCGCGCTGGTCTCGTTCACCGCCGGGGTGACCCTGGCGGTCGGGGGGGGCGTCGTCTTCGGCCTGTTCGGCAAGGACGCGGCGATGATCCTGCTGGCGCCGGCGGCGGTGCTGGGGCTGGTGGGCATCCTCGGCATCGTGGTGCACACCCTCGAGTCGCTGGTGCTCGGCGGCGGGCGGGCGGTGCTCTACGGGCTGGTCTTCGGCGGGGTGATGTTCGGGGTGGTCTTCCTCATCTCGCTCGCCCGGCCGGTCGACATGACCACCATCGTCGAGCTGATGCTGCTGCCGGCGATCATCGTCGGCTGCGGCGCGCTGGGGGTGGTGGTGCGGCTGGTCGTCAAGCCCCGATGGTTCATCCTCACCGACAACCGGGCCCGGCTGCTCAACTGCACCCTCGGCGGCCTGTTCTCGATCGTGGGCATGTTCTTCGTCGCGCCCACCGGGGTGGCGTTCTTCCCCGAGACCGACCCCAATCAGGTGCAGGTGGTCGTCGAGGGCGCGCTGGGCACCAACATCGAGGCGAGCAACGCCCTGGCGAAGCAGGCGAGCGACAAGCTCGACGGGCTTCTGGCCGGGAAGGCGGCGAGCCAGGCCAACGTCGAGAACGTGCTGATCAACGTGGGCATCGGCGGCGACGCGATGTTCGGCGGGGGCGCGGCGAGCCCCGAGCGCTCGATCGTCAGCCTCAACCTCGTCGAGTTCAAGGACCGGGCCGAGCCCAGCCGCACCACCCTCGAGACGCTGCGCGACAGCCTCCAGGGCATCCCCGGGGCCGACATCGAATTCAAGCGGGACCAGGCCGGGCCGCCCACCGGGCCCCCGGTGAACATCGAGATCTCGGGCCCCCGGTTCGAGGAGATCGTGCGCATCTCCGAAGAGGTCAAGTCGCGGCTGGCTGCGGCGGTCGAGCGGGCCCGGCTGCCCGAGAACCAGAAGCCGGGGGAGGAGAGCGCGCTCGCCGGCCTCGTCGACCTGCGGGACAACCTCAACACCGGCCGCCCCGAGATGCGCATCGAGATCGACCGCGAGCGGGCCGGACGCTTCGGCCTGACCACCCAGCTGATCGCCGGCACCATCCGCTCGGCGATCAACGGCACCAAAGCCAGCACCTACCGCACCGGCAAGGACGAGTACGACATCACCGTGCGCCTCGCCGAGCGGGACCGGGACAGCCTGGACAAGGTCAAGGAGCTGACGGTCCTCAAGGACGGAATACAGGTGCCCCTCGTCTCAATCGCCGAATTCGAACTCGGCGGCGGGCTCGGCTCGGTGACCCGGCAGGACTTGCAGCGGGTGGTGACGGTGCAGGGCAACGCGGCGACCGGGGTCAACACCCAGGCGCTGCTGCAGGCGGTGCAGGCCGAGCTGAAGGACTACGTGGCCGGGCTGCCGCCGGGCTACACCGTCAAGTACACCGGCGAGAGCGAGGACCAGCAGGAGGCGTTCGGCTTCCTGTCGACCGCGCTGGCGGTGGGCTCGATGCTCATCCTGATGATCCTCATCGCCCAGTTCAACTCGGTCGTGCTGCCCTTCATCATCATGATCGCGGTGGGGCTGTCGATGATCGGGGTGCTGCTGGGGCTCATCATCACCCGCACCCCGTTCAGCTTGTTCACCTTCATCGGGGTGATCAGCCTCGCCGGCATCGTGGTCAACAACAACATCGTGCTGATCGACTACATCCAGCAGCTCCGCGGGCGGGGCATGGACAAGCAGGACGCGGTCATCGAGGGCGGCGCGACCCGCCTGCGGCCGGTGATGCTCACCGCGATGACCACCGTGCTGGGGCTCATCCCGCTCACCTTCGGCATCAACATCGACTTCATGGGGCTCTTGACCGACCTGTCCCCCGACTTCCGCATCGGCTCGGAGAACACCCAGTTCTGGGGCCCGATGGGCACCACGATCATCGCCGGGCTGACCTTCGCGACCTTCCTGACGCTGGTCATCGTGCCGGTGATGTACTCCCTGGTCGACTCGACGGCGGTCAAGGTCAAGGCCGCCTTCGGCGTCGGCGGCGACAGCCCCCACCTCGGCGCGGCCGACATCGAGATCGGCCTCGAGAAGTCCCCCGGCTGAGGGCTCGATATCTCACATGTATTCTTCTTGACTACATGTAGGATACCGAATACGGTGGGGCACCCGCTGATGGAAGCGGCCCTGACCGAGGGGGTCTCCCATGTTCGTCGAGCGCAGGTCGAATCGTAGCCGTCGGCCCGATCTGGCCACCCGTTACTATCTGCTCAACGTGACCCGGCGGCACCGACCGCGGGCGGTGGTGCTGACCGACATGCACGGCGAGGTCGTCGCCGGGGTCGAGGGCAAGCCGTTCATGGAGGGCGGCTTCATCGCCGGCCGGGCCTCCGAGCGCACCAGCCGGGCGATCGCCCGAGTCGCCATCGAGGACTTCCGCCGCGAGCAGGCGCCCGCCCGCCGGCGGTGGATCGATCGCATGACCGAGCGGGTCCGCGGCCTGCGGCGGCGGGCGCCCCAGGCCCCCGGCGTGCCGACCGGGGCCCGGGTCGCCCAGCGCTTCGAAGCCGACGGCCAGTCGTACCTGATGGTCGTCGTCGGCGAGCGGGGCGGGGCGGCGATCTCGGACGCGGTCGACGGCCTGCGCCGGATCCTGGCCGAGCCGGTGCCGTCGATGGCCCGCCTCGTCGCCGAGGGCGCCATGGTCGAAGGGCCGGACGAGGCGGCCCCCACCCCCGACGTCGAGGCCATCGCCCCGGCCGGCGGGCGGCTGCGCCCGGCCTCCGCCACCCGCTGAGCGGCGCCCGCCGACGCCCGCGACCCGGGCGATACCTCTTCGAACCGGCACGCATCCCTGTTATGTCAGCGGTCGCGCGCCCACCGCCCGGACTTCGGAGAGACCCACCATGCATGCCGAGCGCCGTCAGCGACTCATGAAGCGGATGCGGGACGCCGTCGCGGTGTTCTTCGCCGCCCCCGAGACGCTCCGCAACAACGACGTGCTCAACGACTACCGTCAGGACTCCGACTTCTATTACCTGACCGGCTTCGAGGAGCCCGAGGCGGCCCTGGTCATCGCGCCGCACCGCGATCCGGGTGATCGGGTCGTGCTGTTCCTGCGGGTCCGCGACCCCGAGCGCGAGATCTGGGACGGCCACCGGCTCGGCGTCGACGAGGCGCCCGAGGCGCTCGGCGTCGACAAGGCGTTCCCCATCGACGAGCTGGCCGAGCGGCTGCCGGGCTACCTGCACGGCGCGACCCGGCTGTATCACGGCCTCGGCCGTCAGGGGCGCGAGGCGGACGACCGGGCGGTGCTCACCGCGCTGCGCGAGGCCCGGCGCATCCGCAAGAAGGGCATCGACACCCCCGGGGACATCCTCGACCACGAGCCGCTGCTCGACGAGCAGCGGCTGATCAAGGACGAGGCCGCCCTGACCGCGATGCGCAAGGCGGCGGCGCTCACCGCGCAGGGGCACCGCCGGGCGATGGCCGCCACCCGCCCCGGGCTGCACGAGTTTCAGCTCAAGGCGGCGATGGAGTACGAGTGGCTCGTGCGCGGCTCGCCGCGCCACGCCTACCCCAGCATCGTCGGCAGCGGGCCCAACGCCTGCGTGCTGCACTACCGGGCCGGCGAGCGGGAGATGCAGGACGGCGAGCTGGTGTTGATCGACGCCGGCTGCGAGGCCGACTACCACGCCGCCGACGTCACCCGCACCTGGCCGGTCAACGGCACGTTCTCCAAAGAGCAGCGGGCGATCTACGCCCTGGTGCTCGAGGTGCAGAAGGCGGCCATCGACCACTGCCGGCCGGGGCGCACCTTCGAGTCGGTGCACGACCTGACGGTCAAGCTGCTCGTCGAGGGGCTCGTCGAGCTGGGGCTGCTCGAGGGCGACGTGACCGCGATCATCGAGAACGAGACCTTCAAGCGGTTCTACATGCACCGCACCAGCCACTGGCTGGGCATGGACGTGCACGACGTCGGCCCGTACTACCTGCGGGGCACCTCGCGCATGCTCGAGCCGGACATGGTGCTGACCGTCGAGCCGGGCATCTACATCGCCCCCGACGACGAGACCGTCGGCCCCGAGTGGCGGGGCATCGGCATCCGCATCGAGGACGACGTGCGGGTGACCGCCGGCGATCCCGAGGTGCTGACCGCCGGGATCCCCAAGGAGATCGACGAGATCGAAGCCCTCGTCGGCAGCGCGCCGCTCGAGGTCTGATGCGCCGGGCCACCGCCGAGGCGGGCATCAACATCGCGCTGGTCAAGTACTGGGGCAAGCGCGACCCGGCCGCCAACCTGCCCGACGTGGGCAGCATCTCGCTGACGCTGTCCGATCTGGTCACCCGCACGACGGTGCGCTTCGACCCGGCCCTGGAGCGGGACCGCTTCGTGCTCGACGGGCTGCCCCGGGACGACGCCCGGGTGGTCGAGGTGCTCGACGGCGTCCGGGCCATCGCCGGGGTGCTGCACCGGGCCGCGGTGAGCAGCCGCAACGGGGTGCCCACCGCCTCGGGGCTGGCCAGCTCGGCCAGCGGCACCGCCGCGCTGGCCACCGCCGCGTGGGCCGCCGCCGGGCTCGATCCGGCCGCCGCGGTCGACGACCCCCGCTTCCTCGATCTGGTGCGCAAAGGCTCGGGCTCGGCCCCCCGCTCGCTGCTCGGCGGCCTCGTCGAGCTGGACAAGGAGCGGGGCCGGGTCCATCAGCTCTGCCCCGAGGGCGGCTGGGATCTGGCGATGCTGGTCGCCCGGCTGACGAAGGGCCCCAAGAAGACGCTCAGCCGGCAGGGCATGGCCCACACCAAGGCCACCAGCCCCTACTACGCCCCGTGGGTCGCTGAGCACCCCGCCGATCTGGAGGCGGCCCGGGCGGCGATCGCGGCCCGTGACCTGCCGCTGCTGGGGGCGGTGATGGAGCGCTCCACCTGCCGGATGCACGCCTGCATGCTGGCCGCCGACCCGCCGCTGCGCTACTGGCGGGGGCGTACGCTGGACGTGGCCGACGCCATCGAGGACCTGCGGGCCCAGGGGGTCGGCGCGTGGTACACGATGGACGCCGGGCCCCACGTCAAGGTGCTGTGCGCCGCCGCCGACGCGCCCCAGGTGCGGGAGACGCTGAGCGCGCTGGTGCCGCCCGACGACATCCTCGAGGGCCGCCCGGGGCCCGGGGCCCGGATCGTCGGCGAAGGCCCGTGAGCGCGCAGCCGACGGTGTGGCGGGCGCCGGGCAAGCTCATCCTGCTCGGAGAGTACGCCGTGCTCGACGGCGCGCCGGCCCTGGTGGTCGCCGTCGACCGGGACGTGCGCTGCGCGGTCACCCCCGACGCCGGGCTGCGGGTCGACGCCGGCCAGCACGGCGCGGTCGACTGGCCCGTCGACCGCGGCGCGACCCCCCTGCCCCTGGTCCGCGCGCTGCTTGCCCGCCTCGCCGACCCCCCGCCCGGCCGCTATCGCCTCGACAGCGACGCGCTCTACGCCGACACCGCCGACGGCCGGCGCAAGCTGGGCCTGGGCAGCAGCGCCGCGACGACCGTGGCCCTGGCGGCGGCGCTGCGGGCCGAAGCGCAGCCCGACCCGGCCGCGATCTATCGGCTGGCGCAGGAGGTGCATCGGGCGGTCCAGGGCACGGGCAGCGGGGCCGACGTCGCCGCGTCGAGCTTCGGTGGCGCGCTGGCCTACCGCTGGCTCGACGACCCGGCCAAGGCGCCGCTCGACGCCCTGTCCGCCGGCGACGGCGCGGGGCACGCCACCCCGCTGCGCGCGCCCGATACGCCGCTGTGGGCGGTGTGGAGCGGCGACTCGGCGAGCACGGTGGCGCTGGTGGGGCAGGTCGCCGAGTGGGCCCGCCGCGACCCGGCCGGGCACCGCCGACGCATCGCCGAGCTGGGCTTCGCGGCCCGGGCGGGCATCGACGCCTGGCAGGCCGACGACCGGGCGGGGCTGGCGGCGGCGGCCGAGGCCGGCCGGCGGGCGATCGTCGGGCTGGGGCGGGACGCGAAGGTCGAGCTGTGCACCGCGCTGCACCGGGGGCTGCACCGGGCGGCGGCGCGCCACGGGGCGGGGGTCAAGCCCACCGGCGCCGGGGGCGGTGATCTGGCCTGGATCTACGCCGCCGAGCCGGCCGCCGAGGCCGCCGCGGCGAAGGCGCTCGAGGCGGCGGGGCACCCGGTGTTCCGGCTCACCGTCGCCGCGGGGGTCGAGCGGCTCGGCTGAGCGCCGTCAACCGCCACCGCCGCCCGCGCCCCCCGCCCCGCCGGCGCCGGTCCCGTCGTCGGGGCCCGCGTCCGGGCCGCCATCCCCGCCGTCCACGTCCCCATCGGCGCCCCCGTCGGTCGGCGCGCCGTCGCTGCCGCCGGCCCCGTCCGCCGGATCGGCGTCGGGGTCGATCAGCCCCTCGTCGTACAGGCTGCCTTTGGGGTTGCTGATGACGACGGGCATGTCCGGCTCGGCGTCGACGAGCCCCTCGTCGTAGAAGCTGCCCTTGGGGTTGCCCCCGTCGATCTCGGCGCTGCGGTCGTCGTCCGGCTCTTCGGCGGCGCAGCCGTGGATGACCGGGGTGATGCTCAAGGCGGTCGCGATCAGCAGCCGGGTCGTCCGGCGCCCTCTACGGTCGCGGCGATAGGCCATGGGGCCCTCCTCGTCTCAGCGGTGGGCGGCCGGCGCGAGGCGCTCGACCGCGGCGTCGGGGATGTGGATGCCGAACTCGGCCAGCGGCGCGACGACGTCCTCCCGCACCGCCGCGTGGGCCGCGGCGCGGTACTCGTGGGACAGCATCCAGCCGAGCCGGCGCACGTCGGCGATGGCGTAGCCCTCGGAGGTGAAGCCGTCCTGCACCTCGCTGCGCAGCCGCTGCCACAGCGGGGCGAGCGTCTCGAGGGTGTCGACGGCGACGCCCGCCAACCGGTCCCGCTCGGCGTCGTCGAGCAGCGGGTCGACCCACTCGAGGTACTCGAAGCCCAGCCGGCCGTGCAGCGCCTCGTCCTTGACGATGCGGGACAGCACCGCCTGCACCAGCGGGTGGGTCGACGAGCGCAGGCAGCCGGCCAGCATCGGCAGGCTGAAGCTCTCGCCGACGCAGCACAGCCGCACCACCGCCTCGTTGCACCGGGCCAGCGTCGACAGCGTCGGATCGGAGGGGGGCGTCAGCCGCTCGAAGTCGACCCGATAGGTCGCCCCGCCGCCGAGCAGCGTCGCCAGCCGGCTGGTCAGCTCGACGTGCAGCATCTCGTCGGCCATGAAGTCGCCGCACAGCGCGACGAGGTTGATCGGGGCGTTGACCGCCAGCAGCAGCGCCATCAGCTCGGCGAAGGCGGCGGCGGTGCAGTACTCGTTGTAGGCCGCCTCGGTCCACGAGAGGCGGGCCCGCTCGACGAGCTTCGGCGGCAGCCCGGCGGGGTCGAGGCTGCCCCAGGGCATCTCCTCGACGCCCGGTCGAAGGCGGCGGTAGTGGTGGGCCATCGGGCCCTCGAGCCAGGTCGGTTCGAAGAGCTGCTTCAACTGAGCGTTCCCCCGAGGGCCGGTTCGCCGATACGATACTCCGAGCGGGCGACGATCTCACCCGCACACCGCGGATCGGAGCGAGGGGGAGAGCATGGGTTATCGCAGGAGTCCCCGCCGCAGGCGCACCCGGCGGCTGCTGATCGCGACCGCGCTGAGCACCACCCCGGTGCTGTGGGGCTGCCCCGACGATCTGGTCATCGGCAACCCCAAGGGCGGGTTCTTCGACAGCGGCTTCGACCTCGGGGGCCAGGGCGGCGAAGGCGGCCAGGGCGGCGGCCCGGCGGTCGACGCCGGCGAGGACCTGGGGCAGGCGGGCGACGGCAGCGCCGACGGGGGCGACGCGGGCGGAGCCGGCGGCGCGGGCGGGGCCGGCGGCTGACGGCGGGCGGACCCTCTGTCGGGGCGTCGGCGGGATCGGCTATACAGCGATCGCGACGCGAACCGGCAGACGAGAGCCCCATGCGCATCCCCATCGGACGACTCTTCGGGCGCAACCCCTTCCCGGCCCTCGGCGGGCTCATGCAGGCGGTGCAGACCTGCGCCGACGAGGTGCCCCCGCTCATCGACGCGCTCATCGCCGACGATCAAGCGCAGGTGCGGGTGATCGCCAAGCGCATCAGCCGGCTCGAAGCCGAGGCCGACGCGGCCAAGACCGAGCTGCGGGACAAGCTGCCCGGCAGCCTCTTCCTGCCCGTCGACCGCCGCGATCTGTTGCAGCTCGTCGGCCAGCTCGACGCCATCGCCGACTGCGCCGAGGACGTGGGCGTGCTGTTGACCCTGCGCCCGCTGACCGTGCCCCGGCCGATGGCCGAGCTGCTGCGGCGCTACCTCGACGCGGTGATGCTGACCGTGCGCATCGCGGGGCAGGTGGTCGACGAGGTGCAAGGGCTGCTGTCGAGCGGGTTCGGCGGCACCTCGGCCGACCGCACCCGGACCCTCATCCGCGACCTGGGCCGCCAGGAGCACGAGGCCGACAAGCTGCAGGATCAGAGCGCCAAGGTCCTGTTCTCGCTGGAGGACGAGCTGCCGCCGGTCGCCATCTTCATGTGGACCAAGGTGCTCAACAAGCTGGGTGACATGGCCAACCACGCCGAGAACGTCGGCGACCGGGTGCGGCTGTTCCTCGCCCGATGAGGGCTCGCCCGACGCTCGGGCACCGGACGTCGGCCGGCGGGTGGAGCGCCCGGCGGCCGACCGGAGACGCATAAGGCGGCATGGACGCCACTTCGCTGATCATGGCCCTCGCGGTGCTGTCCGGGCTCTACCTCGCCTGGAACATCGGGGCCAACGACGTCGCCAACGCCATGGGCACCTCGGTGGGCTCGGGCGCGCTCTCGCTGCGGCGGGCGCTGGTGCTGGCGATGGTCTTCGAGGCGGCCGGGGCCTTCCTGGCCGGGGGGCGGGTCACCGCGACCATCAGCCAGGGGCTCGTCGGGCTCGACGCCTTCGGCGGCGACGCGTTGCTCCTCTCGGCGAGCATGACCGCCTGCCTCATCGCGTCCGCGCTGTGGCTCAACTTCGCCAGCTACATGGGCTGGCCGGTCTCGACCACCCACTGCATCGTCGGCGCGGTCGTCGGGGCCGGGGCCGCGGTCGGCGGCTGGGACGCCCTCGACACTGCCCGGCTGACCGAGGTCGGCATCGCCTGGGTGCTCTCGCCGCTGTTCGCGGTGTGGCTCGGCTACCAGAGCTTCGCCTTCATCCGCCGCCGCATCCTGGGGGCCGCCGACCCCCTGGCCCGCATCCAGCGCCTGGGCCCGGCGCTGGCCGGGGGCATCACCGCGTTCCTGGCGCTGGCGGTGCTGTTCCGGGGCGAGGGCCCGCTGCGCTTCGACCTGCCGCTGTACGCCGCCGGCGGCCTCGCGCTGGTGCTCGGCGCGCTGGCCACCGCCGTCGCCCGCCCGCTCTTCCGTCGGGCCGCCGCCGAGGCCCCCGAGGCCCACCCCGCCCGGCTCCAGCGCACCGAGCGCATCTTCCACGGCTTGCAGGTGCTCGCCGCGTGCACCCTGGCCTTCGCCCACGGCAGCAACGACATCGCCAACGCCGTCGGCCCGGTGGCGGTGGTCTTCCACGGGCTGCGGGTGGGCATCACCGAGCAGGTCGCGGTGCCCCCGGCGGTGCTGATGGTCGGGGTCGTGGGGCTGGTCATCGGGCTGGCGAGCTACGGCTACAAGGTCATGGCCACCGTCGGCCGGGACATCACCGAGCTGACCGCGTCCAGCGGCTGCGCGGCGGCCTTCAGCGCGGCGGCGATCATCCTGGTGGGCAGCAAGCTGGGGCTGCCGGTCTCCACCACCCACATCATGGTCGGGGCGGTGATCGGGGTCGGCTTCGGCCGGGGCATCGCCGCGATCAACATCCGGGTGCTGCGGGCCATCCTGGCGAGCTGGATCGTGACCGTGCCGATCACCGCCGCCATCACCGCGGGCCTCGTGGCGCTCGCCCGGGCGACGCTGACCGGCTGAGCGCCCGGCCCCTGGACTCCCGGGCGGCGGCGGCCCATCCTGCGGCCATGCTCACCGCACCCGACGTGCCCGCCCGCGGCGCCGGCCGCTTCGCCCCCACCCCCACCGGCCGGCTGCACCTGGGCAACGCCCGCACCGCGCTGCTCGACTGGCTCGCCGCCCGATCGGCCGGCCTGCGCACCGTGCTGCGGGTCGAAGACCTCGACCCCCGGGCGATCCCCGACGGCATCCTCGAGGGGCAATACGCCGACCTCGACTGGCTGGGGCTGACCTACGACGAGGGCCCGAACGTCGGCGGCCCGGTCGGCCCCTACCGCCAGTCCGAGCGCTCCGACCAGTACGCCGCCGTCCTGCGGGCGCTCGACGGGCTGGGGCTGCTCTACCCCTGCTGGTGCAGCCGGCGCGAGGTGCGCAAGGCGGCCCGCGCGCCGCACGCCAGCGACGAGGGCCCGGTCTACGCCGGCACCTGCAAGCCGGCCCGGGCAGCGCCGCTCGGCGACCTCGACCGGCTGCCGCAGAAGCGCGGCCGCGACCCGGCGCTGCGCTTCGACGTGGCCAGCGCCTTCGCCCGGCTGGGCCTCGACGCCCTGACCTACGCCGACCGGCTCGCCGGGCCCCAGCGGTTCGACATGATCACCCGGATGGGCGACTTCGTCGTGCGCCGGGTCGACGGCATCGCCGCCTACCAGATCGCGTGTAGCTGGGACGACGTCGCCATGGGCTGCACCCGGGTCGTGCGGGGGGCCGACCTGATCGCCAGCACCGCCCGCCAGCTCCTGATCCTGCGCGCGCTGGAGCTGCCCGAGCCGACCTACGCCCACGTCGGGCTGGTGGTCGACCACGCCGGACGGCGGCTGGCGAAGCGCGACGGAGACATCGCGCTGACCGAGCTGAGGGAAGGGGGGGTGGCGCCGTCGGCGGTCATCCGGCTGCTGGCCCGCATCTCGGGCCTGCCCGACACCGCCGACCTCGGCGCGCTGGTCGACGCCTTCGACCTGAAGACGCTCGACCCGGGAGAGGTGAAGCTGCCGCCGCCGCCCTGGTTCTGAGCGGCGGCGCGGGGCTCACTGCTCGAAGCAGTAGAAGGGGCGGCTGCCGCTGCAGCCGGTGTTGCCCCGGGTGGTCCACCAGACCGGGTTGGCGCCGTCGTTGTCGTCGTTGCTGGCGCCGACCTTGGCGTTGTTGGCGGTCGAGCTCCAGTCGGAGCAGGTGTAGGCGGACGACAGGCCGCTGCCGTCGCTGCTGGTGCCGGTCCACACGTAGGTCGACACCGTCTGGCCGTACTCGTCGAGGTTGATGAGCGCGTCGAGGGCCCCGTCGGTCAGGTCGGCGAGGTCGTCGGCCACCACCTGGTCGTCCATGCGCTTCCAGCAGGTGCCGTCCGAGAAGCGGTCGATCGGGGCGCTGGTCGAGTCCGAGAGCCAGGCCATGTAGGTGCCGCTCAGCCCCGCCGCCTCGGCGGCCGCCTGGCAGATGTCGTCGGCCACGTCGACCCCGCCGAAGTCACCGGTGACCTTCTCGGAGGTCACGAACACCCGCCGGGGGTTGATCACGCACTCCAGGGCCGAGATGCGGTCCTGCATCGCCTCCATCTCGCTGGTATCGCAGTCGGCGCCGTCCTGACCGTCCGCGCCGTCCTGGCCGTCCGCGCCGTCCTGGCCGTTGGCGCCGTCCTGGCCATCGGCGCCGTCCGCGCCGTCGAGGCCGTTGCAGGCGTAGGCCACCGCGCCCGAGCCGTCGACGAACATCGCGCCGCCGGCCGGGCAGTTGGCGTCGCCGATGTCGAGCGATTGCGCTACGACCGAGATCCCATCGGCCCCGTCGGACCCGTCCGCCCCATCGGCCCCGTCAGCTCCGACCGGGCCCTGGTCGCCCTGCGGCCCCTGCTCGCCCTGCGGCCCCTGGTCGCCCTGCGGGCCCTGCTCGCCCTGGATCCCCTGCTCACCCTGCGGGCCCTGCTCGCCCTGGATCCCCTGCTCGCCCTGCGGCCCCTGCTCGCCCTGCGGCCCCTGCTCGCCCTGCGGCCCCTGCTCGCCCTGCGGCCCCTGCTCGCCCTGCTCGCCCTGCGGCCCCTGCTCGCCCTGCGCGCCCTCTTCACCGTGGCACACGTACTCGCTGTCCTGGATCTCGACCGGGTCCAGCACGCCGTCGCGGTCCAGATCCAGCCCGCTGTCGATCTTCACCCCGCCGGCGGCGCAGTTGCCGCCGGCCGCCTCCGCCGTCTGCACGACCAGCGCCCGCACCGGCCCGGGGCCGCTCTGGGCCTGGGCCTGGGCCGCCATGAGGTTCATCGCACCGACCGCGCACAGCACCTTGAACTGGAACTTCATCTCGAACTCCTTTCGGGTTGGTGGGCGTCCGCCCTGTCTCGACCAACGCATGCGGCCGGCCTGGCGGGCGCCCGCAAAAAAACTGAAATCTTCGGGGTTTGCGCGCGAACTGCGCGGCCGGACGCCGGCCCTCCGCGCCGGGGCCCGGCAGATCCACTGGCAACGCCCGGGCCCCCTCGCGACTCTCAATCCAGAGCGACGCCCCAAAACGGACCGGAGAGCGCATGCGCTGGATACTCGCCGTCGTCGGCCTCGCGGCGGCCGCCGGCATCGGCTGGCTGATCTACGATCGCCTCGGCGCCTCCGAGCGCGCGCGCCCCGAGCGGGGCCCGGCGGCGGTCTCGGTCGCCGCGGTCGAGACCGGCCCGATCGTCGAGCGGCGGCAGTACAACGGCAGCCTCGAGGCCGGGGCCCGGTTCGTCGTCTCGCCCAAGGTCGCCGGGCGGATCGAGCGGCTGGCGGTCGACCTCGGCGACGAGGTGCGCCCCGGCCAGACCCTCGTCGAGCTGGACGACGCCGAGTTCGAGCAGGCCGTCGCCGCCGCGCAGGCCGAGAAGGCCGTCGCCGACGCCCGGCTGCGCGAAGCCCGCAGCGCGGGCACCATCGCCGACCGCTCGCTGGAGCGCCTGACCACCCTGCGCAAGCGGGGGGTCGCCTCCGAGACCCAGTTCGATCAGGCCAGCGCCGAGCAGCTCGCCGCCGCCGCCGGGGTCGAGGTCGCCCGGGCCCAGGCCCGCCAGGCGCAGGCGGCGCTCGAGGCGGCCCGCATCCGCCTGGGCTACACCCGCATCGTCGCCCGCTGGCCGGGCATCGGCCCCGGCGAGGACGAAGAGCGGGCCGGAGACCCCGAGGACGTGCGCACGGTCGCCCGGCGCATGGTCGACGCCGGAGAGACCGTCGGCGCCGGCGCCGCGCTGCTGTCGATCGTCGACCTCGACCCGCTCGTCGCCGTGGTCCATGCCACCGAGCGGGATTACGGCCGGCTGCGCGTCGAGCAGCCGGTCGAGCTGACCACCGACGCCTGGCCCGATCGCCGCTTCGAGGGCCACGTCCGCCGCATCGCCCCCGCGTTCGACGAGGGCTCCCGCCAGGCGCGGGTCGAGATCGCGGTGCCCAACCCCGACGGCGCGCTGCGGCCGGGCATGTTCGCCCGGGTGCGGGTCGCGCTGCGCCGGGTCGATGACGCGGTGATCGTGCCGGTCGAGGCGCTGACGGTGCGCGACGGCGATGACGGCGTCTTCGTCGTCGACGGCGACCCGCTCACCGCCCGCTGGCGCCCGGTGCGGGTCGGGATCAAAGCCGAAGACCGGGTGCAGGTCATCGGCGAGGGCGTCGCCGGGCGGGTCGTCACCCTGGGGCAGCAGCTCATCGACGACGGGGCCCCGGTGGTCGTGCCCGAGGTGCCCGAGGTGCGCTCGAAGGCGGCGGCGACCCCATGAACCTGTCCCGGTTCAGCACCCTGCGCCCGATCTTCACCACGATGGTGACCCTCATCGTGCTGGTGCTCGGATTGTTCGCGCTCAGCCGGCTGCGCATCGACCTGCTGCCCACCGTCGAGCTGCCCACGCTGACCGTCTCGACCGAGTACGAGAACGCCAGCCCCGAGGTCGTCGAGCGCCTCGTCACCCAGATCGTCGAGGAGATCCTGGCCACCGTGCCCGGGGTCGAGGAGATGACCTCGGTGTCGAGCGAGGGCCAGAGCAACGTCGAAGTGCGCTTCGTGTGGGGCACCGACCTCGACGCGGCCGTCGCCGACGTGCGCAGCCGGCTCGAAGACGAGATCAGCGAGCTGCCCGAGGACATCCTGCGGCCCCAGATCCGGAAGTTCGACATCGCCAGCTTCCCGGTCGTGATCCTGGGCATCTCGAGCACGCTCGACCCGGTCGAGCTGACCGACCTCATCGACAAGCAGGTGCGCTACCGCTTCGCCCGGGTGCCGGGGGTGGCCCAGGCCGACCTGTGGGGCGGGTTCGAACGCGAGATCCGGGTGGCGCTCGACCCCCGGGCGGTCCAGGCGCTCGACCTGCCGCTCGACCAGATCATCGCCGCGATCGAGGCGGCCAACGTCGACCGCCCCGCGGGCCAGATCGAGCGGGGGCGCTTCGACATCACCCTGCGGGCGCCGGCCGAGTTCGCCGACCTCGACCAGCTCCGGCAGACCGTCGTCGCGGTGCGCGACGGGGCCTCGATCCGCCTCGAGCAGATCGGCGAGGTGAAGGACACCTACCGCAAGCTGACCCGCATCGTGCGGGTCGACGGCGACCTCGGCCTGCGCATCGGGGTGCGCAAGCAGGCCGACGCCAACACCGTCGAGGTCACCGAGGCCATCCGCCGCGAGATCGAAGCGGTCAACGCCGACTTCCCCCAGATCCACGTCGCCGCGGTGGTCGACCAGGGCAACTTCATCGAGCGCAGCATCGCCAACGTCGCCCGCTCGGTGCTCTACGGCGGCCTGCTCGCGGTGCTGGTGCTGTTCTTCTTCCTGCGCAGCGTGCGCAGCACGGTCGTCATCGCGCTGGCCATCCCCATCTCGATCGTGGCCACCTTCGCCCTGCTCTACTTCGGCGGATTCACCCTCAACCTGATGACCCTCGGCGGCCTCGCGCTGGGGGTGGGGCTGATGGTCGACAACGCGATCGTCGTGCTGGAGAACATCTACCGACGGCGCAACGAAGACGGCCTGAGCCCACCCGAAGCCGCCGTCGACGGGGCGACCGAGGTCGCCGGGGCGATCATCGCCTCGACCATCACGACGCTGGTGATCTTCCTGCCGCTGGTCTTCGTGCGCGGGGTCTCGGGCATCCTCTTCCAGGAGCTGGCCTACGTCATCGTCTTCTCGCTGGCCGCCTCGCTGCTGGTGGCGCTGTCGGTGGTGCCCATGCTCTCGGCCCGGCTGATGAAGGCCGACGTCGGCGGCGACGGCCCGCTCGCCCGCCTCGCCGCCGCCGCCGAGCGGGTATTCCGCCGGGTCGAGGACGCCTACCGCGACACCCTGCGGGCCGCCCTGCGCCACCGGCTGGCGGTGCTGCTCGTGGCCGGGGGCGCGCTGGCCGCCAGCCTGCCGCTGGCCCCGCTCATCGGCACCGAGTTCCTGCCGCCGAGCGACGAGGGCGAGGTCCGGGTCAGCGGCGAGCTCGAGATCGGGACCCGGCTGGGGCTCATCGACCAGACCTCCCAGATCATGGAGCAGATCGTCGTGCCGGCGGTGCCCGAGGCCGAGGCGTGGGTCGCCAGCGTCGGGGCCAGCGGCCGCCGGCCGGACCAGGCCACCCGCACCGAGATCCGGCTGACGCTGAGCTCTGCCGCCGAGCGGGCGCGCTCGAACACCGAGATCGCCGCCGACCTGCGCCGCCGCCTCGCGGGGCGGATCCCGGGCGCGGTCATCCGCACCCGGGCGCCGCAGGGGCAGTTCGTGCTCGAGCGCATCCTGGCCACCGACGAGGGCCTGACGGTCGAGGTGCGCGGCTTCGAGCTGGACACGCTCGACGCGCTGGCCGCCGAGGTCGCCCAGGTCATCGCCGAGGTGCCGGGCATCACCGACGTCGACCAGACCCGCAAGGCGGGCGTACCCCAGGCCGAGCTGCGCATCGACCGGGACAAGGCCGCCACGCTCGGCCTGAGCATCGAGCGCATCGCCCGCGCGCTGGGCATCGCCGTCGGCGGGCGGGAGGCGGGGGACTACCGGACCCAGGGCAACAGCTACCGCATACTGGTTCAGCTCGCCGACGCCGAGCAGCTCTCCATCGAGCAGATCCTGGACCTGACGGTCGAGGCCGACGACGGCACCCCGATCGCGCTGCGCAACGTCATCGAGATCGAAGACGGCCGGGGCCCGCTGCTCATCGACCGCAAGGACCAGCAGCGGCTGGTCACGGTGCAGGCCAACATCGCCGGCCGCGACCTGGGCTCGGTCGCCGCCGACGTGCGCGCCGAGCTGGACCGCATCCCCCGCCCGAGCGGCTACGCCTTCGCCATCGCCGGCGCCTTCGAAGAGCAGCAGGCGGCCTTCGAGGAGCTGATCGTCTCGCTGCTGATGGCCCTGCTGCTGGTCTACATGGTGCTCGCCTGCCAGTACGAGAGCCTGCGCGACCCGGTCATCGTGATGCTGGCGGTGCCCCTCGCCGCCATCGGCGTGCTGGTGACGCTCTTCGTGACCGACACCACGCTCAACGTGCAGAGCTACATCGGCTGCATCATGCTGGGCGGCATCGTGGTCAACAACGCGATCCTGCTCGTCGATCAGGCCGGCCGGCTGCGCACGGTCGACGGCCTGCCGACCCGCGAGGCCATCGCCGAGGCCGGCCGCCGCCGCCTGCGCCCGATCCTGATGACCACCGCCACGACGCTCCTGGGCCTGCTGCCGCTCGCCCTGGGCATCGGTGAGGGCGCCGACGCCCAGGCCCCGCTGGCCCGGGCGGTGATCGGGGGGCTGTTCGCCTCGACCGCGATCACGCTGGTGGTGGTGCCGGTGGTCTACACGCTGATGCACCCCGACCCGCCCGCGGGCGAAGGCGAGCCCGAGCCGGCCGGGTGACACCGCGCTGTCGGCGGATCGCCCGGCGCGGGTACCCTGGCGCCGGAGGCCCCATGACCCACCGCTTCGCCCTCATCGCCCTCGCCCTCACGCTCGCCGCCTGCGACCAGAGCAGCCCCACCCCCGAGGCCGGGGTGGACGGCGGCCCGTTCGCGCCCGACCCCGAGCCCGAGTCGGGGCCCGATCCGGAGCCCGAGCCGGCGCCCGACCCCGAGCCGGCTCCGTGCGACCTCACTTTCGATCCGCTCGCCGACTGCGCGATGCCGAGCCGGCCCGACGACGCCTGCGTGCTCGAGATCGACGGCGACCGGCGGTTCCGGATCACGCTCGACGGCGCCGGGCGGCAGACCTCGCTCGTCGACGGCGACCGGGGCGGCTTCGTGCAGGCGTTCGACGGCGAGGGGCGGCGCACGCTGCGGGAGACGCTCGCCGACGGCTGCGTGACCCGGGCGGTGGAGACCCGATTCGACGCCGGGCAGGTGACGACCGCGACCCGGACGCCGGGCGGGGCCCGCTGCGAGATCGAGGACGTGGCCGACGGGCAGCGGGTCCGGCTGACGGTGGACGAGGGCTGCGACTGCGCCGGGCGGCGGGTGGCCGAGGTCTGCGAGCCGGGGCCGAGCGGGCCGGCGCGCTGCACGGGCTATCGCAGCGACGGGGCGGTGGACGCGGTGGAGACCTGGGCCTACGACGACGCCGGGCGGGTCATCGAGGAGACGGTCGACGAGGGCGGCGACGGCGCGGTCGACCGGCGGGAGACGACCCGCTTCGACGGGCAGGGCCGGCGGGTCGAGGTGCTGCTCGAGTGCCGCGACTGCGACGCGATCGGGGGCGCCGAGCGGCAGACGTGGACCTACGAGGAGGCGCCGGCCCGCACGACCCACCGGGTCGACAACGGGGACGACGGCCGGATCGACTTCGTGGAGGTGACGACGCGGGTCGGCGGGCGGGTGGTGCGCGTCGAGCGGGGGGACGGGGACGGCATCACGACGGTCGTCGAGACGGCCTACGACGACGCCGGCGGGCGGGAGACGGTCACCACCGAGCGGGGGGCGGTGGTGCGGACCGAGCGGGTGGTGGTGATGGGCCGGCGCACGACGACCACGGTCGAGGCCGCCGAGGGCACCACGGTCGAGGCGGTCGAGGTCGACGACGACGGGCGGCTGGTCGAGCGGGTGATCGAGCGCGACCCGGGCCCCGACTTCCGCGAGTCGCTGACCTGGGACGCCGCCGGGCGGCTGGTGGCCGAGCAGGTGGTGCACACCGACGCCGACGGGCCGTGGAGCTGCGCGGTGCAGTACCGCTGGACCGGCGCCTGCCCCGCGCCGGCCGGGCGGCTCAACCAGCCCTGCGCCCGCGGGGGCGGGTGAGCGGGGTCAGGGCCAGACGACGGTATAGCTCGAGCCGTTGAGCACCAGCGAGCCGATGGTGTTGAACCGGAAGTCGGGGTCGGGGCCGCCGAGGAAGAGCACGTCCGAGATCCAGGTGCCGTCCCAGTCTGCCGTGAAGAGAGCGGTGCCGCCGCCACCCATGTCGAGCTCATCGATGCCCGCCTGCCCGTGGATCTCGTAGATCCCGCCGATCGTGTCCACGCTGCCGCTCATGAGCACCGTGTCGTTGCCGGCTCCGGTCTTCAGGACGAAGGTCGCCCGCTCGACCGCGCTGCTGATCGGGTAGGTCGTCTCGACCTGGCTCACGGCGACGTTCACGGTGTCGCCCCCGGCGGCGGTCTCCAGGTCGAGCAGCCCGCCGACCGAGGCGGTCCGCAGCACGGTCCCTTCGACGGTGACCAGGTCGCCCTGGGGGGTGCCCACCGCGCCGAGGTAGCCCTCCACGTCGGCGTAGAAGTTGATGATGTCCCGGGTGCCCAGCGCGGCCCCGGGCAGCACCTTGATCCAGGCGGCGGGGTCGATGAACAGGGGGCTGCCGCTGGCGCCGACGTCGTAGGTGTCCTCGTCGGCGTCGCCCGTCATCCGCAGCATGCCCCCGTCGGCTTGCACGACGTCGAATCGATCGGCCCCCTGTCGACCGACGACGTCGAGCACGAAGGCGCTGGAGCCGTTCATCTTGATCAGGAAGTCGTCGTCGCTGTGGCTGCCCACGACGGTGAAGGGCCCGACGAAGTTGCAGACGACCACGGCGCTGCTCCCGGCGCAGTTGGCCCCGGCGTTGTGGGCCAGCGGCGCGGTGGTGAGGCTGGTGACCGTGAGGGTCGTGCCGTTCAGGTCGATCTCGAGGTCGGCCGCCGGGCCGCCGAGCGGGACCCAGATGTCGAAGGCCGAGGCGGTGGCCGGCAGGGCCAGCGTGGCGAGGAGGGCGGTCAGGCGGAGGGCTGGGTGCATCGAGTGGCTCCGGGCGTCGTGGGCGGCGGCGTGCCGCGCCACCGCTCCAGAGCAACGGGCGTACCGGTCGCGGAGCGACTGTGAGCCGCATGGCGCCGTCGGCGGCGGGCGATCTGTCCGGGACATGTCCGGCGGGTGTCCCGCAGAGGCGGGTCAGCCGCCGACGGCGCGCAGCGCGGCGACGCGGGGGCCGGACGCACGGGGCTGAGGCGCGCCGACCCGGTCGGCGGGCGCCGGGCGGTCGACGAAGATGCCGGCGCCACGTCCCGGCTCCACCCGGCGCAGGGCCGGGCCGTCGACGGCCGGCGCCTCTTCGGGGCCGGGGGCCGCTCGCGCGGCGTCCGTCGGCGCTGTGGGCAGAGGCGCGGGCGGAGGCGCGCCGGGCGGTGGAGGCGGCGCGCCTTCGGTGGACTCGGCCCCCTCCCCCGCCTCGGCGGCCTCCTCGCCGGCCTCGGCCGCCGCCTCCCGAGCTTCGGCGGCCTCTTCGGCCTGCTGCTCGGTCAGCTCGACCCGGGCCTGGGACGCCTTCTGGCCCGCCGTCGCCGCCACCGAGCGATCGGCGCCCGACGGCTGGGCCGGGGCCAGCGCCGCCCGGCGCACGATCTCCATCTTCTGGATGGTCGCCCGGGGGTCGCCGGGCACCTCGGAGATGTCGATCGACACCTCGCCGCCCACCGCGTAGCGCTTGCCGTCGGGGCCGGTCTGGAAGTCGTAGCTGATCGCGCCGGCGTAGCGCCCGCCCACCGACTTGTGGGCCTGCTCGTGGGCCCGGACCTCGGCGTCGCGGGCCTCGAGCCGCTGCACCTGCTCCAGCTCCTCGGCGGTCAGCTCGTCGCCCCCGGCGCCCCGGCGGTTGGTGCCGTCGGCGGCCTCGGCCTCGTCGCCTTCCACGGCTTCGGCCTCAGCGCCCTCCGCGGCCTCGGCCCCGGCGCCCGCGTCGGCCTCTTCGACCGCGGGGGCCTCGGCGTCCGCTGCGATCGGAGCCGGCGTCTCTCCGGCGGGCGGCCGTCGGCCGGGCCGGGCGAAGAGATCCTCGAAGCGCCGGGGTGTCCGCTCGGCTCGCTCGGCCCGCTCGGGCGCCTCGCCGTCGCCCCGGGCGAACGCCCGCTCGAAGACCTCGGCCGGCGTCTCCTGCGCCCGGCGGCGGCCCTCATCCGACAGCGCCACCGGGTCGTCCTGCCCGGCGAGCGTGCGCCGGAGCTCTTCGAATGCGGTGCGCGCCCGACGGTTGTCCTCGGCCCGGCGATCGATCTGCCCCCCGCGGGCCTCGCCGCCCGGCTCGATGGCCCGCACCGCGTCGCCCGGCGCCGCCTGCACCCCGTCGGCCGCCGCGATCGGGGCGACCTCGGCGCCGGTGGCGCGGGGCTGGGGGCCGATGAAGACGGCCCCGCCGAGCGGAGGGAGGGCGGGCATGGGCGACGGCTCCTGCGGACGGAAGACCGTTCATGATAGCGAGACCCGGCGCCCGGATCCGGTGGTTATCCGGCCAATCGCCCCGACCGGGCCCGGCGCAGGCCCGCCAGCAGCCCCACCAAGAGCAGCCACCCGGCCCCCGAGCCGCCCCCGCCGGGGGCCGCCGCGCAGGCGTCCGCGTCGTCGGCCGCGATGGCGTCGATGGGCAGATCGACGCTCCCGTCGGGGTGGGGCCCCAGCCCGACGTCGGGCTCCGGCTCGGGGTCGGGGCCGGCGTCGCCCATCGGCGCGCCCGGCGGCGAGATGCGCAGCGCGTCGTAGGCCACCCGGGGCCCCTCGGGGCTGAACGGCTCGCCGCTCGCATCGCCCAGCCAGACCTCGACCGGCGCGCTCGGGTCGAAGGTGAACCGGCCCAGCGGGGCCCAGCCGTCGATGATCCGCTGATCGAGGGTGACGGTGTCTTCGCCGTCGGCGTGGCGGACGTGATACCGGGCGGCCCGGGTCAGCGCGCGCGGGCCCTGCTCGACATACACCGCCAGATCGTACTCGCCCCGTCGGCGCACCATGCCCCGCCAGGTGCCCCGGCAGTCGGACGCGTCGGCGTCGATGGTCGGCGCGAGCAGCATGCCGCCGTTGAAGCCCCGCTCCAGGCCGACGCCCCACTCGCCGGTCGCGCAGCCGAAGGTGAAGCAGCGGTCGCTGTCGTCGACGATCGCCGGCGAGTCCCCGGCCGCGGGGCACTCGCCGGGCGGGGCGGCGTCCGGCGCGGGGCCCGCGTCGGGCGGCGGGGGCCCCATGTCGACCGGCGAGGGGCCGATGTCGACCGGCGGGCCCATGTCGACCGGCGGGGGCCCCAAATCCACCGGCGGGGGCCCCATGTCGGGCTCGACCAGCGGCACGCAGGCCCCGACGCTCTGCTCGAGGGTGATGTCCGCGCCGTAGTAGAAGCGCAGGATGTCGGTGTAGTCCCAGCCCTGGCGCGACAGGCAGTTGGCCCCGTTCTGCGACTTGCAGCCCCGGTTGCGCAGGTTGCCCGGGTTCACCCAGCCCAGCGGCGTCTGGATCAGGTCGTCCCCCGAGCGCCCCTGGTTGTAGGTCACGTAGCGCTCGGTGTTGGTCGGGTCGCGGTCCTGGGGCGTCGCCACGCAATCCGGCGCGCCGGGGATGGCCCCCGCCACGTAGAACGCCGCGACGACCGTGTCCCGATAGCTCACCACCTGCCCCGCCGTCTCCCGGGCCGCCCGCCGCTGCTCGGCGGTGGGCTCCCGCCCGCAGCTGTAGACCTGATCGTGCTGCCCGTCCCCGATCGAGCCGCCGGTCTGCATCCGGTAGTACATGTAGCTGCGCGCGGCGACCGCCTGGGCCTTGAGCGCCTGGAAGTCGGCGGCCCCGTTCTCGCACTGCACGACGTGGGGGATGTAGTCCTCCTCCACGTCGAGCCGGCCGACGCCCTCCACGTCGACGGCGCAGATGGCGGCCAGCGGCAGCGCCCGCTCACCCACCGGCGCCTCGACCGGATCGGTGCAGGCGAAGAGCCCCAGGCTTGTCAGGATCAACGCGAGCGGTCCGGCTCGGCGCCCGTCGTCACGCGGTCTCATGGCTGCCCTCCACAGGCGGTGATGTCCGGAGCATACCGCAGGATGGCAGGAGATCGACGCGCGTCGGCGGCAGTCTCAGAGGCGGAACTCGACGTGGGCCCCGAACGAGACCCACTCGGCGGTGCTGTCCTTCTCCATGTCGAGCAGCGTGTTGTAGGCCACCTGGGCCCCGAAGCCGACGACCGGCAGCAGGGTGAACGTCGCCGCCAGCCCGCCATCGATCAGGTAGCCCCCGTGGTGGCTTACGTAGTCCAAGCCGCTGACCTCGGTCTCGCCGTAGCCCACGTGGGCGAACAGCGCCGGGCGGAAGACGCCGAGCCCGACCCCGACCCGGGCCCCGCCCTGCACCCCCCAGCCGGCCCAGCCGTCCTTCTCCTCTTCGAGGTTCGAGGGGAAGTTGAGCGTCGTGCCCCGGGCTTCGAGCACCAGGTCGACCACCGGCAGGCCCAGCGCGTAGCCCACCCGGGCGCCGAAGTGCGGCCCGTGGCCAGCCGAGTCGAGGCCGTCGTTGGTGGGCACGGTGTAGTCGAGGTCGATGGCGACCTGGAAGTCGGACGCCGCGGCCGGCGCGGCGAGGGCCAGACCGAGGGCGAGGGCGGCGAAGGCGGTGCGGGTCATGGGTTCCTCCGAGTCGAAGACGGTGCAGAAAAGGTGACGCGACACGGGTTCGATGCGGCCGCCGGCCTCGGCGCTACATGCGCGCGTGCGCGTTGGACGGCCCGCGCCGGAGCATGGTACTCCGACAGCGATGGAGACGCCCGCCGATCCGGCCCCCGAGCCGGGCCTCGACCCGGCCCACCGCGAGACCCGCCCGCTCGCCGCCGTGCGCCCCGCGCTGCGGGCGAGCAGCGTGGCCCACCGCCTGATCACGCTCGTGCTCGGCGGCTTCGTGCTGGTCTACTTCCAGCCGATCCTGGTGCCGCTGGTGCTCGCGCTGCTGCTGGCGTTCCTGCTGCTGCCGGTGGTGCGGGCGCTGGTGAAGCGGGGCTGGCCCACCGGGCTGGCGATCGTGGTCTCCGAGGGCGTGGCGATGCTGCCGCTGCTGGGGCTCATCCTCTTCTTCATCAGCACCGCCGGCCCGCTCAGCCAGGAGCTGCCCAAGTACCAGACCCGGCTCGTCTTCGAGGCCAACGCACTCATCGACTGGGCCATGGAGCGGGTCGGCGACGGCCCCGCCCGGGAGCAACTCCGCCAGGAGCTCACCCAGGACCTGCTGCCCCGCATCCTCAACGAGAGCGCCCGCATGGCCCAGCGCACCCTGGGCACCGCCACCGCGGCCCTCGGCTCGTTCGCGCTGACCCTGCTGCTCACCGGGTTCATCCTCGCCGAAGCCGCCCGCTTCAGGGAGAAGTTCACCGAAGCCTACGGCAAGGACCACGCCCTGCTCGGGGCCCTCGTCGGCATCGGACGCGACGTGCGGGTCTACCTCGTCGCCAAGTCGTTCATCAGCGCGCTCACCGGCCTGTGCGTATGGCTCTTCTTGTGGGTCTGCGGGGTCGACTTCGCCGCCTTCTGGGGCCTGCTGGCCTTCCCGCTCAACTTCGTGCCCACCGTCGGGGCCATCGTCGCCTCGCTGCCCCCGGTGCTCGTCGCCCTCGTCGACCCGGCGATGAGCGGCTGGATGGCGGCCTTCGTCATCATCGGGCTGATGGCCATCAACGGCGTCATCGGGGCCTGGCTCGACCCGCGCTACGTGGGGCAGGCGGTCAAGGTCTCGCCGCTGGTCGTCTTCTTGTCGATGCTGGTGTGGGGCGCCCTGTGGGGCCCGGTGGGCATGATCCTGGCCGTGCCGATCATGGTGTCGATCAAGGTCATCTGCGCCCGGATCCCGGCGCTCGAGCCCATCGCCACGCTCATGAAGGGCTGAGCGGTGGCCCGGCGACGCCCGATCGCGCTCGCCGTGGGCGGGGCGGCGCTGCTGGCGCTGGGGGTCGTGCTCGGCGCGCACCTCGACGACCTCGGCGGCGGCCCCCGTCGCGTCACCCCCCGGGGCCCGCTGAGCGCCGACGAGCAGGCCACCATCGAGCTGTTCCGCCGGGCCTCGTCCTCGGTCGTCTCGATCACCACCCTCAGCGGCCGCCAGAGCTACGCCGCCTTCGACCGCGGCGCGCTGCCCCGGGGCACCGGCAGCGGCTTCGTCTGGGATCGCGCCGGCCACGTCGTCACCAACCACCACGTCATCGCCGGGGCCCGGGACGTGCGGGTGACGCTCGAAGACCAGTCCACCTGGGCCGCGGCGCTGATCGGGCTGGCCCCCGAGGTCGACCTCGCCGTGCTGCGCATCGAGGCCGGGCGGGGGGCGCTGGTGCCCATCGACGTCGGCCACAGCCACGACCTCCAGGTGGGGCAGCGGGTGCTGGCCATCGGCAACCCGTTCGGGCTGGACCACTCGCTCACCGTCGGCGTCGTCAGCGCGCTCGACCGGACCATCCGCAGCCTCACCGGGCGCGAGATCCCCGGCGTGATCCAGACCGACGCCTCGATCAACCCCGGCAACTCCGGCGGGCCCCTGCTCGACAGCGGCGGGCGGCTGGTGGGGGTCAACACCGCCATCAAGAGCCCCTCGGGCACCAGCGCCGGCATCGGCTTCGCGGTGCCGGTCGACACCGTCAACCGGGTCGTGCCTCAGCTCATCGAGTACGGCCGCATGGTGCG
The DNA here is from genome assembly GCA_030426085.1 of bacterium. GTDB lineage: Bacteria > Myxococcota_A > Bradymonadia > UBA7976 > UBA1532 > JACKDM01. The sequence goes on along the minus strand of JAUHYW010000004.1, from coordinate 149,880 downwards.
GCCCCGCATCGGGCTGCGCATCGCGCACGACGCGATGGCCCGCCGGCTGGGCGTCACCGGCCTGCTGGTGCTCACCGTCGACCCCGCCGGCGCCGCCGCCCGGGCGGGCATCATCGGCACCGGCCGCGACGGGCAGGGGCGCATGGTGCTCGGCGACGTGCTGGTGGCGCTCGAGGCCCACCCGCTGCAGAAGAGCGACGACCTGCTCTTCGCGCTCGAGAAGCACGACCCGGGGGACGAGGTCGAGCTGACCGTCCGCCGCGGCGGCCGGCTGATGGTGGCCCGGATCACCCTCGATCCGCCCGAGGCGGCCCGCTGATCGAGCGGCGGTACATCAAATAGCTCGAATGAGCACTTGATCTCACACGCTTTGATCGCTTCTATGGGCTCCACGTCCTGGGGGGATCGTTGTACACCGGATTCCGGCCCATCGCCGGCGCGCTCGCCGACTTCCGCGCCGCCGGGCTGCCGCTCGCCGGCGCGCTGCGGCTGTCCGCGCTGCACGGATCCATCGGCGCGCCCACCGCCGCCCTGCCCCACTTCGCCGCCGCTTGCGCCGCGCTGGGCCACGCGCCCTCGTGGGCCGAGCTGCGAGCCCTGCTCGCCGCCGGCGGCGCGCTGACGCCCCAGCTCCTGACCGCCGGCGCCCGCCTCACCCGGGCCGGCGATCCGGCGACGGGCCTGTGGATCGTGCACCACGGCCAGCTCGTCGCCCGCCCCGCCGGCCGCAGCGGGGGCCCGATGTCCGTCTTCGGCCCCCGGGAGGGCCTCGACCGCGGCGTCTGGATCGACTCGATCTACGCCAGCCGGGCCGGCGTCGCGCTGTTCCTGCCCCGGGACGAGGTCGACGCCCTCGTCGCCGAGTGCCCCATCGCCGCCGTCGGCCTCGACATCGGCCTCTCGCGCGCCCTGCGCGATACGACCACCGCCCCGCCCGCGTCCTGATCCGCCCGGTCGCGCCCCGCCCGGCCCTCGGCCAGCCGCCCTCGACCGCTCACCCGGCCGCGGCACCGCCCGCTACCCGCCACGAACCACCCGCCGCCTCCAGGTAGCCGTCCCGGGTCAGGCGGGCGATGCGCTTGCGGAAGGTCTGATCCCGATCACCCGCCACCCGAGCCGCCGCCGCGACGCTCTCGGCGCGGCCGAGCAGATCGACCACCGTGCGCGCCTCGAAGGCCGACAGCCGATCGGCCAGCGAGGCGACACCGGCCGCGGTGGAAGTCACCCGACGCGGCAGATGCGCGGCGCGCAGGCACTCGTCGTCCGGACTCAGTTCGAACGCGAACGCCTCGGCCACCAGCCGGCGCAGCTCGCGGGCGTTGCCCCGCAATGGCATCGCGCAGATCACATCGACGGCGTCCGGCGTCAGCCGACGGGTGTCGAACCCCATCCGGCAGCCATACGCCCGGACCCACCCCCGAGCCAGGGCGATGACATCCGCCGGGCGCGCGCGCAGCGGCGCGACCCCGATCCGGGTCCCCAGCCGCTGCCGCAGATCGGCCCGCAGCACCGCCGGATCGTCCGGCTCGCGATGGGTGGCCGCGATGACAGCCGGCCGGATCGACCGCTCGGGCCCCGCGTCCCCGACCCGCCGGGTCCAGCCGTCGAGCGCGCGCAGCAGCTTGGCTTGCAGCGGCCGAGGCAGCTCGCCGATCTCGTCGAGGAAGAGCACCCCGTCCCGAGCGGCCTCCAGGTAGCCGTCGTGGCCGCCCGCCGTCGCCCCGGTGAACGCCCCCGGCGCGTGCCCGAAGAGCAGGCTCTCGGCCAGCCCCTCGGGCAGCGCGGCGCAGTTGACCGCCACGAACGGGCCACCTCGCCGCGGCCCCAACGCGTGATACGCCCGGGCCAGGATCTCCTTGCCCACCCCGGTCTCACCCACGAGCAGCGCCGGCAGCTCGAGCCGCGCCAGACGCACCACCCGGGCCAGGGCGCCGCGATAGGCCGGCGACTCGGCCACCGTGCCCGGCGGCAACGCATCTCGCAGGCCGTGCAGCAACCGCTCGTCCCGCGCCGTCCGCCGCCGGACCGCCGACGGCATGCGCTCTGCGGCCTCGACGCACGGCGCCGATAGCGCCGCCATCACCACCGCCAGCGCCCGCACGCCCTCGGCGAACGCCCCCGGCCGATCGCGCAGCACCAGCGCCCACCCCGCGCCCGCCGACACCGCGAACGTGCGCCCATCGACCGACAGCCTCCCCTCGGGCGGCGCCGCCCGGCCCCGCGCGTACCCGATCGCCTCCGGCTCGACCCAGCCCCCGCCCCGCTCGAACACGCCCCCATCCGGCGCGCCCGCGGGCCCGACGAACCCCCCCGCCGCGGCCCCGCTGGCCTCCACCGCCCACGGCCCGAGGAACGCCGCCGGCGCCGCCGACCCCACCGCGCCGTCGAGGTGCTCGATGAACGCCCGCGCCCGCTCGAGCTGAACCCGATGGGCCCCCAGCCGCGCCCGCGCCGAGCGCCACGCCGCGTCCCCGGTCAACGGCCGCTCCATATGACCCCCTTGTCGGCTCCCCCGCCGCTCCCGGCGTGACGAAGACGCTAATGAATTGTGCCATATGTGTGAAGTTGAAGTAATAGCGTGTTATGGACAGGTCGGCTCGACCCACTCGACCGAGTCGAGGTCGGTGGTCTCGATCAGCCCCGAACCCGTATCGCCGGTGATGAGCACCCGGCCCAAGCCACCCAGAAGCTCGTCGAACGCTGCGTCCGTCGGATGCTCGCCGCTCCGATCCACGAAGCTCTGGGGCTCGAGGACGACCTCCATCCGGAGCCATCGACCGATCCGAAGCGCGGCGTGAGGGTATCTATGAGAGAGCCATGTGTCATCGTCCATCCCGTAGAGGATCACCTGCTGTGACTCTTCGTTGTTGTTGTGAGTGACTCGCAGCCAGAAGCGAAGCCAGCCGCCCCGGGCTGCCGACCGGTCTCCCAGGAGACTGTTCGGCATGCTGAAGGCGAAGTGGCGATTGTTCGGGTCGAACTCGCTGATGTATCCCCCAGATGCGCCGCCGGACGGCAGCCAGTCGGGCTCGAACGTGTCGGGATGGATGATATGGGGCCTGTTGGAGTCGGTCTCCTCGATGATCCACGAGCCGGCGTCCTCCTCGAAGTACGAGCCCGCGACCACCCGCGGTTCGTCGACGACGCCATCGCAGTCGTCGTCCAGACCGTTGCACACCTCATCCGCCGGCTCGCCCGGGCGGCAGGCAACGCTCCGGCCGTCTATACAATCCGACTCGGGCACCGCCCGAGACGCGCACGTCCCGACGCCGCACCGCACGCGCGGCGCGTGCCCCTCGTCCGTTCGTCCATCACAGTCGTCGTCGAGCCCGTCGCATGTGCCATCCCCTGCCCCGGAGGCGCCTCCCACGCATCGCTCCCGCCCGCATCCGGGCGTTCCGATCGCGACCGCCAGGCGCCAGTCATCGGGCCCCCGGGTCTCCTCGTAGGCCACCGCCAGCCGATCGCCGAGCCACGCGAGCGCGGTCGGTCTGACCTGCTCGCCCTCGGACGCCGGCAGCGGCTGCGCGCGGGCCAATGCGCCGGTGACGGGATCCAACAGACCGATGAAGATCCGGGCCCGCCCCTCAAGCTCCTCGGACCACGCGACGACGACACTCTCGAGCCGAGGGATCCACATCGCTGGCGCGGTGCGGCTGCGCAGGCGCCCGTCGCGGACATACTGCCTGAGCGCGCCGTCGAGCTGACCGCCCGGCGAGAGGCGCCGGCTGCGGATGACCAGCCGGCCGTCGTCCTCGGCGATCCAGATCACGTCGAAGCCACGCGCGAACGCGGCTACGCTCACCCGCTCGTCGTTGACGATATCGGGATCGGGTAGCTCGCCGGCGCCGCCGAGGGGGCCGACTTCGACCGCCTCGGTGACCGGCCGCCCGTCCGCGTCGACGAGCCGGAACCAGACGGTCGAGCTGCCTGCGTCGCCCTCGGGCTCGGTCCAGCGGCGCCACGCGGCGCCGACCGTCTCCCCGAGCGCCACGAGCGCCGGCCCCCGATCGGGCACGTCGTTGGACGTGATCTGGGTCGAGGCCTCGATCCCGTCGAGCCCTACCCGATCGACCCGGACCTCGCGGGTGTCGACGGCGCCCCGGGTCAGGTGCCATCCCACGAGTGGCCCGGCCGGGCCGTGGATCAACGCCTGTTGCGAGGGAAAGGAGTCTCCGGCCGCCACCTCCACGACAGCGCCAATCCGGTCGCCCGCCGGGTCCAGGCGGGTGGCATACAACCCATCGTCGCCCTCCGTCCGGTGCCAGACCAGAGTGAAGGCGCCGCTGCCCCAGGCCAGCCGGGGGCGGCGCCCGGCCACGCCGTCCTCCACCACCCGGGACGACGCGAGCCGCACCGCCCCATCCCGGTCGAGCAGCGTGAACGCCGCCCGCCAGGACGCCGGATCGGCGTCGTCCGTCGACTGCTCCCACCACGAGACGCCGAGCGTCTCGCCGCTCCACGCCAACGTGGCGTCCCGACTGCGTCGACGCCCGTTGACCGGCTCGACGGCGAACGGCACGTAGACCGGCTCGAACCCATCGAACGCCTGCTCGTCGAGCAAGCCATCGCAGTCATCGTCGATGGCATTGCACACCTCGTCGACCGGCGCCCGCGCCACGCAATCGACCTCGGCCCCGTCCACGCACCGCACCGGCGCCTCGGGCGCGGCGCACGCGCCCACCCCTGCGCACTCGGCGGTCGCGTACGGCGCGAAGCCCTCGTCGGCCACCCCGTCGCAGTCCGCGTCCAGCCCATCGCATCGCACGTCGTCCACCGGCGCCCCCGGCGCCGCGTCGCACACCGCCGACCCGTCGGCACACACCAGCCGCCCCGCCCGCGCGCAGAGCCCGACGCCCACCGCGCACGCCGCGCCGACCGCGAAGCCCTCGTCCACCGCGCCGTCGCAGTCCTCGTCCACGCCATCGCACGACTCCTCACCCGGCGCGACCTCGACCGCGCACGGCCGCTCGTCACCCGCCTCGCAGCCCGACGGCACCACGCCCGCCGCGCACGCGCCGACCCCACACGACGCATCGGGCAGATAGCCCTCGTCCACCCGCCCGTCGCAGTCGCCGTCGACCCCATCGCAGATGCCATCGATCTCTTCGCTCGGTGGCCCCGGCCGGCAGGGGAACAGCTCGCCATCGACGCAGCTCCCCGGCGTCACCCCCGCCGCGCACGCGCCCACCCCGCACCCGCGCCCCGGCGCGAAGCCCTCGTCCACCCGCCCGTCGCCGTCGTCGTCGATCCCATCGCAGGCCGCGTCGGGCGGGCAGGCGCCCTCGACCTCGCAGCCGTCGCCCGGGTCGCCGTTGCAGTCGGCGAACCCCGCCGCGCACGGCCCCGGCACGCAGTCGCCGCCGACGCACAGCCCCTCGGCGCCGGGCCGGGCGCACACCCGCCCGCAGCGGCCGCAGTGCCGGGGATCACCGCTCAGGTCGAAGCCCTCGTCCACCGCGCCATCGCAGTCCTCGTCGACCCGCCCGTCGCAGACCTCGACCCCCGGGGCGCCAGCGACGCACGCGACCGGCGCCCCGCCCTCGCAGCGGGACGGCGTCGCGCCTTCCGCACACGCCCCGACACCACAGCCCTCGGGCACATAGCCCTCGTCGGCGACGCCATCGCAGTCTTCGTCGAGGCCGTTGCAGGTGTCGTCGAGCCCCGGCGCGCCGGCTGCGCACGCCCGAGGCGCGCCGTCGACACAGGCCGACGGCGTCGACCGCAGGCCACACAGCCCGACGCCGCAGATCACCGGCACGTAGCCCTCGTCGACGGCGCCGTCGCCGTCCTCGTCTACGCCGTCGCAGACGCTGTCTGGTGGGCAACCACCCTCGGTCTCGCAGCCGTCCGCGTCGTCGGCGTTGCAGTCCGAGAACCCCGCCGCGCACCGCGCCATCCGGCACCCGCCTCCGCGGCAGAACGGCACGCCGCCAGCGAACGCGCACGCCGCGCCGCACGCGCCGCAGTGGGCGACGTCCTGGCTCAGGTCGAACGTCTCGTCGACGGCGCCATCGCAGTCGTCGTCCTCGCCGTTGCAGGCCTCGACCCCGGGCGGGCCCGGCTCGCACGGCGTCATCACCCCGCCCGCGCACGACGCGGGGGTCGAGGCCGCCGCGCACGGACCGATCCCACACGACGCCTCGCCGACCCAGCCCTCGTCCGCGACGCCATCGCAGTCATCGTCGACGCCATCGCAGGCATCATCGGCGGCGGCCGGCGCGCCCGGCGCGCACTCGGTCACCGCGCCGTCGACGCACGCCGCCGCCGTCGACGACGCGTGACACGCCCCCACCCCGCACGCCTCTTCGCCCCGCCAGCCCTCGTCCGCTATGCCATCGCAGTCATCGTCCACGCCATCACACGTATCATCCTCGCCGGTGGGCAGGCAGCCGGCGTCGGGCACCGGAGAGCAGGCCAGCTCCACGCACTGCATGCCTTCGGGGCAGTCACGGGTCACGGTGCATTCGGGCGTGGGCTCGGTGGGGCAGCCCCACAGCGCGATACACGGCGCGAAGACGAAGAGACGGAGCATTCTCATCGGGGCCTCACTTCTTCTCGGTGGGCTTGATCTCGAGGTCGAACACGTTCACCGGGCGCTTGGGCCCGGACGGCGCGGCTCTCGGCGTTGCCTCGGCGCGTGGTCGCGGGGCAGCCTTCTTCCGCGCGCGGCGCCTCGGCGACCGGGGGGGAGGCGCCGCGTCGACCGCGACATCCGGCGCCGCGTCGGCGGACAGCATGTCCCGCTCGGCGTCGACCGGCGCCGCGTCGACCGGCGCCGCGTCGACCGGCGCCGCGTCGACCGGGGCGGCGTCGACCGGCGCCGCGTTCAGCGTCAGCACCGTGCTGTCAGCCGCCTCCGTCGGCGGCGGGGCATCGCTCAGCGCGTTGATCACGGCTCCCAGGCCCACGCCCACGGTGATGAGCAGGAGGACCACCAGCCACCCCCGGGCCATCGGCCGCTCCGTGCCCGGACCGGGGGTGGCCGGCAGTCGATCGATCGGGTCGGCGTGCACGGCCGCCGCCACCTCGGCCCGGAAGTCGGGGCTCAGCGAAGGCACCGTCGCGTCGGCCGGCGACCCGTCGGCCATCGCCCGCACCGCCGCCGCGTCGAGCACCCGGGTCGAGCGCTCGGCGCGGGTCGGCGGGTCGCCCGACGGCGGGGCCGACGGGGCGTCGTCGAGCGCGTCGTACAGCGCCGTCGGCGCCAATCCCATGACCCGTCCCGATCCGCGGCCGGACAGCAGCCGCTCCAGTTCGAGCCGCACGGCCCAGGCCGACTCCGGGCGATCGGCGGGCGCCTTGGCCATCAGCCGCCGCACCAGATCGGACAGCATCGGCGGCACGCCCTCGGCCGCCTCGACCAGCTTCGGCGGCGGCGCGTGCACGTGGCGGTAGACCATCTCGGCCAGCACGCCCTCGCCGAACGGGTGGCGGCCGGCCATCATCTCGAACATCAGCAGCCCGAGGGCATACAGGTCGGCCCGCCCGTCCACGGTACCCGAGCGGCACTGCTCGGGGGCGAGGTAGGCCGGCGTGCCGATGAGCACCTCGGAGCGGGTGACCTTGTCGTTGTCGAGCAGCCGTGCGGTGCCGAAGTCGAGCAGCTTGACCACCCGATCGCCGGAGACCTGCTGCAGCCACACGTTCGCCGGCTTGAGGTCGCGGTGCACGACCTGCTGCCCGTGCGCCTCCTGCAACGCATGACAGATCTGCTCGGCGATCCGCAGCGCGACGTCCACCGGGATGGCACCCCGCGCGATGAGATCCTCGAGGGTCTGGCCTTCGAGGTGCTCCATCACATAGTAGAAGCGACCGTCGTCGAGCACCCCGAAGTCGATGAGCCGCACGGTGTGGGGGCTCGTCAGCCGGCTGAGCACCTGCGCCTCGCGGCGGAACCGCTTGCGCGCGTCGGGCCCGGTCGCCCGCAGGCCGAGCACCTTGATGGCGACGGGGCGGTCGACGGAGAGCTGGTCGGCCCGGTAGACGACGCCGAAGCCGCCGACGCCGATGCGCGCGGCGACGCGGAAGCGCCCGCCGACGGTCGTGCCGAGGAGGGGGTCGGTGAGGGTGGTGGGGGGTGGGGTGGGCATCAACCTCGCCGTCTAGCGGATCAGGACCGCGCCGATAGCCGGGTCGGCTTCCGTATTCCTCACGTTCGCGCCGCCCGCGTAGACCGCGCAGTTGTTGCCTGCCCGATAGTCGCATTCGGCACCCTCGCCCCGACAAGAGCGCGCTGCCTCGATGTATGCCTGGGAAGAGGCATCGTACTCATAGCCGCTCCCCTGGGCAGAGAAGGAGCCGTTGGCGATGATCACACTGCCATATCTCGCCTGGAAGTTTCCGGAGGCGTTGCCGAGGCTGGTCGAGTCCTCGACATCGACGAGAGCATGACCCGTTGCGAATATGCCTCGCAGCCCGCACCCGGAAGCCACGATGCCGTCCGCCTGGACCCATCCGCCGTACACGGACAGGCAGTGGCCGCTGAAATCCCTGATCTCGACATCTGATGCCAACGCAGCGTAGGACCCGACGCTGACGATGACGCCATGCTGGCGCTGCTCGTTATCCCGGCGTCCCTCCAGTACGACCCCTTCCAGCCACTGGAGTTGGCTGCCAGCGGCCACCCCGATCCCATGCGACTCCGGAAAGGACAATACTACAGGCCGAAGCCCATCATCGGGAGCGGGCTCGCCGATGATTTGCAATCGGTTTCCATCGGGGCGCTCGATGCGGACCGACTCTGCATGTTCATATGGCACCGGATCCCAATCGATGCGGATCTCGACCGTTATGCCCGGCGGGATGAACTTGCGGTCGATGGACGCGAGCGCTTCGGTCACGGTCTCGAAAGTTCCAGGCTCCCTGGATCGATTCACGCGCAAAGTCGCGATGACACCCCCAGGCTCATCGGGCTGCACCCAGATATCGCGCTGTGCCTCCTCCAGTGCCACCGCCGCGATGCGGGCCCGCTCGGCCTCGCTGACCGTCTCGGCCACTGGCACCGTGCCCAGCCGCTGACTCTGCTCCAGCCTGACCCACTCGCAATCATCCGCCGGGTTGGCCGGCCACGCGCCGGGGCAGACATCGACCCGCAGCCACCGCCCCTGGTCGAAGCCGGCGACCGCCCACGGGTTCTCGGGCGAGTCCTCCAGGTACGCGACGAAGCGCCCGTCCGGTCCCACCTCGATGTGTGGCCCGCCGGGCTCGACCAGGGTCGACCACCAGACCTCACCCTCGGCGTCGACCACCGCGAAGCGCAGGCCGGGCCAGGGGTCGGGCGGCTGGTCGCCGGTCGTCAGCTCGCCTTCGTAGATCAGGGGCGGGGCCGCCAAGCCGTGCGACACGAGGAGGCACGGTGCGCCCACCAAGAGAATGGTCAGAAGATGTCTCATCTCAGATCGCTCCGATGTATTCGTGAGGGTCACCGATAGATGTACGAGGCATCCGCACCGACCGCCGGAGGCCTCTCATTCGAGCGCCAGCCGTAGATGTAGGCATTGCCTTCGACGCGATAGTTGACAGCGTTATCTTCGACCGTCGACTCTCGGAAGAACACGTGGCCGGCATGGCTGGCTTCGAGCCCGCGGTTGTTGCCTCTGGTTGTCGCGCCTGTCGTCGCGACACCACCCCCGATGTATGCTTCGATGCCTGTGTCTCCGTTCGAGATGGCAGAGGCATCTCTGGCCGCGATGAAGCCGTTCCAGAAGGCGAGTATCCCATCCCCGCCGCACAACTCGGCTCGTACGCCAGCAGCGTGGATGACCCCACCGGACGTCATGATGCAATTGTCGGTGAACTCCCGTACGACCAGCCGTTCCCCAAGGCTCAACGTCGCGCCGAGGGCGACGACTATCCCGCTCTGGTCGGGGCCATCCGGCAGGCGGAAGCGGTCGCCCACGAAGGTCATCCCATCGACGAGGCCGAGCCGCGCACCAGGATGCACGCGCAACCCATCGGATCGGTCGAAGAAGAGCTGCACGTCCCCTGGCTCTTCGCCCTGGCCGACGATATGCAGCCGAGTGCTGTCACTGCGCCAGATCTCGACGGGGCTGTCGTGCTGGTAGATTCCTGGTTGAACCCGTATTCGGATATCCCGGTCCGGTGGCAGCACTGTGCGATCGAGCGCTGCCAAGGCGGCATGAATCGACGCGAACTCTCCCGGCCGTGGCCGGGTGGAGACGATCAGGTCTTCTTCTTGGTAGGTCGGCGTCCGCGTTCCAGAAGCACTCAGACCGAGCGCCACCGGCACGGCGCCCAGCCGCTGGGTCTGCTCCAGCCTGACCCACCCGCAGTCATCCGCCGGGTTCGCCGGCCATGCGCCGGGGCACACCTCGACCCGCAGCCACCGCCCCTGGTCGAAGCCGGCGACCGCCCACGGGTTCTCGGGCGAGTCCTCGATGTACGCGACGAAGCGCCCGTCCGGCCCCACCTCGACGTGTGGTCCGCCGGGCTCGACCAGCGTCGACCACCAGACCTCGCCCTCGGCGTCGACCACCGCGAAGCGCAGGCCGGGCCAGGGGTCGGGCGGCTGGCCGCCGGTCGTCAGGCGGCCCTCGTAGATCAGCGGCGGGCCTGCCATCGCCGGGGCCCAGGTCATCAGCGCCGCGCAGGCGGCGAGCCATCGTATGCCATCGAGCCGAACCATCGTCACTGCCCCACCATCTGCAAACCACCGACCGCCTTCAGGCTGCCGGTCAACCGATACTGCTGCGGCCCCTCGCCGCCGCGGACCTCGCGGCCGTCGAGCGCGACGCCCCGGCCCTCCAGACGCCACGCGCCGTCGGCGCTCTCGCTGGTGCCCGCGGCCCAGGTCACCCGGCCGCCGGTGAGCACGAACGGGTTGCACGGGAACGGCCCCTCGTCGACCCTTCCGTCACAGTCTTCATCGATGCCGTCGGTGCAGTCCGACTCCTCTGCCGCCGGCTGTCCAGGCACGGCGTCGCAGGTCAGCCCCGCGCCGTCCTCGGCGCAGACGAGCACGCCGGCCGCTTCGCAGCGGCCATCGCCGGCGCTGCATGGCATGCCCAGGAAGAGATCATCCGGGTCGGCGGGGTCGTCGCGCCAGTCCTCGTCGGTCTCGCCGTCGCAGTCGTCGTCCGCGCCGTTGCAGGCCTCGTCGACCGGCTCGCCTTCGACGAGCGGCGCCCCGTCTGCGCTGCACTGCACCGCGCCGGCGATGCACGCCTCGACCCCCTCTCGCTGACAGAGGCCGTCGCCCACCGCGCACCCGACGCCGAGCGCCAGCGCCTCGTCGGTCGCCGCGTCGCAGTCGTCGTCGATGCCATTGCAGACTTCGTCGTCCGGCTCGCCGGGCGCCACCGGATCACCCCCGCCGCCGACGCAGACTTCGGCGCCGTCGACGCAGGCGACCACGCCGGCCGCGAGGCAGGCGCCCACGCCGTCGGCGCAGGGGTCGTTCTGCCCGGGGAAGACCTCGTCGAGCGAGCCGTCGCAGTCGTCGTCGAGGCTGTTGCAGGTCTCTTCGTCGGGCTCACCGGGCGCGGCGTCGCAGATGACCTCGGCGTCGGGGCCGCAGACGGTCGTGCCCGCCCGCAGGCAGGCGCCGACGCCGTCTTCGCATGGCTCGCCCAGTCCCAGCGCCTCGTCCACCTCGCCGTCGCAGTCGTCATCCAGGCCGTTGCACAGCTCCCGCTCGAGACACGCGGCGTCGGGCGCCATGTCCGGGCCCACGTCGGGCGCCATGTCCGGGCCCACGTCGGGCGCCATGTCCGGGCCCACGTCGGATGCAGCGTCGACCGCGAGGTCCGGGGCCGCGTCGACGGAGCGGGCGTCCGGTCCGGCGTCCGACCCGGCATCGGGCTCGGGCTCTACCGCGGCGTCGGGTGGGTCCATGTCCCGCTCGGGGGCCGCGTCGGGCGCGACGACGCACGCCCCCGCGCGGCAGACCTCGCCCGTCGCGCACTCGTCGTTGGCGAAGCACTCGGGCGGTGGCGGGTCTTCGGGGCAGCCGGTCAGCCCGGCGGCGAGCAGGCATGCCAGCGTCAGCCGGCGGGTGGCATGTCGGGTGGCATGTCTCATCAGAAGCTCCAGGCGGCGGCGGCCCCGGCGGGGCCCACGCGGATGGTGCCCTCGGCGGGCAGTTCGGCGTCGATGACGATCAGCAGCGCGCCAGCGGTGAGGCCGACGAGGCCCAGACCGCCGGTGACGAGTGCGGCGGTCTCCTGGGCGGCGGCGGCGTCGCGCTCGGCCTGCACGTCGGCGACCCGGACGGCGGTGGCCTCGGGGCCCTCTTCGCGAGCGCGGGCGGTGAGCGCGTCGGCCTCGTCCCGGTGGCCGTCGGCGAGCACGGCGAGCGTGAGCGCGGTGGCCGCCAGCGCGCCGCCGGCACCGAGCGCGATGTAGCTGTAGGGGGCGTAGTCGGGCACCGGGCGTTCTTCGCCGAGCAACGGGGGCGGGCCGAGCATGACCCGGAGCGTGCCCCGGGGCTCGACCTCGGCGGTCATCGGGCTGACGCCGTTGCGGCTCTGCTTCACGTCGCGGATGACGACCGGGGTGCCGTCGGCGTGGGCGTCGACCCGCAGGCGGACCGGCTCGGCCCGCCGGGCGCGCACGAGGCTCAACATGCGGGCGGCGAGCGGGCGGCGAGGGTCGTCGGGGCGGCGGGCGAGGAACTTCTCGTAGGCCGGGATGGCCTCGTCGTCCCGGCTGAGCGTGCCGAGCAGGTGGGCGATGTTCCACTCGAAGTCCGCCGAGGGGGCGTAGGTCTGGCCCTGCTGGAAGTGGCGCAGGGCGGCCTCGAGCTCGCCAGCGGCGAAGGCCCGCGAGCCGGCCTCGGCGCAGGCGTCGGCCGAGGGGCACGGGGGCCCGGCGAGAGCGGGGGATGCCATGAGGGATGCGAAGAGCAGGATTCGATGTCTCATCAGGGCGCCTCGCAGCAGGCTGCGGCCGCTTCGGGGTGGGCGATGTGTCCGTTGGTGAGGCGCCGGCCATCGACCTCTACGCCTTGCGCGTCGCCGGGACAGCCGAGAGCGTCGATGACCCCCTCGTCGTGGGCATAGATGGCCGCCCGCACGCCATCCGCCCCAGGCTCGGACAGGCTGATGTACGGACCCGCCCGGGGTCCACCCGGATTGAGCTCGCCCTGTCTCTCATCCCATTCCCCGCAGCGAAAATAGATCAAGCCCTGGCGATCGGCCTGGAGCGCGCTGGTGGCGCTCTCCTGGCTGTAGCTGCGTGAGGCGGAGATGACGCCGGTGTTGACTGCGAAATATCCCACATCATTACCCTCGGCGACCGAGATCGAAGCGTCAACGGAGCCACCTACACTCGACATGTAGCCCTGTTGGGCGTTGCCTCGCGAGAGGGTGTAGTCTGCGTACAGATGTCCATTCCGACTCGCCAGAAAGCCATGATGGGCGTTCTCCTCGGCCTCGGAGTGTACGAGCCGCATCACGCCGCCCTGGGTGGCTGCGAAGCCCGACTCCTCGTTCGCCTGAGCCAATGCGTATGCGGTGTCCAGTGTGCCATTGCCGCTCGCGGTCATGCCCGGACCGTGATTGCCGTGGGCTTCGGCACGGTGCGCGCGGATCAGACCGCCCCAGGAAGCACGGAATCCAGTTCCGTTGGCCTGCGTGAACAGGGGCCCGGTGTCGTCTTCGGGGTCGATGATGGCGCCACCGAGTTCGGCGACGACTCCGTAGAAGAACCCGCGCACGGTCAGGTCATCGGCGAAGATCACTCCCCCATTCTCGGCCCTGACGCCCCAACTCGCCGGCCCGTCGGGTCCCTCGGGCTCGCGATGGATGCGGAAGCTCCGCACGAGGCCGAGCCGGTGCCCGAAGCCCACGACGATGCCGTTGCGAAAGGAGCTCCAGTCGAGTTCGCCATCACCGTCGTCGTCGGGGGGCGACTGCTCGAAGCGCAGGATCGGAGGCTCCAAGCCGTCCGGCTCGCCCACCAACTCGATCCGCTGTCCCTGCGGATGCTCGATGCGCAGCTCTTCGCGGAGCGTGCAATCCGATCGCACCGCGATCCGCACCGTCGTGCCTTCAGCGATGCGCTTGTCATCCAACCAGCGGACCGCCGCGTGCAGATCGTCGAACCGCTCCATCGCGCCCTCGGCGTGCGCCCCGCCGCCGCAGTGCACCGAGATGAGGAACACCCCGTCGTCCGCCCGGCCTTTGATCGTGGGGTCGTAGGCGGTCGGCGTCCAACCGATCCGCTGCCGCGGCGCGAGCGTCACCGGCGCGCGGCCCGGCGGCAGCACCGTCACCTCGAGCCAGCGGCTGCCGGCGAAGTGATACGGCTGGAGTTGCCGGCCATCCGCGCCGCGCTCCAGCTCGGCGACGAAGCGGCCGGTGGGGCTCACGGCGAGCGTCAGATCATCGCTGGTCCACACCGGGGCGCCGCCGGCCTCGGCGGCGTGGATCGCGAAGCGCAGGTCGACGGCGTCGGCGCCGTCGGGCAGGCCGGCGAGCTCGCCTTCGTAGATCAGCGGCTCGGCGGTCGCCGGCGCGGCCGCGAGCAGCAGCGCCGCGAGCAGGGGCAGACGGGGGGCGCGCATGGGTCCTCACCGGGGCCGTTGTGGTCGGCCTCCTGGATGAGCAACCGATGTGCCAGCGGCCCAGGTGACGGTCTCATGCGGCTTCCAGCCGATCCCGACGCCGATTCGACGCCCACCCGATCAACTGGGGTTGTGCCCGATACAACCACGGTTGTATTCGCCCACCGGCGCCTCGCGCCCCGCCCGGCCCTCGGGTATGCTCCCGGCATGCTGCGCCACACCCTGAACCCGCTGTTCGGATGCCTGCTCGCCCTCGGCTGCGGCGGCCCGCCCCAGGCCACCGCCCCGCCCGGCGCCGAGCCCAAGCTGGGCGACGCGTGGTTCGACTTCCGGGCCGAGACGTTGGGCATCACCCCCGCCGAAGCCCGCGCCCGGGACGCCGCCCTGCCCGGGGCCGACGGGCCGCCGCCGGAGGACGCGCTCGATACGCACACCGCCCGCGAGGCCGCTGTCTTGTGGATGACCCGCTGCGCGGCGTGCCACGGGGCGAAGGGCGAGCCGCCGCCCGAGATCGAGGCCCAGTACGAGGCGAGTGAGCAGAACCCGCCCCGGTCGTGGGGCGGCGCGGCGCGCATGGGCTTCATGATGGGCGGGGACAAGATGCGGGCCGGGCTCTTCCGCAAGATCGAGCAGGGCGTCGCCCCCAACATGCCGCCGTGGGGTGCCGTGCTCGCCCGAGAGCAGATCTGGGCGCTGGTGCGTCACCTCGAGGGGTTCTGAACCCCCGCGGGGTCACGGCTCCTGCTCGACCTCGGCCTTCTCGACCTCGATGGCGCCCCGCACGACCGTCATCACCTGATCCCACAGCACCTGCCGCTCGCCGCGGGCCTGCTCGATGGCCCGCTGGTGCTGCTTGAGCAGCGCCTCGTTGATGCGATCCTCGCTGTCGACCGGCAGGTGCACCTTGGTGTCGCCGTCCATCGAGATCTCGGTCCGGGCCCGCAGCATCGACGTGCCGCCGGGGTCGATGGTGTGGGTCTCGATGGTGAGGCTGCTCAGATCGGCCAGGGCCGCGGAGAGGGTGTCATAGGCTTTCTGGGCGAACTCGCGGGCGCTGCTCATGGGTCTGCTCCAGCGGGCAGGGCGGCCGCCTCGGCGTCCGCCAGGGTGTCGAACGCGTCGAGCACCTGCTCGACGTAGCGATAGAGGGCCGGCAGGGCGCCGAGGCCCCCGCCGGCGAAGGCCGCGGCGATGCGGGCCGCGCCGCCGAGCACCAGGGCGACGAAGCGCACCCGGCCCCGTCGCTGGGCGATGCTCACCGCGACCCGCCGCCGGTGCACGGCCAGCGTCTCGGGGTCGAGGGCCGGGTCGACGACGCTGGCGCTGTCGCCGCCCCAGCCGATGGCCGTCGCCGCCCACACCCGGCCGCCGGCGGCGGTCTCGATGCGGGCCGCGTAGCGCACCGCGTCGAGCATGCCCTGAAGCCGCGCCTGGATCTGCTCGACGAGCCGCTGCGCCTGGGCGTCGACGCCCCGCGAGCCGACCCGCACCCGGCGCAGATCGGCCACCAGCATCGCGTCGGCCGGGTCGCGATGCGGCGCGCCGCCCCGGCTGGCCGGGCGCAGCGCGGCGGTGATCGCGTCGTCGATGCGGGCCGCGGCCTCGGCCAGCCGGGCGTCGACCTCGGCGGCCCGCCGCTCGAGGGCCAGCAGCTCGCCATCGGTGGGCGGGCGGTCGAGCGGCCCGAGCACCCGATCGAGCGGGTCGGCGTCGGGGCTCACTTCTTGGTGGTCCACAGCCCCGAGACCGAGTCGATGAGCGCCTTGATCATCTCGGAGCGGTGGGTCTGGGCCTGCTCGACGACCGACTGGTGCAGGCTCCACAGCGCCTGGTCGACCTTGCCCTTGCGCAGCGGCACGCAGACGTCGGTGTCGCCGTCGATGGCGATGCGGGTCCAGGCCCGCAGCTCGCCCACCTCGCCGATCTCGCGGTGGTTCTCGACCGCCGCGCCGACGTCCTCGGCGGCGTAGGTGCGCACGGTGATGCTGCTGATGTCGGCCGCCAGATCGGTCAGCGTCTGCGAGAGGCGGTCGAGCCAGCCCGGCTCGTCGGCCTCGTCGGCGGCGGCCGCGCGCTTCGTCTTCTTCTCGTCGTCCGAGAACCAGCCCCGGGACTTCGCCGGCTCGGCCGGTCGGCGCTGCGCCGAGCGCGCGGGGCGGGCCGCCGGCACCCGGGTCCCAGCGGCGGGCGTCTCCTCGATCCCCTCCGCGTCGTCCTCGGGCACGGCCACCCGCACGGTGTCCCCGGCTTCGGCGGAGGCCTTGGCGGCGGGGCGGCTGGCGAGCGTCTGATCGGCGTCGGGGCGGTGATTCTCGTCGGACATCGGGCGACTCCGGCGGGGGTTCGGAGCGATTGTGTACCCCACTCGGTCTTCGCCACAAGGTGCACGCCCTTCAGGTGTCGCCCGGCGCCGCGCCCCCCTCGCCGGCCCCCGGGCGGGCCTCGTCGGTGAAGTTCGACGGCCGCAGGTCGATGGGCAGGTGGCGGATGATCAGCGGCAGCAGCAGCGAGCCGCCGGGCACCGCGAACAGCGCCAGCGCGGGGATCGCCTTGCACACGTCGACGAGCTGAGCCTTGACCGCCGCCTCCTCCTCGGGGGTCAGCGGGCGATGGGCGGCCGCCGCGAGGAGCTGCATCAGCTCGCCGGTCTCCTGGATCTCGGACCACAGCCGGCGGCTGTTGAGCCGCACCGCCCGCTCGAGCCGCCCGGCCAGATCGCGCCGTAGCCGGGAGACCGCCTTGCCCAGCGAGAGCTGCTCGACCAGATCGGGCCGGCGGGCGTAGGCCGCCACCGCCGCCGCCTCGTAGGCGTCGAGCGCCGCCGCGTCGGCCCCGCTCGCCGCCGCCAGCCGCTCGATGAACGCCCGCTCGCGGGCGTGGTAGCGCCCGTTGACGTGGGCTGCCAGAAACAAGAGCTGCAGGACGAACCGCCGCGCGGTGGGGTCGGCCAGCCGCGCGGCGACGGCCTCGGGGGTCGGCGGGTCGTCGAACTCGGCCCGGTGCATCGCGACCTCGGCCGCGTCGAGCCGGGCGGCCTTCATCAGCGCGGCGATCATCGCCCGCTCGGGCGGGTCGATCACCCCGTCGGCCACCGCGAGCGCGATCGCCGCCGAGATGGCCTGATGGCGGGTCGTCGCCGCCAGCCCGTCGATGCGGTGCAGCGCCGCCGGCTCGGCCGGGCCGTCGGCCAGCGCCCGGGCGATCCGGGCGAAGCGCCGGGCCTCGACCCACCGCAGGAGCTGATGGAACGGGTGGCCGTAGAGCGGGTGGTCGGCGGGCAGCGCCTCGGCCACCAGCCGACCGCCCAGCGCGGCCGCCAGCCCGTTGCTCGCCTTGACGAAGCCCCGGTCGTCGGGCCCCGCCGCCAGCGCCCGGGCCCGCTCGGCGCCCTTCGGCCAGCCGAGCGCGTGGGCCAGCGCCTCGAACAGCCCCCCGTGATCGACCACCGGCCCCCGGGGCCCGCCCCGGGCCGCCAGCCCGAGCTGAAGCCGGTGGGCGGTGTGGTTGAGCAGCCCGTACTCGGCGAACGGCGCGTCGGCCAACGCCGGGTCGTCCGACCCCGCCAGCCCGTCCGCCAGCAACCCCAGACCGTAGCCCCGGGCCTCGAGCTGCCCGTCGAGCCAGCCCTCGAAGCCCCCCGCCGGCGCCGGTGGGCCCGCCGCGCCCCGGGCGGCGTCGATGAGCGGGATGAGCCAGACCCGGCTGCGCATCGGGACACCTCCGACCCCCATCGTGCCCCATGCGGCGGCCGCCCGCCACGCCCGGAGATCGGCCCCCCCGGCGCCGTCAGGGGCGCGACACGGCAACGGTCCGTTGCCGCACGGAGCCGTTGACTTTGCGGGGGGCCCCGACTAGGGTCACCCTGACGTTGACGTCAAGGTAAGGGTTGAGGCGATTGAGCCGGACGAAAGCCAGCGATGACGGTCAGATGACCATCGGGCAGCTCGCCCGCGTGGTCGGCAAGTCCGCGCGGGCGCTGCGGCTCTACGAAGAGAAGGACCTGCTCGTACCCGAGGCGCGCAGCGCCGGCGGCTTCCGGCTCTACGGCGCCTCGGCGCTCGTCCGGCTGCGGTGGATCCTCAAGCTCTCCGAGATCGGCCTCTCGCTCGACGACATCCAGAGCATGCTCGCCGAGATCGGCGCCGCCGAGAACGGCGACAAGGCCATGTCGGTGCTGCGCTCCGAATATCGCACCCGGCTGGTCGAGATCGACGCCCAGATGCGGCGGCTCGAGGCGCTGCGCGAGGCCCTCAACGCCGGCCTGCGCTACATGGAGCGGTGCCACGGCTGCCCCCGCAGCCCGCTGCCCCGGTGCTGCAAGGGCTGCATCGAAGAGGTGGGGGACGACTTCCCCGACATGGTGGCCGGGCTGACCGCCCAGCCGCCGATCGGGCAGGACGACCCCTGCCGGCGCATCGCCGGCGACGGCGACGACCCATGAACCCGGATCGACGGCCCGGCAAAACGAGGTGAACCGATGATGATCACGCCCAACCAGCCGCTGCTGACCCTCGAAGAGGAGCAGGCCCTCGTCGCCCGGGCCCAGTCGGGTCAGGTGCGCGCGCTCGACCGCCTGCTCGGCGCGCACTACCAACAGATGTATCACCTCGCGCTGAAGGTCACCCGCGATCCGGTCAAGGCCCAGGACGTGACCCAGGAGGCCTGCGTGCAGGTCCTGCGGCGCATCGACCAGTTCCGCTCCGAGGCCCGCTTCGGCTCGTGGCTGTGCCGCATCGTGGTCAACACCGCGCTGCTCAAGCACCGCCGCGAGAAGCGGCTCATCCCGACCCCCGAGATCTTCAGCCCGCTCGCCGCCGCCAAGGAGCCCCCGCCGGAGAAGCTCGCCAGCGACCGCGAGCTGCTCCAGCTCACCGACCGCTTCCTCGAGGGCCTGCGCGACGGGGACCGGGAGCTGTTCGTGCGGCGCTTCGTCGACGGGCTGTCGCTGCAGAGCATCTCCGACGAGACCGGCCTGTCGCTGCCCGCGCTCAAGAGCCGCTTCCACCGGGCCCGCCTGCGGCTCAAGGCCGAGAGCGACAAGGCCCGCTGGGGCGCGCTGGCCGCCTGAGCGCCCCGCCCGGGCGGCGACACCCGAACACGAAAAACCGTATAGAAGACGGCGGGATACGAACTCGCCCTGCGCCCGATTTCGTGCGATCAGTGCCCCGATGACGACCCCGGGGCCCACCGCCGCCGACCCCCACCTCGCCGATCCGAGCCCGGCCGGATCGGCCCCCGCCGGGCTGGCCCCCGGCGTGCGCCCCGAGCACATCGAGGAGTGGGACGAGGCCCGGGCCATCCTGCCCATCGCGCCGCTGATGCGCAGCCTCTTCTCTTCGGCCGACCCCGGCGACACCCTGCTCAAGCTGGTGGTGCTGTTCACCCTGGCCCAGACCGACGGCCGCTTCACCAAGGAGCGCATCCGGGCGCTGGTGCGGGCCATCGAGCCCGACCGCCTCGACGCCCTGGTGCGCTCGCTGTACGACGGCCGCTGGCTCGAGCTGCGGGCCCGGGACAACACCTACCGGCTCAACCCGCTGGGGCTGTTTCTGCTGGCGACGCTGCGGGCGGCCAACTTCGCCTCCCAGACCCCGGCCAACCTGCTGGTGCGGGCCGCCGAGGCGCTGCACTTCGGCGCGCGGGTCGACGGGGACGGGCGCACCACCGGGCGGCTGCTGGGCATGCTGCTCGCCGAGCTCGAGACCCAGGCCGAGCGGGCCCGGGAGGTCATCGCCAGCGGCCGGCCGCGCCAGCTCCTGCGGTTCAGCCGGCGCGAGGTGCGGGCCCAGCTCGACCGGGTCACCGAGGTGCTCGCGCTGCTCGAGCAGCGGCTGGACACCGCCTCGACCCACTTCGAGCGCATCGTGCGGCTGCACCGGGCGATGCAGACCATCCTGCGGGCCCACGAGGGGCTGCACCGGCGGCTGGCCGAGTGGAGCCTGCGCCGGCTGGAGACCACCGACGCCGGCTACAGCCTCTCGGCGCTGTGCGACGCGGTGATGAGCGCCACCGACGACGAGCTGGAGACCGGCCGGGCCCGGGCGGTGCACTGGCCGCGCATCGCCGCCCGGGTCAGCACCGACCAGATCCTCGACCGCCACACCACCGAGCGCCGGGCCCGAGCCGCCGCCCGGGCGCCCTTCGTCTACGCCCCGCCGCCCGAGCCGACGGCCGCGCCCATCGATGTCATCGCCGACGACCCGATGAGCCGGCTGAGGCAAGCCATCGCCGATGCCATTCGAGCCATCGAGCCGGGTGAGTCTCTGCGGTGGGGTACCATCGCCCCGTCACTCACCGATGGCTTCGCCGACGCCGCGCTGCATGTCGCTCTGCTCGCCCGACTGCACGGCCAGGGGCGGGCCGATGTCATCCGGCTCGAAGGCATGCCGCTGCGGATCGACATGCCATCCCACCTCGCCGATCTCGTCCGCGACCTCGACGGCGACGCCGCGCTGCGGGCCCTCGAACACGCGGGCGTGCTCGACGACCTCGGCCCCCGCGGGTGGCACGCCCGCATCACCCTCACCCGGCTGAGCGACGACCGATGAGCGATCCGACGACCGACCGCCGGGCGACGGCCATCGCCCACCACCTGCTGCACGGCGGCTGCCTCGACCCGGCCGACGACGGCGACCGGGCGCTGTACGAAGAGCTGATGGGCAACGGCCCGCTCTACGACCGGGTCGCCGAGCGGCTGGCGGGGGTGGGCTACGCGCTGCACCAGTTCTTCGGCCACCTCGGGGTGCGGCCCGAGCGCGCGGTCGAGGGGCTCGGCGGCAATACGCTGGGCCTGCACGCAGGCCACATCCGGCTGCTGGTGTGGCTGTGGGTGCAGCTCGTCTACCGCCAGATCAAGGCCGCCGCCCGGGACGAAGCGACCGAGCCGCTGCCCGGGCGGGCCCAGAGCCTGTTCGACTTCGCCGAGGCGCCCGACGACGCGCCGCCCGAGATCGCGCCGAGCGAGGTCTTCGCCGAGTTCCGTGAGATCTACTCCGACGCGGCGATCAAGCAGTTCCTCGGCGCGCTGCGCAAGCGGCGGTTCATCGTGCAGAGTCGCCGGTCCGATCCCATCGTCGCCGGGCCGGCGCTGTATGTGATGGTCGACCCGCTGCGCATGGAGGAGTACGTGGTGGGTCTCGCCCGGCGAGGCACGATGGCTCTGCCATCCGAGCCATCGGGAGGCACCCCGTGATCCGCATCGAGCGCGTGGAGCTGCTCGGCTGGGACATGCAGCCCGACCAGTACCTGCTGCTGCGCCCGGGGGTGAACCTGCTCACCGGGGAGAACGGCTCGGGCAAGACCAGCATCCTCGACGCGATCAAGGTCGTGCTCGGCGCCCGGCGCATCGGCGGCGACCGGACCCCCGAGGACTACCTGCGCGCCCGCGACCCGGCGGTGGCCATGGTGCGGGCGGTGATCGACAACCGGGCCGACCCGGCCCACCGGCGGCCGTTCGACGCGCTCGGCGGGGGCTACGAGGCCGACCGGGTGAGCCTGGCGGTGGTCTTCCGGGCCGGCGACGAGGGCTACGACCGGCAGTATCACATCATCGACGGCGACCGCTCGCCGCTGACCCCGGGGGTCGAGGCCCGCCCGTTCCGCGCCCGGGACTACCGCAGCCGCCTCGACCGCCTGGGCCTCTCGGCCAGCTTCCGCCGCCTGCTCGCCACCCCCCAGGGCGAGGTCGCCTCGCTGTGTCGCCAGGGACCGGCCGAGCTGTTCGACCTGCTCTACGACTTCATCGGCGGCAAGGAGGTCTTCGACCACTGGCAGCAGCTCCGGCGGGACTTCGAGAAGGTCGAGCGGCTGCGCCAGGAGAAGGCCGGCGCGCTGGGGCGCATCGAGCAGGACCGGGCGGCCCTCGCCGAGCGGGTCGAGCGCCACGAGAGCTACGCCCGCTACCGGATCAGCCTGCGCCGGCGCCGCCTCGCGCTGCCCTTCGCCCGGCAGCGGGACCTCGACGAGAGTCGGAAGGCTGCGCTGACCCGAGCCGAGGCCGCCCGCGGCGCCGCCGGGGAGCACGACCGCACCGCCGAGAGCCGCCGGGCCGACCGCCGGCAGGCCCGGGCGCAGCGCGCCGCCACCGAAGACCGCAGAGCCGGGCTCGACACCCGGGCCGCCGCCCTGCGGAGCGACCGGCGGGCGCTGGACACCGCCCTCGCCGAAGCCCGGGCCCGCTTCGCCCGCCTCGACGGGCTGCGGCGCGACGCCGAGGGCCTGCCTGCCCGGGACGCCACCGCGTTGACCGTCGAGCTGGACGGCGCCCGGACCACGCGGGCCGCACTCGATCACCGACGGGCGCAGATCGCCGACCGCCGGGCCGACCTCGAGGCCGAGCGGGCCCGCATCGACCGGGGCGTGCTCGACCCGCCGGGCGCGGTGCAGCGCATGCGCGACGCCCTGCGGGGGGCCAAGGTGCCCCACGCGCTGCTCTTCGACCTCATCGAGCCGGTGGCGCCCGACGGCCCCGACCGCACGGCGATCGAGAGCTACCTCGGCGACCTGCGCTTCGCGGTGGCGGTGACCGACGAAGCGGCCTTCGTCGACGCGGTGGCGCTCGCCCGGGCCCACGCCTTCCCGTACTACGTGCTCGCCCCGGACATCCGCTCCCGGGCGCCGCGGGACGGCGATCACCCGCTGCTCGACGGGGTCCGGGTCAAGGATCCGCGCTACCAGGGCCTCATCATCCGCCTGCTGCGGCGGGTCGAGCGGCTCGACGGCCCGGTCGACGGCACCTTCCGCGCCCGGGGGGCCCGGGTCGACCCCGCCGGCTACGTGCTCGATCGCATCGGCGGCGTGCACCGGGGCACCGCCGACTTCTACCTCGGGCGGGACGCGCTCGCCCGTCGGCGGCGGGCGGTCGAGGCCGAGCTGTCCGAGCTGGCGGCCCGCGATCGGCAGGCCGCGACCGATCGGGCGACGCTCGACGGGCGCATCGGCGGTCTGCAACGGGCGCTGGACGAAGAGGCGATCCGCCAGCGGTGGCTGAGCGAGGCGACCGCCCACGCCGAGGCCCGGGCCGAGGTCCCCCGGCTCGAGGCGCAGCGGGACGAGGCCGAGGCCGCCGAGCAGCGGCTGGCCGAGGCCCGGGAGGCGCTCTACACCGACCGGGAGGCCCTCGTCGCCCGGCTCGCCCGCCTCGACGCGCAGATCGAGGCCGCCGAGCGCCGGGCCGAGGACGAGCGGCGGGCCGCCGAGCAGGCCCGCCGCGCAGCGGGCGAGGCCGACGAGGCGCTGGCCGGGCTGCGGGCGGCGGTGATCGAGAGCGAGGCGGCGCTGGCCGAGGCGCCGGCCCGCGAGCGGGCGGCGGTGGAGCGCGTCGTCGCCGAGACCGGGCCGGCGATGATCGAGCGGCTGATCGCCGAAGATCAGAAGGCGCTCGATCGCTTCCCCGTCGCCGACCGCGACCCGGCGCTGCCCGACAACCTGCGCACGCTCGAGGCCCAGCTCGAGGCGGTGCGCGGCGAGTTCGAGCGCATCAGGACCCAGGTCGAGGACGCCCGGGCCGCCGTCGAGCAGGCCCACGATCAGTACGTGCGGGCGACCCGACGCCAGTTCCGGGCCTACTTCGGGCGGGTGCAGGCCGAGGCGCAGCGGCTCGACTTCGGGGTCGAGGGCAGCCTGCGCGAGCGGGACGACGGCCGCTTCGAGGTCGCGCTCGAGGTGGCGGTGGGCGACAAGCCGCCGGTGCCCTACAGCTCGCGGGCGCTCTCCGGGGGGCAGAAGGCGGCGCTGTCGATCCTGATGGCGATGAGCACGCTCGGCGCGTCGGGCGGGGCCGGCTTCTTCCTGGTCGACGAGCCGTTCTCGGCCAGCGACACCCACAAGATCCAGGAGCTGGGGGCCTTCCTCGGGCGCACCGGCGCGCAGTACCTCGTCAGCATGCCCACCAGCCTCGACATCGGCCGCTGCGGGGACTGGCTCGACGGCGTGCTCACCTGCACCCGCACCGCCGGGGGCTACGACGAAGAGGGCCGGCTGCGGCTGGCCCCGCCGGTGAAGTTCGGCTACCGGGCGCCGCGATGACCGTCTGGCGCCGGGCCCCCGACCCGACTCCGCTCGCCGCCCACCACCGCCCGCTGGCCGAGGCGCTGCTGTCCGATCTGGCCGCCGTCAGCCGCATGCGCTGGACCACCCTGCGGCGCTACACCGGGCCCGGGGCGGACATCGTCGACGTCGAGCGGGGCGTCGACGCGATCTGGCGGGCGGGCCTGATCGAGCGGGGGTCGAAGCGCGATCGGCGGGGCGACACCCGCCCGACGGCGCTGCGCATCACCGAGGCCGGCCGGGCGCAGAACGCGACGTGGCAGGCCGAGCGGCAGGCCCCCGATCACGCCGCCCGCCTCATCGCCGCGCTCGAGCGCCTCGCCGCCGACCCCGACGCGCTGCCGGTGCCCAAGCGGGTGCTGGTGCTCGAGGCCTTCGGCGAGACCAAGGCTGTGCGGGTCGAGGACCACCGGGCGGCCATCGAGGCCGCGTTCGACGCCCCGCTCGACACCCTCGTGCGCGACTGGACCAGCGCCGTGCTCACCGCCGGGCCGGCCGGCTACCGGTTCGCGGGCCGCGCCGTCGACCTGCGGATGAGCGCCCCGTGGTACGCGGTCACCGGCCCGGTGGTCGACGGGCTCGACGGGCTGTGGACGACCGCGACCGAGATCATCACCGTCGAGAACCTGGCCCCGTTCGAGAGCCTCGCGCTGACCGGGGCCTTCGCCGACACGGTGGGCGTCTTCACCTCGGGCTTCTTGCGGCGGGCCCAGCGGCGGTGGGTCGCCGGGCTGGCGGCCCTGCCCGGCATCACCCGGGTGCGGCATTGGGGCGACCTCGACGCGGGGGGCCTGCTCATCCACCGCCAGCTCCGCGACCTGCTGCGGGCCGCCGCGCCGGACGTCGAGCTGGTGCCGTGGCGCATGGCGCCGGCGCTGCTCGACCGCCACCCGACCCGGCCGCTGACCGAGCACGACCGCCGGCGCTTGACGCGATACCTCGACGACCCCGACAACCCGCTGCGGGCGCTGGCCGAGGCGCTGCTCGATCGGGGCTGCAAGCTGGAGCAGGAGGCGCTGCTGCTCAGCGGGGGATGACACCCCGGGCGAAGACCGCCGCCAGATAAGGCATCATCTCACCCAGGCCGTCTCCCGAGGCGCCCAGCGGCAGCCATTCGAAGGCATCGTGCTCGGCCGGGTCGAGGCGCACGATGCCATCGGAGTCATCCCCCGGGTGACAGCGATACACGATCTGCACCGTCTGCCGCTCGGGTAGCTGAGTCAGGTTGGTGTGGGTCAGCAGCGGAGCCACCCCCGCGACCCGCAGGCCGGTCTCTTCGGCGACCTCCCGGTGCAGCGCGGCCAGCGCCGACTCGCCGGCCTGCACCCCGCCGCCGGGCAGATCCCACAGCCCAGGGCAGTAGCGCTCGGTGGCCGCCCGGCGCATCACCAAAAACCGCCCCTCGCGCTCGATCAGCCCGTGCACCGCCACCGCGAAGCGGGTCACAGCAGCTCGACCTCTTCGGCGAAGGCGGCGTAGAGCGCCGGCTGAACCTGCGCCTGGAAGCGGATGGCGTTGGCCGCGGCCAGCGACAGCGCCGCCGCCGCCCGGCACTTCACGTCGGCCCCCCGGTCGGGGTTCGCCGAGGTGAGGATGTCTTCCAGCGCCGAGTAGTGGGTGCGCACGGTCGACAGCATCGCCCGCAGGTCGTCGCCCTCTTCGAGCGCCGGCCCCTTCGGCCCCAGCAAGAGGTCGACGATGGGATCGAAGCCTTCGTTGTGATGATAGGCCTCGATGGCACCCCGGTCGCCGCCGTGGGACGCGAGGAAGTCACCGAATGCCTCCGGGCGGTGCTCGGCGAGCCATGTCAGGTACTTGCCGGAATACACCGAGAGGTCGGCCAGGGTGTGGATCAGGCTCTCGTCGGCGGTCGCCTTCGCCCCGTCGAGCACCGACTCGATGCGATCGTACTTGCGGGTGATGTTGGCGAAGACACCCAGCAGCTCGCCGTGCTTCTTCCAGCTATCACCGTAGACCCGGGTCTTCTTCTCGTGCAGCACCTGCAAGACCCGGTAGACGTCCTCCACCGAGGCGTCCTCGCCGGCCGCCCAGTATTCGGCGAAGAAGGCCTGCTCTTCGGGGCGCAGGGTGAGCCACGCGTCGCGGTCCCGGCGCAGCCGCTTCTGGCGGGTGAGGAAGTCGATGGCCCCCACCCGCAGGTCGCAGGTCGGCATGCGGTCGAGCGCCGCGCTCAGCGTCGGCCCGTCGGCGCCGTCTTTGTAGAGGTTGTAGACCCGCAGCATCTGGAGGGCGACCCGCAGGAAGTCGTCCGCCTCGGCGGCGATGCGGTCGTCGACCTCGGGCGCCCCCGCCCGGATGGCGTCCTCGGTGGCGAAGAAGCGGTCCATCGCCTCATCGAGCCGGTCCAGCGGCGTCGTGAACCGGGGCACCGCGAAGCCGTGGTCGTACAGCGTGCGGCTCGGCGCCCGGGCCAGGATCTTCTCGGCCCGGTCGAAGTGTCGGCCATACAGGTGGAACGAGCCGACCATGAAGGTCATCGGGCCCACCTCGACCCCGACCCAATGGGCCATCATCTGCTGGAGCACGCTCCACTCGAAGGCATTGATGCCCGAGAAGCCCCAGATCGCGTCGTTGCTGCGCAGGGCCACCGTCAGGTGCAGCCGGCCGTCGCGCACGAGGAAGTGCAGCCAGTTGTTGCACGGGATGTCCTTGCTCGCGACGAAGTCCAGCGCGGGGTCGAAGATGATCATGACCGCCCGCCGGGTGGCCGGGTCCTCCCGCAGCAGCCGGGCGACCTCGCGCACCTGATCGACGCCCCGCCAGTCCCGCAGCCGCGGCCCGTAGGCCCCGCGCCACGTCTCGCCGTCGTCGGAGAAGTCGCCCGCCCGGGGCAGGTAGCGGGTGAGGTAGGCCAGGTCGTCCCGCCCGCCGATGACCCACATCGTCTCGGCCAGCGCGGCGAACGGGTTGTTGCGCCGCTCGGGCAGCACGAGCACCCGCTCTTCGGGGCGCTCGATGCGCACGACGTGGCTGCGCAGCTCCCGGGTCTCGCCGGCCCGGGACTCGATCACGGCCCCCCGCGACATCAGGTGGCGCAGCCCGTCGACCAGGGCTCGGGTCACGTTTCGGTGCATGGGTGGTCTCCGCTCAGTCTTCGGGCGCGGGGCCCAGCGGGGGGAGCTCGACCGGGGGCGCATCGAGCCGGTCGTTGATGCCCCACTTGGGGGGATAGAAGTAGCGCATCGGCCGCCCGGGCGTGGCGCTGAACCGGGCCTTGATGCGCTTGCGGTTGCTCTTCAGCTCGGGGAAGGCCACCCGGGAGTACTTGTCGGTCTCGCAGAAGAGGTTCTGGCAGTCGATGGCCTTGAGCGGGCGGCCCCAGAGCCAGACCGCCTGGGGGTCGTAGCCCAGCCGCTTCAGCTCCCGCTCCTGGTTGTCGACCATCCAGTCGATGATCGCCTCGTTGCCCAGCCCGCCCCGACTCTCGAAGCACTTGGCGATGCCCCGCTCGGCGCCGGGCCCGGCCTTGGTGAAGCTGTCTTCGTCGAAGTCGATGACCTCGGTGTAGTTGAGGTCGGTGGCGAGCTGGTAGGCGATGAACTTGCCGATGAGCGGGTAGCCCAGCAAGAGCTGGTAGATGTCGCGGAACTGCCGGGCCTTGCGGATCTTGCTCACGAAGCCGTCGCGCATCATGTGGTCGAGCAGCGCGAGGTAGCCGTCGTGCTTCTTGTCGTGGTTGCCGCCGAAGGCCCGCCCGGGGGGCGCGATCATGTAGGCGTTGCCGAAGATGACGTTGCCCCGGTCCATCTCGGCGTTCAGCGCCTCGCTGTAGCGGCCCGGCACGAAGGTGCGCGCCCGCGGCTCGCCGACGGCGTCGGTGAAGACGCCCCAGGTCGCGTTCTTGTTGAAGAAGCGGAAGAGCAGCGTGCGGAAGACGATGTCCTCGGCGTCCGTGCTCAGCCCGTCGCCGTAGATGACGTGGCGGATGAGGAACTGCGAGACCCGGTCGCTGGCCCGAAACGCGTTGCAGAACTTGTAGGTCTGCAAGATCTCATCGTGGGTCCACGGGCCCGGCTGGCCGGCGAGGCGGCGATAGAAGATCTCCTGACGCTTCGCGGCGAAGTACCAGTACTTCTCGTAGACCTTCTGGCGCGGCTCGGGCGCTCCCCCGCTCGACTTTCGCGGCACGCGCGACCTCCTCTGGCGCGACGGGCTCCTCGCCGCGCGCTGAGCGGGCGGTGTATCGTGTAGGGCACGGGAGATCAACAGAGCACTGGGCTCACATGCGGCGGTCCGCTCGCTCGTACTAGTCGGGTTACCCAACAATACGAGTTGCTCTGGCTTCTCGATCGTCTCATCCCGTTGGGGGTGCGAAGAACGCTGCAGTGGCCCCATAGCCGGATCGGCCTCAGTGCTTCGTGCGAGTCTTGCACCACGCCATTTCTTCCTCTGACCTGGCCGGTTGCTGGTACGATACGCGCATCGAAGTGCTTCTACTCCGCTACGGTAACACCCCCCCCTCAAGATCCTCCCATCGGTAGCACCAGGCCCCTGGCTCCCAGGGACTGGGTCCTGGCACCATTCCCACAGCAGCCCGTGCATGTCGCATATGCCATATGAATTCGCGGCCTTCTTGCCAACATTCTGCACATCCCCGGAGGCATTCTTGTTATACCATGCGTACCGCTCTAGCTCACTCGCATCATCGCCGAAGCTGTATCGGAACTTGCTCCCAGCGCGACAAGCAACCTCCCACTCATCCTCCGTGAGAAGACGCGCCGACGCCCAGCGCGCCATGAGAAAAACCTCCCACCATGTGAGACCGCTCATTGCGCGACTTGGCGTTGAGGCAGACACCTTCCCGCGCAACTCAGACTCTGGAGCGAATCCCATGTATTGCTCAACGGTGACCAACTGACGCGACACAAGGAATGAGTCAAGGGAGACGCGCCTGACGGGGGAGTCGAATTTTAGGGTGCCTCCAAGTGAGAAGTCCCCTCCCTTAACCAGCACCCAATCCCCCC
Organism: bacterium; assembly: GCA_030426085.1. Lineage (GTDB taxonomy): Bacteria > Myxococcota_A > Bradymonadia > UBA7976 > UBA1532 > JACKDM01. The sequence goes on along the minus strand of JAUHYW010000004.1, from coordinate 120,321 downwards.
ATCCTTCATCAGGCATTTGCCGCCCCGCCCGCTGAAAAAAGTCAGCCGGCTCGACACCTAGCCCCAGAGACTCCAAGGCATAGAAGACGTATGATAGCTCAAGGGTATTCCTGGCTGGCGTCACCCAGTCCAGCAAGCCCCCTCTGGCTTCTTCCAACAAAGCCTCCGAGCCTCCGAGGCAACACAACGCCCGGACGAGGTCCTCCCCATCCCACCTATCCGTGAGATGCTGAAGAGCTAGCTCGGGTAGCCTATCCCCCATGGACGCCAATGGGTTGGTGCGTCCCTTTCGGTGGCTCGCACCTCGAACCATGCGGGGCAACTTGGAGGCGAATTCTGGATTCCGCAAGGCTTCGCCGAACTGCTCGATCGAGTCGTGCCTCTTTGCCGGTTCAACTGCCAAGGCTCTCCAGATTTGGTCTCGCTGAAGAGGGGAGCAGCGCGTCAGTTGGTCCACGAACTTGCGACGGTCAAGGACCTCCGTGGGGCCGATGGGGCCACCGTACCAACAATAGGCAGCAGTCATCGCCAATCCGTAGACATCTGCCCTCCAGGTTGCTTGGTCAGCTCCTTCCCACGTCTCTGGCGCTGCGAAACAGACTCGCCCCATAGCTACCCCGGTACGAGTTCCGCCAGTTGAGTCGTCCATCAAGACCAAGTCAAAATCGGTCAGTTTTACGACGCCATCGCTGCCAACGATAATGTTGGCTGGGTGGACGTCGCGATGGACGATGTTCTGGGAATGGGCATAGTGTAGCGCGCGTGATACGCTTGAAATAACCCTCACTATCTCTGTGGACTCTGGCTGCCCCCTTTGGATTCGTTGTTCCAGGGTTTCCCCGGCAATGTACTCCATTGCGAAGAAATGAAAGCCATCATCCTCCTGACAGTCCCCCAGGACACGAACGATATTGGGATGGGTGAGGCGGCGCATGCTTCTCGCTCCTCTATCGAAACGCTCGAGATACGACCGGTCAGCCGCCCACTGGCAGTGCAGTACTTTTACAGCCACGCACCGATGATTATCGTGTGTGTCCAGAGCGCGCCATACTTGGCCGAATCCCCCCGCCCCCACCAAATCGACTAGCTCAAATCTCTCGCTCAAGAGGTCTCCTCCACACAGTTGCCCCCCCGCTCTAAGCGCTCGTTTGGCTTCCGTCAGACGTGTGATCGCCCCCTCTTCGTCAATGCCGGATCTTCGCGCGAGGGCCAGTGCTCTTCGGGCCGAATCGACAGCTTTATGACGCCGGCTTCGCTCCTGAGAGCGGCCCCCAGGGTTTCCGGCGCCGATGGCGGCCACCAAGCGGTCAACCCACTCATCCGGCGGCAAGTCATATGCATGCAGGGGTGTTTGCCCCATCATCCCTAGAGACCGTGAGATCCCCTCCTCAAGATGAACAGGGATGACTTTGTAGGGAGGACCACCATTGTCCCGTTTCGTACAGGCGATATCTACCTCATCCTGGTTATAGCGCCCGCTCGCCCAACACGAGGTGACGATTGCCACCAGCGTACGGGACCGAGATATGTATCGAGGGAGTTCTTTCCTCCAATCCTCTCCTAGGAGTTCCACATTCTTAGCATCCAAGAAGACCTTCAAACCTCGCTCAAGGAGGGCTTCAAACAGTCTGACTGCATGCTCTCGGTCTCCACTCGGGTAGCTGATGAAGGCGTCGTACTCGGGGGTCGGATCGGCCATGGCGCGGACGATAACCGGGCGCCGGGGCGAAGGAAAGCGGGCCGGGGCTCGCCATCGGGCGCCGAGGGCGTATGATCGCGCCGGGGAACCTCAGACCGGGAGTCGCTCATGACGCCGATCCGCATCCTGATCCTGTCCACCGCCCTCGCGGGCATCGCCGGCTGTGACAAGGCCGACGCGCCGAAGGCCGAGGAGACCGCCGAAGCGCCGAAGACCGTCGAGGCCGAGAAGACCGCCGAGACCCCGCCCCCCGCGGAGCCCGCCGCGCCGGCGGCCGAGGCCCAGCCGTTCGAGGCCCGGGCCAAGGCGGCGGTCGGTACGCTCAAGAAGACGCTGATGGGCGCCTTGCAGGCCGCCATGAAGGCAGGCCCCGGGGAGGCGGTGACGGCGTGCAACACCAAGGCGCCGGCGATCACCGCCGCGGCGGCGCAGGCCGGGGTGACGGTGGGGCGCACCTCGCGCAAGCTGCGCAACCCGGGCAACGCGCCGGCGCCGTGGCTGGTGCCGCTGCTCGACGAGTACGCCAGGCTGCCCAAGGATCAGGCGAAGCCGCGGGTCGTCGACATCGAGGGCGGGGGCAAGGGCTACGTCGAGCCGCTGTATGTCGGGGGGCTGTGCGTGACGTGTCACGGGGCGCAGGAGGGGCTGCCGCCGCCGGTGAAGGACCGGCTGGCGGCGCTGTATCCGCAGGACGCGGCGGTGGGCTATGCGGCGGGGGACTTCCGGGGCCTGATCTGGGCCACCGGGCAGTGAGCCCGAGGGCTCAGCGCCGGCGGCGCAGGCCGACGAGGCCGAGCAGCATCAGGGCCCAGCCCGCCTGACCGCCGCTGCCGGGGTTGCCGACCGAGCAGCCGCCGGCCGCGGGGCGCCCCGCGTCGGTGTCCCGGATGCTCTTCTGGGCGAACTTGTCGGGCTGGGCGTTCGGGTTGAGGTCGTCCCGGTCGGGGGCGTCCCCGGCCCGGTCCTCGACGGGCGGCTCGGCCGGACCCTCGACGGGCGGCGCGGCGTCGGGGCCGGCCGGATCCTCCGGGCTCTCCCGGTCGATGTCGTCGGCCACGGTCGGGTCGGTGCCGCGGAAGACCTCTTCGCCGTCGAGCCAGCCGTCGCCGTCGGTGTCGGGGTTCTCGGGGTCGGTGCCGATGGCTTCTTCCTCGGTGTCGTCGAGGCCGTCGTCGTCGAAGTCGCGGTCGAACACCTCGTCGGCGTCCGGGCCGGGGTCCTGCGGGCTGGGGCCGCCGGGGGGATCCTCGCCCTCGCCCTCGCCGCCGGCCTCGCCTTCGCCCTCGCCCTCACCGCCGGCCTCGCCTTCGCCCTCGCCCTCACCGCCGGCCTCGCCTTCGCCTTCGCCCTCGCCGCCGGCCTCGCCTTCGCCCTCGCCCTCGCCGCCGGCCTCGCCTTCGCCTTCGCCCTCGCCGCCGGCCTCGCCTTCGCCCTCGCCCTCGCCGCCGGCCTCGCCTTCGCCCTCACCCTCGCCGCCGGCCTCGCCTTCGCCCTCGCCCTCGCCGCCGGCCTCGCCTTCGCCCTCGCCCTCGCCGCCGGCCTCGCCTTCGCCCTCGCCCTCGCCGCCCGCCGCGGGGTCGCAGAAGTCGGGGGCGCAGGGGTGGCCGTCGGGGTCGTGCACGCAGGGGCAGGGGTCGACGTCGTCGGTGATGCCGTCGCCGTCGTCGTCGTCGTCCGCGTCGTCGCAGATGCCGTCGCGGTCGAGGTCGCCCAGGGACAGCTCGAGGCACAGCAGGGCGTCGAGCGACACCAGGCCGTCGTCGTGGTCGTCCGCGTCGTCGCAGATGCCGTCGAGGTCGGCGTCGCCGATCTCCAGCTCCAGGCACAGCATGGCCGCGACGTCGATGAGCGAGAGGTTCTCGCCGGGGGGGTCGTCGTGGCGGTCCTCGTCGTCGCAGATGCCGTCGAGGTCGACGTCGCCGATGCCCAGCTCGAGGCACAGGGTCAGGTCGAGGCCGAGCAGCCCGCGGCGCTCTTCCTCGCCGGCGTCGTGGTCCTCGTCGACATCGTCACAGATGCCGTCGAGGTCGGCGTCGCCCAGCTCGAGCTCGAGGCAGAGCTGGATGGCGGCCGCGAGCAGCGCCCGGCGCTCGTCGTCGTTCTCGCAGGCGTCGCCGATGCCGTCACCGTCGGCGTCCGCCTGGTCGGGATCGGGGTGATCGGGGCAGCAGTCGTCGGCGTCGCAGACGCCGTCGTGGTCGCTGTCGCCGCCGAGCAGGACGCACAAGGCGTTGCCCAGGCTGGCGGAGGCGCTCGCCGGGGCGAGCAGCAGCACGGCGAGCGCCGCGAGCGTGGTGGTGGTGATCGTGCGCAGTTTCATGTCGGTCTCCCGGCGAGCGCCATGGGGCGGACGCCGACTCGGCTCACGCGGCCATCGGGTCGCGCGATGCAGTTTCTGGTTGTTGTCCGTGGGCTCGGATACGGCCCCTCATGTCACGCCCGGTGAGTTAGCAGGCTCCGTGCCAACCTGTTTCGTGACGACTGAAGAGACCCGATCCGGGGCCCTCGCCGAGGCCTTGGAGGCCCTGTAACGACTACGTTTCGCGGGTCACGGGTGTGAGGTTCGGGAGCTACCCGGTACACGATGGCGCTGACGGTGGGGTTCGCGGGGGATCTCCCCCCACGGTCGTGGGGGATCACCCACGGGGGCGGCGGGGGCGGCGGCGGTCGGGCAGGTGGATCGGGCGCGCGCGGGCGCCCGCCGGGGCGGGCGCCCGCGCTGCGGCGGCGGGCTGGGGTCGGGCGCGGTCGCCCGGTCGGGTCAGGCCTCGAAGACCCAGTAGGGGCCGGCGGGCCCGCGCTCGGCGTGGTAGGCGGGGCCGAGCGCCAGGGCCCGGCGGGCGTCGGCGAGCGCGGTGACCGCGTCGGCGGTGCGCGGGCTGCGGGGGCGCACGAGCAGGCACCAGCGGTCGCGCTCGGCGTCCCACGCGCGCCACGCCTCGTAGTGCGCGGCCTGCACCGCCCGCCGACGCGGGCGGAAGCGGGCGGTCGCCCGGCCGCGGTCGAGGCCGACGAGCGCCAGCGTCGACAGCGTCAGCCCCACGGCGAACGAGGCGGTGGCCGGGTCGCTCACGGCGGCGCTGGCGGCGGCGGTCGCCAGGCCGGCGGCGAAGATGCCGCCCCACAGCCGCAGCCGGGCGTGCGGTCGGATGGACCGCCGAGGTTCGAGGTCGAGGCCTCGCTCGGCGGGTATGCAGTGGTTCATGGTGTCGTGTTCCCTCGCTGCGGCCGGATGCCGATGGCGCGCCCGATCCCATTCTCGGTGCGCAGGCATCCGGCCGATTCCCTCCGGGGCTGCGGCCCTCACCGCGGCCCCCCGTCCTCGGGGTGTCGGGATTGCCAACGCCGTGCCATGACGTCGGGGGGGTCGAGCGGTGGGGAGGGCGCGCCGCGCGGCGGTCGCATGGCGGCGCGGGCGGCGGTTCGTGACCCGGCGTGACGGTCACGAACCGCGGCCGTTCAGCGGGTGGGCACGATGTCGGGCAGGGCCAGGAACTCGACCCGCCGGTTGCGGGCCCGGTTCTCGGCGCTGTCGTTGGGCAGCCGGGGGCGGGTCTCGCCGTAGCCCTCGTAGGTCAGGCGGGCCCGGTCGATGCCCATCGCGACGAGGTAGTTGACCACCGCCAGGGCCCGCCGCTGGCTGAGCCGCAGGTTGACGTCGTCGTCGCCCACGTCGTCGGTGTGACCCTCGACCCGCACCCGCACCTCGGGCTGGGCTTGCAGCGACATCACCACCTCGTCGAGCACCTTGCCCGAGGCGGGCAGCAGCGCGTCCGAGGCCGGCTCGAACTCGACGCTGTACAGGATGACCGGGCTGTCGGGTTCGAAGACGTACTTCGGGCGGCGGTCGGGGCAGCCGTCGTCGTCCCGGAAGCCGTTGGGGGTCTCGGCCATGCGGGGGCACTGGTCGACGCCGTCGGCGAGGCCGTCGCCGTCGTCGTCGGCGTCGGGGCAGCCGTCGCCGTCTTCGAAGCCGTCCTGGTCCTCGGCCCGGTGGGGGCAGCGGTCGGCCACGTCGAGGACGCCGTCGCCGTCGTTGTCCACCTCGGGGCAGCCGTCGTCGTCCTCGAAGCCGTCCCGATCTTCGGGCTCGTCGCGGCAGGCGTCCATCGCGTCGGCGATGCCGTCGCCGTCGTTGTCGGTCTCGGGGCAGCCGTCGAGGTCGTCGAAGCCGTCGAGGTCTTCGGGGCGGTCGGGGCAGGCGTCGGCCCCGTCGGCGATGCCGTCCCGGTCGGCGTCGCTGCCCCCGCCGGGCCGGAAGTCGACCCCGGCGAAGATCCGGAACGCGGGCACCCCCACCCGGCCGCCGATGCCGGCCTCGCCCCCGGCGGTCAGCCCCACCGGCCCGACGCCGACCCGGGCCGCGGCCCGGGCGCCGTAGCCCGGCACCGCGTCGGTCACCGGCACGTCGGCCACCGCCTCGGCGAGCACCACGAGCTGCTCGGCGGGCAGGATCTCGAAGCGGCCGCCCAGCCCGGCGCTGATCGCGGTGCCCTCGGTGGAGCCGATGAACTCGCCCTCGGCGCCGGCCGAGAGCCCGACGTTGGCCAGGGCCACCACCCGGTCGGAGATCTTGCGGTCGACGAACGCGGTCGCGGTCACCCCCACCCCGCCCCGGCCGGTGAGCGCGTCGGGGTCGCCGGTGGGCAGGCTCAGCCGCAGGTCGAGGCCGACGCCCACCGGGTCGAGGGTCCGGTCGAGCAGCGCGTAGCGGGCCCGCAGCGCGAGGTCGCCCATCGCCGCCTCGGCGATCTCGTTCTGGAAGTCGTCCCCGACGTCGCGGGCGACCACCAGGGGCAGCTCGACCTCGGCCACCAGCCGGTCGACGACGCCCATGCCCACCCGCAGGTGCAGGGCCTGCTCGCCGCCGATCACGCCCAGCCGCTCGGCGTCGCGGTCGGTCTCGGAGACCAGCCGCACCGGGGCGTCGGCGTAGTGCCACATCGCGCCCAGCGAGAGGGTCAGCGGGGGCAGGGTCGACGAGCCGACCAGGGTCACCGCGCCCGAGTCGACGCCGCCGGGCACGAAGCGCTGGGCGTCGAAGCCGGCGTGGGCCGGCAGGGCGAAGGCCAGGGTCAGCAGCGCGGTCAGGCCGCCGAGGGCCAGCACCATCAGCCGCCGGCGGGCGACCATGCCCAGGACCAGCACCAGCCCGGCCAGCGCGAACGGGGTCCCCAGCGGGCCGCCGGGGCCCGCCTGGCAGCCGCCGCCGGCCGCGATCGCGTCCTCCGGGCGGCGGTGGCCGGGGCGATCCTCGGCCCGCAGCGGATCGGTGCCCGCCTCGCGCTCGGCGCCGTCGTCGAAGCCGTCGGCGTCGGTGTCCTCGTCGTTCGGATCGGTGCCCAGGCCGTCGGCCCCGGCCTCCTCGCCGTCGGTCAGCTCGTCATCGTCGCTGTCCGTATCGAGCGGGTTGGTGCCCCGGTCGCGCTCCTCGCCGTCGGTCAGCCCGTCGCCGTCGGTGTCGGGCAGGTCGGGCATCGTGCCGGCGGCCTGCTCGTCGGCGTCGGTCACCCCGTCGCCGTCGGTGTCGGGGCTCGTCGGATCGGCCCCCAGCGCCGCCTCGGCCCCGTCGAGCAGGCCGTCGTCGTCGCTGTCGGGGTCGAGCGGATCGGTGCCCGCCTTGTCCTCGGCCATGTCGCTCAGCCCGTCGTTGTCGTCGTCCTCGTCGCAGGCGTCGCCCAGGCCGTCGTCGTCGGTGTCGGTCTGGTCGGCGTTGGCCGCCCGGGGGCAGTTGTCGGCCGCGTCGTCGGCGCCGTCGTCGTCGTCGTCGGCGTCGCACGCGTCGCCCGCCCCGTCGCCGTCGGTGTCGTCCTGGTCGGGATCGGCGACCGTCGGGCAGACGTCGTCGACGTTGTCCACCCCGTCGGCGTCGGCGTCGGCGTCGCACGCGTCGCCCACCCCGTCCTCGTCGGCGTCGCCCTGGGCCCCGTTGGCCACCATCGGGCAGTTGTCCCGCTCGTCGTCCACCCCGTCGTCATCGTCGTCGGCGTCGCACAGGTCGCCCTGCCCGTCGCCCTCGAGGTCGCCCTGATCGGGGTCGGGCACCATCGGGCACACGTCGTCGACGTCGGCCACCCCGTCGTCGTCGTCGTCATCGTCGCAGGCGTCGCCCACCCCGTCCCCGTCGGCGTCGCCCTGGAGCGGGTCGGGCCGGCCGGGGCACAGATCCACCGCGTCGGGGAAGCCGTCGTTGTCGTCGTCGGGGTCGCACACGTCGCCCATGCCGTCCCCGTCGCGGTCGGCCTGATCGGGATCGGCGTCGGCCGGGCACACGTCGACCCGGTCGCCGACCCCGTCCCCGTCGTCATCGTCGTCGCAGCGGTCGCCGCGGCCATCGCCGTCGGTGTCGACCTGATCCCCATCCGGCTGGCGGGGGCAGACGTCGTCGGCGTCGGGCACCCCGTCGTTGTCGTCATCGGGGTCGCACACATCGCCCGGCGCGTCGCCGTCGAGGTTGCGCTGGTCGCGGTTGGCCATGCCCGGGCAGTTGTCGACCCCGTCGGCGACCCCGTCGTCGTCGTCGTCGGCGTCGCACGCGTCGCCCACCCCGTCGCCGTCGCGGTCGACCTGATCGGGATCGGGCACCCGGGGGCAGACGTCGAAGCCGTCGTCGACCCCGTCGCCGTCGCTGTCCAGGTCGTTGTCGCAGGCGTCGCCCAGCCCGTCGCCGTCATCGTCGGCCTGATCGGGGTTGGCCACCCGGGGGCAGTTGTCCTCGACGTCGTCCACCCCGTCGCCGTCATCGTCGGCGTCGCACGCGTCGCCGAACCCGTCGCCGTCCAGATCCTGCTGGAGCGCGTTGGCCACGTCGGGGCAGTTGTCGTCCCCGTCCTCCACCCCATCGGCGTCGGGGTCGGTGTCGCAGGCGTCGCCCACCCCGTCGGCGTCGGCGTCGAGCTGGTCCGGATCGGGTACCCCGGGGCACAGGTCGTCGACGTCGTCCACCCCGTCGCCGTCGTCGTCGGCGTCGCACGCATCGCCCAGCCCGTCCCCGTCCAGGTCGCGCTGGCCGGCGTCGGCCACCCGGGGGCAGATGTCGTCGACGTCGGGCACCCCGTCGCCGTCGTCGTCCTCGTCGCAGGCGTCGCCCGCCCCGTCGCCGTCGGTGTCCCGCTGGTCGGGATCGGGGATCAGAGGGCAGCCGTCGGCCCCGTCGTCCACCCCGTCGCCGTCGTCGTCGGCGTCGCAGGCGTCGCCCCGCCCGTCCCCGTCGGTGTCGGTCTGATCGGGGTCGGCCTGGAGCGGGCAGATGTCGTCGACGTCGTCGATCCCGTCGCCGTCGTCGTCGGGGTCGCAGGCGTCGCCCATGAGATCGCCGTCCAGGTCGACCTGGAGCGGGTTGGGCGTCATCGGGCAGTTGTCGCCGAAGTCGTCGACCCCGTCCATGTCGGTGTCGGCGTCGGCGTCGCAGGCGTCGCCCCGGCCGTCCATGTCGCCGTCGGCCTGATCGGGATCGGCCACCTGGGGGCAGACGTCGTCGGCGTCGAGCACCCCGTCGCCGTCGTCGTCGTCGTCGCACGCGTCGCCCGCGCCGTCCCCGTCGGTGTCGGTCTGCTCACCGTCGGCCGCCGCGGGGCAGATGTCGTCGGCGTCGGGCACCCCGTCGCCGTCGTCGTCGTCGTCGCACGCGTCGCCCCGCCCGTCGCCGTCGGTGTCGACCTGATCGGGGTCGGGCACGAAGCGGCAGATGTCGGCCCCGTCGTCCACCCCGTCGCCGTCGTCGTCGATGTCGCAGGCGTCGCCCGCGCCGTCCCCGTCGAGGTCGGGCTGCTCGGGATCGGCGATGATCGGGCAGACGTCCTCCTCGTCGGGCACCCCGTCGCCGTCGTCGTCGGCGTCGCACGCGTCGCCCTGCCCGTCGTCGTCGATGTCCCGCTGCTCGGGGTCGAAGACGAAGCGGCAGGTGTCCTCGACGTCGACCACCCCGTCGTCGTCGTCGTCGATGTCGCACGCGTCGCCCAGCCCGTCGCCGTCGGTGTCCCGCTGCTCGGGATCGGCGATGCGGGGGCAGACATCGTCGCCGTCGAGCACCCCGTCGCCGTCGTCGTCGGCGTCGCACGCGTCGCCCTGCCCGTCGCCGTCCCGATCGCCCTGGGCCGGGTTGGGCACCCGGGGGCAGATGTCGTCCCCGTCGAACACGCCGTCGTCGTCGTCATCATCGTCGCAGGCGTCGCCGAAGCCGTCGCCGTCGGTGTCGAGCTGGTCCCGATCGGGCACGTCGGGGCAGACGTCCACCGCGGCCGGCACCCCGTCGCCGTCGGCGTCGCCCCCGCCGGAGCACGCGTCGCCGAAGCCGTCCCCGTCGAAGTCGGCCTGATCGGGGTTGGCCGAGCGGGGGCAGTTGTCCTCGCCGTCGGGCACCCCGTCGCCGTCGTCGTCGTCGTCGCACGCGTCGCCGAATCCATCCCCGTCGGTGTCGACCTGGTTGGGGTCGGCCTCGAGCGGGCAGCGGTCGTCCACGTCGGGGCGGCCGTCGTCGTCGTCGTCGTCGTCGCAGGCGTCGCCGAGGCCGTCGCCGTCGGTGTCCCGGCCGTCGTCGGCCACCCCGGGGCACGGATCGTCCACATCGGGCGCGCCGTCGTCGTCGTCGTCGTCGTCACAGGCGTCGCCGTCGCCGTCCCCGTCGGTGTCGACCTGATCGGGATCGGGCCGGAGCGGGCAGGCGTCCTCCGCGTCGGGCACCTCGTCACCGTCGTCATCGTCGTCGCAGGCGTCGCCGTCGCCGTCACCGTCGGTGTCGAACTGTTCGGGGTCGGCGACCAGCGGGCAGACGTCCTCCCCGTCGCCCCGGCCGTCCTCGTCGTCGTCGTCGTCACACGCGTCGCCCTGGCCGAGCCCGTCGGTGTCGAGCTGGTCGGGGTTGGCGGTGTTGGGGCAGTTGTCGTCGAAGCCGCACACCCCGTCGTTGTCGACGTCGAAACCCGCGAGCAGCCCGCACCCGTTCTGGGCGTGGGCCGGGGCGGATGACAGCAGCAGCAGGGCGGCGAACAGCAGGCCGAGACGGATCGGGGGCGTCTTCATGGCGGCGGACCTCGGGAGAATGTGTTTTGGATGCGGGCGGACGCCCCGGGCTCAGGCGCTCAGCGGCCAGGGCTGGACCCGCTCGGCGCCGACGTAGCCCTCGCGCAGGATGTCGGCGACCACGCTCGGCAGCCGGGCGTAGTCGTCGTCGGACTTGCGCAGGCGGGCGGCGGGCGCCAGCCGGTCGAGCTCCGCGTCGAGCCCGGGGGCGTCGAACGCGCTCATGACCATCACCGGCACCCAGGGGGCGATCGACTGCACCCGGGCCACGGCCAGTGAGCCCCAGACCTCGGGCAGCAGCAGATCCATGATGACGAGCGCCGGCTGGCACAGCTCGATCGCCCGGGGCAGGTCGCTCATGCGGGCGACGTGGCGCACCCGACAGCGCATGCCCGGCAGCCGCCGCAGGCGCAGGCGGGCGAGCAGCGCGTCCTGGATGTCGGACTCGAGCAGGATGACGTCGACGAACATGGGACCCCTCCGTGATGATCGCCGCGGGCGGCGCGGCACCCGGACGTATTGCAGACGGTGTGCCACCGCTCGGAGCCCTCATGAACACTGGGTTTCGGGCCGATCCGCCCCCCGCTACGGGGGATCCCCCCCACGGCGCCGTGGGCCGGGCCCCGCGGGGGCGTCTGGTGCCCGCCGCCCGCTTCGTGCCACGCTCGGGGCATGCGCCGCCCGACCCCGCTGCTCGCCCTGATCCTGCTGCTGCTGCCCACCGCGCTCGCCGCCGCCCCGCCCCGGGTGGCGGTGCTCGAGCTGCGGACCCGGGCCGACCTGAAGCCCGCCGAGGCCGACTACCTCACCGACCTCGTGCGGGGGGTGGCCGGGGCCCGGGGCGACCTCTTCGTGCTCACCCGGGAGAACATCGTCGAGCTGCTGCCCCCGGGCGCCGAGCTGGCCGCGTGCGCGGGCGACTGCGAGGTCGAGACCGGCCGCCGGCTGGGGGTCGACTTCGTGATCAGCGGCGAGATCGTCGACTTCGCCGGGGCTCTGCGCATCCTGCTGCGGCTGCACGCCACCCGCTCCGGCGCGCTGCTGGCCAGCGAGCGGGCCGGCGCGCCCGAGGTCGCCGCGCTCGAGGCCCCGCTCGAGGCCGCCGCCGGGGCCCTGACCGCCCGGATCGGCGGCCCGGCGGGCGCGGTGCAGCGGGCCGCCATCCGCCCCCCGCCCATCGCGCCGGGCCGGGTCGAGCTGCGCAGCGAGCCCCGCCTGCCGCCGGCGCTCTTCCTCGCCCGGGAGCCCCTGGACATCGACCGGGCCGCCTGGACCCGCCTCGACACCGAGCTGGCCGGGCTGCTCGACGGCGGCGCCTCCAACCGGGTCGAGCTGCTCGAGCGGCGGGGGCTGCTGGCGTGGCGGTTCGCGCTCGCCGAGCAGATCGCCGCCTTCGAAGACGAGGACCGCTGCCTCGCCCGGGCGGCCGACGCCGGGGCCCGGGCGGCCTGCGTCGCCGCCCGCACGGCCCGGATCCGGGACGCCGGCGGGTCGGCCCACATCGCGGTCGAGATGCTGTCGCACGCGGTCGACGCCCCGGCCGCCGGGCGCACCGCCGAGGGGCTGCTGGCCATCGCCGACGGCCAGCGCATGCTCGGCGACCGCGAGGCCGCCCGGGCCACCCTGGAGCGGCTGGCCACCCGCCACCCCGACCGGGTCGCCGACGGCCGGCTGCTGCTGGGGGTGATGTTCTTCGACGAGGGGCGCTACGACTTCGCCGAGACCGCGCTGCGCCGGCTGCTCACCGACCACCGGGGCGCCTCGACGGCGCCCTACGCCCGCTACCTGCTGGCCTGGAGCGCCATCCGCCGGGGCCGGGCCGCCGCCGCGCTCGGCGCGCTGAAGCGGGTGCTGGCCGACACCGCCGACGCCCGCCCCGACCACCCCGCCGACCGGGCCCGGGCGTACCTGAACCGCGAGGCGCGCATCGACCTCGTCCGGGCGTGGACCGATCACGACCGCCGCCGGCTGGACGCCGCCTGGGCCCTCTTCGCCGACATCGACCCCCGGGGCACCGCGCTGCCCGAGGCGCTGGCCGAGATGTACGCCGCCCGCGGCCGGCGGGCCGACAGCCAGGCGGTGCTCACCCGCCTGCGGGGCGAGGTGCAGCCCCGGTGCAGAGGCGGCGACGCGACCGCCTGCGCCACGCTCGAGCGCCTCTGCGCCCGCCACGGCGGCGCCGCCTGCCCCCGATGATCGCGCTGCTGGCGCTGGCGCTGGCCCTGCCCCCCGGCGCCGCCCCGACGCTCATCGAGGGCGTGCCCTACGTCGAGCAGCAGCGGGCCCCGTGGTGCGCGGCGGCGGCGGCGGTGATGGTCGGGCGGTTCCACGGGCGCGGGCTGGCGCTGAAGCCGCTGGTCCGGGCGCTGCCGGTGCACGCCGACGGCATCGCCTGGCTCGATCTGATCGAGGCGCTGCCCGGCCACGGCCTGAGCGGCCTCGTGGTGCAGGCCGACGCCGCCGCGCTGCGGGCGGTGATCGACGCCGGGCTGCCGGCCATCGCCGTCGTGAAGGACGGCCCGGCGACCCACGCGCTGGTGGTCCGGGGCTACGACGCCGACGGCTGGCGGGTGCTCGACCCGGCCGCGCCCGGTATCCGCCGGCTGGACCGGGCCACCTTCGCCGACCGCTGGACCGGGGGGCTGGTGCTGCTCCTGCCGATCCACCCCGCCGGGGCGCATCCGACGCTGCCCCTGGCCCGATGGACCGCCGAGACCGCCCGCTTCCGGGCCGAGGGCTGGCTGCATCGGGCCCGGGCCCGCCCGCCGGCCGACGCGCTGGCGTTGCTCCGGCGCGCCGCGGCCGCCGATCCCGATCACCCGGCGGTCGAGGTTCAGCGAGCGGCGGTGCTCGGCGCGCTGGGCCGGGGCCCCGAGGCGTGCGCCGCGCTGGTCCGGGCCCGAGCCAGGCTGCCGCCGGGCCCCGCGCGGGCGGCGAAGCTCGCGGTCGTCGACGCCGTGGCCGCGAAGCTGGGCTGCCCGCGCGGCTGAGGCCGCGAGGCCGGCGCGGACGCTCGGAATGGCGTCCGGCCGACGTCCTGGAGGACCAATGGGGTCCGCAGACCCCGGCCGGCGGCGATCGAACGGCGCCCGGCCCGCGGCCGCCGGGACCCGATCCTTCGGCGAACGGCGGCCGAACCGTACCCGCCGCGATCGGGCGCTCGGCGAACGCCACCCGGACCGCGCCCGGCCGGGCGACCCCGACCGCGAGCGGCGCCCCGGGCCACCGCGCTGCGGCGCGGCGGCCGGCGATCGACGCCCGAACCGTCTCCGATCCCGGATCGTGGCGATCGAACGGCGCCCCGCGGGCCGATCTCGACCGCGCGCGCGCCCGAACGGCGTCCCGATCGCCCGTCGCGGGTCGCGGCGGCCGGTGAACGGCGCCCGGATCGTCGCCCGCGGCGGGGCCCCGCGTCCGAACGAGGCCCTCACCGGGCGCGCCCGGCCCGACCCGTGGCCGATCTCCAGCCCGATCCACCCGCTCACGGTCGCCGCGGCGATCAAACGCCGGCCCGCGGCGCCCCGCTCAACCGGGGTCCGGCGATTCGGCGGCCCCCCACGACGGCGTCGCGGGCCGTCGCCGCCGATCGGGCGGGCCCCCTCGTGGGGTCGGGTGTCCCCAAAGAACGCCAGCCGGGCCGATCGGGCGCGATCAGGACCTCGAGCGCCGAGGGCGCGGATCGTCCAGGGTACGGTCGGGGTGTCGTTCATCCGAGGCCGCGCCGCGCGCGACACGGTTCGAGTCCGCTCGGCCGAGGTCGCCGATCGCGCGCTCGACGATCCGGGCCCCGATCACCGCCGCCCCGTCTCGTCCGGAGTGCGCTCGAGGCCTCGATCACCCGAGGCCGCGCCGCGCGCGACGCGGTTCGGATCCGCTCGGCCGAGGGCGCGGATCGTCCGGGGTGCGCTCGGGGCCTCGATCACCCGGGGCCGCGCCGCGCGCGACGCGGTTCGAATCCGCTCGGCCGAGGTCGCCGATCGCGCGCTCGACGATCCGGGCCCCGATCACCGCCGCCCCGTCTCGTCCGCCGAGCTCCGAATCAGCATCTCGACCCTGTCCCCCTCCCCCCAGGGGCCACGTCCCCCCGCCGCCCGGCCCCATCGCCCGGCCACCCATGCGATCCGCCGCACCTGCCGCCGAGCTCCGAATCAGTGTCATAGGTCCATCTCGATCCTGTCCCCCTCCCCCCGGGGACCACGTCCCCCTCGCGCCCGACCTCCCCCGGTCCGCATGCCGACCGTCACCGGAGCGCGCGGGGCGTCATGGCGGAGGCGGCGGTGTCCGCAAGCCCGTCTGAGCCCCCACCGAAGTCGTCCCCGATGTCACCCCGAAGCCACGGGATCCGTGCCCCCGCCGCCCACCCCGCGAAGCAGGGCTGGCGGACACCGCCGCCGAAGCCCGCCCCGCCATCACTTCACCCACGGCCTCGTCAGCCCCTGCCCCCGCACGCGCCCTGCCCCCGCACGCGCCCTGCCCCCACGCGCCCCGCACACGCCCTGCCCCAACGCGCCCTGCCCCACACACGCCCCCACACGCGCCCTGCCCCACACACGCCCCCGCACGCGCCCTGCCTCACACGCGCCCCTACTCCACCGCCTCGAGCACGTTCCCCAAGTGCGTCCGCCACAGCCCGCTGATGTCGAACCCGATGCTGTTCGACTCCTCGTAGTGGTCCCCTTCCGCCTCGCTGAATGGGACCGCCTCGAAGTCATACTCCGGCACCATGTACCCCA
This sequence comes from bacterium, assembly GCA_030426085.1. Classification (GTDB taxonomy): domain Bacteria; phylum Myxococcota_A; class Bradymonadia; order UBA7976; family UBA1532; genus JACKDM01. The sequence goes on along the minus strand of JAUHYW010000004.1, from coordinate 104,868 downwards.
TGAAGTCCATGCCCAGCCCGATGAAGAACGGCACATCCCCCGGGACCAGCTCATACACATACGGCCCGGCCGGCGCCGCATCCCAATCGGGGGGGTTGACCGCATCCGGCCGGATGATGCACGGCTGATCACCGCCCTCGGCCGGCAGCCCATCCGACCCGCACACATACGGCACCCGGTGCTGCGCCACATCCCCGACCACCGGCGTGCGCACCCGATCACGCCCCGGATAGCCCCCGACGAGCGTCTCGGGGAAGACCTCACCCGGCGCGGTGAACCACGACACCGGACCCATGCGCACCACCGCCACCTGGGACAGGATGTACGGATCACCCGGCACCGGGCGCCCGGAGATGAGCGCCACGTTGTAGACATCCCGCTGGATGAGATCGAGCGTCGTCGCCGCGAGCTTGAACACCTCATTCTGCACCGGCACCAGGAACTGCTGGGTCGCGAAGCGGATGCCATCGGTCTCCACCGGGGCCACCCGCCCATCCTGCAAGCCGGCCAGCACATGACTGGCCAACGTCTGACCCACCGCGTCGGCCGCCGCGAACGAGTGCTGCTCGGCCGGCTCGGCCCCCCGATAGTCCCGGGCGCCGCCCCGGCCGGGATAGATCAGGCCACCCACGCTGCCGGCGAACATGACCACCGGGCCGCCGGTGCCGGGCAGAGCCGCCTTGGGGTTGCCGTTCACGTCGTCCACCGCGGCCAGCCCCTCGCGGATGTACTTGCGGCTGTAGTGGAAATAGTCAGCGGTGATGTACGGATTCGACGACCACAGCACCTCGGCGTGGTTGCCGAAGCTGAGCAGCGTGGCCAGCGCCCGGCCGTCGTCGACCGCCCGCAGGTGCACCACCGGCAGATCGTCGTTGAAAATATACGGGGCGCGGCTGTCGCTGATGGCCAGCCCCCGGGTGCCGGTGTCGACCACCCCCGCCAGCGCCTCGGCCGGGGCGAGGCGCTCGAGCGCCTCGCGGATGCCGTCGACCGCCTGATCCTCGATCTTCGCCATGAACGCCGCCTCGCGCCCGGTGCGGCTGGGCAGGCCGGCGCCGGGGCCCCACTGCCCGGCGGTGTCCGGCGCCTCGTGGTTGTGGGAGGCGCCCATCACCAGCAGATCGACGCCGAGCGGCTCGACCCGGGCCCGGATGCGCTCGATGTCGCTGTGGAAGAAGCCCACCGTGTCGACCGCGCCGAACGCCACGGTGATGCCCCGCTGGCGGATCACCGCGACCTGCACCTTCAGGTCGTCGTGGGCGAACTTCGAGACGCAGCACTCGGGGGCGTCGCAGCCGATGCGCTCCGGCGGGCAGTACTGCGCCGGGCGGCCGGTGGAGAAGCCGGCCAGCCACATGCCCTGCATCTCGCCGTCGCCCTCGCCGGGGTCGGGGCCGGGGTAGTCGGGGTCGCCGGGGCACAGGCCGTCGAGACCGCAGTCGTTCCACTGGCCCTCGGCGAACGGCGGGCTGAACGCGAGCTGGCTGCCGTCGAGGCCCTCGGGGGTCGGGGTCTCGAAGCCGTCGGGGGTGATCACCCGGCTGGCGCCGGCGGCGTAGAGCGCCGGGTCGTCGTCGGCCGGGCAGCCGTCGCCGGGGCAGGCCCGCAGCGGAGGCGGGGTGAAGAAGCACACCTTCATCGGCGCGTCCTCGTGCGCTTCGCAGGTCTCGCCCGGGCGGCAGTCGGCCGCGGTCTCGCACCGGCGGTCGTTGACGTGGTGGCAGGCGCAGGCGACGAGGTGCTCCCGGGGGCCGCACTCGGGCGGCTCGAGGCAGGGGGCGGCGTCGGGCGCGGCCATGTCGACCGCGGCGTCGGGCTCGGGGTCGGGCGCGGCGTCCGGCTCGGGGTCGGGCGCGCGGTCGAGGTCGACGGTGGCGTCGGCGGCGGCGGCGTCGGGCGGCGTCTCGTCGCCGTCGTCGCACGCGGCGAGCGTCAACCCGAGGGCGGCGGCGAGGGCGAGAGGCAGGCGATGGGCGGGCATGAAGGCTCCACGGGCCGTGAGTGGCGGCGAATCCTACCGCAGAGTCGAGGCCGGAGCAGGCCCGTGTCCGGCAGCGCCGTCGAATGGACGGGCGGCGCCCATGGGGTATCCTGGCCGCCATGTTCGAGTGGCTGCGCACCGTGATCGACCGCCTCAGCGCCCAGGCCGAGGCCCGGGGCCGGGAGGGGCTCGTCGAGCTGCTGCGCATGCTCGAGGCGGCGGTGGAGACCATCCGTCAGCTCTCGAGCCAGCAGGCGCTCCAGATCGCCGGCTCGCTGTCGTTCACCACCATCCTGTCGGTGGTGCCGCTGCTGGCGGTCTCGTTCGCGGTGCTGCGGGCGTTCGTGACCAGCGACGAGCTGGGGCTCAAGGTCCAGAGCTGGCTGCTCGAGACGCTGCTGGCCGACAGCGTCACCGAGGTCACCTCGGTGCTGATGGACGTGCTCGCCCGGGCCGACGGCGGCGCGCTCGGCGCGGTGGGCACCGTCTTTCTGCTGGTGACCTCGCTGTCGCTCTTCCTGTCGATCGAGTCGTCGTTCAACAGCATCTGGCGGGTGCCGCTCAGCCGGCCGCTGCACCGGCGGCTGACGACGTTCTACGCGGTCATCACCCTCACCCCGGCGCTCATCGGGGTCGGGGCGTGGTTCGCGGCCAAGGCCCAGATGACCCTCGACGGCTACTCGCTGGGGCTGAGCATCGGGGCCGGCGCGGTGTCGTTTTTGATGACCGTGCTCGGGCTGACGCTGATGTACAAGCTGCTGCCCCACACCTCGGTGCGCTGGCGGGTGGCCCTGGCCGGCGCGCTGGGGGCGGCGATCGCGCTTCAGCTCAGCCGGGCCGGGTTCAACTACTACATCGAGTCGATCTACCGGGGCTCGGTGCAGTCCAAGATCTACGGCGCCTTCTCGCTGGTGCCGGTCTTCTTCCTGTGGGTCTACCTGACCTGGATCATCGTGCTGGGGGGCAACATCCTGGCCTATACGGTGCAGCACCGCGAGACCCTGACCCGGGCCGTGCTGCGCCGCCGCCGGCGCCACGGGCAGCCGGCGCCGCCCAACGGCTACCTGGTGACCCGGGTGTTCCTGCTCATCGCCCGCCACTTCCGGCGCGAGGGCGGGGGCACCGCCCCGGAGAAGGTCGCCGAGATGCTCCAGATCGAGGCCAACGAGGTCAACCCGGCGGTGCGGGTGCTGCGCGACGGGGGGCTGGTGCTGCTCGTCAGCGGGCGCAACGCCGAGCTGGTGCCGGCCCGGCCGCTGGACGTGATCACCCTCGCCGAGCTGTACCGCATCAGCGAGTCGGAGGGCTACCAGCCGGGGCAGCTCCCCGGGGGGCCCGACGCGGCGATCGAGTGGCAGCTCGCCGCCGCCGAGAAGGCCCGCAGCGAGCTGCTGAGCGTGACGGTGGCCGAGATCCTCGACCGCAGCCGGGCCGAGGAGGCCGGCGGGGTGGCCCGGGCGATGGCCGCGGCGACCGAGGCGCTCAACCGGGCCGGCTTCTCGGCGCTGGCCGACTCGCCGAAGGTGCCGCCGCCCGAGTCGGACGGGGACGGCGCGGGCGAAGGCGAAGAGGACGAGGACGAGGGCGAGGCCGGCTGAGGCTACTCGGCGGCGATCTCGAGCCGGCCCATCAGCGGCAGCAGCCGGGTGTGCTCGCCGAGGCCGCCCCGCAGCAGGGCGATGTGGCCCACGTCCACCGGCATCTGATCCCAGGTGGGGTCGACGCTGATCCAGCCGTCGGCGCCCAGCACCTCGTTCCACGCGTGATAGCCGAAGTGCCCGTCGACGTAGACCAGCCCCACCGCGACCCGGGTGGGGATGCCGACCCCCCGGGCGAGCGCGGCGAAGAGCGTGCTGTGCTCGTTGCAGTCGCCGGTGCGGCTGTCGAGCACGTCCAGCGCGCTGGGCACCCCGGCCACCGCCTGCTGCTCGAGGTTGCCGTGCACCCAGCGCAGCAGCCGCCGGGCGGCCGAGACGGTGTCGCCGCTGCGGCCGACGATCGAGCGGGCCTTGCGCTGAATGCGGGGGTGGTCGCTCTGGATGAGGCCGTCGGCCGCCAGATCGGCCGGGGCGTGGCCCGCGTCGGCCGGGACCGGCAGCGGCAGGCCCTCGCCCACCGGCTCCCGGCGGATGCGCAGGGCGCCGGTGGCCGCGTCGAAGGTCTGGCGGTGGTCGGCGAGGTCGAAGCCGCTCAGGTCGGCCCCGCTCAGGGTCAGCGCGAGGGTCTCCCGGCGATCGAGCCGGGGGGGCAGCCCCGGGGCGGCGACGCGGGTGGCCACGATCAGATCGGCCCCGCCCCGGGCGCCGGGCATCAGCCCGAAGCGGGCCTGGGCCCGGGTCTCGCGCACCGCGACGAGGCCCAGCCCGAGCTGCTGGCGCAGCATCTCGCCCCGGCGGTTGATCCAGCCGTCGAGGGTCATGCCCGAGGCGGTGGTGCGGATGTGAACCGCCTCCACCTCGCGGTCCAGGATCAATATCCGCTCGGGCCCGATGACCTCGACCTGCACCGGCTGGTGGCGCTGGGTCAGCGGGTCGAAGGTGTGGAACTGCGCGGTGCGCCCCGGCTCGAGGCCGCCCCGGCTCAAGAGCGGCCCCAGGTTGGCCCGCAGCGCGGGCGGGGCGTCGAGCTCGATGGTGCGCTCGATGGTCTCGCCGCCGGTGTCGAGCTGCATGCGGATGGTCGTGCCGTCGACCGCGCCCCGCCCGGCGAGCGCGGCCGGGCCGGCGTCGACGGTGAAGTCGAAGCGCTCGAGGGCCAGCGCCGGGTCGAGGTCGGCGCCGACGGTCAGGTCGAGCGGGGCCTCGCTGCCCAGCGCCTTCAGCCGCAGCCGGGTCCGCATCGCGTAGCGGTAGCCGCCGCCGTCCCGGGCGCTCTTCTCGACGTGCAGCAGCCCCACCCGGTCGCCTTTGAAGTAGAGCCCCATCCACTCCTCGCCGAGCTGGATGTCGGCCGAGGGGTCGGCCACCTGCTCGGCGGCGACCGGGCCCGGGTCGCGGCGTTCGAAGAGCAGCCCGGCGTACGCCGCGCCGAAGCCGAGCACGGCCAGCAGGCCCAGCGCGTCCCACCGCCGCTTCACGACGCCTGCTGGGCGGCCATGAAGCCCCGGACCTCGCCCCGGATGCGGTGTTGCCAGTTGTAGACCACCTGCCGGTTGACCCCCAGGGTCTCGGCGGCGGCGGCCGGGGCGAGGCGGTCGGTGTAGACCAGCCGGAAGACGAGCATCCCGATCTCGGGCAGCGCCGCCTCGAGGTGGCGCCCCAGCGCGGCGGCGAGGTCGGCGGCGACCACGTCGGCCTCGGGGTCGGCGGCGGCGGCGCGGCGCTCGAGGGCCCGGTCGTCGACGATGTGGGCGTCGCCCCCCCGCTTGGCGGCCTGCTGCCGTCGGATCCAGTCGATGACGTGGCGCTCGGCGATCATGCCCACGAAGCCCTCGAGGGTGCGCCCGTGCACCGGGTCGAAGCCGCGCAGGGCCTTGCCCCCGTCGGCGAGCAGGGCCACCCAGACCTCCTGCGCCGCGTCCTCCCGGGCCGAGGGCCGCCAGCCGCCGAGCCGGCGCCGGACCCGGGCCCGGACCACCGGCATGAGGCGCTCGACGAGCCGGCGCAGGGCCCGGCCCCCGCGGTCGAGGGCGTCGGCGACGAAGGCCGCGTCGGCGGCGGCCCCGGACAGCGCGGCGGCGAGCAGGGCGAGGCAGAGGAGAGCGGTCAAGCGGAGGTCACCGTCAGAGGGGGGTCATCACCAGGTCCGACACGTCGTTGGTCGGCTGAGCCTGCTTCGGCGTCTGCACCTGGAGGTGGAGCTGCATCTTGCCCTTCGCCTCCAGGTCGGCCAGCGACAGGGTCCCGTTCGGGTGAGCGACGGTCAAGCCCTTGATGGTGAACTGCGACCCCGGCTGCCAGAGCTGGGCGTTGCCGGGCAGCGCGATCCAGGTGAAGGCGCCGTCGGCCCACTCGGCGTAGAGGTAGGGCTTGGCGATGTCGGTGGCCGGATCCCAGGTGTGGTTGAGCGCGACCTGCACGTCGACGAGGTCCCCCTGCTGCACGAAGAGGTGGGCCGGGCAGTCGGGGCAGCCCACGTCGGGCGGCTGGGGGCCGGCCCGGCCGGCGGTGTACTGGTCGAGCGTGTGCAGGAACGGCGGGCAGACGCTCTTCACGGTGGCGAAGTCGCTGTCGTCGTCGGCCCACTGCAAGAGCACGATGAGGCAGACGGCCATCTCGAAGTCGGTCCACGTCGTCGCCCCGGCGCCGTCGACCAGCGTGGGGAAGTCGCCGGCCGGCGCGGCGGGGGTCGGGGCGTAGGGCACCTCGAAGGCCAGCCGGCGCACGCCGGTGCCCAGCGCGGAGAGGTCGGCCCCGGCGGCGTGCACCGCGGCGAAGGCGGCGTCGGCGTCGGCCGCGCCCCGGGCGAAGGCCAGCGACAGCGCGCCGCTGACGAGGGCCGCCGAGACCGAGCTGCCGGTCCACCGCTCGCCGGCGGCGAGGACGTGGGCCCCGGGGGCGACGAGCGGCGGGGTCGGCACCGGCAGGCTGAGGTTGCCCGCCCGGTCGCGGTGGTCGCTGGCCCCGGCGGCGATCACCATGTCGTCGAAGGTGTACTCGGTGCCGGCGAGCTGCATGCAGGTGACCCGGCGGCTCCACTGCGCGGGGTAGAAGAGGTCGTCGTCGCCGGGGGCCGAGCAGGGGTCGGGGTTGGGGGCCTCGTCGACCGCGCCGAGAAGCTTCTCGAAGAAGAACGACGGGTCGATCATGAACGGGCTGATGCGGTTGCCGGCCGCGGCGACCACCGCGGTGGGGCCGTTGTGCGGCCGGGGCTGGCCGCCCACCGTCAGCAGGCCGCCGTCGCGCAGCCGGGCCATCGCCAGGGCGTAGCGCACCGCCTCGCCGGCCGGATCCTCGGTGGTCGAGCACTGGCCGCCGTCGAGCTGGCGGGTGCGCTCCAGCTCGGGGGGCCAGCCCAGGCTGAGGTTGATGACCCGAGGCCCCTCGGCCTGGAAGACCGCCGCGTCGATGGCCCGGGCCACGTCGGCCAGGTCGCCGTGCCCGTCGGCGTCGAGCGCCCGGTAGTCGCGCAGCGGGATCTCGGGGTCGATCTGGCTGACCAGATCGGCCATCGCCGCCCCGTGCCGGTGGCGGTCGAGGTCGAAGTCGGGGTCGGCCTCGAAGTCCGACGGGGCGAAGACGCCGGTGTCGACGATCGCCACCTCGGCCGGGATCTGGTCGTCGGCCAGCGGCGCCGGGCGGCCCATGACCCCGTGGTGCCAGTCGGGCGAGAGCGGGTCGGCCGGCGCGCCGTGGCCCACCGCGCCGCACTCCCGGCCGACGTAGAACGTGGTGTCGGGGGACTGGGCGTAGGCCACGCTGCGCAGCACGCCCACGAAGCGGCAGGCCTCGGCCGGGTCCAGGGGGCGGTCGAGGCGCACCTGCCAGAAGCGGCGCCGGCCGTCGACCCGCTGGTCGACCCGCCGGCCGGGCAGGACCGGGCGCACGTCGGTGACGGTGAAGCGCGGGCCGTCGCGGTCGACGGGGATGACCGACGCCAGCGTCTGGCGGAGCTGGCGGCCGAAGCCGGCCGGCACCATCGAGGGGTCGGCGAAGGTGGGCACGTGCACGAAGTAGCGGTCGGTGCGGCAGACGCCGTCGGGGCCGTCTCCGGCGGCGGCGACGGCGGGCGCGATCAGCAGGGCGAGGGCGGCGAGGGCGGCGAGGCGGGGCATGGCGGCTCCTGACGACGGGTGCGGTCTGTGTCAGGGCTGTTCGACAGACCGGTACTCGATTTTTTCGACGAGCCATTTTCCGTCTTCGCGACTCGGAATCCCATGCGACCCGCTCCGTTCGGGGGATCCCCGAGGCAGCAGCACCAGCGCCACCGCGTAGCGGGCGAAGTGGGGCAGGATCGCCTCGACCGGCGCCTCGAGCCGGCAGACGCCGTTGGGGGCGAGGGTGACGTAGCGCGGGTCGACCGCTTGTGCCAGATAGGCCCCGTCGTCGACCACCGCCACGCACTCGACCGGCGCGTCGAGCGGCGCCGCCGGGCGGGCGTAGAGCGTCAGCGTATTGCCCGGCACGAAGACCCGGGTCGGGCCGTCCTCGGCGCCCCGGGTGTCGGCCACCCCGCCGAACGGGCCGTCGGCGGTGTAGTCGGGCAGCGGCGTCGGCCGGCCGACGAACAGGATCACCGCCGCCGCCAGCGCGGCGACCGCCGCCACCCCGACCGCGATGGGCCGGCGCCAGCCCCGGCGGTGGCGGGCCAGGACCCGGGGCACCGACATCGCCTCCGAGCCCCGCGCGGCCTCGGCCTGCGCGATCAACAGGGCCCGGGCGTCGCGATCGGCCGCCAGCCGCCCGGCCAGCGCCGCCGCCGCCTCGTCGCTCAGCTCGCCCCGGCGCAGGGCCATCAGCCGGCCGTCGTCGATCGGCCCGGCTTCGGGGTCGGGCGCCCGGTCGGGCACCGCCTCCAGCAGCCGCCGCTCGGCCGGGGTCAGCTCCGGCGCCTCGTGGTGTGTCTCGCTCATCGTCGCCCCCATACGTGCCATGCGTCCCAGCTCGCCCGCCCGTCGGCCTTCAGCGCCAGCGCCGCCGCCCGCAGCGCCTCGGCCGGGCGGCGGGCGCCGTCGGCGGCGTAGAACCGCTCGACGAAGTCCGCCGTCTCGCCGTCGGGCACCGCCCGATCGGCCGCCACCACCGCCCGGCTGCCCGCCGCCAGGAAGCCCTGGGCCAGCCCCAGCCGGATGTCGCCGCCCACCGGCGCCTCGGCCCCGGTCTCGCACCCGCTGAGCACCACCAGCGCGGCCCCCGGGCGGGCGAGCAGCAGATCCTCGAGCGTCAGCCGCTCCCGCCCGGCCAGCCGCAGGTGCGCGTCCCACGGGGTCAGGCCCACCAGGACCCCGTGCCCGGCGAAGTGCACCCGGCGGGCGTCGCCCAGCGCCGCGCGGACCGCCGCCCGATCGGCCGCCGATCCGATCAGGACCCGGGCCCCAGGCCAGCCGGCGGCGACGGCCCGCGCCTCGCGGCGGGCGTGGGGCAGCGTGCCGTCGGGGTCGCCCACCACCAGCGGCGGGCCCTCGGCCGGGGTCCGCGCGTCGAGGAGCTGCCCGGCGTGGTTCAGCCGGCTCAGCGTGCCGTGGGCCAGCCCGTCGCCCGGCGGCGCGCCGACGACGTAGCGGTGGGCCACCGTCGGCAGCGGGGTCGGCGCGGTCATCCGCTCGACCCCGGCCGGGCGCACCCGCCACCGCGCGCCGCCGGGGTGGGTGAGCCACAGCGCCTCGTCGGGGGCCAGCGCGGCCTGCACCGCCGCCGCCGTCGCCCCCCGCACCGCGATCGGGGCCACCGCGTCGAGCCAGGCGTAGGCGTCGTCGAACGCGGCCTGCAGCGCCCGCCGCTCGGCCGCCCGCCGGGCCCGCCACGCCGGCCGCTCGGCGGGGGTCAGCATGCCGCCCTCGCCCCGGGACGCCTCGAACACCTGCCGCCGGGTCAGGTAGGCGTCCAGCCGGGCCTGCCACGCCGCCCGCTGCGCCGGGTCGAGCCGGTCGACCCGGGTCCGGGCCTCGAGGTCGATCACCAGCCGGGCCCGGGCCCGATCGGCGATCTCGAACGCCTCGGCGACCCGCCCCGCCTCGAGCGCGGCGGCGATGGCCTCGTCGTACAGCGCCCGGTGGTCGGCGAAGAAGGTCGCCCGGCTGTCCTGGAGCCCGGTGCGGGTCGCGGCGGTGGCCCGGGCGGCGAGCGCGCCCCGGAAGGCGTCGAGCGCGGCCGGGTGGTCGCCCGCCGCCCGCAGCGCCCGGGCCCGCCCCAGCCGGGCCCGCCAGACGTAGTCCCCGGTGACGTCCCCCGCCTCGGCCAGCGCCCGGCGCTCGACGGCGGCGAACGCCTCGGCGGCCCCGGCGTCGCCCGCCGCCAGCCGCCGGCGGGCCTCGACCAGATCGACGAAGAGCCCGCTGTGCTGCCGCCGCTCGGGGTCGATGGCGTCGTGGGCCGCGACGTGGTGATCGACCGCCGCCAGATCACCGCCGAGCAGGGCCAGCGCGGCGAGGTTGGCGTGGTGGTTGGCCGTCGGCGCCGCCCGCCCCGCGTTCAGCTCGAGGGCCCGTTCGAACGCCCGCCGGGCGATCGGCCCGTCGGCCGCCGCGTCGAAGACCCCCCGCTCGATGCCTTCGAGCAGCACCCAGCCCAGGTTGCCCCGGACCACCGCCTCGAGGTCGGCCGGCATGCCGTCGGCCCGCCCGGCGAGCGGCGTCAGCATCGCCCGCGCCTCGCGGTGGTGGCCCATGGTCTGGCGCACGACGGCGTGGATCACCCGGGCGTAGTCCGCCAGATCGAGCCGGCCCACGGCGCGGGCGTGGGCCTCGGCGGCGCGGGCGTGGGCCTCGGCGTCGCGCAGCGCGCCCCGCATCCGGGCCACCTCGGCCCGCAGGTAGCGCGCCGTCGAGCGCCCCGCCCGGTCATCGGCCCGCCCGGCCAGGGCCGCCGCGTCGTCGAGCCAGGCCGCCGCGTCGGTCAGCCGCCCCCGGCGCAGGGCGAGGTTGCCCGCCATGCGCAGCGCCCGGGCGGCGTGGTCCGGCGGCCCGTCGTCGGCCGAGGCCCGCATCGCCTCGATCGCCGGGTCCAGCCGCCCCGCCCGCCACAGCGCCAGACCCCGGGTGAAGTGCCACCAGCGGCGCTCCTCGGCGGTCTGCGGGGGGCGGGCGTCCAGCGCTTCGAGGTCGCGCGCGGCGTCGCGATAGCGGGGCGGAGCCGGCGCGGGGCCCAGGTGCATCCTCCACCGCCCCAGCGCGCGGTCGCCCTCGCGCAGCGTCAGCGTCGTCGGGCCCGGCGGCGCGTCGGATACGGCCGCCCGCACGAAGGCCAACCCGTCGATGCGCTCGATGCGCGTCGGCAGCCGGCGAGGCGCGCCGTCGACCTCGACCCACGCGCTCCACCGCTCGAGCCGGCCGGGCTCGACCGGGCCCTCGACCCGCACCGTGGGCGGGCGCTGGGCGTCGAAGCGCGGCGCCCGCTGGCCAGCGATGGTCACGTAGTCCGGGGCGCCCACCGGGGCCATCGCCGGGATGGGGCGGGGGTCCTCGCAGGCGGTGGCGCACAGCCCCAGGACGATGGCGCACTCGACCCGCAACGGCTCCTCCTCGAGACGGGGGGGCGCGCATTGTACGCCGGGCGGCGGTCGCCGGCCGATCCGAATGGGGGCGGGGTGCTGCATCACCGGGGCGGTTCGCAGCGGGCGGGCTCGATCTTTCCGGTCGGGTCGAAAAATCCGATCAGGCCCGCAGCTCAGACCCGCACTGTGCCCCGCAGCGCCTTGACCAGCTTGAAGTAGGTCTTGCGGTCGTAGGGCGTGTTGAGGATGTGGAACTCCTTGCGCACCAGCCCCACGCAGCCGAAGCAGTAGGTGCACTCGGCGCAGTCCCGGCAGTGCTCGAGGTAGTGGCTGTCGACGCACCGCTCGCAGTCGACGAGCTGGCTCGAGGCGTGGCACTGCACGCAGTCCCTGATCTTGGTGCAGTGGGAGCAGCCCTCGCTGTCGACGGCGTAGTTGCACGCGTGGCAGCCGCGGCACCGCTCGCTGAACGTGCACTGGGTGCAGTTGCGGCAGGTCTCGCTGCGGTAGCTGCCGGGGTTGCCCCGGTCGTCGGCGGCCTTCAGCAGCGCCTCGAACGCGGCGCGGAACTGGCGGGGGTCGGTCGGGTCGGTGGCGCTCATGGCCGGGCACTCTACGCCGCTCGATCGCCGGGGCCAAGGGCCCGCCGAGAAACCGTGCGGGGCGCCGGCCGCGGTGTATAGTCCGGGGCATGACCCACCTGGTGCACGCGCCGAGCGGCCGCCGCCACCGCCTGGGCCCGCTCAACTCGATCGGCCGGGCGACGAGCTGCGACGTGACCCTGCCCCCCGGCGCCGAGCGCGCCTCCCGACTGCACGCCCTGCTGCACTGGTGCGAGGGCCCCGAGGCCCACGGCTGGCGGGTGCGCGACCTGCACAGCCGCAACGGCACCTTCGTCGACGGCCGCCGGGTGCCCGCCGGGCGGGACGTGCTGGTGTCGGCCCACAGCGTGCTGGCCTTCGGTGATCGGGGCGAGGGCTGGGTCTTCGACGAGGTGGGGCCGCCCCCGATCGTGATGGTGGGGGCCTACCCCGATCACGAGGTGCGCCTCGTCGGCCGGGCGCTCATCCTGCCCCACGATCAGGCCCCCCGGGCGCTGGTGCGTCACGTGCCGCATCGGGGCTGGGTGGTCGAGCTCGACGACGAGGAGATCGAGCTGTCGGGGCCCGATCCGAGCGTCACCGTCGACGGCGTCCGCTGGCGGGCGAGCCTGCCCCGGGAGCCGCAGGGCACGGTGCCCGTCGCCGGGCGGGTGGGGCTGGTCTTCCGGGTGGCGCCGGGGGACGAGTTCGTGACGGTCTGCGCCGAGCGGGCCGGCGTCGAGGAGGCGGTCATGCGGGGGGCGGGCAGCGCCTTGTACTTCCTGCTGACGCTCGCCCGGCGGCGGCTGGCGGACGCCGCGCTGCCCGAGGCGCAGCAGGGCTGGGTGCACGTCGACGACCTCGCCGAGCAGTCCCGGTGCTCGGTGTCGGCGCTCAATCAGTGGGTCTTCCGCCTGCGGCGCCGGTTCGCGGCTCGCGGCTTCGACGAGCGCCGGGTGGTCGAGCGCCGCTCCCGCACCGGCCTGCTGCGCATCGGGTGGGCCGACCTGCGGGTCGAAGAGACCGGCTGACGCCGCCGGGCCTGCCATCCGGTGTCATGGAGTGACATCGACGCTCGGGGAGGCCGTTGCTACCGTCGCCTGCATGACCGGCGCACCCCGAACGGACGAGGCCCGCAGCGACGCCCGTGCCTGGGCGGTCACCCGCACGGCCACCATGGGCGGCAGCGTGACCTGGGCCCCGTCGGGGTCGAGCTGGTCCGCGCCCGAGGGCGGGTGGCCCGACGACCCGCTGCCCACCGACGAGCGGCGGCCGCTGCGCGCCGGCGACCTGATCGGACGCCGCTACCGGCTCGAGCGGCGGCTGGGCGCGGGCGGCTTCGGGCAGGTGTGGCGCGCGGTGGACACGGTCGTCGAGGCCCCGGTCGCGGTGAAGCTGTGCCCCCTGCGCAGCGACAGCGAGGCGCTCCAGCTCAGGGACGAGGTCACCGCGCTGCAATGGGCCGGGCTGCCGGGCATCGTGCGTCTGCTCGACGACGGGGCGCAGGGCGGGCGGGGCTATCTGGTGATGGCGCTCGTCGAGGGGTGGCCCTTCCCCGGCCGCGGCGCGGTCCCGCTCGCCGAGCTGACCGCCCGGCTGCTCGAGGTCCTCGCCCGGCTGCACGGCATCGGGATCGTGCACGGGGACCTCAAGCCGGGCAACGTCTTCGTCGACGCCGAGGGGCATCCGACGGTACTCGACCTGGGTATCGCCCGGGGGCGCGCGCTGCGTATGGGCGACGCCCCCTGCGACCACCTGACCTGGCGCTACGCGGCGCCCGAGCAGCGCTTCACCGCCCGGATCGACGCCCGCAGCGATCTGTACAGCGTGGGGGTGATGGTGCGCGAGGCGCTCGGCGCCCAGCCGGCGGCCGACCCCCGGCTGGCGGCGCTGGTCGAGGCGCTGTTGCAGATCGAGCCCGAGCGCCGCCCCCAGAGCGCCGAGGCCGCGCTGCGGATGCTGGGCGGGGCGCCGCTGCTCGACGGGCTGCCCCTGGCCGACGCCGACGGCCCGGCGGCGCTCGAGCGGCTCTTCGCCGGGCCCGAGCTGTTCCTGCATCGACGATCGGAGGGCGCCCGGCTGCTGTGGGATCGCACCGGCGGGCGGGTGGCGGCCATGCGCCGCGAGCTGAAGGCCTGGCTGCGGGCCGGCTTCGCGTGGCGGGCGGGCGATCGCATCGAGCTGCGCCCCGAGGGGCTGGCCCGGCTCGCCGAGGGGCTGCCCCTGGTGGTCGATCACCCGTCGCCGCGCCTGCCCGACGCCGCCGCCGACCTGCTGTGCTGGATCCGGCTGGCGCTGCCCCGGGCCGGGGTCGAGCGGCTGCGGGCGACCACCGCCTGGGATCGGACGGCCTTCGATCGCACGCTGGCGACCCTGCGCGCGGCGGGCGCGGTGTGGACCCTGGCCGACGGCTCGCTGGGCACCTGGGTGATGCCCGATCCCGCGCCCGGCTGGCCCCTGGAGCGGCTCCAGCGGGCCCACGCGGCCCTGGCCGACAGCCTGCCCGCCGACAGCCCGGCGGCGGCGCGCCACGCGGTGGCCGCCGATTACACCACCCCCGGCCTGTCGGATCGCATCGCCCGGATCGCCCGGCGACTGGTGCGGGACGGCGACTCGCGCGGGGCGCAGGCGCTGCTGGCCCTGGGGCTCGATCTGGCACGGCTGCGGCAGCGCCCCGACGAGGAGGCCGCGCTGCTGACGGTCTGCGCGCTCGACGCCTTGTCCCGGGGGCTGCCCGCGGCGCTGCGCCACGCCCGCTACCTGGTGGGCCGGGCCATGCGGCGGGACGCCCGGGTCGAGCGGCTCGACCGGCTGCTGGCCGCCGAGCAGGCCGCCCGCCCCGCCCGGGCCCGCGAGCTGCTGCCCCCGGCGGCGGCACTCGACGACCCCGACCTCGCCCGCTGGCACCGCTCGATCCTGGTGGTCAACGCCCGCCGGGAGGGCCTCGACGCCGAGGCGGCCGCCCTCGACGACTGCGCCCGCTGGGCCGAGGCCGACCCCCCGCGACGGCGGCCCGAGCTCCGGGGCTGGCTGGGCGAGCTGCGCTACCGCCAGGGGCGCTACGCCGAGGCGGCCGCGCTGTACGCCGAGGCCGGCGCGGCACACTCCGGGCGCAAGCAGGCGCTGGTCTGGCGGGTCGACGCGGCGGCGGCCCGGCTCGAGTGCGGCGCGGTCGAGCAGGCGCTGGAGGAGGCCCGGGCGGTGGCCGCCGAGGCCTGCCGGCTGCGCCACGCCGTCATCGAGGTGAGCGCGGTCTTCATCGCCCGCTCGGCTCGCTACCGCCTGGGGCGCGCCGGGCATCCCCGGCCCCGGGCGGTCGACGCGGCGGGCCACCTCGGCTCGATGTACGAGGCGCTGATGGCCGACGTCGAGGCAGCCATCGCCTGGCGGGCGGGCGCGGTGGCGCTGGCCCGGCGGCTGGCCCTGCGGGCGGCCCGGCGCTTCGGCGAGGAGGGCCGGTCCGAGCCGGCGGCCCTCTACCGGGCGCTGGCGGTGCACTGCGGCCACCCGCTGGGGGTCGTCGAGCTCCGGGCGCTGATCGAGAGCGCCGAGCGATGCCGCCAGCCCGACTTCGGGGTCCAGATCCTGGGCCTCACCGCCGCCTGGGCTCCGGCCGGTCGGCTGGCCGAGGCGGCCCGGGCCGTCGTCGCCCGGGGCCGCCCCCCGGCCGAGTGGGGCCAGCGGCTCGACATCCTGTCCTATCACGAAGCCTTGAGGCTGACCGGCGCGCGCCTGCGCGCCCCGAACGAGGAGAGAGACCATGCGTGACGCCCTGGAGCGATTGATGCTGCTGGACCTGATCGACCCCGCCCGGCTGAAGGCGCTCGTCGAGCGCCAGATCCCGGCCCTGGAGGTGTTCGCCCTGCTCGGCGGGCAGCCGCTGGACCTCGAGGCGGTCCGGGCTCGGCTGGCCGGCTGGACCGACGAGGCGGACGGCCCCGACCCGCGGCCGGCCGGCGGCTCGGCGAGCGACTACCTGGGCGCCGTCGAGGCCCTGGCCGATCCGGCGACCCGGGTCGTCCCCGACGCCCAGCCGGCGGGCTACTCCGACACCCCGGACACCCAGACCTATGTGGGGCCCCACCGGCTCTTCTACCCGGGCGACGACGCCCCCGGCGTCTGGGATCGGGACGAGGTCGGGCGCATGAACACCTCGGTGACCGACGACACCGCGGCCGACAAGCTCGGCGACCTGACCGACACCGGGCTGAAGTGGCGCGAGCGGTTGGTGACGGCCGACCCCGAGGCGTGGCTGAGCGGCCGCGTCGGCCTGGCGAGCACCGGCGAGGCCTACGCCGACTGGGTCGAGGTGGACGAGCGGGCCCGGGCGGCCCACCAGACCGCCGTCGACGAGCTGACGGCCTACATCAAGGCGCTCGACGTGCCGTTCGGGGACAAGCCCCGGCTGTACGAGGCGACGATGGACTTCCAGTACTTCGAGGTCCCGACGGCCGCCGACGCCGGCCCGCTCGACGACGCCCCGCCGGCCGGGCTGGAGCGGCGGCTGTTCGAAGTGATCGTGACCGGCGGCGGGGCGAGCAACCGCCAGGGGCTGCTGCTGCGGGACATCGTGCCGCTCGGCTCGAGCGCGCGCATCGTCGACCACTGGGTGCTGGGGCCGGGCTACACCCCGCCGCAGAAGGACGTGGGGCTGCTCTTCGAGCGGGACGAGACCAACGCGCCGAAGAGCCTGAAGGCGTTCTTCGAGTACGCCCACGCCCAGAAGGACGCCCGCGGCCGCCCGCTGGCCCGGTGGTATGCCCAGACGGCCTACGGCTTCACCCCGGTGTGACCGCCCGTCGCCCCTCCGCTGCCCGTCGAGTGCCATCATGAAGACCCGCCCCCCCGAAGACCTGCTGCTCCGGATCGCGCTGCACCCGCCCCGCGGACCGTATGAACTGCACATCCGGCCGATGACCGCCGCCCCCGGCCCGGGGGCGGCGATCCCCCGCGAAGGCCGCGGGCGGTGGGCGGTGCGCCGGCCCCCGGGTCACTACCTCGTCACCTTCACCGGCGAGGGCCTGCGCCCCGAGGCGCGCCCGGTCGCGCTGTTCGCCGACCGCCACCTCGACCTGTTCCCGGTGGCGGCGGGGGCCCGGCGGGTGCGCATCGGCGACCGCCGGGTGCCGGCGGCGTTGCCGGCGACCGCCGTCGACGCCTTCCTGGTCGAGTCGGCCGACCTGGACGCCGTGCTCGACGTGCTGGCGTTCGCCGCCGATCGGGGGCTGCGGTTCCAGCCGGACCGGGCGGTCGACGACGGGACCCGGGTCCTGGCCGACAAGCTGCTGCTGCCGGTGGACGGCGAGGGCGGGGGCGACCCCCGGGAGGAGCCGCTGCCGGCCTATCTCCGGCGCCTCGCCGTGGCCCGCCGCCGGGCGGCCGAGCTCGGGCCGCTGCGGGTGACCCGCGACCTCTCTGCGGTGCTGCCGTTCGTGGCGGCGAGCGGGGGCGAGGCCCGGGCCGCGGTCGAGGCGCTGCGGGGCCACCCGACGGTCCTCGCCGCCGGCTCGGCGCTGCGCCGCGGCCCGCACCCCGCGGTGCGCCGCCCGGCGATCGACCTGCGCCTGCTGCCGGGGGTCGCGCCGGCCCGGCTCTTCGAGGGGCGGGTGAGCCGCCGGCTGCGGCGAGCCGTGCTGCGGCCGCGGGGGGTCGACCGCTTTCGCCTCGAGCTGCCCGACGGGTACGACGAGGTGATCGAAGATCTGATCGACGGGCTGCTCCAGACCGGGCTGGTGGTGCACGCCACCCCCGACATCGCCGAGCGGTGCGCGCTGCTCGACGGCGACGGGGGCGACGCGCTCTCGGCCGGGCAGTGGGATCTGAAGCGGCTGGGGGTGCCCGAGGCCCACGCGGCGCTGGTCGCCCGGGGCCGCCGACCGGGCGCCGGGGCTCGGCTGGCGGTGATCGACAGCGGGGTGCGGCCCATCGCGGGGCAGGCGGTGCACGCCGATCTGATCGAGCGGGTGGCGCTGTACGACGAGCGGGGCCGGCCGGGGGGCCACGAGTGGGTGGTGCAGGGGCACGGGGGCAGCGTCGCGGCGCTGGCCGCGGGCACCGATCACCCCGGGCAGGGGCCGGGCATCGCGGGGGTCGCGCCGTGCGCCGCGGTGGCGGCCTACAAGTACAACGGCGCGCTGGCCCACCTCGAAGACGTGCTCGAGATCGCTGGCGGGCTGCGTCCGACGGGCGCCGGTCCGGCGGACGTGGTGCTGGCCGCGATGCGCTTCGGGGCGACCTGGAGCCTGCCCGAGATCGCGCTGGCGCCGGCGACCCTGCCGGCGGCGGTGCACGGCCCGGGGCCCGACGCCCTGACCCGGCTGGCCCACGCGGGGCGGTCGGGGCGGGGCTGCCTGGTGGTGCTCGCCGCGGGCAACGAGGGGCGGCCGCTGGCCGAGATGAACCCGATCGCGACCTCGACCGACGCCCTGACCTGCGGGGCGAGCGACGTGCGGACCGCCGACGGCGGGGCCGACGGCCTCGCCAGCCAGAGCAACTTCGGCCCCGAGCTGGACGCCCTCGCCCCGGGCTACCTCGACGGCCGGAGCCGCACCCTGACCGTCGGCCCCGCCATGAGCACCGGCTGGCCCGCCCGGGCGCTGGTGCGCGGGACCGTACGCGCGGTGGCCGAGGCCACGGCCCACGCGGTGCGACTCGACGTCGAGCTGCCGAGCGCCGCCGCCCCGATCCCCGAGGGCGCCCGGGTGCTGCTCGGCCCGCTGGCCGACGCCGAGACGCTGTGGCGGGTCGAGGCGGTCTCGCCGTCGGGCGACGCGGCGGTCTTCACCCTGCACCTGAAGCGGATCGACGGCGCCGAGGCCGCCCCGGCCGTCACCGCGGGCGTCGAGGTCGGGGTGGCGGATGTGCGCTGGGCCCGGCTGGGCGGTCGATTCGGCTCGTGGTACCGGCTGACCGACGTCGACCCCAACCGGCCGCCCGCCGACTGGGTCACCCTGGTCTCGGCCGACGGGTACCGCCGAGCCGAAGTGCTCGTCGAGACCGGCACCCTCGGGGGCGACACGCCGGTCGCCCGGTTCCGCGCCGACGAGCCGCCCACCTGGCTCGAGACCCACGGCCCGGTCGAGGTGTGGCACTCGGCGAGCGGGCACCAGAAGACCTTCGGCCAAAGCTCGGCTGCCTCGGCGCTGTGCGCGGGGGTCGGGGCGCTCGTGCTGTCGGCCAACCCGGCGCTGACCGGGTTCGAGGCCCGGGCGATCCTGCTGGAGACCGCCCGGGTGCTGGACGGACCGGCCGAGTTCCAGGGCGCGGGCCGGCTGGACGCCGCCGCAGCCGTCGCGGCGGCGCTGGCCTACGACCACCCTCGCGACCTGTGGCTGAAGACCGCTGACGCGCCCCCGGGCGACCCCGCGCCCGACAGCGAGGACGTCTGGCTGACCCACACCCCGCTCGATCCGGCCGATCCCGGCGCCCTGCCCACGGCTCACGAGGACCTGGACCCGACCCGGACCGCCTGGATCTGCGCCCGGGTGCGCAACCGGGGGCCCGACGCGGCGTCGCTCGACGCCCGGATCCGGTTCGTGCTTGCGGCGGCCCCCAGCGACGGCCGCTTCGAGTGGCCTCGGGACTGGACCCCGCGGGCGACCGGCGCCGCCACCGCGCTGCCCCCGGGCAGCTACCTGCTCGGCGAGGCGCCCCTGCCGGCGGGCATCCCGCCCGGCGCGGCGCATGTCGTGCAGATCCCGTGGCCCGCCTGGGCGACCCCCCACGCCGGGTCGAGCTGGACCTGCCACGTGCTGGTCGAGGTCACCCCCCACGACGGCCGCCAGACCGGGGACGGGCGCACGATCGCCGACAACGCCAACCTCGCCCTGCGCCGGGTGGAACGGGCCGCGCCATGATCTCCGCCGCCTCGCTGATGCCGACCGACGGCAGCCGACCCCCCGACGACGCCGACCCGCCGACCGATCCGACCGCGCCGACCCCCCCGTCGGACGAGCCGCCGCCCCGGCCGGTGCCGGCCGTCGACCGCTGGCTGCGGATCTACCTCGCCCGCTTCGGCTTCCGCGGCCGCCCGCCCCGCGAGGGCCCGCCTCGCCGGGAGGCGCCGTCCGATCCCCTGGAGGACGACGGGCCCGATCGGGGGTAGACTGGCCCGATGCCGCTGCCCCTCGCCGTCCTGATCGCCGCCCTCGCCGCCCCCGGCGCCCCGCCCGCCGGCTCGACCTGCCACGGCACCCCCGCCGACGGGCGCCTGACCGGCGGCTGCCCGCTGCCCGCCGCGGGGGCCAACTTCGTCGCTCACACCCCGCTGGGCCCGTGGCTGATGCGCAACTGGGTGCACTGCGCCGTGCGGGCGATCACCCTCGACGGCTACGCCGCCCTGGCCGAGCGGCACCCCGATCGGGTCTGGGTCTACGGCGAGGCCGGCTGGCCCGGCGGCGGGCGGCTGTGGCCCCATCGGACCCACCAGAACGGGCTGTCGGTGGACTTCATGACCCCCCTGCGGGCGGGCGACGCCATCCGGCCGCTGCCGCTGGGGCTGGCCGACGGCTTCGGCTACGGGGTCGAGCTGGATCGCCGGGGCCGGCTGGGCGGGGCGGCCTTCGACGCGGCCGCCGTCGGCGATCACCTGCTGGCGTTGCAGGCCGCCGCCCGGGCCCGCGGCGCGCGGGTCGCCAAGGTCATCCTCGACCCGGCGCTCCAGCGGGCGGTGAAGCGGGCCCGGCCGGCGACGACGGGGCTGCCGTTCACCCGGCGGCGGGTGTGGGTGCGCCACGACGACCACTATCACGTCGACTTCGCGCTGCCCTGCGCGCCCCGCTGACGACCCCCGCCGTCAGTCGACCCGCACCACCCCGACCGCGGTGACCCCGACCCCGTCCTGCACGTCGACCACCAGGAAGTGCCGCCCGATGCCGTCGAGCCGCTCGGGCAGCGCCCCGCCGCCGCCGCTGACGTAGCTGGGGATGCCGGCGAGGCTGAACGCGTAATACGAGTGCACGTGCCCGAAGAGGGTCAGGTCGACGTCCCGCCGGGCGAGGCGCACGAGAAGCTTGGCCGCCTCGTTGCGGCTGCGGAGCTGCCCCCCGCGGGTGCCCTCGGGGTCCATGATCGGGATGTGGGTGGTGATGACGTGGATGCCGTCCCGCCCGGCCGCGAGCCAGTCGTCGAGCCACCCGTAGACCGTGGGGTCGATCGTGCCGAAGCTGCTGTCGACGAACGAGAACCGGGCCCCGCGCCAGGGGAAGGAGTGGTTGGCCCGCCCGAAGGAGCGGGTCCAGTTGGCCGCCTCGTCGCCCCGCTCGTGGTTGCCGGGGGTGGCGTAGTACGGGATCGACAGCGCCCGGAAGGCCTCTTGATAGCGGCGGTACTCGTCGGCCCCGCCCTGCTCGGTCAGGTCGCCGGCCGAGATGAGGAAGTCCAGGTCGGGCTGGGCCTCGAGCAGCCGGATGATGTCCGGGGCCCGGTCGATGGCGTCCTGGATGTCGCTGAGCACCGCGAAGCGCCAGCGGTCGCCGGCCGGGGGCGCCGGGCGCAGCCGGATGGCGTGGGCCCCGGGGTCGAGGGTGAGCGTGTAGACCGCCTCGGTGGGCACCGGCCGCTCGGCGGGGGTCTGCGGCACGCCGTCGACCTCGAAGACCGCGTCGGGGCGGATGTTGCGCAGGGTCACCGTCCAGGCGTCGTCGGCGGCCGGGTCGAGGGTGAGCGTGCCTTCGAAGGCCGGGGCGGCGGCCCACAGGACCGCGTCGCCGTCGAGCAGCCGGTGCACCGCGGCCCGGCCCTCGGCGATCGCGATCGCGGCGATGCCCACGTCCCGCTGGCCCACGCTGAGGTCGAGCTCGACCTGCTCCTCGGCCGGGCGCAGGCAGCCGGCGAGCAGCAGCGCGACGGCGGCGGCGACCGCGGCCCGGCGCGCGAGGCGGGGCGCGGCGTTCGAGGTCGGTCGACTCATCGGGTGCCTCCGTAGCGATAGCGCACGCCCAGCCCCACGATCCACGCCGCGCCGCGGCGCACGTCGAGGTCGAGGGCCCAGGTGTCGTCGACGGCGTAGTCGGCGGCGAGCCCGACGTAGCCCGGGATGCCGCCGCCGAGCCCGGGGGCCGAGAAGCCGCCGGCGAAGTCGTCTTTGCGGTGGTCGTAATACAGCGCCACCGACCCCCGGTCGGCGAACCAGAAGCCCCAGCCGAAGCGCACCAGGAGCTGCTCGAAGACGTCCTCCCCGAAGCCGAGGCCCGGCACGTCGTAGTCGTAGGCCTCGAGCGCCCAGCCCAGCGCGCCGAGCGCGAACGAGCCCCGCAGGCTGGGCCCCAGCCGGTCGAGCGGGTAGCGGCCGTCGACGGCCAGCTCGCCCGAGAGACGGCTGAAGCCGTCGGTGCCGAAGCGATGCCAGGTCACCGCCGCCCGCAGGTCGAGCGCGCCGTCGTGCTCCCGGGGGCCGAGGGTCTCGCCCCACAGCCGCCAGTCGAACTGCTGGCGCAGGCGCTGGTTGTCGTCGTCGACCGCGATCCAGGCCCGGCCGTCGAGCACGAGGTGGTCGAAGCGGCCCTCGTAGCCCACGGTGGTGAAGTTGCGGTAGGCGAACTGGGGGTCGTAGACGAAGGCGTAGCCCAGCCGGGCGGTGAGCGGCACCGGCGTCGGCGGGCGGGCGTCGCGGCCGCCGGTGAGCGCGCCGTAGACGTCGGGCAGCATCGGGGTGAAGAGCAGCCCCACCCCGGTGAGCGCCACCGCGGTCGCCGGGCCGATGATCTTGCGCGAGGCCCCGGTGGCGGCCAGCGGCACCCCGCCCAGCGCCACGAGGCCCAGGCCCACGCCCTGGATGCCGAGCAGGGTCCAGCCGGTGTCGCTGTCCCCGGCGACGAAGTGCCCCGCCCCGTGCACCAGCGCCCCGGGCACCACCGCGGCCAGCGCGGGCCATACGCCGGGCTCGAAGCCGTCCGGGGGCGTCTCGGTCGGGGGCGCCTCGGCCGGGGGCGCCTCGGTCGGGGGCGCCTCGGTCGGCGCGGCCGAGACCGGGGGGCCGGCGGCCAGGGCGGCCGCGACGGCGAGCCAGATGATGCGGGGTTTCATGCACCGGTGGATACACTGCCTCCCGTCGAGGATTCGCCCGGCGGTCGGCCATCTGTCGGACGGGCGGCCCACCGGCTATGATGCGCGGCATCTTCGACCACGGAGGCACCCCATGAACTGGGCAGCGGCCGGCGCCATCGCCATGGCGCTCGCCATCGCGACCGGGGCCTTCGGGGCTCACGGCCTCGAGAAGCGGCTCGACGCGGCGGCCCTCGGCTGGTGGCAGACCGGCGCGCAGTACCACGTCTACCACGCGCTGGGGCTGTTCGCGGTCGCCTGGGCCCAGAGCGTCGGCGCCGGCGGTCGGGCGCTGACCGTCTCCGGCTGGGCGATGGTGCTGGGGCTGCTGCTGTTCTCGGGCAGCCTCTACGTCATGGCGCTGACCGGCCTGCGCTGGCTGGGCGCGGTCACCCCCATCGGCGGCACCGCGTGGATCGTGGGCTGGATCGCGCTGGCCGTGGCGACCTGGGGCCGCCCCGTGGCATCTTGAGCCCCCGCGGCCCCATCCGCCCGCCGACCGACAGCGAGACGCCTTGAGATCCGATCCCGCGCCCCAAAGCGCCCCCCGCCCCGTCGAGACCGTGCGTCACGGCCCCATCCGCGTCGACCGCTACCGGCTCGACAACGGCCTGACGGTGCTGCACCAGCCCGAGCACCGGGCGCCGGTGGTCAGCTACCAGACGTGGTTCCGGGTGGGCAGCCGCCACGAGCAGCCGGGGCGCACCGGCATCGCCCACCTGTTCGAGCACCTGATGTTCAAGGGCACCGCCCGCCGGCCGGAGGGCGAGTTCGACCGCATCATCGAGGGCCTCGGCGGGCGCAACAACGCGGCGACCTGGCTCGACTGGACGTACTACTACGAAGAGGTGCCCACCGCCGGCTTCGAGGCCATCGTCGAGCTCGAGGCCGACCGCATGCAGAACACCCTGCTCGGCCCGGCCCAGATCGAGACCGAGCGCGAGGTGGTGATGAACGAGCGCCGGGAGCGGGTCGACGACGACCCCACCGGCCTGCTGGCCGAGATCCTGTGGTCGACGGCCTACACCGTGCACCCCTACGGGCGGCCGACCATCGGCTGGATGGACGACATCGCCCGGCTCTCGGCGGATGACATCCACGCCTTCTACCGGACGTGGTACGCGCCCAACAACGCGGTCATCGCGGTCGCCGGCGACGTCGACGGCGCCCGATTGATGAAGGCGATCGAGGCGGCCTACGGCGCCATGCCCCCGGCGACGCTGCCCGAGCTGCCGGCGGTGGTCGAGCCGCTGCAGACCGCGCCCCGCCGGGTGGAGAAGCCCCTCGGGGTGGGCAGCGATCGGCTCGTGATGGGCTGGCACGCGCCCTCGGCGGTCGACCCCCGGGCGGCGGCGCTCGAGGTGCTCAACGAGGCGCTGTGCGAGGGCGACTCCTCCCGCTTGCAGCGGGCGCTGGTCACCGACGGCGAGCTGGCGGCGGGGTTCTACGCCTTCGTGCCCGCGTTCCGCGAGCCGGGGCTGTACGAGGTCGCCGTCGACCTGCGCCCCGGCGTGGGCAGCGACGCCGCCGAGCGGGTGGTGCTCGACACCTTCGCCGCGGTCGCGAAGGACGGCCTCTCGCCGAGCGAGCTGGCCAAGGCCAAGAACCGGCTCGAGACCCGGTTCTACCGCCAGCTCCAGAGCGCGCAGCAGCGGGCGGCGGGCTTCGGCTACTGGGAGGTCACCGCCGACCACTTCGCCCGGCTCTTCACCGCCGCCGAGCTGCTCGAGGCGGTCAGCGCCGACGACGTGCTGGCGGTGGCCCGCGACATCCTGCGCCCCGAGGGGCGGACCGTCGTCCGGGGGTACCCCGCGTGAGCCCGATCGACCTGGTGCTGGTGCCCGACCGGGCCTTCCCCTGCGCGCACGTCAACCTCTTCTTCACCGCCGGGCCGCCGTTCGACCCGCCCGACCGCCAGGGGTTGACCAGCCTGACCAACCGGGCGCTGATCCGGGGCACCCGCCGCCGGGGGCGGGTCGCGCTGGAGGAGGCCGTCGAGATCCTGGGCGCCGAGATGATCACCGCCACCCGCAGCCACGCGGTGAGCCTGGGCGGCCCGATCCTGACCCGGCACCTCGACGCCTACCTCGACCTGCTCGGCGAGGCGCTGGTCCAGCCGGCCTTCGCCGAGGACGAGGTGGCCAAGGTCAAGCGCGAGATGCGGGCCGAGCTCGAGGCGGCGGGCGACGAGGACGGCGCGCTGGCCCGCATCTGGTTCGGGCGGGTGCTCTTCGGCGACCACCCCTTCGGCCACGGCGGCTCGGGCACCCGGGCCTCGCTGGCCCGGATCTCGTCGGCCGACGTGCGGGCCCACGCCGAGCGGGTCTACTGCCGGCGCAACCTCGTCGTCGGGGCCAGCGGCGACCTGGAGCCCGACGCGCTGCGGCTGAGCCTCGACCGGGCGCTGGGCGGCATGCCCGAGGGCGCGCCGCTGATCTGGGACTTCGCCGAGCCCGCCCGGGCGGCGCGGCGGCGGGTGGTGCTCATCGATCGCCCCGAGCGGGGGCAGGCCCGCATCCTCACCGGCCACCCGTGCGTGGCCGCCGACCACCCCGACGCGCTGGCGCTGCACGTCGCGATCAGCGGCTTCGGGGGCAACTTCACCAGCCGGCTGATGCAGGCGGTGCGGGTCGAGCGCGGCTGGAGCTACGGGGCGAGCGCCCGCCTCTCGCTGGAGCGGGCCGGCGGCACCCTGATGATGACCGCCGCCCCCGGCCGGGCCCACGCGGTCGACACCCTGGCGCTGCTGTTCGACGAGTTCGAGCGCTTCGCCGCCGAGGGGCTCTCCGACGACGAGACCGACTTCGCCCGGCGCCACCTGGCGCAGAGCTTCCCGTTCTCGGTCGAGACGGCGAGCTTGCAGGTCGCCCACCGGGTCCGGGCCCGCCTGCTGGGGCGGCCGGACGACTACATCGACACCTGGCTCGACCGCTTGAAGGCCACCGGCACCGCCCACATCCGGCGCGCGGTGCAGGCCGAGATGCGCCCCGCCGAGCTGGTGACGGTGATGGTCTGCTCGGTCGACGCCGCGCTCGAGAAGGCGATCGGCGCGCTGCCCGGGGTGGGCGAGGTCGAGGTGTGGCCGGCCGAGGTGCCGTGAGGCGGGGCGGCCCTCCTGACACGAACTCGACGCAACAGCGAGGCGCCTGGGCTCCCTCCTGACATTTGGCAGACGGTGTCTGCCAAATGTCAGCTCAAGGTCATCCACCAAGCAGTGCGCGTAGGATGAGGCCAGCCACGACCAGGACGGTCAGGTGGAGGAGGACGTCCAGCGGATCGATGCGATTCTTGTCCATCGTTCATCTCCGCAGGGGGTCGTTGAAGGGTCCCTGCCCCTCGTCTACCCCGTCGGCGTTTCAGGCAACCGACCCTGGCCGGACTTTTTTTCGTCGGGATACAGCCCGTCGATCACCGCCCGGTACTTCTCGTCGACCACCCGCCGCTTGACCTTCTGGGTCGGGGTCAGCTCGCCGCCCTCGGCCGAGAACTCCACCGGCAGCAGCGCGAACCGCTTGATCTGCGCGTAGCGCGGCTGGTCGGCGTTGACCCCGTCGACCGCCCGCTGGACGTGGGCCACGACGGCGGGGTCTTCGGCCAGGGCGGCGAGGTCGGTGACCCCGGGCGCGAGGCGGGGGGCGGCCTCGGGGTCCAGGGTCAGCAGCGCGGCGAGGTGCTTGCGGCGGTCGCCGATCACGACCGCGTGGGCCACCCCGTCGATGGCCTTGAGCGCCGACTCGATGGCCCCCGGGCCGACGTTCTTGCCCCCGGCGGTGATGATGAGGTCCTTCTTGCGGCCGGTGATCGTCAGGAACCCGTCGCCGTCGATCGCGCCGAGGTCGCCGCTGTGCAGCCAGCCGTCGATCAGGGTCGACGCGGTGGCCTGGGGGTCGTCGTGGTAGCCGGCGAAGACGTTGCCCCCCCTCACGCACACCTCGCCGTCGTCGGCGATGCGCACCTCGACCCCCGGCACCGGCTGGCCGACGGTGCCGAAGCGGCGGGCGCCGGGCACGTTGCGGGCGAAGGACGTCGGCCCGCTGGCCTCGGACTGGCCGTAGACCTCGTGCAGCACGATGCCCAGCGACAGGAAGAAGCGGGCGACGTCCGACCCCAACGGGGCGGCGCCGGTGATGGCGACCCGCAGGCGGTCGAGGCCCAGCTTCGCCCGCAGCGGCGAGAAGAACAGGCGGTCGGCGAGGCGGTACTGCGCGCCGAGCAGGCCGCCCGGCGGGCCGTGAACCATCACCGTGGGGCCGGCCTTCGCGCCGACGCCCATCGCCCACCGGGCCAGCGCCGCCTTGACCCCGGTCAGCTCGCCCAGGCGGCCTTCGAGCGCGGTCTGGAACTTCTCCCACACCCGGGGCACGCCCATGAAGATCGTCGGCCGGGCGGCGGGCAGCACCTCGCGGAGCTGGTCCAGCCGGGGGCACACCCACACCGGGAAGCCGTAGGTCACCGCGACGTGCACCGAGAGCATCTGCTCGGCGATGTGGCTCAGCGGCAGGTAGGAGACCATCGCGTCGTCGGGGCCCGGCGGGGGGTCGATGATGTGCGCCCCCCGGCCGGCGGTCCAGGCGAGGTTGTGGTGGGTCAGCACGACCCCTTTGGGGGTGCCGGTGGTGCCGCTGGTGTAGATGAGGGTCGCCCGGTCGTCGGGCTCGAGCGCGGCGGTGCGGGCCTCGACCTCGCCCGCCCGCCCGGCGCCCTCTTCGAGCAGGGCGGCGAAGGCGATCACTCGCTCGTCGGCGGGGGACTCGAGCGTGTCGGGTTCGATCACCGCGCCCCGCACCCCGGCGTCGAGCCGGGCGCCGTCCACGGCCTCGGCGACCTTGGCCCACTGCGCGCCGTCCTCGACCACCACCAGCCGGGCCCGGCAGTGGTTCAGCACGTAGGCCACCTGCTCGGTGAGCAGCGTGGGGTAGATGCCCACCGGCACCGCGCCCGCCGCCAGTGATCCCAGCGCGGCGATGAGCCACTCGGCGCGGTTGTTCGACAGGATGCCCACCGCCTGCCCCGGCTCGATGCCCCGGGCGATCAGGGCCCCGGCGAAGGCCCGGGCCCGGTCGGCGTACTCGCCCCAGCTCAGCGCGTGCCAGGCGCCGTCGACCCCCCGGGACCAGATCGCGGGGGCGTCGGGGCTGCGCGCGCCGCGGGCCATCAGGCGGGCGGGGATGGTCGGCTGCACGGCGCACCTCCGGTCTGTGGCCTGTCGGCCGGCTCGTCGGTGCATAGCAGCCCGCCGCCGTTTCGACCACTCTCCTGACATCCACCCCGGCCCCGGTGCTACTGTGCCGCCGCTGTCATGTCCGGGGAGGACCCATATGCCCGCTCGCGCTGCCCTGCTCCTGTCGATCCTGCTGACGGCGACCGCCTGCGATGACGGCGCCTCCACCGACGGCCCGGCCCCCGAGGCCGACGGCGCGCTGCTCGTCGACGCCGAGGTCGACGCGATGGTGACCACGCTCGACAGCCAGCCGCCGCCCGGGGCCGACGCCGATCCGCTGCCCGAGCTGGACGCCGAGCCGCCCACGGCCGACGGCGGGCCGGGCCCGATGCCAGCGGGCGAGGTGGTGATCGTCGACGGCCCGCCCGACGCGCCCGAGCGCTTCGCCGCGGCCCCCGAGGGCGACTGCGTCGACCCGCCGGCGGTGATCTACCCCCAGGCGGGCACCGCGCTGCCCCGCAACATCCAGGGCATCGACTTCCAGTGGGATCCGGGCCGCCCCCAGGGCGAGCGGTCGTTCGAGGTGGTCATGCGCACCGAGGACGAGGTCGTGCGCTGGTACACGTCCGCCGATCATCTGGTGCCGGCCGACACCCCCTGGGATCGGCTCAAGCAGGCCGCCGCCCGCCTCGAGGACGGCGCGCTCGAGGTGACCGTGCGCGAGTACCGGGGCCCCGACCAGCCGGTGTGCGCCGCCGAGCCGCTGCCCCTGATCATCGACCGGGGCGAGCTGAAGGGCGCGGTGTACTACTTCGACACCGGCATGGGCGGCATCGCCCGGCTGCCGGTCAACGACCGCGAGGCGGAGCGGTTCCTGACGCCCGATCGCTACCCCGGCGCCTTCTGCTACGGGTGCCACGCGGTCAGCCGGGACGGCACCCGCATGGCCTACACCCGCTCGTTCGGCTTCCCCGCGGGCAACCTCGAGGCGGTGAACATCGACGCCCCGGGCGTGCCGTTCTACCCCGGCGGGGCCGAGAACACCGCGGTCTTCCCCAGCTTCGCGCCCGACGGGATCCAGCTCGTGGGGGTCACCGGCGGGCGGCTGGTCATCAGCTCGGCCGAGACCGGCGAGCGCCTGGGCGATCTGCCGCCGTTCGACAGCCACCCCGCCTCGGGCGCGCCGGACTGGTCGTGGCAGGGCGACCACATCGTGGGGGTCGTCGGCGCGTTCTCGGTGCCGGTCGCCGAGCAGGTGCCGCTGGGCAGCATCGGCCGGTGGTGGCTCGACCGGGGGGCGTGGATGCCCGAGGCGGTGCTGGTCGAGGCCACCGACGACCGGAGCTGGGACCGCCCGGCGTTCAGCCCCGACGGCCGCTGGATCGCCTACAACGGGGTGGGCGACGACCCGTTCCCCGGGGGGCAGGACAGCGAGCGCATCAACCCCAACCTCGACCTGTGGATCATCCCCTCGGCCGGCGGCGACCCGGTGCGGCTCGACCACGCGAACATGGCCGAGTTCATGGGCAACTCGTGGCCCAAGTGGGCCCCGATCCAGGGCCCGGGGCGGCGCTGGCTGGCGTTCACCAGCCTGCGGCCCTACGGCTACGTGGTGCCCAACGACCCGCTGGACCAGGACACCGAGCCCCGGCCCCAGATCTGGGTGACCGGCGTCGACCCGCTGGCCGAGCCGGGCAGCGACCCCTCGGCGCCCGCGTTCTGGATGCCGGGGCAGAACACCAACGGCGGCAACCACGCCCCCTACTGGGCCCAGTACGAAAAGGAGTAGCCCGGCGGCGCTCCGCGGTCACTCGGCGGGGGCTTGCAGCAGCACGTCGGGGCTGCCGGCGTCCGTCGGGCTCAGGGCGAGCCGGCCGACCGCGCCGTCGTCGATCAGGCGCCCGGCGACCGCGCCGGCCGAGAGGCCCGGGTCGAGGCCGAGCACCAGGGCGGCGACGCCGGCGGCGTGGGGCGCGGCCATCGAGGTGCCGCTGAGCACCGTCGAGCCGCTGTCGTCGGCGTGATCCGCCGAGCGGATGTCGGTGCCCGGGGCGAAGAGGTCGACGCAGGGCCCGTGGTTGCTGAAGCTCGACTCCCGGTCGGCGCTGTCCGAGGCGCCGACCGTCAGCGCCTCGGGGGCCCGGGCGGGCGAGGTGCCGCAGGCGTCGCCGTCGTCGTTGCCCGCCGCGACCACCGCCAGGATGTCCCGCGCGTACAGCCCGCGGACGGCGGCGTCCTCGGCGTCCGACGCCCCGCCGCCCAGGCTCATGTTCACCACCGCCGGGTACTCGGCGTTCTCGGCGACCCACTCCATGCCCGCGATGACCCCCGAGGCCGAGCCCGAGCCGCCGCAGTTGAGCACCCGGATCGCGTGCAGGGTGGCCTTCTTGGCCACGCCGAACTCCGCCCCGGCGGCGGTGCCGGCGACGTGGGTCCCGTGCCCGTTGCAGTCGGCCCACGCCTCGGGGTCGGCCTCGCCGAGACCGAGCAGCCCGAAGGCGTCCACCGGCAGATGGCCCCCGAGGCCCAGCGGGCCGTCGATCACGAAGTTGCGCCCGCCGACGACCCGGCCCTCGAACTCGGCGTGGTCGGGGTTGATGCCGGTGTCGATGACGTAGACGTGCACCCCCTCGCCGGCCGATTCGGGGAAGGCATACCCGCCGTCCAGCGGCAGATCGGCCTGATCGATGCGGTCGAGGCCGTAGACCGGGCCGAGCTGGCGGGCGCCGGTGTGCACCGGGCGATCGCGCTCGACGTGGTGAACCGCGGGCAGCGCGGCGAGCAGCCCCGCCTCGCGGTCGGTGAGCGGGGCGGCGAAGCCGAGCAGGACCGCGTCGTACTCGAACACCGCCGCCGGGGCGCCGATGCCACCGAGCAGGGCCGCCGACAGCGCGCCGACCGGCTGCCCGCCGACGACGTCGGGGTCGAGCTGCACGATGTGCATCGCCCGCTGCGGGCGATCGAGCAGCCCGGCGGCGGCGGGGGCGGCGAGCCCCAGCGAGGTGAGGGTGATGGCGAGCGACAGGGGCGTCTTCGGGGCGTACTTCAAGCGAGCCTCGGCAGATGAGTCCGGCGGATGGATCCGGGGGTGGAGCGCCCGATGGGCGCGGCGCGCCGGCGGGCCTCCCCACCCACCGGCGACTTCGACTGCCGCTGCCCATGTGCCAGGGCCGTGCCAGAAGCTATAGAGGCTCGTAAGGGTCACATAGCCGTGACGCGGCTTCCCCTCCCGGTGGGTGTTCTTCTGTACTCACTGGAATTCTTCACGCCCATGCCGCCCCCCGGGCCGGGGGTGCGGGGCGGATCCCACGGCGGCGTGGGGCCCGGACCACGCCGGTCGGAGCGGGCCGCGAGCGGGCCGCGATCGGGGGGCGGTGATCAGGGGGCCGCGATCAGGGTGCGGTGCTCAGGGGGTCCAGCGCACGCCGAGGCCGCCGCCGTGCAGGCTGTCGACGGACTGCCCCTGGCTGTAGGCCGGGCCCTCCCGGTCGAGGGTGGCGTCGACGTGGGTCGCCGGGCCGGTGAAGTCGGTGGTCAGCGTGCTGTAGTGCCAGTGGCCGACGACGGCGAGCTGGGGCAGGAACGACCACGCGACCTCGGCCGAGGCGCCGAAGCCGAACGGGTCGGCCTCGCCGCTGGACTGAGGCGTCTGGCTGACGTCGAACGGCAGCACGATGCCCCCCCGGCCGGCGACGTCCACCGGGCCGAAGGCCCAGCCGAGCGCGCCCCCGGCCCCCAGGCCGAGCCAGGTGGTGGTCAGAAAGAGCGGCGTCGGCTGCACCTGACGGTAGCCCTGGCGCCAGAAGCGGCCCCCGGCGTAGGCCCCGACCCAGCCGTCGAGGATGGGGAACCGGCCGACGAGATCCAGCTCGGCCTGCTGGGCGTCCACCGCCAGCCCGAACGGCTGCCCCCCGTTGTAGGTCGGCGTCTGAAGCTTCGTCTCGGTGAACCGCGCGTCGCGGAAGAGGGCCCGCACGGCGAGGTAGTCGATGGGGCGGTAGCCGACCTCGAGGTCGAAGCCGTAGCCCAGCGGCTTGGACTCCAGCGTGCGCAGCAGCGAGTCGGCCGGCGCGTTGGTATTGAAGCCCCGCCGGATCAGGGTCGCCCCGGCGCCGAGCCTGACCGACAGCCCCCACGGGGTCGACTCGCCGGGGGTGACCACCGCCGCGCCGTCCTCGAAGCTGTCGAGGTCGAAGTCCTCGGGGGTCTCGGTGCGTCGGGCGCCCTCGCCGCTGCCGATGGGCCGCCCGTCGGGGCCGATCCGGCGACCTTTGTCGTCGTAGGTGAACTGCTCGTCGACCCGTGAGGTGCGGGTCGACTTCGCCCCGGGCGTGATCTTGACCGCGTCCCGTTGCAGCCAGCCCCGGGCGCCGCCGGCGGCGAGCACCTCCATCCAGCCGCCGATGTCGGCCCCCTTGAGGATCTCGACCTCGTCCCCCTGATAGACCCGCCCCCGGCTGACGTAGGCCTTGCCCGGCCCGGCCCTCAGCTCGGCGACGTCGACGATCACCCGGCCCATCGCGCCGGCTGCGGCGTCGACGCCGGCGCCGTCCACCGGCACATCGGGGGTCTGGGCCGCGGCCGGCCCGGCGAGGGCGAGCACGAGAGCGAATACGCGCCTGATCATCTGCCAGCTCCCTGGTGTCGGGCCACACTCTACTCCGGTTGGCCTTCGGGATCATCGATCGGGGCCGCCCGGGGTGCGGGGCGGCGGCGGTCGAGCCCGGCCCGCAGCCGGCTCAGGGCCTCCCGCAGCCGGGCGGTGGTCTCGGGATCGTCGGCCGCGCGGTCGTCCTGCTCGCCGGGGTCGGCCTCGAGGTCGAAGAGCTGCCACCGGTTGCCCGCCGCGGAGAACATCAGCTTGTGCCGCCCGCTGCGCAGCGCGAGCTGCTCGGCGTTGTGCGGCCCCCGGGGCATCTCGGCGAAGATCGGGGCCGGCGCGCGCTCGAAGCCGCCGAGCAGCGGCAGCAGCGTGCGCCCCCGCAGCCCCATCGCCTCGCGGGCCTTCGCCCCCGGGCGCACCCCGGCGAGGTCGAGCAGCGTCGGGGCCAGATCGATCAGGCTCGTCGGATCGGCCACCCGCCGGGGCTCGAGGCCGGGCACCCGCACGATCAGCGGCACCCGGAGCTGGTGCTCGTGCAGCCCGAAGCCGTGGTGGCGGTAGCCGTGCTCGCCGAACGCCTCGCCGTGGTCGCTGGTGACGATCACCGCCGTGCGATCCCAATCCGCCCGCCGGGAGAGCGTATCGAAGAGGTAGTCCAGCCAGGTGTCGACGTACCGGATCTCGTGGTCGTAGCGGTCGACCGGCGCCTCGCCGAAGCGGGGGATGTCGAGGTGCTCGATGTAGTCCTTGTGGGGGTCGAGCAGGTGCAGCCACACGAACAGCGGGCGGTCGGGGTCGGGCGGGCTGCTCTGCAGCGACTCCACCGCGGCGACGACGACCGTCTCGGCGGTGGGCTGCTTCTCCATGCGGCCCCGCTCGGCGGTGTAGGGCTGCCAGACGGTGAAGCCCTGCCCCAGCCCGTAGCGCGGCGCGAAGTACCAGTGGCTGGGGAACGCGGCGGTCCGGTAGCCGGCCCCGGCCAGGGTCTCGGCCAGGAAGATGTTCTCCGGGCCGTAGGTGGTGAAGTGGGCGTCGTCCCGCCACAGCTCGGACGGGTAGCGGCCGGTCATCAGCGCCGGGATGGCGGTGGGGGTCTTGGCCGAGGGGCTGTAGGCCGCCTCGAAGACCACGCTCTCGGCGGCCAGCGCGTCGAGGGCGGGGGTCGTCAGCCGGTCGTAGCCGTAGGCCCCGACGTGATCGGCCCGCAGCGAGTCGATGGTCACCAGCACGACGTTGTAGGGCGGGGTGAGCCCCAGCGCCGCCGGCTCGGTGGGCGGGGGCGGCGGAGGCGGCGGCGGCGGCGGGGCCGGGCTGTCGGCGCCGGAGCAGTCCTCGTCGATGCCGTTGGCCGGGGTGTCGACCGCGCCGGGGTGGATCGCGGGGTCGTCGTCGTCGCAGTCCCCGCCGCCCAGCGCCCGGGCGAAGCCGTCGCCGTCGGCGTCGAACGGGGTGCGCAGCAGCGCGACGAGCAGCCGGCCCGAGCCGGTGCGCTCGACCAGCCCGCTGCGCGCCTCGGGGGCCCGCAGCCCGGCGGCGGCCGCCGCGCCGGCGAAGAACAGCAGGCCGGTCAGCGCCAGCATCACCCGCCGGGGGCGCACGGCGGACAGCGGCCCGGCGAGCACCTCGCCCAGAAGCACCAGCGGGCCGAAGAGCAGCGCCGCCGAGACCACCGGCCGCAGGTCGAGCGCGGCGAGGGTCTCGGCCTCGTCCCCCAGCGCGTCGAGGGCCAGCAGCAGCGCGACCCCGACCGCGGCCGCCAGGTGCCCGGCGGGGTGCACCAGCGGGGTGAGCTGCGGCCGGCGGCGGATGGCGAACTCGAGAGCCCGGGCCAGCCCGGCGTGCAGCGGGGCGAAGACCGCCGCCGCCGCCGCCAGCCCCAGCAGCGCCAGCCCGGCCACCGCCACCGCCGCCAGCTCGGGGGACTGCACCCGGGACAGCACCACCCGGTTGCCGGTCGTCAACAGCCCCAGCGCCGGGGCCCCGAGCAGGACCAGCAGCCACAGGGTGGCCACGGTGCGGCAGCGGTCGTGCAGGCCCACCTCGGGCGGGGGGTGCAGCCGGGTCGCCAGCCGCCGCAGCAGCCGGGTGGCGGTCAGATCGGCCGGCAGCAGGGGGAAGACCAGCCCCAGCGCCAGCCCGGCCAGGGCCCCGAAGACGACGTGGAAGCCCATCGAGCCGGCCAGCACCAGCCCCGGACGCGCGCCGCCCATTGCGCCGAGCGCGTCGAGCGCGCCGGCGAGGATGCCGCCGATCATGCCGGCGAGCACGAAGCCGGAGAGGATGCCCCGCAGGTTCATCGGCTCAGGCTGTCCGGCTCGGACCGGCCGGTCAAGTCGCGCGTCGCGCCGGGGGCCGACGCGCGGGATCGTGCACGGCGGTCGACGTAGGGGTCGCGCCGTATACAGTGATTTGATAGCCTCGAAAATCTGGATTCCGGGTGTGCGGCGATCCCGCCGTACGGGGAGGCTCCCATGCTGCGTCTGATCCGCTTCTGGCCGCTCGCGGCCGCGCTGTGCCTGTTCGCCGCCGACGCCGAGGCCCGCAAGCCGGCCGATGTGTTCAAGGGCAAGATCATCATGTCGACCAAGCCCTTCCCGGCGCGGTTCGGCAGCGATCGGCGCTTCGTCTCGCACATGCGCAAGGTCGACACCGACACCTTCACCTACGCCGACGAGGCCGAGAGCCTCAACATCGAGTTCATGGCGTTCTTCCGTCGGGCGTACGGCGGCACCGAGTTCCCGGCGATGGTCTACGACATCACCGAGGGCCGGCGGAAGGTGGCGACGTTCCCGATCTACCCCGATCCGACCCAGAAGAGCACCCGTATCCTCGCCAGCTACGCCCGGCTGACGAAGGACCAGTTCCCCGACGAGAGCCGCAAGTACGAGATGGTGATCACCAGCGGGGGCAAGATCATCGCCAAGACGAAGTTCTCCATCAAGGAGAGCGCCGCCGCCCGGGCGGCCCGCATCGCCGAGGAGAAGGCGATCAAGAAGGGCAGCGTCGTCACCTTCTGACGCCGGCCCCCGCCTCACCGCCCTCCAGCACCACGCCCAGCGCCAGCAGGGCCTCGATCGTCGAGTAGGGGCGCCGCACCTCGTCCCGCACCAGCCACCGCCAGCCCCAGGCCGCCATCGGCACGAACGCCCGCTGCGCGCCCGGGTCGCCCAGCCGCGTCGCCAGCCGGGCGAGGCAGCTCCAGGCGGTCGAGTCGGCGGGGGTCGAGTCCACCGGCTCGCCGGTGCGGCCGTAATACGCCCGCCGCAGGCCGCGCCCCCGGGCCAGGGCGAAGTCGAGCACCGCCCGGGCCGCCGCCGGGGCGCTCTCGACCACCGTCTCGGCGACCACGCAAGCGTTGTTCACCTGGATCACGTCGTTGGGCGAGAAGATGGGGACCGGCGCCCGGGGCAGCAGCGTGGCCACGTCCGGCTGCACCAGGGTGTGGATCAGGCCGCTCGGGGCCACGGCCGCCTCGACCAGCGCCGCCGAGCGTCGGGCCAGCGTGGCCAGTCCGGCGTCGCCCGTCGCCCGGGCCACCTCGGCGACGAAGTCGGGGTCGTAGTCGACGAGGTACGAGTCGTTGGCGAAGGCCCGGGTCTGGAAGGCGAAGTAGTTGCGCACCATCCACACCCCGTACTCCTCGGCGGCGTGGCGGGCGTAGCCGTCGAGCACCACCCGGGCCAGGGCCCGGTCGTCGGCCAGGTCGAAGCGCGCGCCGCCCCGCCACAGCCCCCGGGCCACCCGCAGGGCCTCGGTGGTGCCCGAGGCGTCGGGCGGATCGTCGCCGCAGCGGCGCCAGGGCACGAAGCCCCGGGTGTAGGGGTCGGAGCGGTCGTCGCGCACCAGCCCGCGGGCCACCGGCCGCACCCGGTCGTAGAGCGCGCGGTCGCCCCGCGCGGCGGCGTGGATGAGCAGGTGCCCGACGTCGACGGTGTAGACGCAGCCGTCGGGGCGCACGAGGCCGTCGCCGCGCCACAGCCGGGCCGCCCGGGTCTCGAGGGCGCCCCGCAGGGCGCTCAGCTCGCCCCGGTCGACCGCCGGCTGCGGCCACAGCAGCGCCCCGGCGAGCAGGCCGGCGAAGGCCAGCGCCGCCCCCGCGGCCAGCCGGGATTCGGTGGTGGGGTTCATCGGCGCACGGTGCCCGTTGCCGGTGGGTTCTTCAAGCGGTGGAGGCACCCCCGGGCCCGGGGGCGGCGGAATCAGCGGCCGTTGGCGCCGTCGGCGACCGGATCGTCGTCCACGCCGATGTGATCCAGGCGGCTGCGGTCGGGGAAGCGCAGCCGCTGCACGAGGCCGGGGTTGGTGGCGTGCACGAACTCGATGTCGCCCGCCGCGTCGTAGCCGATCTCGAGCAGGCGCTCGCCCGTGCGCCTCCACACCAGCCGGCCCTCGTCGTCGTAGTCGTACTCGATCTCGACCTCGACCCGCCCTCCGGCGCGATCGACGGTCGACCGCACCTCGCGCACGATGTGGCCCGCGGCGTCGTACTCGAAGGTGCGCCGGTCGCCCTCGTCGCCGGCGGCGGTCCACTCCCGGATGGCGATCACCCGCCCCTCGGCGTCCCGCTCGTAGGCCAGCGCGATCTCGGCCATGCGGCCGCCGGCCACGGTCACCGAGCGGGCCACCGGCAGCCACGGATCGTCGCCGTAGCGGTAGCGCACGCCGTGGATCGCGGCGGCCATCGACTCGCAGCCCGCCGGGCGCTGCACGTCGACGTGCAGCAGCCGCTCGCGGGGCCCGTAGATGAAAGTGTAGACCTCCGGCTCGGCCGCGCCGACGCAGTCGTAGGTCGCCGTCGCCACCCGGCCCAGGCCGTCGTAGCGGGCCACGCCGCGCAGATCGAAGCCGGCCCCGTCGAGGGTGTGGATGCGCCACGCCCAGCGGCTCACCCGCCCCCAGACGTACCCGAAGGTCATCTCCTGCCACAGCCGCTGGGGGTCGCCGCCCCACAGGCGCTCGGGGCGGCACCCGGCGAGGGCCGGCTCGTCGAAGAGCACCCCCGGGCTGCCATGCAGCCAGGTCGTCGTCAGGGTCGGCCCGGCGGCGACCGCCTCGGCCGGGCCGAAGGCCCCGCACCGGGGCAGCTCGGGCGCGGTGGGGTCCAGCTCGACGGTCTCGGGGTCGGTGTCGTCCGGCTCGCGGTCCTCCGGCAGGTGCCACTCCCCGCCGCCGAGGAAGCTGTCGGGCACCGCCCAGTCGTCCTCGGCCTCGACGCCCAGATCGGGGATCGGCGGCTCGACCACGGCCGCGTCGATGTCGACCTCCTGCCCGTCGTCGGGGTCGGTCCGCTCGTCGAACGCCGGATCGACGTCCTCGTCGGACGCGGCGTCGACGTCCCAATCGGCGCCCATATCGGTGCCGGAGCGCGGCTCGGGCTCGGGATCGGGTCTCACCGGGCCCTCGTCGGCCGCGCCCTGGGAGTCGATCGCCTCGTGCGCGTCGTCGCAGCCGGGCGCGCACAGCATGACGGCGAGCATCGCGATCAGGGTCGTGCGGGCGCCACCCATGGCTGCGTCTCCTCCGGGGCCGGGAGATACTGACCCCTATTTGCTATGAATCCTTACTTATTTCACATCGGAGCATCAAGCCCCGGCGGCGGGCGCGGTTCAGTACTTGACCGAGCAGCCGTAGGGCTTGGTCTCGGTGGTGGTCACCGGCTTGCCGGCCATCGCCTCGGTCAGCGCGGCGCGCACGTAGTTGGTCGCGCCGGGGATGTCGTCGGCGTCGGTCGACTTCACGCTGTCGATGGCGCCCTTGTAGATCAGGTTGCCCGCGGGGTCGATCACGAACATGTGGGGGGTGGTCTTCGCCCCGTAGAGCTTGCCCACCTCGCCCTTGGGATCGAGCAGCAGCGCGGTGGGCTTCGCCCCGTGGGCGGCGAGGCCGGCGTTGGCCTCCTCGGGGGTCGAGTACCCCTGCTTGCCCTCGGCCGAGCTGATGATCGACAGCCAGACGACGTCCTTGCCGGTGAACTCGGCCTGGAGGGCCTGCATGTTCTTGGCGCCGTAGTGCTTCTTGACGTAGGGGCAGCCGTGGTTGAGCCACTCGAGCACCACGAACTTGCCCTTGAAGCTCGACAGCTCGTGGGTCTTGCCGTTGCTGTCGACCGCGGTGAAGGCGGGGGCCGCCTTGCCGATGGCCGGGTCGCCCATCTCGGCCGAAGCCCGGTTGCAGCCGAGGGTGGCGAGGCACAGCATCATCAGGGCGGACAGGGCGAGGGTCGTCGAGCGCATGGGTGCTCCTCTCGGTTTTGTTTCGGCGCGCCGGATCGGCGTCGCTCAGTCGTCGATCGCGCCGTCGAGGGTCGCGATCAGCATGTCCGGCGTCAGCACGGACGGCAGCACCTCGGGCCGCCGGCCGGACGAACCCGGGGGATGGTACAGGTAGAGGGGCACCCCCTGCCGGCCATAGGCGGCCAGGGTGCGCCCGATCTCATCGTCGCGGTCGGTCCAGTCGGCGAGCAGGGCCACCACCCCGTTCCGGGCAAATGCTTCTCGCACATCTGCCCGGTCGAAGACCACCCGCTCATTGACCTTGCAGCTGATGCACCACGCGGCGGTGAAGTTGACGAAGACCGGCGTGCCCTCGCCCCGCAGCCGGGCCTCGGCCTCGGCGGTCCACGGCTGCCACAGCGCGTCGTCGGTGTCGGCCCCGCCGTCGAAGGTCACCGCCCCGTGGGCCAGCCACAGGCCGGGCCCGGTCGCGAGCAGCGCCGCGAGCACCCACGCCGGCCCGGTGCGGCCGGTGTGCTGCAAGCGGCCCCACAGCCAGCCGGCGAACGCCAGCGCGAGCAGCGCGGTCAGCAGCGCCCCGGCGGCGGTCACGCTCGTCTGCTGCAAGAAGACGTTGACCAGCCACAGCACGGTCGCGAACAGCGGGAAGGCCATGAGCTGCTTGAAGGTGGTCATCCACGGCCCGGGGCGGGGCAGGCGGGCCAGCAGCCGGGGGGCGTAGGACAGCACGAGGTAGGGCAGCGCCATGCCGGCCCCCAGCGCGGTGAAGACCGCCATCGACTCCACCGGCGGCCGGGTCAGCGCGAAGCCGAGCGCGGGGCCCATGAACGGCGCGGTGCACGGGGTCGCCACCACCGTCGCCAGCACCCCGGTGCCGAACGCGCCCCACTCGCTGCGCCCGCCGACGGCGGTCAGCGACAGCCCCACCTCGAACACGCCGGCCAGGCTCAGCGCCAGCCCGAACATCAGCACCGCCAGCCCGGCGACGAAGGTCGGCGACTGGAGCTGAAAGCCCCAGCCGAGCTGCTCCCCGCCGGCCCGCAGCGCGACGAGGGCCCCGGCCAGGGCCCAGAAGCTCACCAGGACCCCCGCGGTGAACAGCCACCCCTGGCGCCGGATGACGCCCTGGTCGTCGCCGGCGTGGTCCACGAAGGCCAGGATCTTGAGCGAGAGCACCGGGAAGACGCACGGCATCAGGTTGAGCAGCAGGCCCCCCAGCAGCGCGAAGAGCACCGCCAGACCCAGCGAGGTCTGCTCCTCGGGCGGCAGCGGCGCCGGGCCCGCCGCGGGCGCCGCCCCGGCGATGGCCTCGACCCGCTCGGCGTCGATCGCCCGGCTGCTCTGCGGGTCACCGTCGATCTGGACCAGCCCCACCAGCCGGTCGAGCGGGTCGGGCGCGGTGCTCTCCAGCTTCGCCGTCAGGATCAGCCCCCCGCCCGCCGGTCGGCTCACCTCGACCGGGGTCGTCGGCCCCAGCACGCCCTCCTCGGCGACGAGCAGGTGCACCGCCGCGCCCGGGGGGGCCTCCAGCTCGGGCAGGGCCACCCGCAGCGCCTCGCCGTCCCGGGCGAAGCGGGCCGGCGTGGGCCGGGGCCGGGCGTCGCGCAGCGCGGCGAAGCGCGGGCTCCAGACCGGGTCCACCTCGGCCGCCTCGGCCTGCACCGGCAGTTCGAATTCGAAGGTGGCCTTCCCTGGGATGCAGTCCTCGCGGCACACCAGCCAGGTCGCCTTCACCTTCACCGGCGCCGAGCCGGCGGCGTCCTTGGGCGGGGTGAGCAGCACCGGCAGGATGACGTCGCCCTCGTAGCCGTAGTTGACCAGCGGCCCGGTCGGGATGCGGGCCGGCGCGGGCCACAGCGGGTCGCTCGCGGTCCAGCCCGCGGGCAGCGTCCACCGCAGGCGGGGGGCCTCGCCCGAGTCGCCCGGGTTCTGCCAGTAGACGTGCCAGTGGGCGTCGAGGAAGAAGCGCAGCCCCACCGTCAGGGGCTCGCCGGGGCGGGCGGCGGGGCGCTCGGCGACCAGGGACACCGAGGCCTTGGGGGCGTCGACCGGTCCGGCGAGGACGTCCGGCACATCGACCGTCTCAGCGCGCAGGGGGGCGGCCAGCGAGAGGACGAGGGCCGAAAGCAGGGGCAGAATGGGGCGGTGGCTCACGATTCGATCTACGCTCGGGTCGGGGGAGGTGTCACGCTCGGGTCATCAGATGCGCGAGACCGGCCGCCAGTGGCGGTCGGATCGCGACGCGGTCGGCGGTAACCCGGCGACCGCCGCCCCGTAGTCCCGCGCGACACACCACATCACAGGGAGGTCGCTTTGCTCTTCGGAAAGAAGAAGGGTCGCCACGTCGCGATCATCGGCAACGGGATCGCGGGGGTCACCACCGCGCTGACCCTGCGCCGGCGGGACAAGAAGGCCCGCATCACCCTCATCTCGGGGGAGTCGGACCACTTCTACAGCCGGCCGGCGCTCATGTACCTCTACATGGGGCACATGCGCCTCTGGGACACCAAGCCCTACGAAGACCACATGTGGCGCAAGCAGCGCATCGACCTGAAACGGGGCTGGGTCGAGCACGTCGACGTCGAGAACAAAGCGCTGCGCTTCACCGGCGGCGAGACGCTCGACTACGACCAGCTCGTGCTCGCCACCGGCTCGACCCCCAACAAGTTCGGCTGGCCCGGCCAGGACCTCGCGCGGGTGCAGGGGCTCTACGGGCTCCAGGACGTCGAGTCGCTCGAAGCCATCAGCGACCAGATCGAGCACGGGGTGATCGTCGGCGGCGGCCTCATCGGCATCGAGCTGGCCGAGATGCTGCACAGCCGGGGCAAGCGGGTCACCATCCTCGCCCGCGAGGAGAGCTACTGGGACAACGCCATGCCCCGCGAGGAGTCGCTGATGGTCGGCGACCTCATCCGGGAGGGCGGCATCGAGCTGCGCTGCGGCGCCGAGCTGGCCGAGATCGTGCCCGACGGGCAGGGGCGGGCCTCGGCGGTGGTCACCAAGGGCGGCGAGCGCATCGCGTGCCAGTTCGTCGGGCTGACCGCCGGCGTGCGGCCCAACCTCTCGGCGCTCGAGGGCAGCGCGGTGCCCACCGGGCGCGGCGTCCTGTGCGACCTCTCGTTCCGCGCGCAGGCCCCGGACGTCTTCGCGGTGGGCGACTGCGCCGAGATCGTGACCCCCGAGGGCGAGCGCAACCGCATCGAGCAGCTCTGGTACACCGGCCGGATGCACGGCGAGGTGCTCGGGCGGGTGCTCGCCGGCGAAGAGGCCACCTACGACCGCGGCATCTGGTTCAACTCGGCGAAGTTCCTCGACCTCGAGTGGCACACTTACGGCCAGGTGCCGCCCGCCGGCCGCCCGGCGCCCGACGGGGTGACCCAGATCTATTGGGAGGACGCCGCCCAGCGCCACAGCTTCCGGCTGGTGATGGACGCCGGGGGGCACGTCATCGGAGTCAACGCGATGGGCATCCGCTATCGGCACCGCGTCTGCGAGCGGTGGATCGCCGAGCAGCGCACGCCGGATTACGTGCTCGACAACCTGAGCGACGGCAACTTCGACCCCGAGTTCTACCACCGCTACGAGCCGGCCATCGTCGGCAGCCTCCGGGAGCAGCTCCGATGACCGCCGACGCCAACCCGCCGACCGGGGTGCACGCCTCGGCCTCCGCCGCCGAGCACCCCCACCAGCCCGGGGGCCACCCGACCCTGCGCACGATCGCCGGGGCCGGCATCTGGCTCTCGCTCATCCCCTCGATCGCCGCCGGCTTCGGCCACATGCTCGGCAGCGGCTGGGGCGCCTTCGCCCTCGCCTTCGGCCCCCTGATCGGCTTCGCGCTGCTCTTCATCTGGGCCAGCTATGCCGGCACCACCCCCGGCATCAAGCACGATGGCACCTTCTTCGACGTCTTCAAGGGCCGCAAGGCCGCCGGCATCCTGCTCGGCGTGGCCATCACCGGCTTCTACGTCGTGCTCTACTGGTTCCCCCGCCACCTGGGCTTCGTTGACTGGGGCCAGCCCGCCGGCGGCGTCATCGCGCTGCTCGAGCCGCTCAGCCAGGCCCTGCGCGGGACCCACGCCGACCAGTGGTTCCTCTACGGGTTCATGTACACCGTCGCCGTGCTGGTGATGGGCGTGCGCATGTTCTACCGCTACCGCCACAACCGCTATCACCTGCTGCGCACCGCCTCGGTGATGTTCTTCCAGCTCGGCTTCGCCTTCCTGCTGCCGGCGCTGCTCATCGCCTTCAGCCAGCCCGAATTCTACTTCACCTACTTCTGGCCGCTGAAGCCGGAGTACCTCTTCCCCGGCAAGATCAGCGAGCTGACGAGCAAGGCCGGCGGGGTCGGGCTGTTCATGATCGGATGGGGCATCATCGCCAGCTTCGTGCTCACCCCGATCCTGACCTGGCGCTTCGGCAAACGGTGGTACTGCTCGTGGGTCTGTGGCTGCGGGGGGCTGGCCGAGACCGCCGGGGACCCGTTCCGCCAGCTCAGCTCGAAGAAGATGGCCGCCTGGAAGTTCGAGCGGTGGTCGATCCACCTGACCCTGGTCAGCGTCGTCGTCGTCACCGCGATGCTGTGGATCAACAACACCACCGAGGGCGCGATCCTCGGCGGGGCCTCGGCGACGGCCAACAAGATCTACGGCTTCGTGGTCGTCTCGATGCTCTCGGGCGTGGTCGGCGTCGGCTTCTACCCGCTGATGGGCAGCCGGGTGTGGTGCCGCTTCTTCTGCCCGATGGCCGCCATCCTGGGCATCATCCAGCGCTTCTTCAGCCGCTTCCGCATCACCACCAACGGCGGGCAGTGCATGTCGTGCGGCAACTGCTCGACCTACTGCGAGATGGGCATCGACGTGCGGGCCTACGCCATGCGGGGCGAGAACATCGTGCGGGCCTCGTGCGTGGGCTGCGGGGTCTGCGCCGCCGTCTGCCCCCGGGGCGTGCTCAAGCTGGAGAACGGCTCGACCCACAAGGACCGCTTCGACGGCGCCGCCCACCCGCTGAAGGATCTGCTGGGCAGCCTGAAGAAGCCCGGCTGATCCGGCGGGCGGCGCGCCCGGGCCTCGCCCGCCATCGCTCTGCCCCGCGGCGCCGGGCGGCGGCGCCTCCGGGCATGGCATCGCTCTCGGGGGGCCGGCCGAGGGCCTCGGCGGGCGATGCTCTGGCCCGGGGTGCCGGGCGGCGGCCTGCCCTGCGCGGTCCGATGGCCCGGGATCGCGCCCGGTGGCCCATCGGCCGGCGCCCTTTGCGCCAGGGATCCCGGTCACCGGGACCTCGGCGGCGGGTCTTTGACGAAAATCGCCGGGCACCGG
The DNA here is from genome assembly GCA_030426085.1 of bacterium. Lineage (GTDB taxonomy): Bacteria > Myxococcota_A > Bradymonadia > UBA7976 > UBA1532 > JACKDM01. Next base: position 60,861 of record JAUHYW010000004.1, on the reverse strand, counting down.
GACCTCGACGGCGACGCTTTGCCGAGAATCTGCGGTCACCGGGACCCCGGCGGCAGGCCTCTGCCCGAAAACGCCGGTCATCGGGGCCTCGTCGGCAGCCGTCTGGCGCGGGCGCCCCGGCCGGCGGGCCGCCCCGGGCAGAGCGATGGCCTCGGCGCGCCGGGGGGTGGGGTGTCCGGGGCAGAGCGATGGCCTCGGCGCGCCGGGGGGTGGGGTGTCCGGGGCAGAGCAATGCCCGGGGTGACCGCCCCCGAGCGGCCATAGGCTATGCGTCCGGGGGCCCACCGGGCGGCGCGCGGCCGGCAGAGCAACGGCCCGGTGAGCCCTCGGGCGGGGCCCTCGGCCATCCGTCTGGTCCAGGCCGCCCGGCGCCGGGGCTCGCGGGCAGCCGACTGGCCGAGGAAGGCCACCGGGTGGGCCCCGCCCGGCAAACGGCGCGCGCCGGGAGGCCACCGCCCGCGATTCTGGCGCAAAGACCCCGCGCCGGGGAGGCCACCGCCTGCGATTCTGGCGCAGAGACCCCGCCCGGGGAGGCCACCGCCCGGCATCCTGGCGCGAAGACCCCGCCGGATCTCGCCGCCCGCGCCCTTGCGCCCGGTCGCGCCATGACCGACAACCGACGGCAGCATGTCCCCGGCCCCGCACATCTTCATCTGCTACGCCGGCCCCGACCGGCCGCTCGCGATCCGGGTGCACCGCGCGCTCGATCGGGCCGGCATGCGCCCGTGGTGCGACGCCGTCGACCTCGCGCCCGGCGAGCGGTGGGGCGAGGCCATCCCCCGGGCGCTGAAGCAGGCGGCGGCGGTCCTGGTGCTGGTCACCGACCGCTGGCCCGTCGTCGGCGATGAGGGCGCTGGCTGGTACGGTCCGGAGGAGGTCGCCATCGCCATCGATCACGCCCGCCGGGTCGACCCCCGCATGGTCATCGTGCCGGCCCGCCTCGACGGCGCCGGCCCCGAGCGCCTGCCCTACGGCCTGCGCCGGCTGGTCGAGATCGAGGCCGCTGCGACCGACCCGGGACCCATCGTCGATGGCTTGAGTCGGGCTCTCGAGCGCCGCACCCGCGCCCTGACCTCGCCCGCGGTGCCCGCGCTGAACCCGCGGCTGGCCGAGGCCGAGGCGCGCATCCACGCCCTCGAAGCCCAGGGCGCCGACCGGGCCGAGATCGAGGCCGCGATCAGCACGAAGATCGCGATCAAGCGCAGCCTGCGCGCCGGGGGGCAGCTCGTCGCGGGCGACAAGATCGACCGCTACGTGCTCGCCGAGCGCCTGGGGCACGGCGGCTTCGCGTCGGTGTGGCGGGCGTGGGACCCCACCCGGAAGGCGCACGTCGCGGTCAAGGTGCTGCACGGCCGCTGGAACCGGGACGCCACCCGGGTCGACCGCTTCCGCCGGGGCGTCGAGCAGATGGCCCGGCTGCAACACCCGGCCGTGGTGCCGGTGCTCGACGTCAGCCGGGAAGACGGCGGCTGGCACTTCTTCGTGATGGCCTGGATGCCGGGGGGCGACCTCTTCCGGGCGATCACCCGGGCCGACGGGCCGCTGTCGGCCGACGAGGGGCTGCGGGCGGTGCTCGAGGTGGCCGACGCGCTGGCGGTGGCCCACGGCCGGGGCATGGTGCACCGGGACGTCAAGCCGCGGAACATCCTCCTCGACGCCGAGGGCCGGGCGAAGCTGTCGGACTTCGACCTGGTGCGGGCGCTGGACACGACGGGCGGCACGGGGACCGGGGCGCTGGGCACCTTCTTGTACGCGGCGCCGGAGCAGCTCGACCGGCCGCAGGACGTGGGGCCGCGGGCCGATGTGTACGCGCTGGGCATGACGGCGGTGTTCGCGCTGAGCGGGCGGCAGCCGGCGACGATGACCAAGTGGCGGCCCGACGCCGCCGTCGCGCGGCTGCCGGCCAGCGCGGCGGTGCGGGCGTGCCTGCTGCGGGCGATCGCGCTCGAAGAAGCGGGGCGGCCGGCCGACGCGGCGGCCTTCGCGGCCGAGCTGCGCGCGGCGCTGGCGTTGGAGCCCGCCACTGCGCACCGCCCGGCGCTGGTGCCGATCGCGCCGGGCGCGTTCACGATGGGCAGCCCCGAGGGCGAGGCGGGGCGCTACCACGACGAGCGGGCGCACCGGGTGAGGCTGACCCGGCGTTTCCTGATGGCCGAGACGGCGGTGACCCAGGCGCAGTACGCGGCGCTGATCGGGGGCAACCCGGCGCACTTCCAGGGCGGACCCGACGACGGGCGGCGGCCGGTGGAGCGCGTGAGCTGGCTCGACGCGGTGCGGTACTGCAACGCGCTGTCGAAGGCGGAGGGGCTGGCGCTGGCGTATGTCATCGAGGGCGGCGATGTGACCTGGGACCGCACGGCGGGGGGCTACCGGCTACCGACGGAGGCCGAGTGGGAGTACGCGGCGCGGGCGGGCGCGGCGACGGCGACCTACGCCGGGGACCTGGATATCCGAGACGCGAACGACGCGCCGGTGCTGGACGGCATCGCGTGGTACGGGGGCAACAGCGGCTCGGCCCACCCGAAGGCGGTGGACTCGTCGGGCTGGCCGGGGAAGCAGCGCACGCACGGGAGGGCGTCGACCCAGCCGGTGAAGGGCAAGCGGCCGAACGCCTGGGGGCTCTACGACATGCTGGGCAACATCTACGAGTGGACCTGGGACCGCTACGCCGCCTACCCGGAGAGCCCCGCGGGCGCCCCGCTGGCCGACCCGGCCGGCCCCGCGGACGGCGCGGACCGGGTCATCCGCGGTGGTTCGTTCTACAACTGGGCCCGCAGGGTCCGGTCGGCGTACCGCGTTACGAGGTCCCCCGGGAACCGGTACCGCGTCCTCGGGTTCCGCCCCGTCCGCGCCCCCCGAGCACCCTGATCACTGATCATTGATACGGTAGAGAATCGGCCGACGCGGCCGGCGGCATACGCCAACCGGCCGGCTCGGCCGCCGACGCTGCCAACGCCCGGCCGACCGCTGCCAGCGCCTGCCGAGCCCGGCCGACCCCGACCGCCGCTTGCCTCGGGCATGGCGCGGGGCGCGCACACCGGGGTCATCGGGCCGCTCGCGACCCCTCGGCGCGCGGCGGACTTCTCTTCATCGCCCCACTTGCGCCATCATGTCGCCGGTTCGATTGGCCGAGAACAGGGGCACTGATGCTGCGCATCGCCGATACCTTCGTCGTGGAGCGACCCCGGACGGTCGCCGCCGCCCTGGCGCTGCTCGACGCGCACGGGGACAAAGCCCGGCTGGTGGCCGGGGGCACCGACATCCTGGTCAACATCAAGCACGGGCTGCACGCCCCCGAGGTGCTCGTCGACCTCAAGGCCATCGACGGCCTGCGGGTGGTCGACCTCGAGGGCGACGTCTTCGAACTCGGCGCGCTGGTCGCGATCCACGACCTGGCCCGACACCCCGGGGTGCAGGCCGCGCTGCCGTCGCTGGCCCGGGCCGCGGGGCTCATCGCCGGGCCCCAGCTCCGGCGGATGGGCACCCTGGGGGGCAACATCTGCCTCGACACCCGCTGCGTCTACATCAACCAGACCCACTTCTGGCGGGACGCGCTGGGCTACTGCATCAAGAAGGACGGCACCGTCTGCCACGTCACCAAGGTGGGCAAGAAGTGCGTGGCCGCGGCGAGCAACGACACCGCGCCGGTGCTGTGGACCCTCGGCGCCTCGGTCCGGCTGGCCTCGCCCCGGGGGGTGCGCGAGCTGGCGCTGGAGGACTTCTACGTCAACGACGGCGAGAAGAACACGGTGCTCGCGCCGGACGAGATCCTGACCCACGTCCGGGTGCCCCGCCCGGCGCCGACCCGGCGCATGGCCTATCAGAAGCTGCGGGTGCGGGACTCGATCGACTACCCGATGCTCAACCTCGCCCTGGCCTTCGACCTGGACGGCGGCGTCGTCTCGAACCTCGACGTGGTCGTCAGCGCGGTCGCCGCCCGCCCCCGGCGGGTCAAGCGGCTGCCCGAAGGTCCGCTGTCGGCGGCCCTGATCGACGAGGCGGCGGCGCTGGCCCACAAGCAGGTGCGCCCGCTGACCAACATCAACGGCGACGTCGCCTGGCGCCGGGAGATGGTGCCGGTGCTGCTGCGGCGGGCGTTCGCCGAGGCGCTCGGCGAGGAGGCCGCGGCGTGAGGCGCCGGGGCTGGATCTGGGCCCTGATCGCGGGGGTCGGGCTGGCGCTGTGCGTGCCGTCGGCGCTCGCAAAGCCCCGTAAACGCAAGCAGATCAAGCGCTATCACATGAGCATGCGCCATGTGAACACCAAGGAGCGCTTCGACAACCTGTGGGTCATCCGGGTCGACCCGAAGAACAAGGACAAGCAGTGGGTCGGCAAGCGGGCCCGCAAGCGGCTGACCCACTTCCTGCGCGACTGGCGCACCGGCAAGACCAAGCGCATCCCCGAGCGGCTGCTGTGGTACCTCTACCTCGTCGGCCAGCGCTTCGACGCCCCGATCGAGGTCATCAGCGCCTACCGCCACAAGGAGCGCAAGTCGAGCCGCCACAAGCAGGGCCGGGCGGTGGACTTCCGGGTGGTCGGGGTCTCGAACCGCGAGGTGTGGAACTACTGCAAGCGCTTCGACAACGTCGGCCTGGGGCTCTACCCCAGCTCCAACTTCGTGCACATGGACGTGCGCGACCGCAGCTACTACTGGATCGACGACTCGGGCCCCGGCGAGGAGGCGCAGTACAAAGACGGCGTCGCCCAGCGCAAGCAGAAGAAGCGCAAGAAGCGCCGCAAGCGCAAGAAGAAGGGCGGCTGAGCGCCCGCCGGGCCCCGCCTGCCCCCGCCCGTCGCTCCACCCCGATGGGCAGGCGCCCGATGCTGCCCTCCTGACAGTTCGCCAGCGCCCGCGCAGATGTTGCGCTCGGCGTAGCCCTTGAAATACATTGGCTCTCCGCACGGGGCGGGTCGGTCGACGCATGGGCTGCTGCCAGGAGTCGGACATGTCAGCGGAGGGCTACGCCGTCGGCGACTACATGCTGCGAGGCCTGCTGGGCGCGGGCGGCATGTCGGCGATCTATCTGGCGGACATCGCCGGCCCCGAGCAGCGGTTCCGGCGGCGGGTCGCGCTCAAGCTGATGCGCCCCGACACCGCCATCCGTCAGGCGAGCCTGCTGCTGCGGGACGAGGCGGTGAACCTCTCGTACCTCGACCACCCGAACCTGGTGACGGTGCACCGGGTGGGCACCCTCGGCGGGCGCTTCTTCATCGAGATGGAGTACATCCGGGGCATCTCGCTGCGCGCGCTGCGGGATCAGCTCTTCATCGAGGGGCCCCCGCCGCCGACCGATCTGGTCGCCGCGCTGCTCGCCCGGGCCTGCGACGGCCTGCACTCGGCGCACACCCAGCGGGATCACGAGGGGCGCCCGCTCGGCCTCATCCACCGCGACATCTCGCCCCACAACATCATGCTCAGCGGGCAGGGGGTGGTGAAGGTCATCGACTTCGGGGTGGCCCGTTCGAGCAACCGCACCTGGGAGACCCGCCCCGGGCGTATGGTCGGCAAGCCGGCCTATATGGCCCCCGAGCAGATCGCCGAGGCCCGGGCGCAGCGGGTCGATCTGGTCGATCACCGGGCCGATCTGTGGGCGGTGGGGGCGGTGCTCTTCGAGATGTGCACCGGGCGACGGCTGTTCCGGGGGTCGGGGCTGCTCGAGATCCTGGAGAAAGTGCGCGGCGGCGGCGTCGGCTCGCTAGCCGAGGCCCGGGAAGACGCGTCGCCCGCGCTGTGCGCGCTGTACGACCGCCTGATGAGCTGCGCGCAGAGCGACCGGCCGGAGAGCGCCCGGGCGGTGGCCGACGCGCTGCGCGCGGTCGTCGCCGAGGCCGGCAACCGCTTCGCCGATCGGGGGAGCATCGTGCGCTACTTCACCGAGCGCGACATCTCGCTCGAGCCCCAGCCCCCCCGGGCGCTGTCGGGTATGGATCTGGCGTGGATCGAGTCGGTCCGGGCCGGCTCACCCCGGGACGACACCACGGTCGTCGAGGGCGAGGGCGACCCGTGGGCCGCGCTGCTCGACGGCCGCCCCCGGCGCGATCGCTTCACCCTGCGCGCGGCGCTCGAAGGCAGCCTCGAGCGGCTGGGCGGGCTGGAGGCGCGGTGGTTCGACGGGCAGGACGCGCACCTCGAGCGCCCGGTGCGGCTGATGGCGCTGGCCGCGTGCGGTCAGGCGTCGATGCCCGAGGTGGTCACCGCTGCGCTGGCCGCCGAGGTCGAGCACATCCGGCGGGTGTACCCCGCGCGGGGCCAGCTCGTGGACAGCGGGGCGCTGGATCCGGGCGGGCCGCTGGCGCTCGTCTTCGGGCGACCCGACGCGACCCTGGCCGACCTCCAGGGGCGCCGATTGCCCATGGCGCAGCGGCTCGCCGTCCTGCACGCCCTGGTGCACGCCCTCGAGGAGTGCCGCCGGGCCCGCCCCGACTTCGTGCACGGCGCGCTGATCCCCCGGCTGGTCGGCCTGCGCCGGCTGGACCACGAGCGGTACGAGGCGAGCCTGCTGGGGGTCTCGCTGGGGGTGCTCGATCCGTCGTCGCCGACCCCGGGTGGCAGCCGGCTCATCGGCCCTCCGGAGGGCTATCGGGCGCCCGAGTTCGGCGCCGAGGATCGGCCCACCCCGGCGATGGACGTGTACGCGGTGGCGGCGATGGCCCACGGGCTGCTGGGGGGTGATCCGGTCGACGCGTCCCAGCGCATCGCCCGGGGCCGGCCCCCCATCCGGCTCAAGGCGGACGCGCTCGACGCCCGGATCGAGGGGGTGATCCTGGCCGCGATGCGGGCCGATCCCGACGCCCGCCCGACGCTCGCCGAGATCGCCGACCGGATCCGGACCTCGGCCGCCGGCTCCGCCCGGCCGGCCGCCGCGGGGGCCGGCCTGCGCGCGCCGCCCGGCCAGCGCACGGCGACCACCATCGGCAGCCGCCGGGTCTGGCTGACGATGCTCGAGCTGGGCCCCGGCGCGCGGCGCGCGACGCTGCCGTTCCCCGAGTTGGAGGGGCTGGCGCCGTCCTCGCTGGTCGTGGACATCGACCGGGGGGCCGATGATCCGATCCTGCGCATCCGCCTCACGGCGGGCTCGGTCGGCCGGCTGCCCAAGATCTATCGCAGCGGCACCATCTTGCAGTCGGTGATGCTGCGGCCCACCGCGGCCCCGGCCCACGTCGATTACGGGTACCGCCGGGGCCACTGCCACCGGGTGCACTGCCACAGCCGGGCCTTCGCCGTCGGCGAGCCGCGGGTGCTCGAGCCGCCGGGGCTCGGCGCGGCGCTCGCCCTGCCCCCCGAGGCCCGGATGGGGGTGTCGCTGTACGTCGTCACGCCGCAGACCGACGAGACCCACGTCGCCTGTCTGGCGATCTGCGCGGGAGGAGACCGATGACCCAGACCCCGTCCGCCATCCGCTCTCAGGTGAAGTACGAGTTCATCGTGCAGGCCGGCGACGACGGGCTCTCCCGCCCGTGCGAGATCGGGACCGGCGCCTTCGCCCGGGTGCTCAAGGCCTGGCAGCGCACCGACGACAACCGGGTCCGGCAGGTGGCGATCAAGATCCTGCGCGACGACGCGACCCTGAGCCACGAGCGCCTCTTCGATCAAGAGATCCGACTGGTCAAGGAGCTCAACGCCACCGGCAGCGTCAACGTCGTCACCGCCCTCGACATCATCGAGCTGCCGCCCCTGGTGATGTGCGGTTCGGGCGCGCTCTACAGCCCGCACTGCCCGCAGTGCGGCGAGGGCCCCCTGCGGCGCCTCGACCCGGAGGGCGAGGAGCACCCCTGCCTCGCGTGCGACGAGTGCACCATGCCCCCTATCTCGCCCAAGCACCGGGACGAGGTGCGCAAGCTGTTTCTGGCCCAGGCCAAGCCGTTCGACATCGAGGGGGTGTTCGCCGACCAGGGCACGGTGGTCAACTTCGTGCACCGCAAGGCGCTGGTCATGGAGCTGCTCGAGTCGAAGCTGCCCGACTACCTCGTCAACCGCCGGCGGTTCCAGGTGGAGGCGTGGCGCCGGCGGGGCGTCGCGCTGCCGCCGATCGAGGACGACATCACCCGGGTGACCGGCCAGACGCCGCCCCGCCCGCGCGTCGGGGAGCGGCTCGGCCGCTGGTGGCAGCCCGACACCCCCACCACGCTGGTGACCCAGGCGCTGCTGCTCGAGAAGCTGCTGATGATGGTGCAGCTCGCCGAGGCGGTGGCCTGGCTGCATCACGACGAGCGGCAGATCGTGCACAAGGACCTCGCCCCGGACAACGTGATGGTGCACAGCGTGGGCGGGCTGTCGGCGGCCTGGCGCGGGGGCGGCGACCTGCCGCTGCAAGCGCTGCTCGACGAGATGGTGACCTACCCCACCGTGGCCACCCGGGTCATCGACTTCGGCCTCGCCGACCAGGGCAAGCTGACCCGGAGCTGGTACGAGGAGGAGACCCCCGCCGGGCAGAACAAGTCGCCCTATATGTCGCCCGAGGCGATCAAGCGGCCGAGCAAGCTCAACCACATGCTGCACTTCGACCGCACCGAGCCCCGGTTCAGCGTGCTGGCCCACAAGGACATCCGCGAGGGCGACATCATCGCCGACGCTCGCTACCCCGACCACCGGCACGACATCACCGTGCTGCGCATCGAGATGGACTCCGACCAGCAGGAGGCCTACGCCTACTACGAGGGCACCCCGGATCCCACCGGCGAGCCGCGCTACGCCCACATCCCGATGCTCGGCGAGGCTCACGACGTCTTCTCGCTGGGCACGCTGTTCTACTTCGTGCTCACCGACGGCGACGAGGACGAGGTCCGGGCGCTGCGCCAGATGGCGGGCACCATCGAGGGCGAGGTCGCCGATCGGGCGCTGACGATCGAGTACCTCGCGGCCCAGACCGGCTACGCCCGGCGGCGCAACGCCATCCGCGAGCCCTACTACCGCGACGAGCTGATGCTGCTCATCCTGCGGATGATGATCCGGGGCGCCCGCAACAGCTTCCTCGCCACCCGGACCCAGCGGGGCCCCGAGGCGTCGCAGGCGGTGCTGCACGGCATCAAGGGCATCCACCACCAGCTCATGCAGGACATCCTGTCGTCGTCACCGCTCGGCCGCACCCGACGGGCGGCGACGGCCCTGGTGGGGCTCACCGGCGCCGCGGCCACCGCGGTGGCGCTGCTCACCGGCTGACCGCGGGCCGCCGTCTCTGGCCGGCGCTGCGGGCTGGCGCTGTGGGCCGGCGCCTCAGGCCGGCGGGCGCCGGAGCAGCACCCGGAAGTGGTTGACGTAGCGCTGCACCCGGGCCGACGCCTGGAACTGCGCGCTCAGCCGCTCGATCTCGTCGAAGTGACGCTCGATGACCCGCTCGCCCTTGCGGCGATAGTCGTTGAGCGTGCGCACCGCGTCGCTCGCCTCCCGCCGGCGGCGGCCGACCTCCTGCTCGAGCGCGTCGACGTTCATCGCGTCGAGCCGGATCAGCAGCGCCCGCACCCGGGGCTCGTCGCCCAGCCGGGCGGCCTCGACCCGGCGGGCGCGCACCGCCAGCGCGACCGTCTCCACCTCGGCTCCCAGCCGGCGGGCCTGCTCCTCGACCAGCCCCGGCTCCCGCTCGCGCACCGCCAGCTCCAGCGCCAGATCGCGCTGGGCCTCGAACTCTGCGGTGCGCTGCTCGAAGTCGGCCAGCTCGTCGGCCAGCGCCGCCCGCTGCACCCGGCGCTTCTCCAGATCGGCCGTCAGGTGGCTCAGGACCGGCTCGGCGCCCGGGCCCAGCATGCGCCCGCCGGGCCCGGTGACGTCGAGGCGCTCGGCGTGGGGCAGGGGGTGCGCCTCGCACAGCCGCACCAGCTCGCGGATGGCCTCGATCGCGTCGGCGACCCGATCGGCCGACAGGTGCGAGCGGGCCGTGGAGACCAGCGCCTCGGCCGCGTCCCACGCCGCGAGGCGGGCGGCGGCCCCGAACGGCCGGCCGGGGTGGGCCGCCTCGATCTCCGCCGCCTGCTCCAGCGGCCCGCGGTGGGCCCGGACCCGGGACTGCTGCAACAGCCCCAGCACCCGCTCCCGATCGCTCGACCGGCGGGCGACCGCGTCGCGCAGCGCCTCGGCCCGGCCGGCCGCCGCCTCGATCTCGGCCCGGGTGGGGAAGCCGGGCAGCTCCACGCTCAGCGCCAGGGCCGCCCGCAGCCGCCCCAGCGCCAGCCCGACCTCGTCGGCCCCCGCGCGATCGATCGCCGCCTCCCGCGCCTCGACCCAGGCGAAGAGCGCCCGCAGGTCGGCCGGCGCCCGGTGCTGCGCCTCGTGGATCAGGGCCTCGAACTCGGGCTCGATGGCCCCCGCGGCGTCGTAGTCCCGGGCCAGCCAGGTCATCACCTCGACCTGGACCCCCGGCAGCCGGGGGTCGGCCGCCGCGATCCGCCGCTGGGTGAAGCCGGTGCGGGCCCGGCCCAGGCGGACCAGCGCCTGCTCGAAGGCCGGGGACGCCGGCTGCTGCTCGATGAGGACCCGGGCCACCCGGAACGCCTCGATCGCGTCCCGCCCCGACCCGTCGGACGCGGCCGGCTCGGCGCCCGACTCGGGGTCGACCAGCGGCTCGATCGCCGCCGCGAAGCGCTCGACGAACAGCCGGGCGGCCTGCACCTGCACGTCCGCAGGCGGCGCCGATTGCAGCGCCGCGCGGGCGCCGTCCATGTCCAGCTCGGCCACCGCCGCGTGGGCCCGGGCCAGCGCCCGCTGGGCCCGGCAGCGCACGATGAACGCCTTGGCCCGCCCGCCGAACGGGCCGCCGAGGAACGGCTCGATCAGCCCCTCGGCCTCGTCGAACGCCCCGGCGAAGAGCGTCTGACGGGCCTCGAGCAGCCGCACCGCGAAGTCGTACTCCTGGAGCAGATGGGTCAGCTCGGGGCCCGGCGGGTGGGCCCGGGCCCGCAAGAAGCGGGCGTCGGCCTCCACCGCCTCGAAGTCCAGCGCGCCCGACTGCCGCCAGCTCGCCATCGCCTCCCGCAGCGACTGAAGGCGACGCGGGATCTGGGCCGAGAGCATCAGGTCGACCTGCTCGGCGCGGTCGAGCCCCACCGACAGGTCGTGCAGCCGGTTCGCGATCAGCTCGTGCTCCGCCGGGTCGTCGCTCTCCGCCTGCTGCTCGAGCAGCCGCGCCACCCGGCCCGCGTCGCGGATCACCGACATCATGCGCTCGATCGCCGCCATCAGGTCGCGATGATCGCGGTTGCTCAGCCGACCCCGGGTGCTTTGCAGCGTATCCAGCGCCTCCCGATAGCGCCCCGCCCGCTCCAGCCGATCGGCCCGATACAGCGCCCGCTCCACCGTCGCGAAGTCGGCGAAGTCGCGCACCCGCCCGTCGAGCGCCGCGTTCTCCAGGGCCAGGGCCAGGGCCTGATCGGGCTCGTGACCGTACAGCCCCCGGATGCGGGCCATCAGCTCCTCGATCGAGCGGTCGACCCCCAGCCCTTCGAGCAGCACCCGGATGGCGTCGGCGTGCGCCGGCAGCATCGTCGCCAGCGACTCGAGCTGGCACCGGGCCGGCTCGAAGCGCCCCGCGTCGTGCAGCCGGCGGGCCTCGGCCAGCCCCCGCAGGTAGGCCAGCAGCGCCCGATGGCGGCCGCGCAGATCGGCGAAGACCGCGTCGTCGGCCCGCACGACCTCCCCGAACGCCAACCCCACCTCTTCGGCCTGGGCCAGCAGCGTATCGAGCTGCTTCGACCACAGCCCGCCCAGCCGGCCGGCCTGCTGGACCAGATCGTCCACCCGGTTGGTCAGCGGCTGGAGCCGATGGCGATGCACCGTCTCGAGCAGCTCGTCGAGCCGGGTCACCTCGCCGCCGATGCGGGTCCGGGACAGCTCGATGAGCTCCACCGCCCGGGCCGTCTCGCCGCCCTCCATCAGCTCGAAGGCCCGCTCCACCGCCGCGTCGACCAGCGCCTGCCGGGCCAGCGCCGCCTCCAGATCCTGCTGCCGGGCCAGGGCCCGCTCGCGCAGATCGTCGCCGATGAGCGACCAGTAGCCCCGATAACGCAGCAGCCGCCGCAGGGCCGGGGCGAGGCGCTCGCTCTCGACGAGGCGCTCGACACCCGCCAGATCGGACTCGACCCGGGCGGTCAGCATCGGCCGCAGCTCGCACTCGAGTCGATCGATCACCGCCGGCAGCGGCTCGGCCCGGTCGCCCTGGGCGTAGAACCGCTGATCGCCCCGCTCGCGCAGGGTGTACAGCTCGTCGAGGGCCTCCAGCTTGGGCGGCAGGTGCCCCAGCAGCATCTTGGTGTGGGTCGCCGCCTGCCCGGCCATCTCGAAGTCCATGCGGTCGTCGAGCCGGCTCAGCTCGCGCTCGATCTGCCCCCGGTCGACCTCGTCGTCATCGGGCCCTTCGAGCAGCGATTCGAAGATCGCCCGGGCGTCCCGCATCTGCTCCAGCCGCCCGTCCGCCGCCAGCCGCCGGGCGTCCTCCAGCGCGCGGGCCCGCTCCCCGCTGCGCCGGGCCAGCCGCCGCGCCTGCTGGAACGCGACCTCCATGCCCCCGACCGCCCCGGCGTCGATCCGCCGCGCCCGGTCGAGCAGGCCCTCGGCCGGCCCCAGGTCACCCAGCTCGAGCCGATGCTCGAACGCCCGCCGCACGTCGTCGAAGACCGCCGCCCGACGGTGCTCGACCTGCTGCAACACGTACTGCTGCTCGCGCACATCGAGCAGCGCCGGCCCCTGCGCTTCGAGCACCGCCACGAGCTGGTCGAAGCGCTCCTCGGCCAGGAGTTGGTGGCACGGCTCCCCCAGCGAGACCGACAGCCGCTGCAAGTGCGTCTCCAGATCCTGGAGCGTGCGCTGCGGCATCGCCTGGGTCGCGAAGAGCTGGTCGGTGTCGGTGCGCACCGTGATCTGGGAGAGCGGATCGGCGATGTCGCTCATGGGGACCTCTCGCGGGGCTTGTCGGCACGGGGTTGGTTCGATTGCCGCGCATCGGTCCGCTGGATGGGTGGACGCTTGCGCTTGGCCCTTGCGGGTGACCCATGCCCAGCAGGTGGCTCGTGCCGAGCGCCGGGCGCGGCGTCAGCAGGGGGCATCCGGCCGGCGTCGGGGGCGGCCGCCGCCCGAGGGGCCCGGGCGTCGGGCTCTCGTGGTTCGGGCTCGGGCTCCATCGGCGGCTCGGGCTCGGGCTCCATCGGCGGCGCGGGCTCGGGCTCGGGCTCCATCGGCGGCTCGGGCTCCATCGGCGGCTCGGGCTCGGGCTCCATCGGCGGCTCGGGCTCGGGGGCCGCTCTGCGCTGGAGGGCGCCCTCCACGCGCTCGGGTGATCCGGCCCTCTCCGGTCGGGGCGCCGCCCCGTCGGCCGGCCGCGCCGCGTCGGCCGCACCCCCGACGGCGCCATCCGGCGCGGGCGGCCCCGCGTCGACCACCGCCGTCTCCGGCGCCAGCGGTTGGACCGGCTGCCCCACCGCCAGATGGATCCGGGCGTCGGCCGGCTGGGCCTGCCCCGCGCCCGACGCTCGCTCAGGGGACGACGGGATCAAGAGCGCGATGGCCCCCGCCAGGCACAGCAGCAGCAGCGCCGCCGCCGCCGCCCGCCCTGGGAGCCGCGGACCCACCGGCAGCCCCAGCAGCCGCCGGGCGGCGCGCACCGCCCCCCGCATCGAGCGATCACCGTCGAGCGCTTCGAGGCGCCGCGCCAGCTCACCCCGGGCATCGACCAGCAGCCGCACCGGGCCCACCTCGTCCAGCGCCCGCTGCAAGGCGGCCGCCTCGGCGACCGGCCCGTCGCACGTCGTCGCCCGCCACCGCTCCACCGCCGCGATCAGGTCCGACACCCGGCCCCGGGTCACCCCCAGGCCGGCCAACGCCCCCCGCAGGGCGCCCTCGACCATCGCCTGCGACTCCGGGTCGAGCGCGCCGCCCTCGGCCGAGCGCAGCGCCGCCTCGCAGCCGCCGACGATCGCCCGCAGGTCGACCTCCAGCCGCTCTGGACGGGCCAGATCGGTCGCCGCCTCCAGCGCCGCCCGGACGGCTGTATCCAGCGCCTCGCCGTACAGCGCCAGCGTCGTCGGCGGCAGGCAGCCCTCGGCCCGCGCCGAGCGGTGCAGCGCCGTCTTCAGGGCCCCGATCATGCGCCGCAGATCATCCGGCTCGACCGCCCGCAGCGCCTGCCACGCCGCCACCGCGTCGACGAACGCCCGCCCCTCGGCGCCCCCGAGCCGGACCGGCCGGGCTCGGGCGTGCAGCACGAAGCGCCGCCGCTCCTCGGCCAGCGGGTCGGCGGTCGGGCCCCCGCCCCCGATATCGGGCGGCGGCGTCGGGGCGCGCCGACGGGGCGGCGCGCTCTCGGGCGAGGCGTCGAGCGCCTCGGCCAGCCCGCCGAGGACCTGCGCCGCCTCCCGGGCGTCGCCCGCTTGCTTGTACAGCCGCTCCAACGCATCCCGCACCGGGGCCGGGTAGCGCTGCCAGCGCCCGGGGGAGGCGCCGTCGCCCGGCTCCTCCACCGGGCGCCCGGCGAAGAGCGCGTCGAGCACCGTCGCCGCCCGCCGGGCGTGCCGCCGGCCGGTCGCCGGATCGGCCTCGAGCAGCACGTTCCAGTCGATGATCGTCGCCCGCCCGGCCCCCGGCCGCCAGAAGACCGCGTCGGCCTTCAGATCGGGCGCCGACTCCCCGGCGTCCTCGACCACCGCCAGCGCCTCGGCGACGTCGGCCGCGATGCGCGCCCGATGCCCCGGCGCCAGCGGCGGGCCCCGCTCGAGCAGCTCGGCGAGCGGCGTGCCGTCGACCCGATCCATGACGAAGAAGCGGCCCTCGGGGTCGTGATCGTGCACCGCCGGGAAGAGCGCCGCCGCCGGCGCCCCGAACAGCTCGACCGCCCGCCCGGCGTAGCGCCCCAGCCGGTCCCACTCGTCGAGCAGCCCCGCCCGCTCGACCTCGAGGGCGTGCTTGAGGGCGTACACCGTGCCCGCGCCGTCCTCGGCCGCGGCCGGCACCACCCCGTAGACGGTGGACGTGCCCCCCCGCCCCAGGGTGCCGACCACCTGCCACTCGCGCGCTGCGCCCCGGAACCGCCGCATCGGCTCACCCCGCCCAGCGCACCCGCAGCAGCCCGAAGGCCACCGCCTCGCCCCCGTGGGTCAGCTCGACCACCTGCCCGCTGCGGGCCGGCGCCTCGGGGTCGGAGAGGTCGTCCACGATGAGGTTGACGGTGATCGCGTCCTTGCGCTGGGCCACCGGCTCGACCTCGATCGCCACGATCGCCTGCCGCCCCTGCGGCTCGCACGGCAGCGGGTGGATCTGGCTCCGGCTGGCCTGCCCCAGCGGCACCCGCACCCGCTCGAGCACCAGCGACCGGCTGAAGAGGTCGAGCAGCAGCAGCTCGCCGTTGCGCCGCGTCGGCGCCGCCATCGCCGGCACCCGGCTGCGCGGCCGGAGGAGCACCCACCCGCCGATCGCCACCCCGAGCAGGAGCGCGCAGGCGAGGATGATCTTCCACAGCGGCAGGCCGGGGTCGGCGGGGGGTTCGGGGGCGTAGGTGATGACGGCGCCGCTGGATGGGGGCGGGGTGGGTGGCGCGGCGGCGACGCCGGCGTCCGGCGGGTCGCTCTCGGTCCGGGCGACCGGCGCGGCGGGCGGGGGGTCGGGCGCGGGAGATGCGTCGCCCCGGAGGTCGCCGATCTTGCGCTGTGGCCAGCCCGGGAGCCGGGCCAGTATCTGCTCACCCCATGGGGGCCAGAGCGCGCGGGCGGTGGCACGAAGCGCGTCGAGGTCGATCGGCAGGCAGCGGAGATACCTCTGCTCGCAGGCGTCCTGCCACTCGTAACCTTTGGGCTCTTCGTCGCACACCACGCGGGCTTTGGAAGTCAGAGCGACCCGCCATTGGTTGGCCAGTGCCTGATTGGCTTTCAGGAAAGCATCTCCCATACCGCCGGCTGCCGGGTAGGAGCAAGGCCCAAAGTACCAGATGACAGCGCCTTCGGCCTTCGCGATGTCCGTGGCTTTGGCGAGCAACTCCGCTGGATGAACAGTGTCGTCGCCCTGCTCTCGCATCTGAGCCTCGATCTCCGGCCCGACCGGCTGCCGGAGATCGAGATGGGTCGGCCCCGTATCGCTCAGCAGCAGGAGCCGGATTGCTCCGCTGCGCGCCAGCTCCGCGACCGCGGTGGCGCGTGCCCGGTCGGCGGCGTCGCTCTCGGGGAGGAGGACGAGCAGCCCGGTGTCGGCCGCGCGTGTCTCAGCGGCGGCGGGGCCGAGCCACAGACACAGATGAAGGCATAGGCATATCTGAGCCCAGATGTGCGACCGGAAGCCGAGATGCACTCGCACCATGGGCTTGGTGGATGATGCCATGGTCATTCGTCTGCGCATTCAGGCATGAAGAGGCATCGTTCAGGGTGATGGGTTCGACTGCAAGCGTGGGCTGTGCCGGCCAGCTCGAGTAGGCAGTCACACGACCTCTCGGGCCTGAAACACCCGACGATGCATTCCATATATTCGTCCCAACCCTCGAAAAATTCGGCCCAATCCTCGAAGTCGGCGTCTGGTTCCCCGTCGAAACCTTCGATGCCGAGCGGCGTCAGGCAGGCAGCGCGATGGGGCCGTTCACCCGGCACACAGAACTTCAAAGAGCCAACGCTCCGTTGATGGTCACTACTTTGGCCTCTCACCAGCCACGTCTTCCTCTCTGGACCCAGACAAGCCATCCGGGGGGGGCAGTCCGACACGTCCGTACAAGGCAGGCGACATTCATACTGCGCCATCGCGTCGTTTGTGGAGCGGACGCAGGCTGCACCGACGGCGCTGCACGCACATGCAGAATCCAGACGACTGTCTGAAGGGTCCCTATCGTCGTTGGCGATACACCTGTCTTCGCCCGATCCTCCGTCTCGGTACTGAGGGCAAGCGGCTGTGCACCAACCGCCCACGCACATCAACTCGGGCGCACAGTTCTCGGCACAGACACTCCCCAGGCAGCCCACGATCCGCCACCGCGGGATCAGGGGACGCTCGTCGGCGACCTTTTGAGCCGCCGGCAAGGCATACGGACAACTACAATCGGGCGGCGCCGTCGGCAGGTAGATCTCGACATCTTCGCTGCCCTCCGGCGCCGCTCCCTCCAGGTAGGCGCCCAGCGACGTCACCTCGACCTCCATTGCGTCCCGCTCCGCGCAGCCTCGGCCGACGGGCTGGAGCATTAGAGTGGGCAAGGGTGCCGGGCCATCGGGCGCTCCCATGTCGGGCACCGGCTCGGAGTCGGGGATCCATCCATCGGACGGCGCCGTATCCGGCGCAGCGTCGCTCATCCCCATCTCAGCGCCCACCGGCGGCCGGTCGACGTCGATCGGCAGGTCCGGCGAAGGCTGCGCGTCGAGCGCCCACCCGTCGGGCGCCACATCGCCGACGCCCCCATCGGGGAACCGCAAGCACGCCCACTCACCACTCGACAGCTCAGCGCAGGTGAACGGGCAGCCCCCTCCGCAAGCCGTCACCGGGATCGAGTCCCGACAGCCCGGGGCCAGCGCGCACATCAGGCTGATGACGAGGCCGGTGAATCGCATCAGAATCGACCTCCGAGCATGACCCCGCCGTAGCCCGCGCCGCCGGCCTCGATGACGGGCGTGACATCGGGCCCCGCGCCCCCTCCGGGGAGGAACCCCCACACAACGGCGCTCACGACCGCGATGCCGGCCGAGAGACCGGCCGCGACGCCGAAGGCCGTGGCCCGGCCGTTGGCTTCGTCCATGTCGCGCCGCTTCTGGTTCTCTTCGGTGCTGCGCGCGGAGTAGTCTCTGGTCCCATCGGGCAACGCCCTCCAGGGCTTCGGGTGGTCCCTGACCTCGGCGTACCGCGCCTCGGCGTCGTCGGCCTGCGCGTCGGTGATCAGATAGCCCGCCAGCAAGCCGGCCGCAGCGACGCCTGCGCCCAGCGCGACGCCGCCGAAGATGGTGGCGGCGTCGCCCTCTCGGGGGTCGGTCGCGTCCGCCGTGCGCAGGCGCCCGAGCAGCTCGACGCTGGCCTCGATCTCGGGCTGGTAGTCCCCGATGGGGACCGCGCTGCGCGTCACCCGGTCCAGGAATCCGCGCAGGCGGAGGCGAGCGCTGTCGTGCTGCCCGATGTGGCTCAGCGCGTCGGCCAGGTAGAACTCGAGCGCCGGGTCTTCGGGGTCCCGATCGATCAGGCGGCGGAAGAGCGGGGCCGCGTCCCCGTGGCGACCCTGGCGATAGGCTTCGCTCGCCTCTTTGTACAGCGCGTCGAACGACGCGTCCGGCGTCTGCCCGGCGGCGGGGGCTGCGGGCAGCGCGCAGAGCATGGCGGCGGCGATGAGTGGGCGTGCGTACACGCGGCATCTCCCGGATGAGGTCCTGACTCCGGCCCGGTGGGACCCTGACGTTCCACTTCACAATGCCCCACCTCGGGCGCTGCTTCAACACCCTCGCTCGCCGGGGCGTTGATTCGGGCGCAGAGGGGCCGTAGAGTGCGCGTCGAGAGGAGGTCGAACCATGCGAGACGGGCTCGTGGGTCGGGTCGGGCGCGGCGGGGCGGCGACGCTCATGCTGACATCGCTGACGCTGCTGGTGCCACTGCCGAGCCGGGGCGAGCCGCCCGAAGGCGTGAGCGATGGGGGCCGGGCCCGATTGGCCTATGCGGTCGAGTATGGCGAGGAGCATGAGCGGCCGGTGATCGACGCGTTGCTGGTGGGGCTCGCGCTGGAGCGCCCCGAGTCGCGGGGGCGGCTCGTGGCGGCCATCGACGCGCAGATCTGCGCGCAGAAGGCGTTGAAGGCGCTCTGTCGGGACGAAGTGCTCAGCGCCCGGCTGGAAGAGTGGCGGGTGGTCCCCGAGAAGGCGCCCGTACGCAAGAAGCGCAGGCGGCGGGGGCGAGGGAAGCAGAGGCCGCCCACCGGGAAGAAGAAGTCGTCCACCCCGCAGAAGGCGAAGCCGGCGGGTGAGCGGCAGAAGCGAGCGCGCCCGAGCATCCACTCGGTGGACTCCAAAGTGCCTCTGCCCGTCCCGAAGCGACCCCGGTGAGCGCCATGAGGTCTGGCGCGTTGTGGCTGCTCCTCGGGGGGGGGCTGGTGGCGTCCGTCGGCTATGCGAACCCGGCCGGCACGTCCGAGGAGGCGGACCACGAGCAGGCCCGGCGAGGGGTGATGTGCGTCAACGCGGGCGACATGGCCTGCGGCATCGAGCTGCTCGAGCCGCTGAAGGACTCGACCGACGACTCGCCCGAGCAGGGGTCGATCCGCCTCGCGCTCGCGATGGCGTACGAGCAGTCCGAGCGCGCGCTCAAGGCCGTCGACATGTATCTGGCGTTCCTGAGCACCCCCGACATGCCGGCGACGCACCGCCGGCTGGGCGAGGACGCGCTCGACGCCCTGCTCGACCCGTCGTCCACGCAGGTCGACGTCGGCGACCACCGCACGATCGACGCGCTGCGTGAGATGGGGTGGCGCCGCAAGCCGGCCCCCCGGTGGCAGGCCCGGATGGACTACATCCTGGCCCTGGCGCTCGCCGACGATCGGCAATATGACGCTGCGGTCGAGGTCTTCGAGCGGCTGGCGGGCAACACCGCCGCCGGCAAGCGATTGGCCCAACGGGCGGCGAAGCAGGCCGAGGCGTTGAAAGCGCAGCACCCGGCTCGGCTCCGGGTGCCGTGCCGCGGGGGTCGGGAGGTGTACTTCGCCGTGCAGCCTCTGGGGGGCGGTGGCGCGCCCGATGCGGCGCCGCCGCGTCGCTGCTCGCCCGATCCGGTCGAGGTCGAGCCCGGCCGGTACACGGTCGTCGTCTGGCAGCGGGGCCAGGACGGGGTCGACGGGGGCACCGTGCCCCATCAGCAGGCGATCACCGCCCGACGCACCGCGCCGGTCGAGCTGGACTACCTGCTCGCGCCGCCCCCGCCGCCGGTCGAGCGGTTCAGCATGACCGGGGTGGCCGTTGGCGGGGGGCTGGTGGCGGTGGGGCTGATCAGCAACGTGATCGCCGCCGCGGCCGATGGCGAGGCGGCGGTGGCCGAGACCGCGGCGGCCCTGGGCTACGGGAGCGGGCTGGCGCTGCTCGTCGGCGAGGCGATCCGGTTCGGGCTCGACAGTCGAGCCGACAGCTCGCCGACGGTCCAGGCGCCCCCGTTCGAGCCCGGCGAGCCGGCCGAAGCCCGTGACCGCGGGCCACGCCGGGACTGATCCGCCTCAGTCCGGCAGCATCCCCAGCCCCGGCATCTGCAACGTGATGCGGGTCTGGGCCCGACGGCGCGCGGGGGGCGTCTCCACGCACTGCGCCGGCGGCACCAGCGGGTCTTCGCCGAGCACGCCCAGCACTTGGGGGGTCCCCACGGCGCGCTCGCCGTCCAGGCGCGGTTCGGGGGTGGCCCACCACGCGTCGAGGGCCCCGTCGAGGTCGTCCCGGTCGGGCATCGGCGGCTGGCTGCGCAGCAGGTGCTCGATCGCGTCGGTGAGCGCATCGAGCGGGGCCGGCAGGGCGACGAAGGTCGCCTCCAGGCGGTGGGCCTCGGCGCCGGGGTCGCTGACGAGCCGGATCTTGAGGGCGGTCGCCTCGCCGCTCGGCGGGTCGAGGGTGGCGCAGATCCGGGGGTCTTCGTCGCCCCAGGCCACCGCGAGGGTGATCGGCTCGGTGGGCAGCGGGCGCCAGGCCACCGCCCGGCGGAGGTGGCAGTCGGCGTCGAACAGGGTGACCGCCTCGGGGGCGAGCTGCAGCAGCCGGAACCCCAGCCGGTCGGGGCCGGGCCACGTCGGCAGGTGGCCCCGCGCCCGCCAGCGGACCGCGCCGTCGAAGACCAGGGGCCCCCGGGGCTGGTGCACCTCGACCGGGAGCTGGCGCTCCAGCGCGGCGGCGAGCGGGGTGCCCCGGGCGCCGCGGCCGGTCAGGATCACGTCCAGGCCGTCGGGGGCCTCGCCCCACGCGGTGCGGGCGACCGACCACGCGCAGCGGGCGATGGCGTCGCACGCCGCGTCGAGCCGGGCGCCGTGGGTCCGCTCGGCGCAGAGCACCGCCCGCACCGCCGCCCACCGGCCGGGGCTCAGCGTCGTCGGCGGTTCGCCGTCCACGGACCATCCGAGCGTGGGGCCGAGGGCGTCGATGATCGCCGGGTCGCGGTCGCGCAGGGCCGCTTCGAATCGCTGATGCTGGCGGGCCCGCGCCGGGTCGTCGGGGGGCGGCTCGAGCTGCACCGCGATCCGCCGCAGGCAGTCGGTGCGGTCGACGGGCCCGGGGTCGGTCTGCGGTTCGCCGTCGGCCGCCCGGATGCGCCAGGGCAGCGCCGGGGCCGCGCGGGGGTCGGGCGCGGCGCGGGTGGGCAGCCGGAACAGGGCCATGGCGCCGGCCGGCGGCTCGCGGTCGTCGGCCGGCGCGGGCGAGGTCGACTCGGCGGCGTCGAAGATCTCCACCGCGGCCAGGGCCCGCCCCAGCCCACGCCCCCCGCCGTCGATCCGCCCCCGGGCGTGCACGGTGGCGCCGTCCACCGCGATGCAGTGCGTCGAGCGGCGCCCGACGTCGACCACCAGGAGCGGCTCGGGGCCCGACCGGCTCAACGCGGCGGCCACCGACGCGGCGAGGCCGATCCGGATGGGGGCCGCCGGCAGGATGCGGCGCACGACCCGGCGGTGGCGCTCGATGGCCAGCGCGTCGTCGTCGAGCGAGGGCAGCAGGATGACGTCCCGGGGCGCGAGGCGCCCGTCGTTGATGGCGCCCTGGAGCCCCGCGAGCAGCGCCGCGCCCCGGGGGTCGGCGCGGCCGGCGGGGGCGGCGTCGTCTCCGGTCGACGGGTCGGGCAGCGGGCGCAGCCG
Source organism: bacterium (assembly GCA_030426085.1). Lineage (GTDB taxonomy): Bacteria > Myxococcota_A > Bradymonadia > UBA7976 > UBA1532 > JACKDM01. Next base: position 39,124 of record JAUHYW010000004.1, on the reverse strand, counting down.
GTCGTCGACGAGCGCCGCGAACCGGATGGCGCTCGCGCCGATGTCGATGAGTAAAGTGGCGTCCACCCGGCGCCCGGCCCGGGGCAGCTCGAGGGGCAGGGCCTCGCCGCCGTCGTCGAAGGTCAGGTGCAGGCGCAGCGGCGCGTCGGGGCCCGGGGGGCGCGCGTCGGCGAAGCTGAAGACGAGGTCGAGGTCGGCCGGCCGGTCGAGCGGCAGGGGCCACCCACGCCCGACCGGCTCCACGGTGGCTTCGAGGCCGCCCGGGGCGGCGCCGTCGGCGGCGGTGATCCGCGCCCCGCGCAGCGCGCCGAGGGCGGTGGCCGCGTCGGTCGGGCGCAGCCGGAGGCGGTGGCGCAGGACCCCGCCGGGCACGACGGTGGGCACCGTCCAGCGGTCCGCCTCGGGCCCGAGCGCGCAGGTCGGCGGGATGGGCAGGCCCTCGACCGCGAGGCCCGGCCGGACCTCGGCGGCGCGCTCGACGGGCGGGCTGGGGATCGGCATCTCGGCGGCGGTCCGCAGGATCGACCCGGCCGGCTCGAAGGGCAGGTCGAGCGAGACCTCGTCGGTGTCGCCTTCGAGGTCGCCCTCCAGCGCCGCGGGCAGCGCCTCCAGCGTGGCCCGGCCTTCGGCTTCGGGGGACGGCAGCGCGGGGTAGACCCCCGGCGAGTCGTCCAGGGTGGGCCGCCGATCCCGGCTCGGGCGCCCGCCGGGCCCCAGGAGCCCGGTCAGCGCCGCGCACATCGAGGCCATGTTGGGGAAGCGCGCCCCGGGATCCCGCTCGGCGCCCCGCGCCAGGATCGCCCGGGCGTCGTCGAGCAGCGGCGAGGCGCCCACCGGCGGGCAGGCGCCGAAGAGGCGGGCGAGGGCGGCTTGATCGTCGGTGGGGTCGGGCAGCGTGCGGGGGCCGCCTTCGCCTGCCGGCTCGGCGCTGAGGCCGATCACCCGCACCCGCCGCCCCCCGCCGTCGGGGTCGACCCGCACCTGCCGCGGCCGCATGGACCCGTAGCCGATGCCTTCGGCGTGCAGCGCGGCCAGCGCGTCGCTCAGGGTGGCGGCCGCGCGCACCCAGTCGGCCGGCTCCAGCACGACCCGGTCGAAGGCCGGCCAGTCGGGCGGGGCCGACCCATCGATCAGCAGCCCCGGGCGGCCGTCCGGCAGCCGCACCACGCCCAGCGGGCGGGACCACACCGGGTGACGGATGTAGGCCCAGCTCCCGTATTGGGCGAGGAGCAGGGGGGACGGGCCCGGGCGGGTCGCTGTGCGCAGCCGGGCGACCGCGCCGGTGTCGTCCCGGCGCACTTCGAAGGCCACCTCGTCGCCGATGCGATCGATCGGCCGGGTGATGTGCCACTCGTCGAACGCCGAGCCCACGAGGGTGCAGGGGTCGCTCACGCTGCCTCCGATGCGCTGCGCGCCCGACGGCCCGGGGGCGCGACAGCTTCTCGTCATCGGTTAGAGCATCGTGGGCGCCGCTTCAATTGCCGAGTTCAGGCGTCCGCATACGGTCGCCGCCCAACGGGCTTCAGCGGTTCTGGTCGGGGCTGATCGTCAGCCGGGCCCGGTTGCCCCAGGCGTCGTCGACGAAGAGGGTGTAGCCCCCCGGGCCGGGCAGGTCGATGTCGACCGCGTGGGCCGGCCAGTCGGGCACGGTCGTGACCCGCTCGGTGCCGTCATCCGCCCGGCCGGTCACCAGGGCCCGGTCGACGGTGGCGCTGCGGGCCTCGACCCGGTAGGGGCCGCCGCCGCCGGCCACGGTCACCGTCACCTCGGGGTCGGCGACGGGCTGGCCGAGCACGAACGACCACCGCCGCTGGGCGCCGTCGAGGCGCCAGAACGGGTCGACCCGCAGCAGGTGTCCCCGCGCTTCGAGGCCGTCGAACGGGCTGCGCCCGTCGTCGTTGGTCGGGCCGTCGGGCAGGGTGAAGGTCAGGCTGACGGTGCCCGCTTCGATCTGCCAGTCGTGGATCGCGAGGGTCGCCGGGCGCAGTTCGAACGGGGCGCTCCGGGCCTCGTAGGTCCGGCTCCGGGCGTCGATCAACGCCTGGCCGACGGCCCGCAGGCGGTAGGTGCCGAGCGGGAAGTCGAACGGCAACTCCCACCGGCTCGACCAGCGGTGGTCCTGGCCGTAGTTGCCCCGGTAGAGGGTCACCGCCTCGAAGCCCTTGTGGTCGAAGATCACCCCCGGGCTGCGATAGACCGGCGAGAAGCCGCCCCGGTCGTTGAGCCGCTCGAGCACGACCCACGGCAGGTCGATGCCGGGGTGGCCGCCGTGCCACTGCACCTCGAGCAGCGCGCCCCGGGTGAGGTGGCCCGGGGCGTCGACCGCGAAGCGGCCGGGGGTCTCGACGGTGGGGGTCGGGTCGACCGTGTCGTCGGCGAGGTCGGGGAACCACGTCGGCTGGATGCCGGTGGCGTTGTCCTCCCGCCCGGGGGTGAAGAGCTGCCCGGCCAGGGCCCGGGACTCGGCGGCGATGTACTCGCCCAGCGCCCAGCCGAACCAGTTCTGGCTGGCCTCGTAGCCCCCGAGGAACCAGTCCTCCCGGGTCAGCAGGTAGAGCTGGTGGTCCTGGGCGTAGCCGAAGTTGAGCGCCCGCACCTGGGGCATGCCGGCCGCGGCGGCGTCCTGCTCGACGCCGTTGGCGAGCAGCAGGCCCAGCTCGCTGGTGGGCTCGCCGGGCAGGGTGGTCACGACCAGATCGTCGATGCGCAGGGCGGCGATGGCCGTCTTGTGGCCCTGCATCACCGGGTGGCCGAGGAAGCTCTGGAGGTCGATGCGGCAGCCGAGCATGCCGTCCTGGTGGGGGTTGTCGGCCTCCCGCGAGCCGGCCACGCACGAGAAGCCGCCGTACTCGTAGGGCGTGCCCTCCGCGCTGCGGAAGTCGGGCACGCTGCGGTCGTAGCCCAGCCGGTCGTAGGTGATGGGGATGCGCCGGGAGACGACCTCGAGCGCGATGTGATCCCGGGGCGTGGCCCGCTGCCAGGCGTCGCGGAAGATGGGCCAGACGAGGTGGCCCAGGGTCTGGATCTTGCCCCAGCTCACGTCGGTGGCCCGGTCGCCCCGGGGGCTGACGTTGCCCGCGTTGCCGTTGAGGAACATCACCGGCACGAAGCGCCCCGCCTCGGCCGAGAGCCGGTCGCTGGCCACCTGCTCGATGCCGCCGGCCACGTCGCCGGTGACCCAGGTCTCCTGCATGTGGGTGCCGTGCAGGGCGAAGCTGATGGCCCCCATCAGCGGTCGGCCGCCGAGGTCCTCGACCCGCCACACCATCAGCCGGTCGTCGAGCAGCGGCGGCGACTCGCTCCGGCGGTCGCTGTGCACGATGCGCTCGGGGTCGAAGTCGTCGATCACGGTGTAGCCGAAGCGGGCCGGCTGCACGTCCTCGAGGGCCTGCACGATGGCCGTGGCGAACGACTCGGCGTAGCGGTGCACCATCTCGGACGAGAACTCGCCGTGGCCGAAGACCCCGAGGCCGGTGCCCGCCAGCAGGTTCCAGAAGCGCCCCGGGCCGCTGTGGGAGTGGGTGGCGACGGTGATCAGCTTGTCGAGCACGTTCAGCCCCGCGGGGTGGGCCGGGCTGTGGGTCCGCGCCTGCACCTCGAGGGCGATGAGCGTGCGCAGGTAGTCGGTCGACCAGCCCAGCGGCAGCCGGAGCACGATGAGGATGTCGTCCTCGGTGGAGAGCACCAGCGCCCGGCCGTCCTGGTGGTCGAAGACCCGGTCGCTGCCTCCGAGGGCCGCGTTGTAGGGGGTCGAGGCCCCCGAGCGGGCGCCGTAGCCGGCCATCGACACCCCGATCGGGTAGTCCAGCGCGGCGACCCCGACCCCCGCCACGAGCTGGCCGGGGCCGGCGAGCGGGCCGATCGGATCACCGGGGAACAGCGCGGGCAGCGGCCGGCACTCGCCCTCCACGCAGTGGCCGCCGGCGGGGCAGTCGCTGTCGAGCACGCAGTCGTTGATGCAGCGGCCGTCCTTGCAGTTGGCGTTGGGCAGGCAGCCCTGGCGGTTGGCGCAGAGCCGGGGGCGCCAGGGGCAGCTCCGGTCGGCCTCGCACGGCAGCAGGCAGTAGAAGCGCCGCTCGAAGCCGCCGCACTGCTCGTCCTCGGGGCAGGTGGCGTCCCCCGAGCAGCGGTCGCTCACCATCGGCGCGCAGACCCCGTCGATGCAGTCCCCTTCGGGGCAGTCCGCGGGCCAGACGCAGGGGGTGGCCGGGGGGGCTTCGTCCAGCGGGAGGGCGTCCGGCGCGGGCGGAGGGGCGTCCCCGATCTCGGCGTCGAGCCCGTCGGCGTCCGGCGGGCCGGCGTCGAGGACGTCCGGCGCGTCGTCGCACGCAGACAGGCAGGCGAGGGCGAGCGCGGCGAACAGCGCGCGTTGCAGGCGGGCGGGCAGCGTGGGCACGGGCGACCTCCGAGTGGGCGCCCATGATACCGATCCCCCCGTTTCGTGACAGTCCGGGGCCCACGGCGGCCCGCCGACCGCAGCCTGCTTCGGGTCGACCGGATTCGATGGATGTATCGATCGGGCCCGCTCGTGCATCATAGAGGCGGCGGGTCGCGCCCGCCTCTCCGAGCGGAGTCCTCCCGATGCCTTCGACCCGTCGTCCCCCCCGGGCCCCGCGTGGCCCGGTCCCCACACCGGGCGCCCCCGACGAGCCGTCGAACCTGCTCATCGTCTCCGACCTGCACCTCGGCGGCCCGCTGCGCCCGGCGCCGGGTCTCGACCCCGCCGCCCCCCTGCGGGTCGGCTTCGGCGCGCTGCGCCAGGTCGTGCGGCTCGATCACGCCCTGGCCCGCTTCGTCGACCACCACCGGACCCACGGCCCCCGAGGCGGCGGGCGGTGGACGCTGCTGTTCAACGGCGACAGCATCGACTTCCTGCACATGGACCTGCGCCCCGACGGGCGGGACGCGCCGGCGCCCGACGCCGACGAGGCGCTGCACGGGCTGGCCTTCGAGGCCCACCGGGCGGTGTGGAAGATGGGGATCATCGCCGCCTACCACCGGCGCACCTTCGCCGCGCTGGCCCGCTTCGTCGAGGCCGGCCACCGGCTGGTGCTCGTGGTGGGCAACCACGACGTCGACCTGTGGTTCGGGGACGTGCGGGCGGCGTTCGTCGAGCAGGTCGCGCTGCACGCCGACGAGCCCGAGGCGGTGCGGGCCGGGGTGCGCTTCGAGCCGTGGTTCTTCTACGAGCCGGGGCGGGCCTACATCGAGCACGGCCACCGCTTCGACCCCTACGCCACCTTCCCCGACCCGCTCGCCCCGCTCGCCGCCGACCGCGACGGGCACCTGGCCCCCAACTTCGGCCACTTCGGGCTGCGCTACTTCTGCAATCGGGTGCGCAGCTTCCCGGTGCACGACCTCGACACCTGGACCCTGGGCGACCTCTGGCGGTGGATGAAGCGCCACTCGCCGCTGGTGCTCGCCCGGGCCGCGTGGCAGACGGTGGCCTTCTTGTGGCACTACGCCCGGGCCACCACCCGCGACCGCCTCAGCCGCCGCCGACGGGAGGCCGCCACCCGCGCCCGGCGGCGGGCCCGGCTGCGCAAGTTCGCCGCCCGCTACGGCATGCCGCTGGCCCGCATCCTGGCCCTCGACGGCCTGCGCCGGCCACACATCGGGCAGAGCCTGCCCCGGCTGGCCCACGGCATGATGTTCGACCGGATCATGCTGGTGCTGATCGTCGTCGCCGGGCTGGTGGCCGGCTTCGCCGCCGACGACGCCGAGACCGGGACCTGGCTGGCGATGGGCGTGCTCGGGGGCAGCGCGCTGGCGTGGTGGCGGCTCGACCGGACCCGGCCCTCGGCCGACATCCACCCCCAGCTCGGGCGCATCGCCCGCCGGATCGGCCGGCTGACCGGGGCCCCGATCGTCGTCTTCGGGCACACCCACCGCCCGGTGCTGCGCCGCCTGGGCCGCACCCGCTGGCTCAACCCCGGCGCCTGGGAGCACGTGCCCCGCCACACGCCCCACCGGGCCGACGCGCCCTGCGACTGCCCGGCCCGCTACGGGGTCATCGACGGCCCGGCCGACCTGCCCCGGGCCCACCTCCAGCGGTGGTGCGTGCGCCGCGGAGAGCCGCTCGAGGTCGAGATCCAGGCCTGAGCCTCATGCGCCTCACCGGGCATCGGCCTCGGCGCCCTCGGCAGCGCCTCCATCCGGCCGGGCCAGCCGCTCGGCCACCCATTGCAGCGATCGGTTGTGCCCCAGGCGCCGGCCCTGCCACTCGGCGGGCAGCGCGACGACCGCGTCCCCGGCCCAGTCGGCCACCTGGGGGTCGGCGTCCAGATCGCGGAACGCGCCGTCCTGGGCGTGCACCGTGCGCCACTGGGTGATCGCCGCCTCGCCCCCGCCCGCCGGGCCGGGCTTCACCGCCCCGCACAGCCGGTTCATGCGGGGCACCCCGGCCAGCGGCGCGGCGACGACGTGCGCCTCGAGCGGCACCGGGCCGGCGTAGCGGTGGGCCACCAGCGCGCTGATCAGGCCGCCGTAGCTGTGGCCCACGAGCCGGATGCGCTCGATACCCGGCCGGGCGGCGACCTCGGCCACCGCCTTCGCCAGCAGCGCCGCCCCGTCGTCGGGGCAGGTCATCCAGTCCCAGCGGTACCAGGTCGTGCCCGGGGCCTCGATCGTGGCCAGCGGCCCGACCCACTCGGTGCCCTCGCTGCCGTAGCCGTGCACCGCGACCAGCGGCGCCGCCGTCGCCCGCCCGTCGAGCGGGTTGAGGCCCTCGGGGCGGTCCATCAGCCAGTCGCCGGCCTTCTCGGCTTCGTCGGCGGCCACCGCCTGCTGGAGCTCGGCCAGCGTCGGGTTGCGCTCGGGGTGGGTGGTGCAGGCCGCCAGCAGCAGCAGCGGGGCCCAGGTCATCCATGGCAGTCGGTTCATGCGCGCTCCGCGTCGAGGGATCCCCGATGACGCGCCCGCCGGGCCGCGGCTGTCAACCGCGGCGCCCCGCTCTGTTCGATCCGCTTGCCCGGCGAGGGGGTTTGGGGGTTGTATGAGGAGAACCGCGTAGGAGCTACGCACATGGCGCTGAAGGTCATCGGGGCCGGGCACGGACGCACCGGCACGCTCTCGCTCAAGCTCGCCCTGGAGATGCTCGGGTTCGGGCCGTGCGATCACATGATCGAGCTGATCGCCGATCCGAGCCGGGTGGGGCATTGGGTCGACGCGTGGAAGGGGCGCCCGACCGACTGGGACGCGATCTTCGACGGGTACCGCAGCGCGGTCGACTTCCCGGTCTTCGAGTTCTACGCCGCCCTCGCCGAGAAGTACCCCGAGTCGAAGGTGATCCTGACAGTGCGCGACCCCGAGAAGTGGTGGCAGAGCGCCTACGAGACGATCTATCGGGCCGAGCCGGGCATCGGGGCCAAGCTGGCGCTGGCCGGGCGGGCGGTGTTCGACAAGCGGGCCCGCCAGATCATCCGGCTGTTCGGCAACGTGGGGCGGCTGTGGGACGGCATCTTCGAGGGGCGCTTCGAGGACAAGGCGTTCGCGATCGAGAAGTTCGAGGCCCACATCGCCGAGGTGAAGGCGACCATCCCCCCCGAGCGGCTGCTGGTGATGCGGGTCGCCGACGGCTGGGGGCCGCTGTGCGCGTTCCTGGGGGTGCCGGCGCCCGACGTGCCCTTCCCCCGGTCGAACAGCCGCCAGAAGTGGCACGCCCGGCTGAATCAGGGGGTGATGAACTTCGAGGTGGAGCGGGCCGAGCCGCTGCCGGGCTACCCCCCGCAGTGACGCGCGCGGGGGCTCAGCGGCCGCGCAGGGCGTAGTCCTCGCGCAGCTCGGGGCGCAGCTCGCCGGCCTCGTCGAGCAGCCAGGGCATCGCCAGCTTGCGGGGCACTTTGATCACGCCCGGGGCCCGGTGGGTGCGGAAGACGTGGTCCCACAGGGGCACGCTCACCCCGTGGTTGACCCGGGCGTCGCCGAAGTGGTGCCAGAAGTGATGCCGCCGCCGCCAGCGGCCGTAGGCGTGGCGCGGGGGGTGGGTGTGCGCCCGGCGGTGGATGACCTCGTAGAGCACATAGCCCCCCCACAGCCCGACGCCGTAGGCCACCGCCATCGCGGGCGGCAGCCACAAGGCGAAGAGGGCGGTCTGGGCGACGGCCACCGGGGTCACGTAGGCCGCCTTCTTGAGGCTGGGCGCGAAGTAGCCCCCCTCGATGTGGTGCCGGGTGTGCTCGGCGCCGAACGGGTTCTTGCGCCAGACGTGCCCCGCGAAGCGGTGCAGCAGGTACTCGGCCAGGGTCCAGGTCAGCGCCCCGAGCAGGGTGAGGCCGAGCAGGAGCGCCGCGGTCGACAGGTGTTCCGCCATGGGCTCAACCCTGCGTCGGATCGGTCCCGTCGATCAAGAGCTCCTGTCCGTCGTCGACCCCGTCGGCGTCGGTGTCGGGGTCGTCGGGGTTGGTCCCGATCTCCAGCTCGACCGAGTCCGGCAGCCGGTCGCGGTCGGTGTCCAGCGGGCGGTACAGGCACACCAGCGAGGTGCCCGGGTCGGCGCCGAACGCGCCCCGGCGGTCGGCGTAGCTCAGCACCGGCAGCCCGAACGGGTCGCCCCCGCTGCCGAGCCACAGGTAGCTGTGCCGCTGCTGCGCGTTGCCGCTGCTCTCGAGCAGGTTGCGGGCCCCGACGTCGGGCGCGGTGTAGACGTGCAGGGCGTCCTGCGCCCCGAACAGCGCGCTGCGCAGGCGCTCCCGGGCGAAGACGATCGTATCGGTGGAGCCGCGGTAGGCGCTGACCCAGCCGCCCACCGGGTCGCCGTCGAACACCACGGTCGCGAGCTGCAGGGTCACCGGGCTGCCGGTGGTCAGGTACAGCACGCCGTCCGATCCCAGGTCGGGGTCGTCGGGCACCGAGCCGTGCAGCACCTGCAAGCCGTTGCCGTCGAGCACCAGCGCCGGGCGCCACCCGGCGGGGGTCGCCGGGCGGGTGAAGGCGGTGGCCCACTCGGCGTTGAGCCGGGCGCTCAGCCGCAGCGTGCCGGCGTTGGGGTCGTGGTGGGCGATGACCGGCACCCCGCCGAAGTTGGTGTAGTCGAGGTGCTCGCCGACCCGCGCCTCGTTGTCGTCGGCCACCTCGATGACGTAGGCGTCCTGCCCGGTGCGGGTCGCGTAGTGCAGCGCGCCGGCGTTCTGGTAGGCCACCGACAGCCGCCCCTGCCCGTCGAGCTCGAGGTCGCAGTAGCGGCCGGCGTCGGCCCCGGCGACCACCACCTCGACCCGCCACGCGGCGGGGCCGGTGCGCAGGGCGATCGCCAGGTGGTCCTGGCGGGCGTCGTGGTAGCAGATGGCCGGCTGGCCCCCGAACAGGACGATGTCGGTGGCTCGGGTCTCGTCGTTGCCCAGCAGGCTGATCCCGTTGGCGACGGTCTCGTCGGTGGGCACGCCGTCCACGTCGACGACGGTGTAGATCAGATCGCCGAGCACCCGGGCGACCCGGGCGAGGTGGGGGGTGCCCACCGGATCGACGACCATCGACAGGGCCACCTCGATGTCGTTGTCCGGCAGGCAGCTCCGCACGAGCTGGATCTCGGCCGGCAGGCAGCGGATGTCGGGCCGCTCGTCCACCACGCCGTCGCAGTCCTCGTCGGTGCCGGTGCCCTCCTCTTCGCAGGCGTCGCCCGGCTCGAAGACCGGCTGGCACCGGGTTGCGGCCTGCTCGCAGATGCTGACCCCCAGGTTGCACTGCCCGGGCAGGCCGGTGGGGCACGGCGCGGGGCGCACCTCGTCGACCCGGCCGTCGCAGTCGTCGTCGAGGCCGTTGCACGCCTCGGCGCCCGGCGCGGTGTCCGGCACGCACTCGATGTCGCCGTCGACGCAGCGCTCGGTGCCGTCGGCGCAGACGCCGAGCGCGCCGGTGTCGCACGGCGCGCCGCCGCCCGGGTCGCCGTCGTCGACGACGCCGTCGCAGTTCTCGTCGGAGTCGTCGCAGGTCTCGGGCTGGGGCGCCGTATCGGAGACGCACTGCACCGCGCCGCCGACGCAGGCGGTCGTGCCCGGCCCGCACAGCCCCGGGATCCCGGTGTCGCAGGCCACCCCGCCGCCCGGATCACCATTGTCGACGACGCCGTCGCAGTCCTCGTCGACCCCGTCGCAGGTCTCGGCGACCGGCTGCACGGGCTGATCGCAGACGATGGCCCCGCCCCGGCAGGCCTCGACGCCCGCCGCGCAGGCGCCGGGCACGCCGGTGTCGCAGGCGCCGCCGCCGCCGGGGTCGCCCTCGTCGGGGGCGCCGTCGCAGTCCTGGTCCAGCCCGTCGCACACCTCGCCGGTGAGCGCCGTATCGCGCACGCAGGCCAGCCCGCCGTCGACGCAGCGCTCGGTGCCCGCCGCGCACAGGCCGTCCTGGCCGGTGTCGCAGGCCGCGCCGCCGCCGGGGTCGCCCTCGTCGATCGCGCCGTCGCAGTCGTCGTCCAGCCCGTTGCACTGCTCGGCCACCGGGCCGACGGTCTGATCGCAGGCCAGCGCGCCGCCCCGGCAGGCGGTGAGGCCCGCCGCGCACAGGCCGTCCCGGCCGGTGTCGCAGGCCACGCCGCCGCCCGGATCGCCGTTGTCGATCACCCCGTCGCAGTCCTCGTCGGTGCCGTCGCAGGTCTCGGCGACCGGCCCCTGCGCCGCCTCGCAGACGAGGGCCCCGCCCCGGCACTGCTCGGCGCCCGGCCCGCAGCGGCCCGGCTCACCGGTGTCGCAGGCGCCGCCGCCGCCGGGGTCGCCCTCGTCGGTGGCGCCGTCGCAGTCCTCGTCGGCGCCGTCGCAGGTCTCGGCGATCGGGGACAGCGCCGCCTCGCAGACCAGGACCCCGGCCCGGCAGACCTCGGCCCCCGGCCCGCAGCGCCCGGGGCGTCCGCTGGGGCAGGCCGCGCCCCCGGTGCCCTCGTCGGTGGCGCCGTCGCAGTCCTCGTCCAGCCCGTCGCAGGTCTCGGCCCCGGCCACCGCCAGCGGCTCGCAGGCGATCACCCCGCCCTCGCAGGCGGTGCGCCCGGTCGCGCAGATCCCCTGGTCGCCGGTGGGGCACGCGATCCCGCCGCCGGGGTCGCCCTCGTCGATCGCGCCGTCGCAGTCGTCGTCCAGCCCGTTGCACCGCTCGGGCCCGGCCGCGATCACCGCCGCGCAGGCGATGGCCCCGCCCTGGCACGTCTCGATGCCCGGGCCGCAGACCCCCGGTCGGCCGGTGTCGCAGTCGGCCCCGCCGCCCGGATCGCCGTCGTCGACCGCGCCGTCGCAGTCGTCGTCCAGCCCGTTGCACTGCTCGGCCACCGGCGACGCCTCCGGCGCGCAGACCACCGCCCCGTTCTCGCAGAGCTGCACCCCGTCGGCGCAGATGCCCAGCCGGCCGGTGTCGCAGTCGCCGCCCTCGGCCACCTCTTCGTCGGCGGTGCCGTCGCAGTCGTCGTCCAGCCCGTTGCACGCCTCGGCGCCCTGGGCCTCGGGGTTGCACACCAGCCCCCCGCCGACGCACGCGGTGAGGCCCGCCCGGCACTCGCCCGGCTGCCCCGGGCCCGGATCACACGCCTGCCCCGCGCCGGGGTCGCCCTCGTCGGCGGTGCCGTCGCAGTCGTCGTCCAGCCCGTTGCACTGCTCGGCCCGCGCCGCCTGGAGCGGCCGGCACTCGAGCGCGCCGTCGGCGCAGATCAGGGCGCCGGCGGCGCAGATCCCGTCGGCGCCGGTGTCGCAGGCCCCGCCGCCGGGGTCGCCCTCGTCGGCGCGGCCGTCGCAGTCGTCGTCCAGCCCGTTGCACGCCTCGGGGCCGGCGGGCGTGGTCTGGGCGCAGCCCGACGCGCCGTCGATACACAGGGTCGTGCCGTCGGCGCAGACCCCCGGGCGCCCGGTCCGGCAGGCGACCACCGGCACGTCCTCGTCCAGCGCCGCGTCGCAGTCGTCGTCCAGGCCGTTGCACACCTCGGCGCCCGGATCGCCCGGCTGGCACACGATCGCGCCGCCCAGGCAGGCCGTCGCGCCGGTGGCGCAGGCCCCCTCGACCCCGCCCGGATCACAGCCCAGGCCCGCGCCGGGCCCGCCCTCGTCGCTCGCGCCGTCGCAGTCGTCGTCGGCGCCGTTGCACACCTCGGCGGTCGGCTGCACCGTCTGGCGGCACACCGTCGCCCCGCCCACGCAGGCCGTCGCGCCCACCGCGCAGGCCCCCGCCTCGCCGGTCCCGCAGCCCTCGCCGCCGGTGCCCTCGTCGGTGGCGCCGTCGCAGTCGTCGTCCAGGCCGTTGCAGGTCTCGGCCACCGGCGCCCGCCGCCCGACGCACACCCGGGCCCCGCCCCGGCAGTCCAGGTCGCCCGGCGCGCACAGCCCGGGCAGCCCGGTGTCGCAGGCCCCGCCGGCGGGCGCCGCCTCGTCGGTGGCGCCGTCGCAGTCGTCGTCCAGGCCGTTGCAGGTCTCGGCGCCCGGATCGCCCGGCTCGCAGATCACCGCCCCGGCCACGCAGGCCGTCGCGCCGGTCGCGCAGGCCCCGGCCGCGCCGCCCGGATCACAGGCCACGCCGGCCCCGGGCCCGCCCTCGTCGGTCAGGCCGTCGCAGTCGTCGTCCAGGCCGTCGCACCGCTCGGCGCGGGCGGCGCTCGCCGGCACGCAGCGCAGGACGCCCCCGGTACAGCTCGTCGCGCCCGCCGCGCAGATGCCCTCGGCGCCGGTGTCGCAGGCGGCCCCGCTCAGGCCCTCGTCGGTGCGCCCGTCGCAGTCGTCGTCCAGGCCGTTGCACGCCTCGGGCCCCGCCGCGCGGTCGGGCGCGCAGCCCGCCACGCCGCCGATGCACGTCGTCGTGCCCCCCGCGCAGACCCCCGGCCGCCCGGTGACGCACGCCCGGACCGGCACCGCCTCGTCGGTGGCGCCGTCGCAGTCGTCGTCCTCGCCGTCGCACACCTCGGCGCCCGGATCACCCGCCACGCAGGCGATCGCGCCGCCCTCGCAGGCGGTGGTGCCCGTCGCGCAGACCCCCTCGACCCCCTCCGGATCACAGGCGTCGCCGGCCCCCGGATCGCCCTCGTCGACCGCGCCGTCGCAGTCCTCGTCCGACCCGTCGCAGGTCTCGGCGCCCGGCTGCACGAGCCCGGCGCAGATCAGCGCCCCGTCGGCGCAGGTCAGCCGCCCGGTGGCGCACGGCCCGTCGGCGCCGGTGTCGCAGGCCGCGCCGCCGGTGCCCTCGTCGACCCGGCCGTCGCAGTCCTCGTCGACCCCGTCGCATCGCTCGGCGGCCGGCCCCACGTCGGGCACGCAGGCCGTCGCCCCGCCCACGCAGCGCCGGGTCCCGGCAGCGCAGGCCCCCGCCTGACCGGTGGCGCAGGCCCCGCCGGCGGGCACCGCTTCGTCGAGCCGGCCGTCGCAGTCATCGTCGACGCCGTTGCACCGCTCGGCGCCCGGATCACCCGCCTCGCAGACCAGCGCCCCGCCGATACACGCGGTCGAGCCGGTCGCGCAGACCCCCTCGACCCCGCCCGGATCGCACCCCTGGCCCGCGCCGGGCTCGCCCTCGTCGGCCCGGCCGTCGCAGTCGTCGTCCAGGCCGTTGCAGGTCTCGGCGACCGGCCCCGAGATGCGCTGGCAGCCCGGCGCGCCGTCGCCGCACACGATCACCCCCGCCCGGCAGCGCCCGGGGGCGCCGGTGTCGCATGCCGCGCCGCCGGTGCCCTCGTCGGTGGTCCCGTCGCAGTCGTCGTCGATGCCGTTGCACCGCTCGGCGCCCGGCATCTGCCGCGGGTCGCAGGCCGTCGAGCCGGCGCGGCAGTCGGTCGCGCCCGCCGAGCACACCCCCGGCTGCCCGGTGGCGCAGGCCAGCCCGGTGGCGACCTCTTCGTCGACCCCGTCGTCGCAGTCGTCGTCGACGCCGTTGCACTGCTCGACGCCGCCCTCGCCCGCCTCGCAGACCAAGGCCCCGGCGATACAGGCGGTCGTGCCCACCGCGCACTCGCCCTGGCCCATGCCCCGATCGCAGGCGGCGCCCGCCTCGGGGTCGCCCTCGTCGATGGCGCCGTCGCAGTCGTCGTCCAGCCCGTTGCACCGCTCGGGCCCCGCCGCCTGGGCCGGCACGCACGCCGCCTGCCCCGCCCGGCAGACCCGGGTGCCCGCCGCGCAGACCCCGGCCAGCCCGGTGTCGCAGCCGCCGCCGCCCAGCAGGCCCTCGTCGGTGCGCCCGTCGCAGTCCTCGTCGGCCCCGTCGCAGGTCTCGGCCCCCGGGGCGCGGTCGGCCACGCACACCGTCGCGCCGTCCCGGCAGACGAGGCGCCCCGCGGCGCAGACCCCGGCCTGCCCCGTCGCGCAGGCCCCGCCGGCGCTGCCCTCGTCGGTGACCCCGTCGCAGTCGTCGTCGGCCCCGTTGCACCGCTCGGCCCCGGCCGCGCCCGGCCGGCAGACCACCTGGCCCACCACGCACGCGGTGCGCCCGGCCCGGCACTGGCCCTCGACCCCGCCCGGATCACAGCCCAGCCCGCCGCCGGGGTCGCCCTCGTCGACCCGGCCGTCGCAGTCCTCGTCGGCCCCGTCGCAGGTCTCGGCGTCGGGGTCGGTCACCGCCACGCACACCGGCGCGCCGGCCTCGCAGGCCACCACCCCCGCCGCGCACAGGCCCGGCCGCCCCGTCGCGCAGGCCGCCCCGCCGGTGCCCTCGTCGGCCCGGCCGTCGCAGTCGTCGTCGATGCCGTTGCAGGTCTCGGCCACCGGCGACAGGTCGGACACGCAGGACGCGACCCCATCGACGCAGGCCCCGGTGCCCGCCCGGCAGCGCCCCGGGCGCCCGGTCACGCAGGCCCCGGCCGCCGCGCCCTCGTCGGTCGAGCCGTCGCAGTCGTCGTCGACCCCGTTGCACTGCTCGGCGCCCGGATCACCCGCCGCGCACACCAGCGCCCCATCCACGCAGGCGGTGGCCCCCGCCCGGCAGGCGCCGCCCTCGTCCGAGTCGCAGGCCAGCCCGCTCTCGGGGTCGCCCTCGTCGCTGGCGCCGTCGCAGTCGTCATCCAGGCCGTTGCACCGCTCGGGGGTCGCGGCGACCGACGGCACACAGGCCGGCACCCCGGCGTCGCACGCGGTGCGCCCCGCGCCGCAGACCCCCGCCGCGCCGGTGTCGCAGCGCTGGCCTGCGGTGCCCTCGTCGGTGGCGCCGTCGCAGTCGTCGTCCAGCCCGTTGCACACCTCGGCCGCGGGCACCGCCGCCGGCCGACACACCAGCGCGCCGTCGAGGCAGGCCAGCCCGCCCGCCGCGCAGACGCCCGGCTGCCCCGAGTCGCAGGCCCCGCCCTGGGGCACCTGCTCGTCGACCCGGCCGTCGCAGTCGTCGTCGGCCCCGTCGCACCGCTCGAAGCCCGCCGGGCCGGCCAGGCAGGCCAGCGCCCCCGCCTCGCAGATCGTGCGCCCGGTGCGGCACTCGCCGTCGGCCCCGCCCGGGTTGCACGCCCGCCCCACGTCGGCCGCCTGCTCGTCGGTGGCGCCGTCGCAGTCGTCGTCCTCGCCGTTGCACACCTCGACCGCCGGGGCCACGTCGGGCACGCACCGGGCCTGGCCGCCTTCGCAGATCCGGGTGCCCGCCGCGCAGGCCCCGAACAGCCCCGTCGCGCAGGCGGTGCCCGCTTCGGCCGAGAACTCGTCGGTCGAGCCGTCGCAGTCGTCGTCCAGCCCGTTGCACTGCTCTTCGCCCGGATCGCTCGCCCGGGCGCACACCGCCGCCCCGCCGACGCAGTCGTCGACCCCCAGCGCGCACCGCCCCGGCTGCCCGGTCAGGCAGTCGGCGCCGGTGGCCACCCGCTCGTCGGTCTCGCCGTCGCAGTCGTCGTCCACCGCGTTGCACTGCTCGGGCCCCGGGGCGCCGGGCACGCACCGCCGGACCCCGGCCACGCAGGCGGTCACCCCCGCCACGCACTGGCCCGCGTCGCCCGAGTCGCAGGCGAAGCCCGACTCCGGCGCGCCCTCGTCGACGCCCCCGTCGCAGTCGTCGTCCAGCCCGTTGCAGTCCTCGATGCCCGGGCGCAGGTCGGGCCGGCACACCAGCCGCCCCTGCACGCACACCCGCTGCCCCGCCCCGCAGACCCCCTGAGCGCCGGTGTCGCACGGCCCGGCGCCCGGGGCCTCCTCGTCGACCGCGCCGTCGCAGTCGTCGTCCAGCCCGTTGCACCGCTCGACCCCCGGCGCCTGCACCGGCTCGCAGAACTGCTGGCCGCCCACGCAGGCCGTCGCCCCCTCGGCGCAGACCCCCGGCAGCCCGGTGGGGCACGGCGCCACCGGCACCGCCTCGTCGACCCCCTCGTCGCAGTCGTCGTCCAGCCCGTTGCACAGCTCGGCCCCCGGCTCGCCGGCGACGCAGCTCAGGGCGCCGTCCACGCAGCGGGTCGCGCCGATGTCGCACGCCGCCCCGCCGTCCACCACGCAGGCCAGCCCGCCCTCGGGGTCGCCCTCGTCCACCCGGCCGTCGCAGTCGTCGTCCTCGCCGTTGCACAGCTCCCGCTGGGGGCTCACCGTCGGCGCGCACACGACGCCGTCCTCGGTGCACGCCCGGACCCCCGGCGCGCAGGCCCCCGGCCGCCCGGTGTCGCAGGCCCCGCCCTCGACCGCCTGCTCGTCGGCGGCGCCGTCGCAGTCGTCGTCCAGCCCGTTGCACAGCTCGGGGCCGGGCACCGGCGCCCGGCACGCCTCGGCCCCGTCGACGCAGACCACCCGCCCCCGGGCGCACAGCCCCAGGCCGCCGGCCACGCAGTCGAGCCCGTCGGTGCCCTCGTCGGTCGCGCCGTCGCAGTCGTCGTCCAGCCCGTTGCACACCTCGGCGGTCGGGGCGCAGCCGTCGACCATCGGCCCGGCGTCCACCGCGGCGTCCGGCTCGGGGTCGGGCGCGGCGTCGATCTCGCCCCGGTCGGGCGAGACGAGGGCGTCGACGACGGCGTCCGGATCGGGCGCCATGTCCACCACCGGCCCCGGCCCGACCGGCGGCACCTCGTCGGTGCAGCCGGCGGCGATCACGAACGTGCAGAGCAGACCTCGGACGAGGCGAGCGGACATGACGACCTCACAAGCGGAGGGCGTCGCGCCGGCCTCCCCGACCGCCGGGCCGTCCCCCTCGTGCCCCCATCATGACCCGCAACCGGCAGACGAGGCCAGCCCGCGACGCCCGGGAAATCACACATACATATTGAGAGGGGGCGCCCACGCTCGGTGGAGTGGGGCGGACTCGGGCTCAGAAGCCGCCCAGCTCGGCCTGCATCCGGCGCATCTCGACGACGCTGCGCACCCGACTGCGCAGGTCGCCGAGGCGGAACGGCTTGCCCACGTAGTCGTCGGCCCCCAGCTCGAGGGCCCGGGCCCGATCCTCGGCGTTCTGCAGCGCGGTGACCATCACCACCGGGGTGTCGCCCCGCTCGGGGTGCCGCCGGATGCGGGCGAGCACGCCGAAGCCGTCGAGCTTGGGCAGCATCACGTCGAGCAGCACCAGATCGGGCGCGCCGGCCTCGAAGGCGGCCAGCCCCGCCTCGCCGTCCATGGCGCTCTCGACCGCGCAGCCCATGCTGCGGCAGGCCTCGGTGAGCAGCTTGACGTTGAACCGGTCGTCCTCGATGACGAGCACGGCGGCGTCGAGCGGGGCGTCGGCGGTCCCCATGGCGGCCTCCCGTACGCTCAGGCGTCCATCTGGAGGTTGTCGAAGCGGCTCCACTCCTTGAAGAAGCGCAGCTTGCAGGTGCCGATGGGACCGTTGCGCTGCTTGCCGATGATGATCTCGGTGACGCCTTGGTCCTCGGTGTCGGGATTGTAGTACTCGTCCCGGTAGACGAACATGATGATGTCGGCGTCCTGCTCGATGGCCCCCGACTCGCGCAGGTCGCTCATCAGCGGCCGCTTGTTGGGCCGGCTCTCGACCCCCCGGTTGAGCTGGCTGAGCGCGATGACCGGCACCTCCAGCTCTTTGGCGAGGCTCTTGAGGTTGCGGCTGATGTCGCTGACCTCCTGCTCCCGGCTGCGGATGCCCGGGCGGCCCTTCATGAGCTGAAGGTAGTCGATGATCACCAACCCCAGCTTGGGGATGTTGCGGTCGCTCGCCAGCCGGCGGCACTTGGCCCGCAGCTCCATCACCCCGATGCCGGCGGTGTCGTCGATGTGCACCGACCAGTCGTTCATGCGCTTGACCGCTTGCAGGAGCCGGTCGATGTCCCCGTCGCTCAGGTGCCCGGTGCGCATGCGCTCGGAGTCCACCCGGGCCTCGCAGGCGAGCATCCGGGCGGCGAGCTGGGTGGTGGGCATCTCGAGGCTGAACAAGGCCACCGTGCAGTGGCCGAGCCCGGCGCCGTTCGAGGCGAGGTTGAGCGCGAAGGCGGTCTTGCCCATCGCCGGGCGGGCGGCCAGGATCAGCAGATCGCCGCCCTGGAGGCCGGCGGTCATCCGGTCGAGGTCGATGAAGCCGGTGGGCACCCCGGTGACCGAGGACTTGGCCTCGAACGCCGTCTGCACCTTTTCCACCACCGCCTTGAGGGCCGTCGGCAGGTCGGTGAAGCTCTTCGAGCGCTGGTTCTGGCCCAGCTCGTAGATGAGCGCCTGCGCCTCGTCGAACAGCCGGGTGGTGTCCTCGTAATCGCCGGTCTGGGCCTTCTCGACGACCGAGGTGCAGGTGGCGATGAGCCGCCGGATCTCGGCCGACTCGTGGATGATGCGGGCGTGGTGCTCGATGTTGATCGCGGTGGCCGCGGTCTGGTCGAGGCTGATGAGGTAGTCGACCCCGCCGACGTCGTCGATCAGGCCCCGCTGCTGCAGGCCGGTCGACAGGGTCACCGGGTCGATGGGCTGGTCGTCCTCCGACAGCAGCCGCATCTGCTCGAAGACGAGCCGGTGGGCCGGCACGTAGAAGTCGGCGTCGTCGAGGAACTCGGCGACCCGGTCGTAGGCCCCGTTGTCGAGCAGGATCGCGCCGAGCACCGACAGCTCGGCCTCGCGGGCTTCGAGGTGGCGGGCGGCGCTCATCGGGCTTCCCGTCGGTGGGCAGGGGGGCGCGACGCCGGGGCGCCGCGCCGGGGGCTCACTCGGCCGCGGCCTCGCCGTCGTCCCGGGGCACGACCCGGACGATGATGGTGGCCTTGACGTCGCGGTGCAGCTTGATGTCGACCTCGAAGTCGCCGAGCTGCTTGATGTTCTCGTCGAGCAGGATCTTGCGACGGTCGACCTCGAACCCGCGCTCGCGCAGCAGGGCCTCGATCTCCATCGCGGTCACCGAGCCGAAGAGCTTGTCGTTCTCGCCGGCCGCCTTCTCGATGCGCAGCTCGACCCGCGACAGCTTCGCCGCCTCGCCCTCGGCCCCGGCCCGGGCCTTGGCCACCCGGGCCTCGATGACCCGGTGCTCGTGCTCGAGCCGCTTGAGCTGCCGGGCGTTGGCCATGATGGCCAGCCCCCGCGGCAGCAGGTAGTTGCGGGCGTAGCCCGCCTTGACCGTGACGACCTCACCCACCTCGCCGAGGTGAGGCACGTCTTCCCGCAGGATCACCTGCATTGTGCACCTCCCCTCAGTGGGCCTTGACGGTCGTGAACGGCAGGAGCGCGACCATGCGGGCCCGCTTGATGGCCGTGGTGATCTTGCGCTGATTCTTGGCGCACAGCCCCGAGACGCGGCGGGGCACGATCTTGCCCCGGCCGGTGATGAAGTACTTCAGGATCGAGGGATCCTTGTAGTCGATCACCAGCGACTTGTCGGCCAGGAACCGGTCGACCTTGCGCCGCCGACCGCGGCGCCCGTCGAAACGCGGGTTACGCATTGCTCACTCCTCCTCGTCGTTCGAGGGGCCCTCGGCGTCGGTCGGCAGGTGCCGCTCGATGTCGTCGGGGCGGATGCCGTCCTCGAGCTTGATGGTCTGCCAGCGGATGCAGTTGTCCAGCATGCGCAGCACCCGCTCGATCTCGGCGGTGGTGCCCGGCCGGGCGATGAACACCAGGTAGGTGTAGAAGGCCTTGTTCTGCTTCTGGATCTCGTAGGCCAGCTTGCGCTTGCCCCAGTCCTCGCGCTTGATCATGGTCGCGCCGTACTCCGAGAGCACGCCGTCGACCCGATCGGCGACCTTCTGCCGATCGTCGTCGTTGGCTTCCGGCTGTACGAGGTAGATCAGCTCGTACTTGCGGAGCTTGTCGTTCGCCATTGTCGCGAATCTCCCTGTGGGTTGAGTCAGCCCGCGGCCGTGGCCGCGAGCAGGGAGGGGACCCGAAGGCCCCGGAAACCGCCGGCTCTCTTCGAACCGGGCGACCCCACGCCGTGACGCGGGGTCGGGAACATACGGCCGGCGGCGGTCGGGGTCAAGTCGCTCGTGCGCCGACCCGCGCCCCGCCGGGCGCCGGGCCGATCAGAGGTTGACCAGCACCGGCGCGATGACCACCGCCACCACGCTCATCAGCTTGATGAGGATGTTGAGCGAGGGGCCGGCGGTGTCCTTGAAGGGGTCGCCGACGGTGTCGCCGATGACCGCGGCCTTGTGGGCCTCGCTGCCCTTGCCGCCGTTGTTGCCGCTCTCGACGTACTTCTTGGCGTTGTCCCACGCGCCGCCGGCGTTGGACATGAACAGGGCCATCATCACCCCGCCGACGGTGGTACCGACGAGCAGCCCGCCGAGGGTGGCGGTGCTGTAGATCCCGGCGATGACCGGCACGATGACCGCCAGCAGACCGGGGGCGACCATCTCCTTGATCGCGGCGCTCGTCGAGATCTCGACGCAGCGGGCGTACTCGGCCTTGACCCCCTCCTTGCCTTCCTTGAGGCCCGGGATCTCGCGGAACTGCCGCCGCACCTCTTCGATCATGCGGAAGGCGGCCCGGCCGACGGCCTTCATGGCCATCGAGCTGAACAGGAAGGGCAGCATGCCGCCGATGAAGACCCCGACCATGACCTTGGGGTCGAGGATGTCGATGTTGGTCAGCTTGGCCTTGGTGGCGAACGCGCTGAACAGAGCCAGCGCGGTCAGCGCGGCCGAGCCGATGGCGAAGCCCTTGCCGATGGCGGCGGTGGTGTTGCCCACCGCGTCGAGCTTGTCGGTGCGCTCGCGCACCTTGGGGTCGAGGTGGGCCATCTCGGCGATGCCGCCGGCGTTGTCCGCGATGGGGCCGTAGGCGTCGACGGCGAGCTGGATGCCGGTGGTCGAGAGCATGCCCAGCGCGGCCAGCGCGATGCCGTACAGGCCGGCGGTGTAGTAGGCCACCAGGATGGCCCCGCAGATGAGGATGGTCGGGATGGCGGTCGAGACCATGCCCACGCCCAGGCCGCTGATGATGTTGGTCGCCGGGCCGGTGGTGCTCTCGTCGGCGATGCCCTTGACCGGCTTGTGGTGGTCGCTGGTGTAGTACTCGGTCACCACGCCGATGGCGATGCCGGCGGCCAGCCCGCCCACGGTCGACCAGAAGACGCCCAGCGGGCTGTACTCGTGCATCTCGCCGCTGAGCGACCTCACGCTGACCGGGTCGCTGCCCAGGAACAGGTCGACGAGGAAGTAGGTGACGACCA
The DNA here is from genome assembly GCA_030426085.1 of bacterium. Classification (GTDB taxonomy): domain Bacteria; phylum Myxococcota_A; class Bradymonadia; order UBA7976; family UBA1532; genus JACKDM01. The sequence continues at coordinate 17,683 of JAUHYW010000004.1, read as the reverse complement.
GCATGATCGCCCCGGCGGTGAAGGTGCCCCGGTCGAGCGCCTTCTGGGGGTTGCCGCCCTCCTTGACCCGCACCAGGAAGGTGCAGGCGATGCTGACGATGATGCCGGCCCCGGCGATGAACAGCGGCAGGATGACCGGGTTGAGGGCCATGCCCTCGCCCATGCTGGCCATCCAGCCCATGCCCAGGATCATCGAGCCGATGATCGCCCCGACGTAGCTCTCGAAGAGATCGGCGCCCATGCCGGCGACGTCGCCGACGTTGTCGCCCACGTTGTCGGCGATGGTCGCCGGGTTGCGGGGGTCGTCCTCGGGGATGCCCGCCTCGACCTTGCCGACGAGGTCGGCGCCGACGTCGGCGGCCTTGGTGAAGATGCCGCCGCCCACCCGGGCGAACAGCGCGATGGAGCTGGCGCCGAGGCTGAAGCCGGCGACGACGTTGAGCACCTTGTCGAGCATCGGGCTGGCCATGCCGTTGGCCACCAGCTCGCCCTCGCCGAGCAGGCCGCTGCTCGAGAAGCCGATGAACAGCCCGCCGAGGCCGAGCACGCCGAGGCCGACGACGCTCATGCCCATCACCGCGCCGCCGTTGAAGGCGACGCCGAGGGCCGGCTCGAGGCCGTCCTGGGCGGCGTTGGTGGTGCGCACGTTGGCCTTGGTGGCCACCCGCATGCCGAAGAAGCCGGCCAGACCGGAGCAGATGGCGCCGACGATGAACGACAGCGCGATGAGCGCGTGGCTGTCGGCGAGGCCGGCGTTGGCCCAGGCGAGCAGCGCCGCGACGACCACCACGAAGATCGCGAGCTTCTTGTACTCGGCGCTGAGGAAGGCCATGGCCCCCTCGGCGATGTTGTTCGCGATCTCCTTCATCGTGTCGTTGCCCGGGCTGAGCTTGTTGATGCCCGCGGCCTTGACGAAGGCGAAGGCCAGCGCGAGGACCCCCGCCACCGGCACCGCCCAGAGGTATTGCTCCACGATTCTGCTCCTCTCGTGGGCGCGCGGGGCGCACCCGGTTGAAATGCTCGTCCGGAGAGCGCGGCGCCCTCCCCCTCGATGTCTCGCCCGGCGCCGGGGGCGCCGGTCAGCTCGCGTTGACCGCGTTCATGGCCTTGCGCGGCCCGTCCTCGAGCGCCGCCCGCACCGCGGCGGCGGCGCGCTCGAGCAGGTCCGGCAGCCACTCGGTCTCTTCGCCGGCGAAGTCGGAGAGCACGTAGCGGCTCACCGACCCTTTTTGTGGTCGCCCGATGCCGACCCGCAGCCGCACGAAGTCCCGGCTGCCGAGCTCGGCGCAGATCGAGCGCAGGCCGTTGTGGCCCGCATGCCCCCCGCCCACCTTCAGCCGCAGCCGGCCGAAAGGCAGGTCGAGTTCGTCGTGCACGACGACGATGCGCCCCGGCTCGACCCCGAAGAACCGGGCCGCCGGGGCCACCGAGCGCCCGGACAGGTTCATGAAGGTCATCGGCTTGAGCAGCGCGACCGGCACCGGGCCGACGCTGCCGGTGCCGTAGACCCCCTTGAACTTCGAGCGGCTCAGGGCCACCCGGTGCCCGTCGGCGAGCCGGTCGAGCACCATGAACCCCACGTTGTGCCGATGGGCGGCGTATTGAGGCTCGGGGTTGCCGAGGCCGACGACGAGGTGACGTTCCACGGGTCTTCACCGGGACCGCGGCGGGGCTGCGCCCGCGCGGCTCACTTCTGCTCTTCTTCCTTCTTCTTGCCGCGCGGCTTGAGCACCTTGGCGACGACGTAGTCCCGGTCGTAGATCGCCTCGACCCCCTCGGGCAGATCGAGCCCGCTGACGTGCAGCGTATCGCCGATGTCCATCTCGGTGATGTCGATGCTGACCAGCGCCGGGATGTCGGCCGGCTTCGCCCGCAGCTTGATCTCGCGGTACGGGGTGCGCAGCCGACCGCCGCCGACGACGCCCTTCGAGCGGCCGGTGGCCTCGAACGGCACGCTGGTGACCATCGGCTTGTCGAGGTCGGGGGCGACGAGGTCGAGGTGCAGGATGGCCCGGCTGACCGGGTGCCGCTGGATCTCGCGGGCCATCACCGTGTGGTCGTCGGCCCCGGGGATGGAGACCTGAAACAGCGCGTTGGCCTGCTTGGGGTTCTCGAGCGCCTTGTCGAGCGCCTTGGGGTCGAGCGAGACGGCGATGGCCTCCTCGACGTTGTGACCGTAGACGACGGCGGGCACCCGGCCCGCCGCGCGCAGCCGGCGGGCCGGGCCCTTGCCGCGTCCTTCGCGGATGGTGCTTTCGAGGGCGATGGCTTCCATGGGTGTCGTCCTTCCTGGGAGAGGCCGGCCTCAGTCGAAGAGGCTGCTGACCGAGTCGAGGTCGTGAATCCGCTTGATGGCCTCACCGAAGATGTTGGCCACCGACAGCACGTGGATCTTGGGACAGGCCCGCCCGTCGGGGTTGAGCGGGATGGTATCGGAGACGACGACCCGCTCGAGGCCGCTCTCCGAGATGCGGGAGATCGCCGGCCCGGACAGCACCGGGTGGCTGGCGAAGGCGTAGACCGACCGGGCGCCGAACCGGCGCAGCGCCTGCGCGCCCTGCACCAGCGTGCCGGCGGTGTCGATCATGTCGTCGACGATGATCGCGTCGCAGCCGTCGACGTCGCCGATGAGGTTCATCACCTCGGCCACGTTGGGCCCCGCCCGCCGCTTGTCGAGGATGGCCAGCGAGGTGCTCATCTTCTTGGCGTAGGCCCGGGCCCGCTCGACGCCGCCGGCGTCGGGGCTGACGATGACCGGCCGCTCGAGGCCGAGGGCCTTCATCGACCGGAGCATGACCGGCGAGCTGTAGAGGTGGTCGACCGGGCCGTTGAAGAAGCCCTGGATCTGCCCCGCGTGCAGCTCCATCGTGATGATGCGGTCGGCCCCGGCGGTGGTCAGCAGGTCGATGACCAGCCGGGCCGAGATGGGGGCTCGAGGGGCGGCTTTGCGGTCCTGCCGGGCGTAGCCGAAGTAGGGCATGACCGCGGAGATGCTGCCCGCCGACGCCCGTTTGAGGGCGTCGAGCATGATCAGCAGCTCCATGAGGTTGTCGTTGACCGGGGCGCAGGTGCTCTGGATCACGTAGACGTCGGCGCCGCGCACCGACTCGTCGATCTCGACCCGGATCTCACCATCCGAAAACCGTCCCACCCGCGCGTTGCCCAGATCGGTGCCGAGATAGGCACAGATCGCCCGGGCCAGTTCCGGGTTGGAGTTTCCGGCGAAGATCCGGACCGACATCGACGGGCCTCCAGAGCGAGCGAGCAGGGGCGGTAGGATTCGAACCTACGTCGTCGGGAACCAAAATCCCGTGGCTTACCGCTAGCCCACGCCCCTTCAGAAAGGCGCGCAAACCCGGAAAATACCGACGAATTCGGCATCCCCGAGGCGCCGCGGCCGTAAATTGGAGGCGGTTCTTAGCACAGGGTCCGACCCCTGTCAACGGCGGTCCGCGGCGTCCGGGCGCCGGTCTATCGGGCCCGAGGGGCCCGGGTCGATGGTATGTAGAGGCATGCGCCCCGCCCCCCGATTCCTCGCCCCGCTCCCCGGGCTCCGGTCCGCTCCGACGGGCGCGCCGTGAGCCGTCCGGCGGCCCTGGTCGGGCTGGCGGTGGGCGCGCTGTGCGGGCTGCTCGCCGCCCCCGGGCTCACCTGGCTCGACGCCGGCGAGCTGGGGGCGGCGGCGGCCGAGCTGGGCGTGGCCCACCCCCCGGGCTTCCCGATCTTCGCGGCGGTGACCCACGGGGTGATGCGGCTGGTGCCGGTGGGCGACGCCGCGTTCCGGGGCAACCTGGCCTCGGCGCTGTGGGCGGCGGCGGCGGCGGCGGCGATCTTCGGGGCGGCCCGGGCCTTCGGCGCCCGGCGGGCGGCGGCGGCGGCCGGGGCCGGGCTCTTCGCGCTGTCCCCCTGGCTGCTGCTGCACGGCACGACGATCGAGGTCTACACCGGGGCCGCGGCGATGACCGCCGCCGGGCTGTGGGCGGTGGGCGCGCTGGGGCGGGGCGGCGACCTGCGGCCGGCGCTGGCCCTGGGCTTCGGGGTCGGGCTGGCCGCGGGGCATCACGCCGAGCTGCGGCTGTTCGCGGGGCTCGTGATGCTGGCCGGGCTGGCCCGGATCCGGGGGCATCGGCGGGCGGTCTGGCCGATCGTGATCGCGGCGGTGATCGGGGGGCTGGTGGTGCTCTACCTGCCCCTGCGGGCGGGGGCCGATCCGTGGCGCAACTGGGGCGACCCCTCGACGCTCGGCGGGCTTTGGCATCACCTCAACGGGTCCCGCATCCGGGAGGCGTTCGCCGATCGCTTCGGGCGCCTCGACCTCGGCGCGATGGCGCTCTACGCCCGGCAGCTGCTCGGCGGGGCGCCGCTGGCGGTGCTGCTGGGGTTCGTCGGCTTCGCCGCGGTCGCCCGCCGCCCGGGGGGCTGGCTGCTGCCGGCGGCGTGGCTGGTGGACGCGCTCTACGCGACGACGCTCAACCCGATGGGGCTGCCCGACGCCCAGAACGGGCTGCCCGGGCTGGCGGCGCTGGCGATCGGCGCCGGGCTGGGGGTCGAGCGGCTGCTGACGGCCGGGCGGCTGTCGGCGGCCCGGCCCGGCGTACACCGGCTGGTGGCGGCGGGCGCGGTGCTGGCCGCCGGGCTGTGGACGATCCCCCGGGCCGAGCTGTACGTCGCCGATCGGGGGCTGACCCGGGTGATCGAGCGGGTGGTCGACACCCAGCCTCCCGAGGCCCTGGTGCTGGTGGCCAGCGACAACCTCGCCGCGGGGCTCGCCTGGCGTCAGGTGGTCGAGGGCAGCCGGCCCGATCTGGCGGTGGTGGTGCGGCAGCATGTGCGCTACGCCTCGTCGGTCGAGCCGGTGGCCCGCCGCCTGCCCCACGCCCTGGCCGGCTGGCGTCCGGGGGCCGGGCTGGGCGCGCTGCGGCGGCTGGGCGAGCCCGGCTGGCCGGTGGGCTGGGAGGGGGCCGAGGGCCTCGATCGCGCCGCCCGCCCGGCGGGGCTGAGGCCGCGCTTCCCGCTGCTGGCCCGGCCGGCGGAGGCCGACGAGCCGGTCACGCCGCCGCCGGAGCTCGCCGCCGGGCTGGGGCCCCAGGGGCGGCGGGCGCTGGCCAACTGGCTCTCCGATCGGGGCCGCTTCGAACTGGCGGCGGGGCGGGTGCCGCTGGCCGGGGCTGCGTTCGAAGAGGCGCTGACCCTGGAGCCGGCGTCGGGCCTCCGCTGGGACAATCTGGCGACCGCCCTCGCCGCCGCCGGGCGGCACCCCGAGGCCCGCCAGGCCGCCGAGCGGGCGGTGGCGCTGGCCCCGAGCGACCGCAACGCCCGGCTGAACTTCGCCCGCTATGCGATGCACGCCGGCGATGCGGCCGCGGCCCGGGCCGAGCTGGACCGGCTCATCGGCGAGCTGCCGACCGCCCCGGCGCTGGCGCTGCGGGGGGTCATCCGGGGCAACGGGGGTGATCTGGCGGGGGCCCGGGCCGACTTCGACGCGGCCCTGGCGCTCGATCCGAACCAGCCCGAGGCCCGGGCGGGCGTGGAGACGCTGCGGCGGATGAGAGGCGAGGAGCGGTAGCGGGCCGGCGGCGCTACTGGCGGCCGAGGCGGGCCATCAGCGCCCGGTTGGCCCGCTCGGCGGGGCCGAGCGCGACGAACGGGTCCTGGGACAGCTCGACGAGCACCGGGTCGTCGGCGATCCCGTGGCGCGGCTCGCCGGCGGCCATCCACTCCTCGACCGCGGGGGTCGAGGGCAGGTCGACCATCAGGTGCAGCCGGTCGAAGCGCCCGCCGTTGATCGCGCCGTGGGGCGCGCTGTTGTTGATGGCCCAGGTGGTGCTCGCCGGCAGGTGCATGAACCGCCCCCGCACGCACAGCCGGGCCTCGGAGTTGGTGGTCAGCGGCAGGTGCACCCGGTGGTGCTCGTCCCAGTGCTGCGTATTGTCGACGTGCATGAAGATGCGGGCGCTGGGCGGGCTGAGCCCGATCCAGGCGGTGGCCGCGGGCACCGGGAACCAGGTGTCGATCGCCTCGGCGAAGCGGGGCAGCTTCTCGAGCAGCGGGGCGTCGACCCCGCCCCCGCTGGTGAGCTGCCCCCCGGGCACCGAGGTCGGCTCGCCGCCCCGCAGCACCAGGAAGAACGTGCGCAGGTGCCACTTCCACTGGCTGGGCAGCCACGGCTCTTCCCGGCGCTCCCAGGGCGCGACCGCCGCCAGCTCGGCGAGCAGCGGCGCGGGGTCGAAGCTGCCCGGCAGCCGGGCGAAGGTGCGCGGCTTGCGGACGGCGTTCGGGCTGCGTTCGTGGGGGCGCTGGTACATCCTCGGGGGGCAGTATACTCTCTCCGGCCAGCGGGTCGAGCGTCCTGTGAACCGAAAAGAGTCTTCCGCCCCGAGGAGGCACGCCATGCGCACCGAGCAGTACGACATCGCGGTCGTCGGCGGCGGCCCGGCGGGCAGCACGTTCGCCGCCATCGTCGGCAAGTACGCCCCCGACGCCCGGGTGGTCGTGCTCGAGCGGGCCCACCACCCCCGGTACCACGTCGGCGAGTCGACCATCCCGGTGATCAACGGCGTCTTCCGCGACCTGGAGCTGTTCGAGACGCTCTACGACGGCCGCTTCGTGCGCAAGATGGGGGTCACCTTCGTCTGGGGCGCCGACCGCACCCCGTGGGACGCCGACTACCTCGAGATCGAGCGCTTCGCGGCCGAGGGCGGCGAGGGGCAGGTCATCAACGTCGTCGGGCAGGACTTCTCCGAGCTGATGCGGGCCGAGATGCGGCGGGACATCCCCCTGACCGCGATCAACGTGCGCCGGGCCGAGTTCGACCACTTGCTGCTCGATCAGGCCCGCCACTTCGGGGCCGAGGTGCGCGAGGGGGTCGAGGTCCGCGGGATCCACCCGGGGGGCGACGGGGGGCACGTCGTCGAGTGGCGCGGCGAGGGCGGCGAGGCGGGCCGCATCGAGGCCGGCTTCGTGCTCGACGCCTCGGGCCAGAGCGCGCTGATGACCCGCGGGGCCCGGCGCTACGACGAGGGGCTGGCCAACTTCGCGGTCAACGGCTACCTGCGGGGGGCCGACTGGAAGATCCTGTTCAAGGGCCGCAAGGACGCCTCGACGGTCTTCATCGCCACCGTGCCCCGGGGCTGGATCTGGTACATCCCGGTCGACGAGGACCTCATCTCGGTGGGCGCGGTCACCAACACCGCGCACTTCAAGGACCGCATGAAGGCGGTCGCCCTCGAGACCTTCTTCTGGGAGATGGTGCGGGCCTGCCCCGAGATCGTGCCCCTCGTCGAGGGGGCGACGCTGGCCGACGACGTGCTGCCCGGGGGCCGGCGGGTCGCCGCGCACCGGGACTGGTCGTCGTGGGCCGAGCGCCCGGTGGGCCCCGGCTGGGCCGCGGCGGGGGACGCGGCGATCTTCATCGATCCGGTGCTGTCGAGCGGGGTGACCCTGGCGGTGCAGAGCGGGCACCGGGCGGCCTACACCTGGCTGACCGCCCGCGAGACGCCGCAGCGGGCCGAGGCCCTGTGGGGGGCGTACGCCGACTACATCCGGGGCGAGGCGGGCAGCTACCTCCAGCTCGCCCGCTACTATTATGGCAACAACCGGGCGACCGAGTCGTGGTGGTGGCAGGCCCAGCGGCTGGTGAACTGCGCCGGGCGGCTCGACCTGTCCGACCGGGCGGCGTTCACCATGGCCACCGCCGGGTTCTTCCCCAACCCCCGGGCGATCTCGCTCGAGATCATGGCCCCGCTGCTGCGGGGGCTCACCGGGGCCGAGGCCGACCTGTTCAACATCTACCACGACGACGGGGTGGGCGAGCTCGAGGGGCTGCGGGGCAAGCGCATCGCGGTGAAGACCCCGTTCCGGCTGGCGCTGCGGGCCGAGGCCGACCCCAAGGCCCGCCCGGGGCGGCTGACGACCCACCACGATCTGGTCGCCGAGGACTTCGCCTTCGCCCACCGCTACGCCGCCGCGCCGTGCCGCATCGCCCCGGCGCTGGCCCCGGTGGTCGACGCCGTCGCCCGGTTCGATACGGTCGACGGGCTGCTCGAGGCGGCCCCCGCGCTGCTGCCCCCCGGCTTCGCCGATCCGGCCGCCATCCGCCAGGGCGCGCTGGCGGTGCTGCGCAACGCGGCCAAGAAGGGCTTCATCCAACTGCTCGACGCCGACGAGGTCGCCGCGTGAACCCTGCCCGCCGCCCGCTCCAGGGACAGCCCCGATGAGCCGACGCCGCCGCCGCGGCCCCCGCGACGCCCGGGGGGTCGCCCTGCTGGTCCTGGGGCAGCTCGAAGAAGAGGACGCCTTCCTGCAGCCGGCGCTGCAATCGGCCACCGCCCGGGCCGGGCTCGACCCCCGCGACCGGGGGCTGGCGCTGGAGCTGGTGATGGGCGTCGAGCGCTGGCGCTTGCGGCTGGACCACGCGCTGGCGCCCCATGTGCGGCGGGGGCTGGAGCAGACCGAGCCCACCGCCCGCCGGGTGCTGCGCCTCGCCGCCTATCAGCTCCTCTTCCTCGACCGCATCCCGCCCCGGGCGGCGGTGCACAGCGCCGTCGAGCTGGCCCGGGCCTCGATGGGCGAGCGGACGGCGGGCTTCGTCAACGGGGTGCTGCGCGGCCTGACCCGGGCCGAGGTGGCGCTGCCCGAGGGGGTCGACCCCGAGGCCATCGCCGTGCGCACCAGCACCCCCCGGTGGATGATCGAGCGCTGGCTGGCCGCCGGCGGCCCCGAGCGGGCGGTGGCGATGGCCGAGGCCCACAACCGCCCGGCCCCGCTGACGGTGCGCGCGGCCGGCCCGGCCCCCGATCGGGAGACACTCGCCGCGCGGCTTCAGGCCGAGGGGGCCACCGTGCGCCCCACCCGCCACGCGCCCGACGGGCTGCACATCGAGGGTCACCCGGCGCCGTTCGACGGCGAGGCGTTCCGCGACGGCTGGTGGCAGGCCCAGGACGAGGCGTCGCAGCTCGTGGTGCGGCTGCTCGACCCCCGCCCCGGGGAGCGGGTGTGGGACGTCTGCGCCGCCCCGGGGGGCAAGACCCGCTACATCGCCCGGCTGATGGGCGACGACGGCGCGGTGCTGGCCACCGACGTGCACCCCGACAAGGCCGCCCGGCTGGGGCGGGCGCTGCGCGACCGGGCGGCGGTCGAGGTGCGCCACCACGACGCTGGGGAGGGGTCGCCCGACGCCCGCCGATTCGACCGGGTGCTGCTCGACGCCCCGTGCACCGCGCTGGGCATCATGCGGCGCCACCCCGAGATCAAGTGGCGCCGGGGCCCGGCCGACATCGAGCAGCGGGCGGCGGCCCAGCGGCGGCTGCTCGACGCCACCGCCGACGCGGTCCGCCCCGGGGGGCTGCTGGTCTACAGCGTGTGCAGCGACACCCCCGAAGAGGGCCCCGACCAGATCGCCGCGTTCGTCGCCCGGCGCCCCGACTTCACCCTCGCCCCGCCGGCCGACCCCGCGCTGCCGCTCGACCCCGACGGCACGCTGCGCCTCGACCCCCACCGCCACGGGGCCGACGGCTTCTTCGCCGCCCGGCTGCGCCGCGCCGACTGACCCGCCCGCTCTGGAGACGCCATGCCCGGCCCGCTGATCGCCCCCTCGATCCTCTCCGCCGACTTCGGCCGCCTCGCCGACGAGGTCGCCGCGGTCACCGAGGCCGGCGCTGACTGGATCCACCTCGACGTGATGGACGGCCACTTCGTGCCCAACCTGACCTTCGGGCCGAAGATCGTCGCCGCGGTGCGCGGGGCGAGCCCGCTGCCGTTCGACGCCCACCTGATGGTCAGCCGCCCCGACGACTGGGTGCAGGCGTTCCGCGACGCGGGGGCCGACTCGGTCACGCTGCACGCCGAGGCGGTGCAGCACCTCCACCGCTCGATCCAGGGGGTCAAGCAGGCCGGGGCCCGGGCCGGGGTCAGCCTCAACCCGCACACCCCGCTGTCGGTGCTGGAGTACGTGCTCGACGACCTCGACCTGGTGCTGCTGATGTCGGTCAACCCCGGCTTCGGGGGGCAGAGCTTCATCCCCCGGACCCTGGACAAGATCGCCGCGCTCAGAAAAATGATCGACGCCCGGGGGCTCGATGTTGACATCCAGGTGGACGGTGGCGTAAATACGCGCACCGTTTTCGAGGTGGCTCGCGCAGGCGCCGACGTCTTCGTCGCCGGCTCGGCCGTCTTCGGGGCCCGGCCCTATGCAGCGGCCATCAGCGCGATTCGAGATCTGGCCCGAGAGGGTCTCGAAGCGAGAGCCGCCGCCTCGAAAGCCGCCTCCGTCGGGGCGTAGCGCAGTCTGGTAGCGCACCTGCTTCGGGAGCAGGGGGTCGAAGGTTCAAATCCTTTCGCCCCGACCACGAAGGCCGACATCGCTCAGCGGTGTCGGCCTTCGGCTTTTCGAAGCCGGGATGTGTGCGCCGCTCTCATCAGGGCGTGCGGTTGATGATCACCGTGCGCCGGCTGGCGTAGTCCTCGTCCTCCCGGGCGACGACGGTGATCCGGTTGACCCCCTCCTCCAGCGGCACCTCGGCCGAGAAGCGGAAGTCGTCGCCCAGGCGGGCGGCGGCGTTCGACTGGAAGTAGACCTTGCGGTCGTTGACGTAGATCAGCAGATCCTGGACCGCCCGGGGCCCGGAGACCGCGCCGGCCAGGGTCAGCGCCCGGGCCCGGGTCTCGACCGCGCTGCCGGCCAGCTCGATGACCGGGGGCCCGGTGGGCTCGACCGCGGCGACCGCGCCGCTGCCGGGGGGCGTGGCGGTGGGCGGCACCGGCTCGACCGCGTCGGCGACGACCCAGCCGTAGCCCCCCTCGATCGGCACCCGGAACCAGTCCCCGTAGCGTCCGTCGGCCACCGCGTGCCCCGCGGCCCGGGCCACGATCGGGGCCCCGGCCCGGGGCACGCCCCGCAGGTCGACCGCCCCGCCCGCCGCCGGCGCGAGCCGCACGTCGACCGGCTTCACCGACGCGTCCCGGGCGACCGCCGGCAGCAGCGCCTTCTCGGTGGTGCTCTCCCGGATGTCGCCGTCGTAGACCCCCACCAGCACCGGGATCGCGCCCGGCTTCTCGGCCTTGACCTTGAACGCCATGCGCATGCCGGCGCCCTCGCCGGGGGCCAGCCCGTCGTGCTCGACCCGCCCCCGGCGGATGTAGATCCCGCGCAGGGGGTCGGTGTCGTCGTTGCGCAGGGTGCCGAGCACGGTGTAGCTGCGCCCCTCGCCGACGTTGCGGGCCTCGACGACCAGCTCGGCCTGCTCGCCGAGCTGCAGGAGCCCGTCCCCGTTGCCCTCGGCCCGGTCGTCCACCCGCCAGTGCACCGCGAAGCGGGGGCGGGGGAGCTGGGTGATGCCCACCTTGAGCCCGGCCTCGGCCACGACGCTGTCGGCGTCGTCGGTGAAGACCAGCTTCACCGCGTCCCGCCGGGTCAGCGCGCTCTTGGGCAGCTCGACGTCCACCTTCCAGGTGCGCTGCTCGCCGGGCGGCACGAAGCCGAAGACCAGCTCGTGGCCGGCCAGCAGCGGGTTGTCGGAGGCGGTGATCGCGTGCAGCCGGGTGAACGGCGCGTCGCCGGTGTTGCGCACGGTGGCCTCGATGGCCAACGTCTCCCCGGCGGTGACCGCGTCGCCGGGCAGCGCCCGGACCTCGATCTCGGCCGCCGGCCGGCCGGCCTTCGGCTCGAGGGCCGCCTGCCGCCAGTCGACCCCCCGGGCGTCGAGCGCGGCGGCGATGCGCCCCTGCTCGGCGACCCGCAGCCGCTCCACGGTGGGGCCGATGTCGGCCATCATGCCGTCGCTCTCCGGCTTGCGGGTGGCGACGAGCAGATCGCGGGCCAGCGCGATCTCGAAGTCGACGATGAGGTCGTTGGGGTTCTCCTCGACGCGCTTCTGCAGCGCCTCGTCCCGCAGGTACTCCAGCGACAGCGCCGGCTTCGCCTGCTTGGAGACCTCGGCCCGGTGGTGCTCGAGGTGCTCGGGCAGCGACACCTCGCCCCCCTGCTCGTCCTCGCTCTCGAAGAGGTCGGTGCCCTCGTCGGTGATGACCACCGGCCGGGTCTCGAGGTCGGGGGTGATGCCCACCGACTGGATCGAGACGTCCCCCGGGGTCAGGTACTGGGCGATGGTCAGCTTGAGCGCCGAGTCGTCCTTGTTGTCGTAGATGATCTGGACCGAGCCCTTGCCGAAGGTGCGCTGGCCCACGATGAGCGCCCGGTGGTGGTTCTTGAGCGCGCCGGCGACGATCTCGCTGGCCGAGGCGCTCTGGGCGTCGGTGAGCACCACGATGGGCAGCGCCGACTCGGTGCCGGCCCGGGTGGCCATCTTCGGCTCGCGCATGCGGTCGCCGAAGCCGACCGTGGTCACCAGCGGCCCCGAGCGGATGAACAGGTCGGCGATCTTGATGGCCTGATCGAGCAGCCCGCCCGGGTTGCCCCGCAGGTCGAGCACCAGCCCCGCCATGCGGCCCTTCGCCTTGCGGTCGAGGCTGCGCATCGCCGACTGCAGCTCGTCGAAGGTCGTATTCTGGAAGTTGCGCAGCCGCACCAGCCCGATCTTGTGGTCGAGCATCTTCGAGGCGACGCTCTTGACCTTGATGTCGGCCCGGGTCAGGGCGTACTCGCGCGCGCGCTTCCAGCCGTCGCGCAGGACCCAGATGACCGCCTGGGTGTCGGGCGGGCCCCGCAGCAGGTCGACCGCGTCGGACAGCGCCATGTTGACCGTGCTGTCCTGCCCGATCTGGGTGATGCGGTCGCCGGCCCGCAGCCCGGCCCGGCTGGCGGGGGTGTCCTCGATGGGGTTGACGATGGTGAGCTGCCCGTCGCGGATGCTGATCACGATGCCCAGCCCGCCGAACTTGCCCCGGGTGGACAGCTTCATCTCGCGGTAGTCCTCGGGCCGCAGCAGCACGCTGTGGGGGTCGAGGGTCGAGAGCATGCCGTTGATCGCGGCGTACTCGATGTCCTGCAGGCGGGTGTGGTGGCGCAGGTTCTCCTGCACGAAGCGGAAGATGTCCTTGAACTTGAAGGACATCTTCCACAGGTTGCCGACGTCGGTGAGGTCGAAGCGCCGGCTGGCCGCGTCGATGCGGACCGTCAGCGCGTGGGGCACGCCCTCGCCGTCCCGCTCGACCTCGACGAGCAGCTCGGCCACCGCCCGCTGGACCTCCTCCATGGCCGCGCCGAGCATCTTGCGCTCGTTCACCCGCCCGGGGTCGACGTAGTTCTCCTTGATGTGGATCACCGCCCGGTTGAGGATCGACAGGCTGCCGAGGTCATAGCCCTCGATGGCCCCCTTGGCCTCGGCGGTGCGGGTCTCGAACGCCAGCCGCCAGCCCGGGTCGCCGTAGCGGTACGAGATGCTGAGGTAGAACGCCCCCAGCAGGGCCGCGAGGGCCAGGAAGGTCTTGGGCAGCGTGCGCTGAATCGACTTCATTCGTCCTCGATGTCCCACGGCGCCGCCGGGCGCCGGGAGGATTCTAATGGATCGGGGCGCGTGCGGGCCATGTCGCAACCGCCGGGGCGGGGGGTTCATGCCCGCCCACGAGGTTGACACCCGGCGGCGCGACGGCACAGACTCTCGGTGACCCCGACGGAGGTGATGCATGGCCGAGCGCCAAAAGCCCCTGTTGCTGACAGCCGACGACGATCCCGAGATCCGCCACATCCTCACCCGGGCGCTCGGGCGGCTCGACTGCGACGTCATCGAGGCTCAGGACGGCGAGGAGGCCCTCGAGAAGATCATCACCGAGCGCCCCGATCTGGTGGTGCTCGACGTGATGATGCCCACGCTCTCGGGCTGGGAGATCTGCAAGTACATCCGCAGCAAGCCGGAGTACGCCGACATCAAGGTGCTGATGCTCACCGCCATCGGCAAGACGGTCAACGAGATGACCTCGCCCCTCTACGGGGCCGACGCCTACCACGACAAGCCGTTCGACATCGGCGAGATCCTCGAGACGGTCGAGAAGCTGCTCGCCGAGCGCGGCGCGGGGGGCTGACCGCCCGCCGGGGCGCCGTCAGCGGTCCTCGGCCAGCCGGCGGCGCAGCGCCTTCGCCCGGGGGTTGCCCGGGGCCTCTTCGAGGATCGCCTCCACCCCGACGAGGGCCGCCGCGGAGCGCCCCTCGTCCACCATCCGCTCGATCTCGTCGAGCAGCGCGTCGATGCGCATGCGCTCGGCCTGCCCCTCGAGGTTGCGGGCGTCGCCCGAGTAGACGCTCGTCGGCGGCACCCCGGCCAGCAGCGCGCCCACCTTCTCGGGCATCGCCTTCGCCGCGTCGGTCGACACCGGCTCGACCATCAGCGCCCGGGCCTGCTCGATGAGGCCCTGCGCCTTCTCCTCCCGCCCGATGCGGGCGTCGAGCGCGGCCAGCTCGGCCTCGTCGGCCCCCGCCGAGCGGGCTTGCTCCAGCGCGGCGCGGGCGGCGCTCCAGTCCTGGTTGGCCACCGCCTCCCGGGTCGTGGTCAGCGTCGGCGGCGGGCTGTCGTCCCCCTTGAGGGTGCGCACCAGGTACATCGTGCCCAGCACGGTGAAGAAGGTGGTCAGCGCCATCACGATCAGCCAGCTCGTCGGGAGCTGCCGCCCGCCCGCGCGGCCGTGCTCGCCGGTGCCCGGGGCCCGCAGCCGGGGCTGGCCGATGGTGCCGAAGAGCAGGGTGGTGTGGCCCATGTCGATGCGGTCGCCGTCGTACACCTCGGCCTCGACCACCCGCCGGCCGTTGACATAGGTGCCGTTGCCGCTCTGCAGGTCGACGAGCCGGAAGCCCTGGGGGTGGCGCACGAAGACCAGGTGCTGCCGGCTCACCCCGATGTCGAGCACGACGATGTCGTTCTCCTCGCCCCGGCCGAGGCGGGTCTCGGCCCGGTTGAGGTACCAGGTGGTGCCGTTCCAGTCGCCGCCCTGCACGATCAGCCGCCCCCGAGGCGGCGCGCCGACCGAGGGTTGGGCGGCGGTCGGCGCGTGGGGGTCGGTGCCCGGCGGCGGGCCGGCGGGGGTCGGGGCCGACGGGCGGGCGGCGAGCAGCGGGTTGCGGACGAAGGCGGTCTCGATGTTCTGGATCGGGCGCCCGGCCGGCGGCGGGCCCGACGAGACCGGCCCCGAGAAGCCGGGGGGCGCCGGCGTCGCGGCCGGGGGCCTGGGCGGGGCCGACGACGGCAGGTACTGGCCCGGCGAGGGGCGCGGCGCCGCCGAGGGCGGCGGATGATGGGCCGCGGGCGGCGGGCCGGACCACGCCCCGGGGGGCACGCTCGGGGGCCGGGCCGCAGGCGGGACCGGGGCCGAGTCCTTCTGGTCGCCGGTGATCGCGAACGCATCGGGCCGCCCGGGGGAGACCGGCCGGGGCACCGGGAGGTGCTCGTCGGTCAGCCCGAAGCCGGCCTCGACCGCCGCCAGCCCGGGCACCGGCGCGCTGGCCGACGAGGGCATCGGGGGCAGCTCGACCGCGTTGACCGGGCCGGCGGCCACGTCGGCGGTCAGGTCGCCGATGGCGGCGTCGATGTCGCCGAAGTCGAAGGGGGCCGACGCGCGCGCGGGCCGCTCCGGGCGCTCCTCGGGCGCCGGGATGGGGTCCACTTCTCCGGTTCGGGAGCGCCTGCTCACCCGCCGTTCCTCCGCCGGCTCTGCCAGCGACTCGGCCTCATGGCCGCGAGTTATAGCACCGCCTTCGGTCTTCGCCCAAGAGGGTCCCCCCCGGGACCCCCCGCGCGACACCGCTCAGCGCTTGGGCTCTTCGGCCATGTGATGCCCATAGAGCCCGCCCACCCGGTGGAAGGTGCCGGCCCCCACCGCGTTGACCAGCACCCCGGCGATGATCAGCCCCTTGAACCAGCGGGTCATCGGCCGGGCCCCCAGCGCGAGGCAGCCGACGAGGTAGGGCATGAAGTCCAGCGAGAACCGGAAACCGAACTGCTCCCAGCCGGTGTTCTGGTAGAAGGCGATCGGCAGCGCGACCACCGCCGCGGTCACCGCGAACGCCCGGCTCAGCGCGTGGCTGCGGGCCGGGCGGAAGAGCAGGATCAGGGCCGGGGTGGTCAGGAAGAGGCTCATGCCGTGCTTGCTGAGCTGGATGTAGGGCGGGTGGTCGACGATGCGCGGCACGAGGGTCAGCGCGGCGTGCAGGTTGCGGTCGAGGAAGTTCCAATGCATCAGCCCGAAGTCGCGGATGCGGGGCATCGTGCCGCCGGCGAGGTAGCTGTGGCCGAACTCCGCCGGGTCGTGGAACCGGGCGGCGTTGTAGGCCAGCAGCAGCAGCCCGACCACGAGGCACGGCGCGCTGAACAGGGCGAAGCGCTTCCACCGCTCGCGGGCCTCGAGGGCCCGGCCCTTCTCCGAGAGGAAGAGCTGCCAGTAGAAGAACACCGCCGCGAAGACCAGCGAGGCCCGGCTGGCGAAGGCCATCGCCAGCGCCGCCCCGGCCAGCAGCGGGCGGCGGGCGTCGACGGCGAAGTACAGATAGATCAGGTGGAAGGTCACCCCCACGATGAGGGCGGTGAACCACACCCGGCCGAGCACGCTGCACCACAGGTGGGCCGTGCCGAAGGCGAAGAGGGCCGTCAGCCACAGGTTCTCGCGGTCGGTGCGGGTCGAGTGCCCCAGGCGGGTCAAGAGCTGGAGGAAGCCGAAGATCAGGGCCACGTTGAAGGCGGCGAAGAGCACCGTGAAGAGCACGTCGTTGGTGCCGTAGCCCACCGCGGCCACCATCGGGATCATCAGCACCGCCGGCCCCGGGGGGAACGAGACGAAGTGGCGGGTGACCTGCTTGCCCCGGTCGCGGCGGGGGATGTCGATCCGCTCGCCCTCCAGGGTCTGGAACTGGTTCGGCTCGCCCTTGATCCGGGTGAAGAAGCCCTTCACCGACGGCCCGTGGGTCTCGGCCGAGCGGCCCTTCAGCTCGAGGTCGACGTAGCTCGCCCAGTCGTTCTGGTGGTGCGGCTTGCGGGTCAGCTCGAGCGAGCCGTCGAGGAAGGCGTCCGCCAGATAGACGAAGTGGTTGTCCGGGCTGTGGATCATCAGCCGGCGGTTGGCGAACGCCGAGAAGACCACCAGGCCCACCCCGAACAGGATCAGCGATGTGCGCACCCCGGCATCCCCCGGTCGAGCCAATGCGGCGGGGGTAGCACGGCCCGCGGCGCACATTCAATGAGGCTCGCCGGGGGGCGCTCGGGGGTCGCCCGGTGCATTTTCTGCGCAACAACCGCCGCGGCTGATCGATGGAGGAGGTAGACGCTCGACCCGTGGAGCCCGGATGCAGCGCCCGCTGGCCCTCGCCCTGCCCCTCGCCTTCTGGCTCGGCGCCCCCCTCGGGGCCCTGCCCGGCGCCGCCTGGATCGCCGGCGCCGCCTGCCTCGGCCTGCTCGCCGCCGCCCGCCGCCTCGACGGCGCCGGCGGGCCGACGATGCTGCTCGCCGCGCTGGTCGGCGGGGCGTTGGCCGGGGCCATCGAGCACCGCTGGTCCGCCGACACCCCGCCCCATCCGCCGGACATGCCGCTGTCGGCCACCGTCGAGGCGGTCGAGCTGCGCGGCCCGTGGGTCGACGTGCGGCTGAGACCCGACGCCTGGCCCCGCCACCGGATCCGGCTTCGGTCGAGCCGGCGGCCGCCCGGCGTGGCGCCCGGGGCCCGGGTGATCGCGACCGGCCGGCTGCGGCGGCTGATGCCCGCCGACGAGCCCGGCGGCTGGGACGCCCGGGCCCGGGGCGCCGCCGAG
>JAUHYW010000175.1 GCA_030426085.1 bacterium | reverse complement strand
GGTGGAGCGACGGCGACGTTCAGCGCCGCGCTGCGCTTCGAGGCCGACGGCGCGGTGCACACGGTCGAGCTGCGCTACGGGGCGCTGCCCGAGGCGGGCGCGGTCGAGCCTCGGGCCGGTCTGGTGGTCGAGTCGGGGCGGGGGCGGTCGACGACGATGGAGCTGTTCCCCGATCCGCCGGACGGCGTGATGCGGGGCCGGGCGAAGTGGCTGCTGGACGGCTCGAGCGACGGCGAGCCCGGGGTGTGGATCATCGAGCTGGACGCCGCGGGCGGGATCGTGGGCGACGTCGACCTCGACGGGTGGCGCAGCGTCGACAACTGCGAGGACGACTTCAACCCGCTGCAAGAGGACCTCGACGGGGACGGGCATGGCGACGCCTGCGACGACGACATCGACGGTGACCGGCTCTGGAATGCGCTCGACAACTGCCCCAGGACGCCGAACCCCGCCCAGACCGACCTCGACCGCGACGGGTTCGGTGACGCGTGCGACGCCGACGACGACGGCGACGGCTGGCTCGATGAGCTCGATCACTGCCCCCGGACGCCCGACCCGGGCAACCTCGACCTGGACGGCGACGGCGCGGGCGACGCCTGCGACCCCGACATCGACGGCGACGACCGAGCCGCTGGCCGGTGGGACGCCGGCCGCGACCGCTGCCCGTGGGCCCCCGACCCGTTGGGCGGCGACGCCGACAAGGACGGTCTGGGCGACGCTTGCGACCTCGCCCCGCGGACCGCGTGTCGAGGCGGCTGCTGGTGGCAGTCGGACGCCGACGGCGATGGGGTCGGCGACGTCGTCGATCGCTGCCCCTACACCCCCGACCCCCGGCAGCTCGACCGCGACGGGGACGGGCTGGGCGATCGCTGCGACCACGACGCCGACGGCGACGGGCTGCTCGATCGGTTGCAGCTCTGCCGGGGCGGTTCTTGTCCGCCCGCCGGCCGCCCCGATATCATCGAGTGGTCCGCCGCGGAGCCGTTCTGATGCGCGCCCTGTCCGCTCTCGCCGTCGCCCTGCTCGCCGTCGCGTCGCTCGCGGGCGTGGCCCACGGGCAGCGGGGGGCCCCCCTGGTCCGGGGCCTCGGCGGCCTCTTCGATGTGGGCGAGCCCCATGACAACCTCACCACCGTGCCGCTCGCGCCGGCGCTGCCCGACGGCATCCGGTTCTACGGCGACGTCCGCTGGGCCGAGATCCGGGTCAACTGGCGGGGCAGCCTGTCGTTCGAGTTTTTCGACGACAACATCGGCACGCCGATCCCCGGGCCGCTCGACCGACTCGGCGTCACCACCCGGCGCATGGTGCCGTTCCAGCACACCTCCGAGCTGACCCAATACGAGCGGGGCCAGCCCGACCCCCCGCCGCCGACCTGGGTCGGCCAGATCCCGCCCGGCGTCGACGGGGCGCCGGGCCGCTTCGTGGCCACCTGGTACCAGGTCACCGACCGCCCGCCCGAGCCGGGCACCCTGCGCAATACCTGGCAGGCGGTCATCACCGGCCCCGACCCCGACGACTACACCGTCGAGTTCCGCTACCACCGCTGCGAGTGGGCCCGGGGTCGGTTGCGCGAAGAGGGCAGCGCGATGGGCTTCGACGGCGGCGAGGGCCTCGACGGCCCCGGCTGGATGTGGCCCGGATCGCTCACCGACGACGTCACCCTGCTGTGCCACCTCTCCAACGTGCGCGAGCGGGGCGTGTTCCGCTATCGGGTCATCGACGGCGTGCCCACCGGCTGCGGGATCGGCCCCGATCCGCCGCCGGGCGAAGGCCGCTGCCAGGACGACAACCACCTGCCGGGCGACGGCTGCTCGCCGGCGTGCTTCGTCGAGCCCGACATCGACGGCGACGGCCGCTTCGAGGCGCCCCACCCCGACGCGGTCGAC
>JAUHYW010000074.1 GCA_030426085.1 bacterium | reverse complement strand
GTGGCGAAGGCGGCCGGGGAGGCTTCGGAAACGACGCGAGCATGCCCGGCGGCGACGGCGGCCGAGGCGGCGACGGCGGCCGGGGCGGCGGCGGCGGCGGCGGCGCCGGCGGGCCCTCGGTGGGGGTCTACGTGCTCGACGGCGCGCCGGTGATCGCGGTGCAGGCGTTCTCCATCGGCCCCGGCGGCCATGGCGGCGCAGGGCCGGGCGCACCCGGCGCGGCGGGAATCAGCGCCGAGATCGTCGAGGAGTAGCCGGCTCCCACCGATCCCGGACAAGGTGCCCGGACAAGGTGCCCGGACAAGGTGCCCGGCACCTTGATTCGGCTCCCAGGCACCTTGATTCGGCTCCGGCTCAGGTTTGGGGAGGGCCCAATCGAGGTGCCTGGCACCCAATCCGCACCCAATCCGGCAGGGCACCTCGATCCGCGCGTTGTCCGCCCCGTCCGGCCGCCTCGGGCACCTCGTCCGGCCGACCTCGCGTCCGGGCACCTGCACCTCGGTCAGAGGGCATGGCTCTGATAGAATACGGTCATGAGCGATCTACCCCGAAGTCGCCGCCGACGGTGCCTCACCCTGGCCGCTGCGCTGGCGCTCGTCGGCGCGGCAGGATGTTCCATGAGCAAGAAACAGCAGACCTCGCCGGTGAAGTCGCCGAGCGGCAAGTACGAGCTGCGGGTCGAGAAGCGCGACGTGAAAGGTCGCGAGACCGACACCGTGTGGCAGCCCGAGATCTGGGAGGTCGGCGGCGAGCGGCTCCTGCTCGACTCCACCGGGTTTCGGGGCGATGACGAGATCTTCTGGGCCTGGGATGAGCAGGATCGGGCCTGGTTCTACAGCAGCCGGCGGGACGAGGTGGACGTCATCGACCAGTCGAACGGGCCCGGCAGGTTCTGGCGGCGGGTGTGGCTCGGCGGCCACCCCTGCGCCGACGGCGATCGGCCATGCCCGCCGCTCTCGATCTATCCCGACGAGGTGCGGGCGAAGCACGCGCCCAAGGGCCGCTGAGGGATGGCGACGCGGGTCGAGTTCGTGCGGGCGACCCTCGACCGTCCGCTGCGCTTCGAGAGCTGCGTCGGGCCGGTGCAGGCCCGGCTCCAACGGGTGACGCTGCAGCACAGCGGCGCGCGGGTTCGGGGCTTCGAGATCGATGTGGAGTTCGAACCGATGGTCGGGGTGCAGGTGCTCGAGGCCGGGCTGTTCGAGACCGACGCCGGCCATCGCACCGAGGCCCTGGGCGATGGGCTCGACCCGGAGCGGCCTCACCGGGTGACGTTGTTCCTCGCTCCGGGCCGGTTGGCGCAGTGGTTCCCCGGCGATGATCTCGCCGCGGAGGTGCGGCAGATGATCGGGGCGTTGAGCGGCGACGAGGGGTCGGCCCTGCTCGACGCCGGGCTGTGGACCTTCATCTCGGTGGGGCAAGCGGTGCCGGGGCGGATCTTCGAGGTCGGCTTCCGCCATCGGCGCTACGGGCGCATGCCCGATGGGCACCTGCTGCCGGCGAGGGGCTGAGCGAGCGCCGGTCGGCTCAGCCGGAGAGGTTCGAGACCTCGAGGCCGACCGAGGTGCCGGTCTCGATGCTGCCCGAGAGCACGCCGGCCTGCGCCTCCATCGCGGTGACCGAGACGAACTCGACCTTCACGCTGTCGGCCACCATCTCGCCCGCCGCGTTGCGCTTGAACTTGAGCTCGACGGCGAAGCCGGCCCGACTGCTGCCGCCGTTGCTCCACCGCGGGCCGCGGGTCTGTTGCATCTCGCGCACCAGCGACGTCCTGATCGCCCCGAGGATGGCCTGGCCCCCAGCGGCGGCGCCCCGGCCGGCGCGCATCAGCCGGTCGCGCACGCCGGTCAGCGTCGAGCCGTAGGCTTCGGGGTCTTCGACCGTGTCGGCGACTCCGGCGAGTACCTGGCCGCTGACCTTGACCTGGTCGGGCTCGGTGGCTCGCTCGCCGACGCCCTCGTAGGCGAGCTGGCCCGTGATCGAGGTGCTGCCGATGGTGCCGCTGACCGAGGCCGAGGCGAAGTAGACGGTCCGGGCGCTCGTATCGAACGTGGTGTCGCCCATGCCGTCGGTGATGCGCAGCCCCGCCCCGAGTTGGATCGAAGCCTCGGCGTTGTCGGTGACGTTGATGCTGGCGTCGACCCCCATCTGCACGTTGGCTTCGAACTCGACATCGGGGTTGTTGGCCAGGGCCGGCACGTTGTCCATCGACGCCTGCATCTGCGTGTTCTTGCCGTTGGCCTCGGCGATGAGCCGGTCGCGCAGCGCGTAGAACTGCGTCCGGGAGATCGTCTCGCCTTCGCTGTGGGCGTTGACCTGGCTGACGATCCAGGTGGGGTTGGGGTAGACGTTCGACCCGATGACCGTGGTCTCGGCGCCGAGGTCGGAGAAGACATCGCGCACCCCGTCGATCAGGGCGGTGCGCGCCTGCAGGATGTTGGTCAGTGCGCTGTCGTTGAACCAGCCGTCGCTCTCGGTGCTCAGCTCGCCGTGCCGCTCGCTGCTGCTGTCGCCCCGGATCCACGAGAACTCGCTGCGGATGCTCTCGATGAAGTCGTCGTACTCGTCGGAGACCTCGCCCTTCTTGGCCGGCAGGTCGGAGAGGTGGCTGGCGGCGACCCAGTGCGAGATGTCTTCGCAGGCGGCGTTGAAGGCGGCGTTCCAGCCCGAGCTGTTGCGCACCTTGAACTTGAGGCCGCCCCGCAGGAACACGCTCAACCGCAGGAAGAGCAGCCGGTACGAGAGGCTGATCTGGGCCACGCCTTCGGCCTCGATGAAACGGTTGGCGCCCTCGCTGCCTTCGGTGTACTTGCCGGTGAGCGAGACGTCGAGGGTCAGGCCGGGCACGCCGATCGGGATGCGGGCGGTGACGTTGACCTGGGTGTAGGCCCCGGTGACGAGGTTGAGGTCGCTGCCGGGCCCGGTGCTCTGGTCGGGGCTCGTGCCGCCTACGGTCTGGCCGTCGGGGCCGCACATCGGGCCGTCTTCGAATTGCACGGCCTCGCCGTTCGACCGGCGCTGTACGCCTCCTGCTCCGCCGGCCCCGCCCGGCCCGCGGTCGAGCAGGCCCTCGGCCGAGCGGCCCTGCACCACCCGATCGGCCACCGCGTCGGCGTGGCGCTCGTAGACGTCGCCCTCCTGCCCGACGCCGCCCTTGAGCGAGACCCCCTGGCGCTGTTGCACGACGTGGGCCGCCTCGTGGGCAGCGGTGTGCAGGTCGGGGTTCTGGGCAAAGGCCACGTCCTGGCCGGTGGCGTAGGCGCTGGCGCCGAGGGCTGCGCTGGCGTCGGCCGCCCGGCCGCCGACGTGGGCCTGCACGTTCGAGATGTCGTGGCGACCGAACGCGGCCTGGATCGCCTCGCCGTGGGGCAGGGCGCCGCCGCTGCCGCTGACCCCCTGGCCCGCGATCCGGTGGGCGTCGTCGGCCCCGATCGCACCCCGGCCCTGCAAGGCCCGACGGATGTCGCGCGCCTGCCCCCGGCGCGCTCTGGATGTGTCCCGGCGCCGCTGCAGCCAGACGCCGGGCTTCTCGGTGGTGGATGACTGTACGTCAGCGGTCTCCCGCGCACCCTCGAAAGCGGGTGAGTTGCGGTGCAGCTCCATTGTGGGGCCCCTCGGCTCTTCCGTCGCTCCAGTATGCGCGGCGCCGCGGGTGCGCAGCAAGGAGGCCGCTCCAGGTCGGGCCTGGATCCGGCGACGCCCGGCCGCCGCCGTCACCTCACAGCTCGCGGATGAGGCTCTCGAGCGCGCCGTTGATCTCGACCGCCCGGGCGTTGAGCGTCCCCAGGTCGTCCAGCCGGGCCCGGGCGGCGCGGGCGACGGCCTTCGCCCGGCGGCGGTCGGCGCCCGGCGGGGCCCGCAGCAGGCGGGCGAAGCGCAGGCCGGCCCGGGCGGCGTCCACCGCGGCCTGGCGGTCGGCGGGGTGGGCGTCGGCCCGCTCGACGGCCAGGGCGTGGGCCGCGGCGGCGACGTCCCGGGCCTCGCGGGTGCGGTCGAGCCGCCCGAGGAGCTGGGCGTGGTTGCCCATGGCGATGATCCGGGTGCGCAGGCCCTCGGCGTCGAGCCCTTCGGCCTGCTCGGCGGCCTCGGCGTACATCTTCAGCGCGTCTTCGTCCCGGTCGCGGCTCGAGTGGTACGCCCCGAGCTGGTTCAGCCCCCGCACCAGATCGCGGCGCACCGCCTTGTCGGCGGGGTACTGCTTCGCCAGCGTCCGCCGCAGCTCGACCGCCTCGGTGTGCAGCGCTGACGCGCCGTCGTGATCGTCGGCCTCCTCGGCGTGGTCGGCGAGCCGCACCAGCCGGGCGGCCAGCGTGCGGCGGATGGCGACGTCGTCCGGCTGCATGCCCCGCCGGCGGCGCAGGATGCGCACCGCCTCCCGCTCGAAGCGGGCCGCGGCGGCGGGGTCTTCGACCGCCTCGGCGATCTCGACCGCGGCCGCGGCGGCCCCGTAGGCCCGCCCGGCGGCGCTGATCGGATCTTCGTCGGCGCCCCGGCCGGCCTCGGTGTGGGTCAGCGCCCGGGCCGCGGCGTCGAGCGCCTCGGCCTTCTGCCCGGCGGCGGCGTGGGCCCGGGCGGCGTCGAGCCAGGTCTCGCCGAGCAGCGCCAGCACCGGCCCGGCGAGCGGCAGGACGTCGGTGGACGCCTCGACCGCCTCGGCGGCGGCCCGGGTGATGCGGGCGGCGTCGGTCGGCCGGTCGCGGCGGGTCATGTGGTCGGCCCGCTCCCGGGCGGTGGAGAGCCGGTCGCTGCGGGCCTGCTCGGCGGTGCGGTCGGCGTCGAACGCGGCGATGGCGCGCTGCTCGGCCTCTTCGAAGAGCGGCCCCGGCGCGGCGTCGATGCCCGACTGCTCGGCCATGTGGGCCATGCGCCGGGTCACGATGAGCTGCCCCCGCTCGAGGTCGGGCGCCTCGGGGCGCTCGGCGCGGGCCTCGTCGAGCGCGGCGGCGGCGGCCTGCAAGGCGGCCCAGGCCTGGCGGTAGTCCTTGTCCAGCGTGTGGCGGTCGGCCTCGGCGATGGCCGCCCGGGCCCGGGCCTCGGGGCGGTTGGCGGCGGCGTCGGCGGCGGCCTCCCGCTGGGCGGCGAGGCGGAATTGCAGGAAGACGCCGAGCGCGCCGAAGAGCACGATGCCCACCACGAGCAGGGTGCGGGTCCGGTTCTGCTTCGCCACGGCGGTCGGGGGTCGGTCGTCGGTCATGGGGCACCGTGGCCCGCCGGGGCGCGGGCTGCAAGGGGTTGACGGGGTCGGGGGCGGTGAGGCCCGATGCGGGCGGATCCCGCGCACGGAGGAGCCCGATGACCGACGAGCCTCGCGTCCTGGTCATGTATGTCGGCGGCACGATCGGCATGCAGCGCACGCCCCGGGGCTACGCGCCCGAGCCGGGCCTGCTCGGCGGTCTGCTGGGGCGGATGGCGCAGTTCCAGGACCCCGAGCGGCCGCGGGGCACGATGCCGGTCTCCCAGTTCGGGCGGGTGGTGCGGTGGCACCTCGAGGAGTACTCGCCGCTGCTCGACTCGTCGAACATGGACATGGCCGACTGGGTGCGCATGGCCGAGGAGATCGCCCGGCTCTACGACGAGTTCGACGCCTTCGTCATCCTGCACGGCACCGATACGATGGCCTACTCGGCCTCGGCGCTGTCGTTCATGCTGCGCAACCTGGGCAAGCCGGTCGTGATCACCGGCTCCCAGATCCCGCTGATCGAGAACCGCAACGACGCGCTGGACAATCTGCTGGGGGCGTTGACCGTCGCCGGGCATTTCCACATCCCCGAGGTGGGGCTCTACTTTCATCACAAGCTGATGCGGGGCAACCGCACCCGCAAGATGGACGCCTCGGGGCTCGACGCGTTCCAGTCGACCAATTTTCCCCCGCTCGCCGAGGTGGGCATCGGGGTCGACGTGGCCTGGCACCGGGTGCGGCGCATGCCCCGGGGGCCGCTGGTCGTGCGCCCGATCACCGAGTCGAACGTGGCGGCGCTGCGGGTGTTTCCGGGCATCACCGCCGACATCCTGGGCAACTTCCTCCAGCCGCCGCTGCGGGGGGTGGTGCTCGAGACCTTCGGGGCGGGCAACGTGCCCGACATCCGGCCCGACTTCCTCGACGTGCTGCGGCGGGCGACCGAGGCGGGCATCGTCATCGTCAACTGCACCCAGTGCCCCCGGGGCACGGTGAAGCCGGACTACGTGGGCGGGCGGGCGCTGGCCGAGGCGGGGGTCGTGGGCGGGGCCGACATGACCCCCGAGGCCGCGCTGACCAAGCTGGCCTATCTGCTCAGCCGGTCGGAGCTGTCGGTCGACGAGGTGCGCCGGTGGATGGCGGTCGACCTGCGGGGCGAGATGACGGTGCCCGTCGAGCGGCCGCGGTTCGACTTCGCCGACAGCCGCTTCGTGCGGGGGGTGGCCTCGGCGCTCGCCCCGGGTGAGGGGCAGCTCGAGGTGCGCCGCGAGATCAACCGGGCGCTGCTGCCGGTGGTGATGTGCGCCGCGGCGAGCCACGGCGACCTGCCGACGCTGCGGGCGCTCGTCGAAGAGGGGGCCGCGCCCGATCTGCCCGATTACGACGGGCGCACGCCGCTGCACGTCGCCGCGGCGAACGGGCACGGCGAGATCTGCCGGTTCCTCATCGGTCAGGGCGCGGGGGTGGTCCCCCGCGACCGTTGGGGCCACACCCCGGAGGACGCCGCCCGCGCGGCGGGGCACGGCGCGATCGCCCGGATGCTCTCGGGGGCGGCGGTGTCCGGCGAGGGCACCTGATGGGTTCGATTCGGGATGGGGGATTCGAAAAAAAGTGAGGCGACGGCCATGGGCGGCGGCCGTCGCCTCGGTTCTCGTGTCGTCGGGCACTCGACACGAGAACATGGCTCGTCGCTGTTGGGCAGGGTACAGCGTGGTGACGAGCCAGTTGCGACATTAGAGAAGTCCGACCGTCGATGCAACTCTTTTTGGCTCTTTTTCTTCTATTGGGCTGAATTCGTCCGGATTTCGCGCCCTTGCGCGGACCGCGCGGCCTCAGTCCTCGTCGAACAGCACCGGCGCCGCGTCGAAGGCGCCCCCGCTGTGCACCAGCACCGCGCTCGGCAGCACCTCGAGCAGGTGGGCGTAGTGGTCGAAGACGGCCTCCGGCTCGTCGGTCTCCTCGGGCAGCCGCAGCCCGAGCAGCGCGAGGTCGGCGTCGGCGCTCTCGGTGGCCATGATGTCCCGGATGGCGCGCCCTTCGCGCAGCAGCACCCGGGGGGTGGCCTCGAGCCGGGCGCTCTCGAAGACCCGCCGCAGGCCGGCCTCGGCCCGGGCCACGTCGCCCGCGTCGTCGACCACCGTCAGGCAGGTGACCTCGGCCGGGCGCCAGCGGTCGTGGCTGGTGATGAGGTAGGCCAGCAAGAGCATCATGCCCCCGTTGGCCTGCAAGCCGCCCCACCAGACGTGCACCCGCTTCTGCCCGCCGTAGCCCCGGCGAGGGTCGTGGTGCACCAGCATCAGCGTGTTGTCGAGGTCGGTCAGCTCGCGCAGCATCGCGAAGTAGGCCGGGGCCCGCTCCCGCTTGCGCAGCCAGCCGAGCATGACGGTGTTCGCCTCGAGGCTGCCGATGCCGTACGACTGGGTGATCGTGGTGATGCCCCGGTAGACCTCGGGCACGATGTCGGCCCTGAAGAAGACCCCCGGGTAGTCCTGGGCGAGCACGTCGAGCCGCTCACTGGCGCTCTTGCGCTCGGGGGCGAGCGGGCGCACGTCGCCCTCGAGCATCTGGATGTAGGAGACGATGCCCCGCTCCTGCACCACCGAGGCCCCGAGGTCGAGCAGGTAGCGCCGCCGGGTGGGCGGGCCGCCGAAGATGAGCAGGTTCGGGCGCCAGTTCTGGTCGTGGTACTCGACCCGGTGCAGGTTGCGCAGCGCGGTGCGCACCAGCGCCGACCACAGCCCGTGGCGGGCGTCGCCGAAGGTGGTGTTGAGCGTGCGCCGCTCGACGTGCAGGTAGATGAGCCCGCAGATGAAGCACGCGGCGACCATCGCCCCGAGGTCGATGATGCTCATCACGTAGAAGCAGGCGATGGCCCCCCCGAGGCTGATGATCGCCGAGACCCCGAAGGTCGGCCGGAAGCTGGGGTTCTGGGCCCAGCGCTCGAGCCCGCAGGCGAGGTTGGTGATGCCGTAGGTCGCCAGGAAGAACATCGTCAGCACCGGCGCGATGAGGTCGAGGCTGCCGATGAGCACCCCCACCTGGGCCAGCA
The DNA here is from genome assembly GCA_030426085.1 of bacterium. Lineage (GTDB taxonomy): Bacteria > Myxococcota_A > Bradymonadia > UBA7976 > UBA1532 > JACKDM01. Next base: position 47,491 of record JAUHYW010000074.1, on the reverse strand, counting down.
CGAAGGTGAACGCCAGCCCGATGCGGGGCTCGTTGGCCGGGCCGTGCCCCCGGGCGAAGAGCCGGGGGGCGAGGCCGTCCATCGCCAGCGCCTGGAGCGTGCGCGGCGCCGCGAGGATGCTGCCCACCGCGCTCGACAGCGTCGCGCCCCACACCCCGGCGTAGATGAGCATCGGCGAGAGCGAGAGCGCGAAGACGATCTCGTTGCTGTCGCGCAGCGTGCCGAGGTCGGCGCTGAGGCCGAGCGCGAACGGGAAGGTCATGTAGATCACGAACCCGGCCAGGATCGCGAACAGCGTGCCCCGGGGCAGCGAGCGGCGGGCGTCCTTGAGGTCGCCCGACATGCTGACCCCGGCCATGATGCCGGTGACCGCCGGGAAGAACACCGCGAACACCGCCGCGAAGCCGACCCCGTCGTCGGTGAACCACTCGATGGTCTCGGGGGTGGCGACGGTGCCGTCCCCCCCGCCCGAGATCACCCCCCCGAAGAACGAGACCAGCGACAGCCCGATGGCCGCCATGACCACGTACTGGGCTTTGATCGCCGCCTCGGCGCTCTTGGCGGCGATGAGGCACAGCAGCAGGTTGGTGGCGGTGCCCAGCACCCGGGGGTCGATGAGGATGTCGAGCCACGGGTTGCCGGTGGTCTCGGGCAGCAGGTAGCCCAGCGCCTCGACGAAGCCGACGATGTAGAAGGTGACCGAGAGCGCCTGGGCGAAGAAGAGCGGGATGCCGATCGCGGCTCCGGCCGGGGCCCCGAGCGAGCGGCTGATCATGAAGTAGGCCCCGCCGGCGCCCACCGTGCGGTTGGTGGCGATCGACGAGACCGACAGCCCGGTCGTCAGCGAGATGACGTGGCTGATGAAGACGACCAGGATCGCCCCGGCGAGGCCGACGTTGCCCACGACCCAGCCGAAGCGCAGGTACATGATGACGCCGAGGATCGTCAGGATGCTCGGGGTGAAGACCCCCCCGAACGTGCCCAGACGACGCGCGCTGCCGGCGTCCACCGCGACCTGACTCATCCGACCTCCACGTCGCTCGTCGGCGTAGCCGCGCTCACCCGAGCGCCTTCAGCGCAGGGTACAGCCGCCCGAGGCAGGCGTCGATCTCGTCGAGGCCGACCGCGCCGACGCTGAACCGGAACCAGCCCCGGTTGTGGTGGTCGCCGAACGCGCTGAACGGGATGAGCGCGCAGCCGGCTTCGTCGAGCAGCCAGGTGCGCACCGCGTCCTCGTCGGGGAAGTCGGGCCGCCCCTCGAGGTCGAAGTGCACGCTGAGGTAGATCGCGCCCTCGGGGGCGATGGCCTTGACCGGCAGCCCCTCGGCCGCCCAGCGGGTGAAGGCGTCGTGCAGCCGGTCGAGGCGGGCCTCGAGCGCCCCCCGGAACTCGCTCAGCCAGGCGGTGATCGCGTCGTCGTCGCCCAGCAGCGCGGCGGTGGCGTGCTGCTCGGGGCGGGGGGCCCAGGCGCCGACGTGGGTCATCAGCGCCTTGACCCGGTCGGCGATGAACGGCGGGGCGACGATCCAGCCGACCCGCAGCCCGGTGGCGGCGAACGACTTGCTGATCGCGTCGCAGAAGAGCGTGTAGCGGGCCATCTCGGGCATCACCCCCACCGGGGTGACGTGCTCACGGCCGCCGAAGGTCAGCATGCGGTAGACCTGATCGTAGACCAGATACAGGCTGCGCCCGCCGACGGCCTCGCGGCGCTTGTTCTCGTCGAGCACCAGCCGACAGATGGCCCGCATCTGCTCGGCCCGCATCATGGTGCCGGCGGGGTTCATCGGCGAGTTGAGGATGAGCAGCCGGGCGTCGCCGATGGCCGGCGCGAGGCGCTCGGCGGTGGGCATGAACGCGTCCTCGGGGCGGCTGGGCACCACGACGTGCTTCGCCCCGACGAGATGGCTGAAGTTGTCGTTGTTCCAGCTCGGCGCGGGGGTCAGCACCGTCTCGCCGGGCGAGACGAGGCAGCGGTAGGCCGAGTACAGCGCCGGGCGGGCCCCCGAGGCGACGACGATGGCTTCCTCGGGGTAGTCGAGGCCCAGCGCCGAGGCGTAGTGCCGCCGGATGGCGGTGCGCAGCTCGGGGATGCCGAACGCCGGCGGATAGTTGGTGTGCCCCGCCTCGACCGCGGCGACGATCTTCTGCGCGAGCAGCTTCGGCACCCCGAACTGGGTCGGCGCGAAGTCGCCCACGGTGAAGTTGGTCACCGGGGCCCCCGACTCGATGGCCGCCTTCACCGCGTAGGCGATCACCAGGATCTTGCTGGGGCTCATGCCCCGGGCCATGTCGGACAGGCTGTCGTCGATCGCCGACGAGAGCGCGGCGTCGCGGGGGAAGAAGCGGTCGAGCGCGGTCATCGGCGGCCCTCCTTCGGCGTCTCTCGGCGGTCTCGGATCACACCGCCCCTACAGATCGAGCGCCCGGTGCGCCATGTAGCTCGAGCGCACCATCGGCCCCGACTCGACGTGGCGGAAGCCCATCGCCCGGCCCACCTCGGCCAGCCGGGCGAAGGTGTCGGGGTCGACCCACCGCTCCACCGGCAGGTGGCGGGTGGTCGGCGAGAGGTACTGGCCCAGCGACAGGATCTCGCAGCCCACGTCGCGCAGCCGCCACATCACGTCCTCCACCTCGGCGTCGGTCTCGCCGAGGCCGAGCATCAGGCCGGTCTTGCTGATCACACCGTCCCGGCGGCCGATGTGGTCGAGCACGTCGAGCGAGCGCTGGTAGATGGCCTGCGGCCGCACCCGGCGGTAGAGCCGGGGCACGGTCTCGGTGTTGTGGGCCACGATGTCGGGGCCGGCGTCGAGCACGGCGTCGAGCGCGGCGGCGTCGCCGAGAAAGTCGGGCACGAGCAGCTCGATGCGGGTCTCGGGCGAGGCGGCCCGGATGGCGCGCACGGTCGCCGCGAAGTGGCCTGCGCCGCCGTCGGGCAGCTCGTCGCGGTTGACGCTGGTGATGACCGCGTGGCGCACGCCCAGCCGGCGGATGGCCTCGGCGGTGTGGGCCGGCTCGTCGGCGTCGAGCGGGCGGGGCGCGCCCTTGGCCACCGCGCAGAAGCCGCAGCGGCGGGTGCAGATGTCGCCCATGAGCATGAAGGTCGCCGTGCCCGCGCTCCAGCACTCGTCGATGTTGGGGCAGCGGGCCTCTTCGCAGACGGTGACCAGGTCGAGGCCGTCCTTGAGCCGGCGCACCTCGTCGAAGGCCTCGCCCCGGCTGTAGCGCACCCGCAGCCAGTCGGGGCGGGGGCCCGGCTCCCGCTTGCGGGTGCGGGGGGGCGCCGTCAGCCGGACGGGGCGCGCGGCGGGCGCGTCGGGGTCGGTGATCTGGATCAGGTCGCTCATGGCGCCGCCTCCCGGGCCGCTGGGGCCGAAGGCAGGGGGATGCCGAGATCGGCCGCCGGGGTCCGCGGCGCGACCAGCGCCCGGCCGAACTGCGCGGCGATGTGCGCCGCGATCCGATCCCACACGTCGTCGAGGGGCACCGGCCGGCCCAGCTCGCGGGCGAGGCTGGTGACGCCCTTGTCGGCGATGCCGCAGGGCACGATCGTCGCGAAGTGCGCGAAGTCGGGCTGCACGTTGAACGCGAGGCCGTGGTGGGTCACCCACCGGCTCACCCGGGCCCCGATCGCTCCGATCTTGCGCCACGGGTCGCGCAGCCAGACCCCCGGCTCGCCTTCGAAGCGGGTCGCCTCGACCCCGAAGTCGGCGCAGGTGTCGATCATGGCCTGCTCGAGCCGGCGCACGTACTTGCGCAGATCTTTGCAGTCGGGCTTGAGGTCGAGGATGGCGTAGACCACCGCCTGCCCCGGCCCGTGGTAGGTCGCGTCGCCCCCGCGGTCGCTCTCGACCAGCTCGATGCCCCGGGCGGCGTAACCCGCGGGCGTCAGCAGCAGGCTCTCCCGCCCGCCGTTGCGGCCGAGGGTGACCACCGGGTCGTGCTCGACGCAGAGCAGCGTATCGTCGACGAGGCCCGCCTTGCGCTGCTCGGCGAGGGCCCGCTGCCGGGCCCAGGCCTCGCGATAGGGCATGCGCCCCAGCCGGATTGCGCGCAGCGGACGCCCCATCACATCGCCGAATCGTCGAACGACTCGAGGATGCCCTTGAGCGTGACCATGAACTGGTCGGCCACCGCACCATCGATGATGCGGTGGTCGAAGCCCAGGGTCAGGTAGCCGCACAGCTTGGGCACGATGGCGTCGCCCCCGCCGGGCAGCGAGACGACCTTGGCCCGCTTCTCGATGGTGCCGACCCCGAGGATGGCCACCGTCGGCTGGGGGATGATCGGGGTGCCCCACTGGCTGCCGAAGATGCCGGGGTTGGTGATCGAGAACGTCAGCCCGCCCACCTCGTCCGGCTTGAGCTTCTTCGTGCGGGCCCGCTCGCCGAGGTCGGCGATCTTCTTCGAGAGGCCGAGCATCGACAGCTCGTCGGCCCCGTGCACCACCGGCACGATGAGGCCGTTGTCGATGGCCACCGCGATGCCGAGGTTGATGTCGCCCCGGTAGACGATGTTCTCCCCGTCGTGGCTCGCGTTGACGATCGGGTGGGCTTGGAGGGCCTTGACCGTCGCCCGGGCCAGGAAGGTGGTGAAGGTCAGCTTGGCGCCCCGATCGGCGAACGCCTTCTTGTGCGCCCGCCGCAGGGCGTCGACCTTGCCGTAGTCCACCTCGAAGCAGGTGTGCACGTGCGCGCTGTACTGCTTCGACTCGATCATGCGGTCGCTGATGGTCTTGCGCATGCGCGACATCGGCTCCCACGAGTCGTTGTCCCGCATGCGGACCGGCACCATCGGGGCCCCGAGGCTGACCTTGCCCTCGGCGGCGCCGGCGGCCTGCTGCGACCGGGGGGCCGGCGGGGTGACCCGGGCCGGCTCGGCGCCCTTCTCGTCGGCCTTCTTCGCGGCGGCCTGCTCGGCGGCGCCCGAGTCGATGTAGGCCAGGATGTCCTTCTTGGTGACCCGCCCATCGAGGCCGGTGCCGTCGATGTCGCCGATGTCGATCCCGTGCTCGTCGGCGATCTTGCGCACGACCGGGGTCGACCGGGTCCGGCGCAGCTCGGCGGCGGTCATCTCGCTGCGCGGCTTGTCGCCCGGCGCCTCGCCCGAGGCCCGGGCCCCGGCGGCCTGATCGCCGTCGTCGCCGCCCTCATCGCCGCCGCCCGCGTCGCCCCGGGCGCCCTCGTCGTCGTCGTCCCGCTCGTTGTCCGGCTTCGCCGCCGACGGCCCGCCGCCGGCCGACTCGCCCTCGGCGCCGATGACCGCCACCGGGGTGCCCACCTCGACCGTCTCGCCGGCCTCGACCTTGATCTCGAGCAGCACCCCCGCCTCGGGCGCCGGGATCTCGGCGTCGACCTTGTCGGTGGTGATCTCGAAGATGGGCTCGTCCCGGTCGACGCTGTCGCCGACCTGCTTGAGCCAGCGGACGATGGTGCCCTCGGCGACCGACTCGCCCATCTGCGGCATGATCACATCAACGGCCATGGTGCTCCTCGTCTCCGGGCCGGCCCGGCGCTGGTCCTCAGTATGCGGCGAGCCGCCGGGCGGCCGCCTCGATGTCTTCGACCTGGGGGAAGAACGCCGCCTCCAGGCCCTTGTTGTACGGCACCGGGGTGTCCTGCGCGGTCACCCGGGTCACCGGCCCGTCGAGCCACTCGAACGCCCGCTCGTTGATGCGGGCGGTGATCTCGCCGGCGATGCCGCCGGTGCGGGTGTCCTCGTGTACGATCAGGACCTTGCCACACCGTCGCACCGCCTCGACGATGGCCTCGTCGTCCAGCGGCTGCAAGGTGCGCAGGTCGACCACCCGGGCCTCGATGCCGTCGGCGGCGAGCGCGGCGGCCGCCTCGAGCGACTTGTGCACCATCGCCCCGTAGCTGAGGATCGCCAGATCGTCGCCCTCCCGTCGGACGGCCGCTTCGCCGATCACGCCCACCGCGTCGGGCCCCGGCAGGGCCTCGCGCAGCGCCGGCGCCCGGTACAGCGCCTTGTGCTCGATGAACAGCACCGGGTTCGGATCGCGGATGGCCGCCTTGAGCAGCAGCTTGGCGTCGGCCGCCGTCGACGGGGCCACCACCTTGATGCCCGGCGTCTTGACGAAATACATCTCGACGCTCTGGCTGTGGAACGGCCCCCCGCCCACGCCGCCGCCGCCCGGGCCCCGGATCACGATCGGGATCGCAGCCCCCCAGCGATAGTGGGCCTTGGCGGCGAAGTTGGTGAGCTGGTCGAAGCCGCACGACAAGAAGTCCAGGAACTGGATCTCGGCCACCGGCCGCAGCCCCATCAGCGCCGCGCCGATGGCCGCGCCGACGATGCCCGCCTCGGCGATGGGGGTGTCGACCACCCGCTCGGCCCCGAATTCGTCGAGGAAGCCGGCGGTGACCTTGAACGCGCCCCCGTAGGTGGCGATGTCCTCCCCGAGCAGGAAGACCCGCTCGTCGGCCTTCATCTCTTCGAGCAGGGCCTCGCGGACCGCTTCGATATAGGTGTTTCCGGTCGCCAAGGGCCGCCGCTCACATGTGCAGGGCGTGCCCCAAGGTGGCGTGCGCCGCCTCGTGGATCGCCTCGGAGAGGGTGGGGTGGGCGTGGATCGTCTTCGCCAGCTCTTCGACGGTGTACTCGAGCTTGATCAGCGGCCCGGCCTCGGCGATGAGGTCGGTCGCGTGGGGCCCGATGATGTGCACCCCCAGGATCTGGTTGTACTGCGCCTCGGCGACGATCTTGACGAAGCCGCTGGTGTCGTCGACGACCTTGGCCTTGCCGTTGGCGCTGAACGGGAACTTGCCGACCACCACCTCGTGCCCCGCCTCGCGGGCCGCCTTCTCGGTGAGGCCGATGCTGCCCACCTCGGGCTGGGAGTAGGTGCAGCCCGGCACCTCGCGGTAGTCGATCGGGGGCGGGTTCAGCCCGGCGATGTGCTCGACCGCGGTGACCCCCTCGGCGCTCGCCGCGTGGGCCAGCAGCGGGGTGCCGGCGACGATGTCCCCGATGGCGTAGACGTTCGGCTCGGCGGTGCGGAAGTGCCCGTCGACGTGCACGAAGCCCCGCTCGACCTCGACCTGCGTATCTTCGAGCCCGATGCCGTCGGTCAGCGGCTTGCGCCCCACCGCCAGCAGGAAGTGGCTCGCGCTCACCGACTGCGCCTGGCCCCCGTCGACCGGCTCGAGCCGCCCGCGCACGCCGTCCTCGGTGCGCTCGAGGTCGACGAGCTTGGTGCCGGTGTGCACCTTGATGCCCCGCCGCTTGAAGATCTTCCCGAACTCCTTGGAGACCTCTTCGTCCTCGACCGGCACCAGCCGATCCATCAGCTCGACGACGGTCACCTCGCTGCCGAAGCTCTTGAAGACGCTGGCGAACTCGACCCCCACCGCGCCGGCGCCGAGCACCAGCAGGTGCTTGGGGATCTCGGACAGCTCGAGCAGCTCGTCGCTGGTCATCACCCGCTCGCCGTCGATCTCGAAGCCGGGCAGCACCCGGGGGTCGGAGCCGGTGGCCAGGATGACGTTCTTCGTCTCGAGGATCTGCTCGCCGTCGTCGCCCTTCACCCGGACCTTGCCCGGGCCGGCCAGCGAACCCCAGCCGCGGTGCACGTCGACCTTGTTCTTCTTCATCAGGTACGACACGCCGCCGGCGTTGCTCTTGACGACCTTGTCCTTGCGCTTGAGCACCGCCGGCATGTCGACCGCCACCTCGCCGACGGTGATGCCGAAGGCCTCGGCGTGCCGCGCCATGTCGGCCACCTCGGCCGACTTGAGCATGCTCTTGGTCGGGATGCAGCCCCGCAGCAGGCAGGTGCCGCCCAGCCGGGCGTCCTTCTCGACGATGGCCGTCTTCAGGCCGAGCTGCCCGGCGCGGACCGCGGCCACGTAGCCGCCGGGACCGCTGCCGATGATGACCACGTCGTACGTCGCCGCCATGCCGCTTCACCTCTGCTGTCGTGTGGATCCGTGCGCGCGGAACCTGAGTCGCCGTTTCGTACACCGTTCCACCCGGGGGCGCAACCCGGGCCGGGGAGAGACGCCCGGCGGTCGGCGGGGGTCGCGGTGGCCGGCGGGCGTGGCCTCTGCTAGAACGACCGGGATGAAGATCCGGCGCCTGACGGTCCGCAACTTCCGCGGCATCGAAGATCAGACGGTCGACTTCACCGACGCCGACGGTGAGGTGCGCCCGCTGACGGTCATCGTCGGACCCAACCGCTCGGGCAAGACCACGCTGCTCGACGCGCTGCACCTCGTCGATGCGGTCGCCGAGGACAGCATCGAGCCGGCCCTGCGCCCGGGGCTCGACGACGACGATCCCCGGTTGCGCCTCGACGCCAACCGGCCGATCGACATCGAGGTCGCGCTTCGACTCGACGCGCCCGACGAGCTGGCCGCCTACCGAGAGCTGGCGCGCATCGACGACTGGCCGACCGACCTCGATGGCGAGTGCCGATTGCAGCTCACCTGGCCGCGCACGGTCGGCGGGAAGGGCCTGCACGCCTCGGCACCACCGCGATCCTGGTACGTTTTTCGGGCCCGAAGCATGGCCCGGCGGGCCGTCGACCGCCGCGTCGTCGACGCCGCGATCCTCGACCGCATCGGCGGCCTGCTCTACCTCGACCAGCGGCGGGCGATCGAGACCCACGCCGACCTCGCCCGGCCGGCCAGCGCCGAGCAGCTCGCCGACTGGGCGGCGACCGGCGACATCCTCCCCTGGATCGAGCTTCAAGCCCGCCTCGACGTGCGCTGGGACCCCGAGAAGAAGGGCAAGAGCGGTTGGACCCGGCTGCGCGAACTCTTCGCCCGCCTCGCCCGGCCGGCGGTCATCGACGACATGGAGCCGTTCCCCGACGGCTACGACCTGCGGCTGCGCGACACCTCGACCGGCCGGAGCTACTACCTCGCTGGCGCGAGCAGCGGCGAGCGCATGATGCTGCGGCTGGCCGCCAGCCTCACCGCCTTCGGCCCCCGGCGCTCGGTGGTGCTCATCGACGAGGTCGAGCTGCACCTGCACCCCCGCTGGCAGCGCAACCTGCTGCATTTCTGCAAGCTCGGTGCCGAGGGCGACACGCAGTTCATCGTGACGACCCACAGCGACACCATCCTGCGCTACGTCGACCCGGACGCGGTCGTCGTGCTCGGGGCGCTGGACGGCTGATGTCGATCCTCACCGATCCGGTGATCTTCTGCGAGGGAAGGGCCAGAGGGGCCGATGTACGCCTGCTCGAAGCGGCGCGCAACGCGCTGCTCGGCAGTCACCCCATCGCGGCACGGGTCGAGATCCGGCCTGCGGGCTCGGTGGGTGATCTGGGGCCGTTGCTCCGGCTGTACGCCGACGCGCCCCGGCCGGTTCGGGCCATCCGCGACCGGGACTTCCTGCCCCGTAGCGTCGTCGAGCAGCAGCGGCGCAAGGTGATCCGCCCGTTCCCCCTCGGTCGGCACTGCATCGAGAGCTACCTGCTCGACGCGGCGCTCGTCTGCCCGCTCGTGGATGTCACCGGACCCGAATACGAAGCCACACGCCACGAGCTGGCCCGACGGCGGCTCTGGACCGACGTCGCCCGGGGCGTGGTGGCGCGCTATGTCGGGCGCCATCGGCTGCATCCGCGGGCCGGAGAGGGCCGGCCCGATGACCGCGGTGGCACCATCGGCGCGGTCGAGACCGCGCTCAACGTCTTCGCAGCCGAGGTGGAGACCCGCCTCGAAGAGTTCGTCGTCACCGACGCGGTCGACGCGATGCGGGAGGACTTTCGACGCGATGGGCCGCCGTGGACCCGGGTCGACGGCAAGGCGCTGCTGCATGCGCTGCGGGATACGTTCGACCCGACCGGCGCTCGCTTCGGCTCCCGCGAGGCGTTCGTCAAGCGCCTCGTCGACCGGGCCGAGCGGCGCCCGCCGCGAGCGCTCGTCGACGATCTGGCCCGGCTGCTCGAGCACATTCAGCCGGCGCGCACCGCGCCGTGACCTTCAGCGGCTGAGGCCCACCCGGCGGCGGGCTTCGAGGCAGGCGTCACCGCCCACCTCGAACTCGCGGCACGCCCGCGGGCGCAGGGGGTAGACCGCGCACGGCCATCGGTCGTCGGCGGGATCGAGCGCGGCGCAGCGGCCGTCGGGGCGGGGGACGTGGTGCCCGAAGCCGTCCCGCACGACCAGATCGGGCCGGGCGGCGACGAGCGGCTCCCGGGGGCCGACCTGCACCAGATCGAAGCCGTGGCGGCAGCAGGCGCCGCAGCTCAGGCAGTCGTCGGCGGTCAGCGGGGCCTGCCACGCGGCGCAGGCCCGCCAGCCGGGGTCGACCCGGGGCGCGAGCGAGACCCCCGAGCGGTGGCGGCGGCAGCGATCGACCGGGCGGCCGGGTCCGCCCGCGAAGCGCCATGCGCAGCCGCCGCAGGTCGCGTCGGCCGGCCCGAATCCACCGCCCAGCGGGTGCTGCTCGGCGGCGCGGCGGCTCCACAGGTCGGACGGGCGGGCGAAGTCGGCCACCGCCCCGGCCAGGGCGGCGGTGGCGGCGAGGCCGTCGGCGATGGCCGCCGACCACGGCCCGGTGGTGGCGGCGGGCCACGCGGCGCGGGCCGGCGCGATGGCCGGATCGTCCCCCGGGGCCAGCGGGTCGGCCGGCAGCGCGTCCCAGTACGGGCGCCAGTCGGTCGTCACCGCGAAGAAGCCGCGCAGCCCCACGGTGTCGGCCAGCGCCGCTTGCAGCCGGTGGCAGGCGTGCTCGGCGAGCAGGTCGCGGTCGTCGAAGTTGCTCAGGCCCCAGTCGAGCCGCCGCTGCCCGGCGGGGCCCTGCACCAGCGCGTGGCAGATCTCGTGCAGGATCATCTGCCCCGGGTTGTCGTCGGGGTCGAGGTCGTCCGGCTCGGCGAGGGTGAGCGTGCGGTCGCCGTCCCACGAGGCGTAGACCTCGGGCGAGCGCTCGATCCGCCAGCCGATGCGGCGGGCGACGCCCAGCCAGATCAGGGCCAGCGGGTCGCGATAGCGGTGGTGGATGGGGCGGACCACGGGGCGGGCACGATAGGGCGGTGACCCGGAGCGCGGCAAGCGTCAGGAGACGCTGAGCCCCTCGATGGACTCCAGATCGGCCTGGGTCAGAAACGACGGCCCGTCGCTCTCGATGAAACCCAGCGCCCCGGTGGGCATGCGCTCGGCGCCGGGGATGCGGGCCGCCTCGGGCGACGGGCCGACCACCAGCGCCCGGCGGGCGGTGGGCGACAGCCGGTGCAGGTCGCGCAGCCCGCGCAGGGCCCGGGCGAAGGCCCGCATGTCCTCGAACGGCTCGGCGCCCCGGTCGGGGTCGGGGGTCAGCGCCTGCAACAGCAGGCCGTCGATGAACGAGGCGAACGGCCCCAGGTGGCTGCGGTTGGGGGGGAAGGGGTTGCTCGTCAGCGGCGGCGGCTCGCCGGACAGCATGAAGTGCAGCACCGCGCCCACCGAGTAGACGTCGTCGACCGCGGTCGGCACGTTGCCCGCCCGCACCGGCGGGGCGGCGTAGTGGGCGTCGACCCGGGGCGGGGTGATCGTGTGGTTCCACAGGCCGCGGGGCACGCCCAGGTCGAAGAGGCGCAGCGTCTCCCGGCGGTTCTCGGGCAGCAGCACCTGCCACGGCCGGATCTCGCCCACCGCCCGCACCCGGTAGTGCAGCCGGCCCAGGGCGTCGGCCAGCATCACCGCGATCTGGAGGGCCACCAGCGGCGCCAGCGGCCCCTGGGTGCGCACCCGCTGCTCGACGCTCTCGGCCTCGGCCACCGGGGGCAGCACCAGGAACGCCCGCCGGTCGAGGTTCACCCCGACGTGGGTCACCCCCAGGATGGGCAGCCCCACCAGCAGCCGGTTGCGGCCGACCTCGTCGGTGAAGCCGCGCGCGAACGCCTCGATGGCGTTGGGCAGCACGTCGGGGAAGACGATGGTGCACGGGGCCCCGCTCGGCCTGACCTCGCCGGCGTAGACCGTGCCCACCGGCCAGCGGGTCAGCCGCTTGCCGGCCTGGTAGCTGCGGCCGTAGTCGTCGAGCCCTCGGGTCGAGGGCCCGCCGCGGCGATCGGGGATGCGCGCCATGCGGGGCAGTCTACCGCACGCCTCCCGGGCAGGAAAAACCGGGCGGGCTGCTGACATGCGTCCCCCCGAACACCCGCCGACAGCCGCATCCGACCGCGTCGCGGCGCCCGCTGCTGACAGCCCGCCGACGCCTGGACGGGGCCCGGCGTCCGTGCTAATCAGGCGCGGTGAAGCTGACCCACGCTCTGCTGCTCGCCCTCGACGCCGAGACGACCGGCCCCAAGCCGAAGGAAGATCGCATCGTCGAGCTGGGCGGGGCCTACCTCCAGGCGGGCGCGCAGATCGGCCCCATCCTGCGCACCCTGGTCGACCCCCAGAAGTACATCCCCGCCGGGGCGACCCAGGTGCACGGCATCCGCACCGAGGACGTCGACGGCGCGCCCACCTGGGACGTCGTCGCCCCCCGGCTGAAGCGCCACTTCGACGCCGGGCCGATCGTGGTGGGCTACAACATCTTCGGGTTCGACAAGCCGCTCATCGACGCCGAGAACCGCCGGGTGGGCCTCGACTGGGTGGTGCCCGAGCCGCTCGACCCGTTCCTGTGGGCCTACTGGCACGACCGGGGCGAGTCCAGCCGCAAGCTGGGGCCGACCTGCGAGCGCTACGGGGTCGAGCTGCCCGAGAACCGGGCCCACACCGCCGACGCCGACGCCTTCGCCACCGGGCTGCTCTTGATCAAGATGGTGCAGGAGGGGGTCATCCCCGACGACGTCGAGCAGGCGTTTCGCGAGCAGCGGCTGATCCAGGGCCACCTGAAGCGGGAGATGGACCGCTTCGGGCGGGTGATCTACCAGGACCGGCACGACGGGGTGTTTAAGCTGGGGCTGGGCAAGCACATCGGCACCCCCATCGATCAGGTCGACGAGGGCTACCTCCGCTGGCTGCTGGGGCGGGACATCAAGCCCGAGGCCCGCACGAGGCTCATGCAGGCGCTCGGTCAGGTGGAGCAGGTCGCGCTCTTCTGATCGGGGCGGGCGGGCGCGGGCGCGGGCGCTCAGCTCAGGGCCAGGGCGGCCTTGAAGCCGATGGGGCCCTCACCGGCGTAGGTCATCGTGCCCGAGAAGGTCTTGCCGTCATCGCTCGACTCGGTCTCGAGCTTCACCGCCCGCTGGTTGGAGCGCCCGCCGATGACGAAGACCCCGTTGTCGTGCCACGGCGCGCTCGAGCCGCCCCACTGCACCTGGGTGGCGTAGGTGTTGTCGTGCAGCAGGCTGGCCTTGAAGCCGATCTTGCCCTCGCCCTGGGGGAAGTCGGGGTTGCCGGTGCCGTAGCGCATGGTGCCCGAGAACGACTTGCCGCCGTCGTCCGACGAGATGTGCAGGCCCACCGCCCGCTGACCGTCGCGGCCGCCGAGCACGAAGATCCCGTTCTGGTGCCACGGCGCGCTCGAGCCGCCCCACTGCACCTCGGTGCGGTAGCCGTTGACCAGGGCCGAGCGGAAGCCGATGGGGCCCTCGTTGGCGTAGATCATCGTGCCCGAGAAGCTCAGGCCATCGTCGGTCGAGGCGATGTCGAGGGCCACCGCCCGCTGGTCGTCGCGGCAGCCGATGGTCCAGGTGCCGTTGTCGTGCCACGGCGCGCTCGAGCCGCCCCACTGCACCTGCGTCGCGTACTCGTTGCCCTTGGTCTGCGTCGCCCGGAAGCCGATGGGGCCCTCGCCGTTGGGGAAGTCGGGGTTGCCCTTGCCATAGCGCATGGTGCCGGAGAAGGTCTTGCCTCCGTCCTTGGACGCGATGTCGACCGCGACCGCCCGCTGGGCGTCGCGCCCGCCGACGACGAACTGACCGTTCTGGTGCCACGGCGCCGACGAACCGCCCCACTGGACCTCGGTGACGTAGGTGTTGCTCAGGTTGCTCATGGGTTCTCCCTGGAGGGTGCCCGATGACATCTCGGATGCCATCGGGGTGGTGTGATGTGTCCTCGAGACCCGGCAAGGGACAACTCGGGGCTGCGGCCGAGTTGTTTCTTGGCGGGCCCTCTGTCGAGCCGACTCCATGCGACTCGGGGGAGAGGCAACGCACACCCCGTGCCATGAGAACGAGCGCCCGGCGAAGCCCGGAAGGCGGTGGATGGCACCCAGCGAGGCGCCGCGATGGACCGCGGTGATGGACCGCCGATGGGCCGCCCGGTCCACGGCGGCCCGCCGCGCCGAACCATGCTCAGCGGCGCATGACCGTCGCCGCCGGATCCAGCTCCACATCGCCCTCGACGATGCCCACCGTCTCGGGCGCGGTGTCGCCCAGCAGGTGGCGCCGGGCGAGGGCGAGGGCGTAGGTCTCGACCAGCCGGAAGCCGCGGTGGCGGTCGAGCGACCCGCAGAGGCCCAGGGCGAAGGTCTGATGGCAGCCCTCGGCCAGCTCGACCCACACCAGGTCGAGCCCCTCGACCCGGTCGAACATCGCCCGCAGCGAGGCCGGGTTGTCGGCGGATCCCGACTGGAACTGCATCGGCAGCGCCACCGCCCGCCAGCCCTCGGGCCCGAACCAGCTCTCCCGATAGCCGCCGGCCAGCCCGAGCACCGCCGCCACCCGGGGGTCGCCCAGCCCCTCGGCGAAGACCGCCCGCTCGGCCTCGGTGGCCTCGGGGAAGGCCGCCGCCATCGCGTCGAGGTCGTACGCCGCGCCGGCCGAGGCCCACACGGTGTAGACCCCCCGGCTGTGCCCGCTGAGCACCACCCGCTCGACGTCACCCCGAGACAGCGGATCGTCGCTCGGCAGCGCCGCCAGGGCGTCGAGGCTGGCCGAGATGTCGGCCGGGCGCTCGGCGAAGTGGGCCACCGTCTCGCCCCGCTCGTTGGAGTTGAGCAGGTTGCCGGCGTGATCCGGGGCCACCGCCAGCCAGCCGTGGGACGCGAAGTGGGCCATCAGGAAGGCGCTGGTGCCGGCGAAACCTCGGTCGCCGTGGCTGTAGATCATGACCGGATAGCGCGGGCCCACCGGAGGCCGGGCGGGGGCGTCGACCACGCTCTCGGGATCCTCGAACAGATCCAGGTGGCGGGGCCGGGGGCCTTCGGCCGGCTCGGCGGGGTACCACGCGTGCAACGTGATGCCGCGGGGCGCGCCGGCGATCGGGTCGGGGTACTCCACCGGCCAGCTCCGGTAGCCGACGGCGAACGGGCCCGGCCCGTCGACCGGGAACTCGAGCGTCGAGGTGGGCCCGGCGTCGGGCGGGCGCATGTCGGGCGCCGCGTCGGCGGTGCCCTCGTCGAGCGCGGCGTCCAGCGCGGCATCGAGCGCGGCGTCGGACCCCTCTTCGGGCGCCGGCGGGTCGCCGTCCGATCCGCCGCACCCCACCAGCCCGACCGGCGCGGCCAGCGCCGCGGTGAGCAGCCACCCGAACCCGACCCCGAACCCGCGACCGCGCGCCATGCGACCTCCCCGGTGAGCGGCCGACCGTATCACCCCGGGCCGGGGCGCGTCGCGGTCCGTGGAGCCGGGTGGGACGCTCAGGCCGAGTGCTTCACCGGCGGGGCCAGGGCCTCCTCCTCGTCGAGCGCCGCCCGCAGCTCGGCGTCGAGGGCCTCGGCCTCCAGGTCGGCGTCCTGCGCGGCCGCGGCGGCGTAGTGCCCCGCCGCGTCGGCCGCCCGCCGGTCCTGGGTCGGGCTCTGGGCCGGCGGCCGGCGGGGCGCGTCGAACGGCTGGAAGCGCTCGGCCATCACGAACACGTCGGCCATGCGCTCGGGGCGGAAGCTGCGGTACTCCTCGCGCACCTCGCACCACGCCAGCAGCGACCAGTGATCGCCGCGGAAGACCAGGCTGCGGGGCTGCACCACCCGCTCGCTCTTGTGCCCCTCGTGGTCCGAATAGCGGAAGTACAGCTTGCGCTTGTCGGCCAGCGCCTCGCGCAGCTTGCCCAGGCCGGCGACCCGCTTGAACTTGTGCTTCGCCCGCGAGGCGCCGAGCGGCGTGGTGTCGAGGGTCGACTGGGCGTCGCTCGAGAGCGCGCTGGCGATCTTGTCGATCATGTTGACCGCCGCCGCCGCCAGCGCCGGGTCGCCCCAGGCGTGCACCATCTGCACCCCGAGGGCGAGCGCCTCGATCTCCTCCCGGTCGAGGTCGAGGGCGTCGGGGTCCTCCTCCCCGACCGCGTAGCCGATGCGGGCCCGGCGGGCGACCGGGTGCCCGTCGTTGCGCAGGGTGTCCAGATCGCGATAGATCGTGCGGTCGCTGACCCCCAGGCGGTCGGCGAGCTCTTCGACCGGGGTCATCGGGCGGGCGTGCAGGATCTGCAGCAGGCGGGACAAACGAACCGAGCGCTCCATGGGGCACCTCCTCGTCTTCGGCGGACGGCCTTCTCTCAGTGAACGAGGTGATTCTAGCCGACCCCTCCTGACGCCCTTGTGGCAGCAGAGATCGGCCACCCGTACGTTTTTCGGGCCCCGAGACCCCCGGCGGCGCCCGGCGCAGGGAAGCCCCGAAGGCGGCCCGCCGTTGACTCGACCGCCCCCCGCCGGAGACCATGCCCCATGCGCTTCATCCCTCGGTTCATCGGCCTGTTCATCGGCGTGCTCGCGCTCGCCGGCTGCACCCGCTCCGACGGGGAGCGGCCGCCGCCGCCGGCCCCGCTCGGCGGGCCGACCATGTCCGCCGCCGGCGCGCCCGACGGGCCGACCCACCGCTACTCGCCCTTCGCCATCCGGCTCGACGGCCACGGCGCGTTCGACGTGGTCACCTTCAAGGACGTCAGCCGCCCGCTGCCCGACCCGGCCCTGCAGACCGACGAGCTGATGGCCGAGGCGTTCGCCATCGCCCTGCGCGCGACCCACCCCCGGGTGCTGACCGAGGTGGTGCACGAGCCGGAGCTGCTCGACCCGGGCAACCACGTCTTCTGCGACCGGCGCCACCTGTACGTCGACTTCTGGCGCAGCGGCCCCGACCCCGCCCGCTGGGGCTACAGCCTGTGGTCCGGCTGCGGCGAGGACGACCGCTTCGCCTGGCAGGAGGTGGACGGCCCCGCGGCCTACGACCTCGCCGAGCAGATCGAGCGGGTGGTCGACGACATCGCCCGCCGCCTCGGCGTCGCCGACGCCCGGGCCTGCCACCAGCGGCGGTGCTGATCCGCCGATGATCCCCCCGGCGTGTCGCGCGGCCCGCCACGCCGTCGGCCGCCGGCGGCGTGTGTCAGGCTGCTGACAACCGCCGCCGGCCCGCGACCCCCGCCCGCCGTCGATCGTCCCTCCCCCCGCACGACACCCCAGGAGCCCCATGATGCGTGGCGTCATCGCCGCAGGATCGGAACCCACCGCCGACGCCGGCGCCGAGATCCTCGCCGCCGGCGGCAACGCCGTCGACGCGGCCATCGCCGCCTGCTTCGCGGTCAACGCCGGCGAGCCGACCCTCACCAGCCTCGCTGGCGGGGGGGTGATGATGCACCGCGACGGGGCCACCGGCGCGGTCACCGCCGTCGACTGCTTCGCCGACGCCCCGGCGCTGACCTCACCCGAGGTCGAGGGCTACGACTTCGCCGGCATCGAGCTGGACTACGGCCCGGTCAGGCAGACCTTCCACGTCGGCGCCGGCTCGGCCGCGGTGCCCGGCATCCTGCCCGGCCTCTTCGCCGCCGCCGCCCGCTGGGGCACGCTGCCGCTCGCCGATCTCGTCGCCCCCGCCGCCCGCATGCTGCGCCGGGGCGCCGTCATCGGCCCGGCGCAGGCCCGCCTCGCCCGCCTGCTCGAGCCCATCCTCACCCGCCACCCGGCGAGCCGGGCCATCTTCGCCCCCGGCGGGCGCTTCCTGAGCGCCGGGCATCGCTTCGTCAACCCCGCGCTGGCCGACACCCTCGACGCGATGGCCCGGGGCGGCGGGCGCCGGTGGTACGACGCGAGCCTCTGCCCCCGGATGGCCGCCGACTTCGGCCCGGCGGTCGGGGGCCTGCTCACCGCCGACGCCTGCGCCGGCTACCGGGTCGAGCTGCGCGACCCGCTCACCGTCGAGTGGCGGGGCCACACCGTGCACCTCGTGCCCCCGCCCGCCGCCGGGGGGGCCATGATCGGGCTGATGCTCGACCTGCTCGACGACGGGCCGCCGCCCGACCTCGGCTCGGCGCTCGGCCTGCGCCGCCTCGCCGCCGCGATGGCGATCGCCGACCGGGCCCGGCAGAACGACGCGCTCGCCGCCGAGCACCGCCCCGGCCAGCGGGCGCAGTTCACCGCCCTCGTCGCCTCCCGGGGACCGCTCGGCGCCCCCCGCATCGGCGGCGGCCCGCCCTCGACGACCCACGTCAGCGCCATCGACGCCGCGGGCAACGCCTGCGCGATCACCTTCAGCCACGGCGAGAGCAACGGCCGGCTCATCGGCGACACCGGCGTCGTCATGAACAACCTGCTCGGCGAGGAGGACCTGCACCCCGAGGGCTTCGGCCTCGCCCCCCGCGGCGAGCGCCTGCGCACGATGATGTCCCCGACCGTGCTCGACGGCCCCGCGGGCCTCGTCGCCCTGGGCACCGGGGGGGCCAACCGCATCCGCACCGCGCTGTTGCAGGTCCTCGTGCGCCTCGCGGCGGGGGCTGACGACGTCGCCGCCGCCATCAGCCGCCCGCGCATGCACTTCGAGGGCGGCACGCTGAACCTCGAGGTCTTCGCCGGCCACCCCGCGCTCGAGGGCCTCGCCCGGGAGGTGGTCGAGTTCCCCGCGCCGCACCTGTTCTTCGGCGGGGTGCACACCGCCCGGCTGCGCGACGGCGTGCTCGACGGCGCCGGCGATGCCCGGCGGGGCGGGGTGTGCCGGGTGGTGTGACCGCGCTGCGCCGGCGCCTCAGCGCGGCGCGCCGCTCCGCAGCTCGAGCCACCGGGTGATGTGGGCCACGAGCTTCTCGCCGCGCGCGTCCCAGGTGAGCCGGTCGGCGCTCGCCCGCGCACCTCGGGCGAGCGTCTCCCGGAGATCGCCGTCGGCCCGGAGCCGCTTCACCTCGGCGACGAGGGTATCGAGCCGGTCGCTCTCGACCAGCCACGCGTTCTCGCCGTGGTGCAGCACCTCGGCCGTATCGGGCGAGCGCGGCGCGACGATCGGGCGGCCGCTGGCGAGGTACTCGAAGATCTTCATCGGCAGCACGGTGTTGCCGGCCCGCAGCGCGGCCGACGACGACGGGATCATCAAGACATCGCACGCGCTGAGCAGGGTCGGCATCCGGCCCGGCTTCTGCCAGGGCAGGAGGGTGACGTTGGCGGTGGCGGCGGCCCGGGCCAGGACGTCGTCGTCGGAGCCGCCGCCGGCCAGGAAGACCGTCAGATCGGGCATCGCGTCGGCGAGGTCGAGCAGCGCCTCGATGCCCTTCTCCCGGTCGAGGCGCCCGGTGTAGCCGACGATGAACCGCTCGGGCGGCAGGCCGACCTCGGCCCGCGCGTCGGCCTTGCCGGGCGCCGCCCGGAAGAGCTCGGGGTGGAAGCCGTTGTGCGCGACGCAGAGCCGCCGGGGGTCGATGTCGAGCGCAGCGTAGGCGTCGCGGGCGTGCCCCGAGTGGAAGAAGGCCCCCAGCAGGTCGGGGTCGGCGAACAGCCTCTCGAAGAGGACCCGCATCGCCCGGTACTGCTCGGGCCAGGGGCGGTAGGTGTCGTAGACCACCCGGCGACGGTGGGCCAGGGCGGTCATCACGGCCGGCAGGTTGCGGGAGTAGACCAGATCGGACGCCCGGGCGCGCGGGTGGCGCAGGGCCGCGGTGCAATGCCACCACTTGTGCACCGTGCGCGGCATCCCGCGCGGCCGCCGGAGCTGCACCAGTTCGAACGATCCCCGCAGGTCGTAGTGCCGCGCGAGCGCGTCGACCGTCAGCGGCGCCCGATCCCCCGGCGCCGCGCAGATCAAGGTGACCTGCACCTGCTGGCGGCTCAGCGCGGTCACGGTGTTCAGCACCTGCCAGGCGTCCGCGCCGGTCGACGGGTAGGCGCCGTCGTACAGGTAGGTGATGTGCACTCGAGACCTCTCCCGGGCGATGGCGCCCGCTCGATGCGCGCTCAGAGACCCAGGCGTCGCGCGAAGTCGTTGACGAAGACGCGCTCCGGGTCGAGCGCGTCGCGGCGCTGCGCGAACGCCTGCCACGCCGGGTACAGCGCGTGCACCCGCTCGACGGGGTGGAAGACGCGCTTGCCCCAGTGGGGGCGGGCGCCGAACTCCATCAGCATCTCGGGCAGGACGCCCATCAGCGGGTTGTCGGGGCGGATGAAGAGGGAGACCCACACGCACGGCGCGCCCTGCGACGCGCTCAGGCTGCCCCCCTCCGCGGCGCCGGGGCGCAGGCCGACGGGCCGCTCGGGGTACCAGCCCCGCTCGGCGAAGAGCGCGCGCAGGCGCTCGATGAAGGGCCGCGCCGCGTCGCGGCCGAGCGCGAACTCCCCCTCGGGCGGGGTGCGGTTGCGGGCCCGCTTCTTCAAGATCGCCGCCGCGTCGCCCGAGAGCGGGGCGATCATCGCGTCGTAGGGGCCGAGGTAGTCCCGCGGGGCGAGGGCCCGGGCCGCGACCTTCGACAGCGCGACCGCGCCCCGCCCGCGCAGGGTCCGCCCGCGAAAGTCACGGCCATCCCGCGCGAGCTGCCGGCCGAGGAAGTCGACGGTGAGCGCCGGGGTGTTGAAGCGGCTCTCCCGCCCGCGGCGCAGCCCGTCCCGGGGCTCGCCCGGCGCGGCCCGGGTGCCCTCGTAGTCGACGACGTGGTCCAGGGCGGGTAGCCAGATCGAGGCCTTGTAGGTCGGCGGCGACTCGGCGTCGGCCAGCGCGAGCAGGCGGTCGAGGTACGCCTCGAACGGCACGGTGCGGCGCCGCAGCCGGACGTCGAAGCGCGGCTCGCACGCCAGCTCGTAGGCCAGGACGACGCCGGTCGTGCCGAAGCTGGGGATCAGGTGCTCGAAGTCGGGCTCGCCCCGCCGCACCTCGCGCACGCTCCCCAGACCGTCCATCGTGGTCACCGCGCGCACCGAGGTGACGACCGACCCGTAGACATACGAGCCGCCGTGGGTGCCGGTCGAGATGGCCCCGGCGATCGTCTGCCCGGCCCACTCGCCGATCGTCGGGAGCGCGAGCCCACGCGCGTTCAGCGCGTCGAGCAGCGCCCGCAGCGTCACCCCGGCGCCGACCCGCACGACCCGCGCGGTCGGGTCGACCTCGAGATGCCGGAAGTGGTCCAGGCGCAGCTCGAGATCATCGGCCACGAAGCAGGCGCTCTTGGAGGTCTTCGACCCGACCGCGAGCGCGCGGTCGCGCCCGGTGATCAGCGCCGCGAGCTGCGCTTCGTCCCGGGGGGCCCGGCGGTCGCGCGGGGGGCGGGCGGTCCGGCTCATGTCGCGCGCTCCGGCGCCTCGGCGGGCGCGTCGGCGACCGAACGCCGGGGTCGATAGCCGCAGACGCGCGCCGCCTTGTCGTGGGGATAGACGAACCGCTGGGTGTAGCCGGTCGAGCGCACCTCGCCCCGCAGCTTCGCGTAGCCGTCGATCCCGTGGCGGATGAGCGCGTCGATCGGCCGGGGCACGCGGATCGTCCACGCGTCGATGCGGCGGGCGACGTGGCGGTGGAACGCCCACAGCTCGACCGGCTCGGCCCCGAGGTTGAACGCGGTGTCCCGGGCCCCTTCGTGCGCGGCGAGCGCGAGGATCCCGTCGACGAGGTCGTCGATGTGCACGAAGTCGAAGGTCACCCGCCCGAAGCAGACGTGGTAGCGGCGGGTGAGCTGCTCGACGCTCGTGCCCCACGGCCGGCACCCGGGGCCGTAGACGTTCGTCGGGCGGATGATGGTGTACGAGAGGTCGGGCCCGGACGCCCCGGCGCCCGGGCGGGACGCGGCCCGCTCGGCGCAGAACCGGGCGACGAGGTGCTCCCCGAGCAGCTTGGTGCGGCTGTAGTGGTTGAGGTCGGGGTGCAGGTAGGGCTCGATGGACTCGTCGAAGATCCGGCTCTCGCTCGGCGTGCCGCGGTAGACCGAGATCGAGCTGATGTAGACGAAGCGACCGGCGCCCTGCTCCGCGGCGGCTTGCAGCAGGTGGCGGGTCCCCTCGACGTTCACCCGCTCGCTCAGCGCCGGGTCGCGCTTGCCCATGAAGGCGGCGCAGTGGAGCACGACCTCGGCCCCAGCGCACAGCTCGGCGAGGGCGGCGGGCGCGTCGAGATCGCCGGCGACGACGTGCGCCCCGGCCCCGGCGAGCTCTTCGGCGACCGCGCCCCGCGCGCTCGCGGACCGCACCAGGATGCGCACCGCGTCGCCCCGGGCGAGGCAGGCGCGGGCGAGCGCGCTGCCGATGAAGCCCGTCGCGCCGGTGATCGCGACGGTGATCGGGCGGCCCGGGGTCGAGCCGGTTGTCGGCGATTCGGGTTCACTCATGCCTGCCCTCGATGCGTCGGGGCCGGGGCGGGGTCGGGCGGGGGACGTCGTCGGTCCGTCTCGAAGGGTCGCACGAACAACGGGTCGCCACACTCCACGGCCCCGAGCGGCCTGCATTTCGCGGCGCTACAGTACTCGACGGCCGGGCGACCGACAACGACGTTGTGGCGCCCGACGGGGCGCCGTGGGGGGCCCGACCACGGGCCCGGCACCCGGTCGGCGCCGCGGACCCCGGGGATTCCACCGCAAGCCCCGGCTCGCCTTCACATCTGGTGAGTTGATACTCTCGCGGTGGCTTTCACGGCGCCGGATGTCGAGCATGATGAACTACGCAGGCGCCCGGATGAGCGCGGAGGCGCTTGAGCAGTCGTCGGACGGCGCCGAGGGCAGCAGCGCGCTCCGGCTGCTGCGGATGTCGTCCATGTCCCGCCGGGGTCAGGCGGCCGACATCCGGGGGGCGGGCGGCAGCGAGAGCCTGCGGCAGCCCCCCGAGGCCCGGGCGGCGCAGGGCGGGGGCGAGGCGAGCGGCGCCGTCCAGGCGAGCCCGGCCGACGACGCGGTCACCATCCAGAGCGGCCAGCTCACCACCCTCGGCGAAGGCGACGACGCGCTGACCGGCCACATCCACTGGCCGGGCACCTCCTCGTCGGGCGTCACGCTGGGCAAGGGCTACGACATCGGCTCCCGCTCCAAGGCCGAGGTGATCGGCGATCTGACCGCGGCCGGCATGGGCAGCGCTCAGGCCGCGCGCATCGCCGAGGGCTGCGGGCTCAAGGGCAACGCGGCCCGGGACTTCGTCGCGACCCACCGCGACGCCGTCGGCGAGATCGCGACCGACGTGCAGTACGCGCTGCTCGCCGCCGAGCTCGAGGACTTCCGGGAGAAGGCCCGCGACACGGCCACCAACACCACCCCCGAGGCGAGCAACCGCAACGCGGCCGGCCGGGAGCGCAAGGAGGGCGTCGCCGCCGGCACCTACGTGATGACCATCGAGGAGTGGGACGGGCTGCACCCGGCCATGGTCGAGTTCCTCACCGATCTGATCTACCAGGGCGGCTATTACGGCTACGACCGGGTGGCGAAGCTCAATACGGCGCTCAAGAGCAACCACGGCGATCACCTCGCGCAGTTCAAGGCCGTGCTCGCGCTGTTCGAGGGCGACTACATGGACACCTACGCCGGCGCCATCGGCGAGGGGCGGGCCCGGCAGGGGTCCGAGGGCGAGTGGTTCGGGCAGGAGGTCGACTACGGCGGGCGCTATCGGCGCAACGCGATCCGGCGGGCCTATCTGCAGAACGTCATCGCCGCGCTCGAGGCGGGCAAGACGGTGACGGTGGCCGGGAGCGGCGGCCAGGCCGAGGCGGAGGACGCGGTCACCCCGCCGCCGCTGCCCGATGGCGGCGGCGCAGGCGGCGCGGCGGGTGGTGCAGTGGGCGGCGCGGCGGGCGGATCGGCCGGCGGCGCCGAGGTGCCGGTGCCGGTGCCCGCGCCCCGGCAGACCTACGTGGTGCTGCGGGGCGAGGGGCTCAACCGCATCGCCCAGAAGCTCGGGGTGTCGGTCGAGGCGATCGTCGAGGCCAACGCCGACAAGCTCAAGACCTGGGGCCGGGTGCGCGGGTTCAACGCGGGCGAGACCATCATCGTGCCGTCCGGCGGCAGCGCGGCCGGGGGCCAGACCGGTTCGGAGGGCCAGACCGGATCGGAAGGGCAGGCGGGCAGCGGCGGCAGCGCGGGCAGCGGCGGCGCGTCCGGGCCGACGCCCGAGCAGGGGCCCGAGGCCGGCCCCGCCCCGGACGGCGGATCCGCCGAGCAGGGCGCGACCGCCGACGGAGGCTCGACGCCGGCCGTCGACCCGTCGGTCGAGATCCAGGGCAGCGTGGGGTCTGGCGGCGAGAACGTCGCCCGCGACGTGGTGGTCGTGCAGAGCCACCTCATCCGGCTGGGCTACCTCGCCGACGGGACCGAGGTCGCCGCGGCCCGGGCCGAGGCGGCCGACGCGGTGATCACGAACCTGCGCGAGACCATCGAGGCCATCCGTCAGTACCAGCGGTTCGGGCTCGGCTCGGGGGCCGACGGCCGGGTCGACGTCGGGGGTAACACCTGGCAGCAGATGACCGGCCGCATCGAGATGATCGACGACTACGGCGACCACGTCATCGAGACCCAGCCCATCGAGCCGGTCCTGACGACGAGCCAGTGGATCTCGCAGTTCCCCTCCGACGCGGCCAAGAACGGCGACGGCCGCGGGCTGCGGGAGGACGAGAAGGCCTACGCCGGTAAGCGCAACTCGGTGTGCTGCTGGGACGCGGCCCAGGCGATGACGCTGCAAGCCGGGGGCACGATCTCCCACGTCACGACCAGCCGCATCCCGACCCTGCTGCAACAGGACGGGGAGTCGAACGTGCTCGGCGAGCAGGCCTCGCTGGGCGTCAAGTACATCGACCAGCAGCTCGGGGACGGGCGCCCGGTGATGATCGGGGTCGACGACGGGCGGGTGGCGGCCTACAACGCCGACGCGACCACCGAGCACTTCATCGTCATCGTGGGCAAGGTCGTCGACGGGGCCGAGGTCTACTATCGCTACTTCGACCCCGGCACCCGCTGGGGGTCCAAGGGCTACAGCGCGAACAACCTGCTGCACCTCGGCGCCGACAACTCGCTGTCGGGCGACTCGTACAGCGGCAACCGGACCTACACGATGTCCCAGGTGAGGCAGAACGGCTGAGCCCGGCGGATCACGTCAGCGCCGCACCTCGGCGATGCACTCGATCTCGACCAGGACGTCCTTGGGCAGCCGGGCCACCTCGACGCACGACCGGGCCGGCTTGTGGTCGCCGAAGAACTCGGCGTAGACGGTGTTGATGTCCTGAAAGCGGCCCATGTCCTTGACGAAGATGGTCGCCTTGACGACGTCCTCGGGCCGGCAGCCGGCGGCGGCCAGGACGGCCCCGAGGTTCGCGAGGCACTGCCGGGTCTGGTCCTCCACGCCGCCCTCGACGACCGCCCCGGTCTTGGGGTCGATGGCGATCTGACCGCTGGTGAAGACGAAGCCGCCCGCCACGCGGGCCTGGGTGTAGTGCCCGACCGCGGCGGCCGCCTCGGGGGTGTTGATGATCTTCGACATGGGTGCGCTCCTCGTGGGGGTGGATCGATCGGGCCCGGGCCGCGACGACGCGGGCGGGGGACGCTAGCACGGCAGAGACGCGCCGCGCACGGGCTGCGGTCGCGCCCGGATCAGGTGCCGGGCCAGGTGCCCGGCACCCCGTGGGATCAGGTGCTGGGATCAGGTGCCTGGGATCAGGTGCCCGGCACCTCGGCTGGGATCAGGTGCCCGGCACCTCGGCTGCCGGGCAGCACCTCGGGTGCTGCCCGGCAGCCCGTGGGATCAGGTGCCGGGATCAGGTGCCCGGCACCTCGGCAGCACCTCGGGTGCTGGGATCAGGTGCCCGGCACCTCGGCAGCAGACCCCCTGCATAGGCACCTGACCCCCTGTTCCAGGGCCCGATTGCTCCGCGATCGGCGTCATCGACCTTGACCGGGCCTCGGCCGGGCCGGCAGACTCACCCCGCTCATTTCGAGCCCTGACGAGGACGACCCGTACCAGGTAGGCACGACGGGCCGTGGAGGTGATCCATGGTCTGGCTGATTCTGATCCTGGCCGGTCTCTTCGAAGTCGCGTGGTCCATCGGGCTCAAGTACACCGACGGCTTCACCCGCCCCCTGCCGAGCCTGCTCACCGCGGCGGCCATCGTCGGCAGCATGACGCTCCTCTCGCTCTCGACCCGCACGCTGCCCCTCGGCACGGCCTACGCCATCTGGGTCGGGGTCGGCGTCGTCGGCGCCACGGTCGGCGGGGTGATCCTGTTCGGTGAGGCGATCTCGCGACCGCGCCTCTTCTTCCTGCTCCTGCTCATCGGATCGATCGTCGGCCTGAAGCTGACGAGCTCGCCCGAGGTGGAGGGCCAGACGGTCAGCGACAGCCGCGACGTCGACGACGGCCGGGTGAACGGAGGGTGAGCCCCGCGGCGCTCCGCTGAGGGTGTCGCAGAGGACGCCCGGGCACCCGGCTGCGCGCATCGAGATCCAAAAGTCCCCACCCGGGGACTTTTGGTGTTGACCCGCCGGGCGCGCCCTCACTATCCTCCGAAAGTCACCGGGTGGTGACTGCTCCTCGAGCGCATCGCCCGGCCCTCTCCCGCCCACCCCCGCGGAGGTCTTCGATGAGCTCGACACCCCTCGTGCGCGCCCGGGGTCTGACCCGCCGGGCGCTGTTCCGCGGCGCCGCCGCCTCGGGGGTCGCCTGGGTGCTGCTGCCCGGCTGCGACGCGCCCTATCCGCCCGAAGACGGCCCGGCCTATGCCCCGTGGCGCTTCCCCACCGACGAGTCGCGCCCCGAGTGGCTCGCGGTCGGCGCGGCGATCCTGGCGGCGAGCCCCCACAACACCCAGCCGTGGCGCTTCGCCGTCAGCCCCGATCGGGTCGATCTGTTCGCCGACTTCGACCGCCACCTCGGCGCGATGGACGGGCTGCGCCGGGAGATGTACCTGGGGCTGGGCTGCGCGCTCGAGAACCTCGCGCTCGCGCTGGCGGCGAACGGCGTGCACCCCGCGATCACCCTGCTGCCCGAGGGGCCCGACGACGCTCACATCGCCCGGGTCGACCTCACCGCCGACGCCGCCGCGGCGACGCCCGACATCGCGCGGCTCTACCGCGCCATCCCCGATCGGCACACCAACCGCAACGCCTACGCCGAGGGCGCGGCCCCGGCGGGGCTGGCCGAGGCGCTCGAGGCGCTGATCGACGATCCCCGGGTCGGGCTGACGGTGCTCGCTCGGGCCGCCGATCGCCGCCGCTTCCGCGCCGAGACGATCGCCGCGACCCGGGCCATCGTCGACGACGCCGAGATGAACCGCGACAACCACCGCTGGTTCCGCACCACTCAGGCCGACATCGAGCGCCACCGGGACGGCCCGACCCTCGACGCCTCGGGCAACGGGGCGGCGACCCGCTTCTTCGGCAAGATGCTCGGCGATCTCGACGCCGAGACGTCGGGCGAATACTGGGTGGCGCTGACCCGCGACCAGCATACGACCGCCGGAGCCTTCGCCCTCTTGTCGACCGCGGCCCGCGACGACCGCGCCGAGCAGCTCGTCTGCGGCCGGATCTATCAGCGCATGCACCTCTGGGCGACGGGGGTCGGGCTCGCGATGCAGCCGCTCAATCAGCTCGCCGAGCGGATGGATCGGGAGCAGGCCCTGGGGCTGCCCCCCCGCTTCACCGAGCCCCTCGTGGCGCTGGCCGGGGCCGACGGGCCGCAGATGCTCTTCCGGGTGGGCTACCCCTGGGACGCGGCCTTCGCCAGCCCCCGCCGCCCGGTGGGCTGGGTCGCCGAGGAGGTGGGCTGATGCGCGCGCTGCTCGCTCTGGCCGTCGCCGGGTCGACCCTCGGCGCCGGGCCCGCCGCCGCCGAGGTCGTGCCCCACATCGAGGCGGGGGTCGCCCAGACCGGCGAGGCGCTCACCGTGCCCGCCGGGGACGGGGCGCTCACCGAGACCCGCGATCTGTACTCGACCCGGCTCGCCATCGGCCTCGACTACCCCGCGCTCTCCGAGGTCGCGCCGCTGGGCGGGGCGCTCTACGGGCGCACGGCGCTGGCCGGCGATGTGCTGCTGACCCCCGGGCGCTGGTCGCTCGTCGCCGAGCAGGATCTGCGCTGGCGGCGGCCGCTGGGGCCGCTCTCGATCGCGCTGGGGCTGGGCCTCGCCGCTCGCCTGGAGCTGGAGCGGCCGTCGTTCAGCACCCTCGCGCTCGGGCTGCCCGTCGGCGTGCGCTGGGGCTGGCTCGAGCTGGACTGGCGCCCGGCGTGGCGCATCCCGCTCGGCGAGGAGGAGGCGGCGGTCTTCGGCGGCACCCGGCGCCACGGGGCGGTGTCGGGGGTCGATCTGCTGGCCCTGGCGCTGCGGGTGCACGTCACGGCGCTGGCGTGGTAGAGACCGAGGCCGTGAAGGACGGCCCCCCCGAGCGCGCGCCCCGCCGGCAGGCGCGCCGCATCGCCACCGAGCGCGCCCTGGTCGCGGCGGTGGGCGCCGTCCTGCGGCGGGACGGCATGCACGGGCTGGGGGTCAACGCGGTCGCCGCCGAGGCGGGGGCCGACAAGAAGCTCATCTACCGTTACTTCGGCGGCCTGCCCGGGCTGCTGCGGGCCTTCGGCGAGTCGGCGGACTTCTGGCCCGACCTCGACGAGCTGCTCGGCCCCGATCGGGCGGTGCTCGCGCTGCCCACCGCCGAGATGGGGGCCGAGATCGTGCGCCGCCACGCCGCCGGGCTGCGCCGCCGCCCGCTGACCCTGGAGCTGCTGGCCTGGGAGTGCGGCCACCGGGACGCCCTGACGGCGGTGCTCGAAGACGTGCGCCAGACGATCAGCGAGGCGCTGATCGCCGAGATGCTCGCCGCCGGTCATCACGTCCCGCGCGGGGGGCGGGTGCTCTCGTCGCTCTTCGCCGCCGCGATGAACTACCTGGCGGTGCGCGGTCGGGACATCGCCCGCTTCGGCGACCTGTCTCTCGACGACGACGGCTGGGACGAGATCGGGGCGGTGGTCGGCGCGGCCTTCGCCGCGCTGCTCGACGCCCGGGAGGCGCCGTAGTCCCGGGCGGGCGGGGGCGCCGGTCAGGGCAGCGCGCGGGGGCCGACCTCGCGCAGCGCGTCGGGCACGAAGCCGGTGAAGTCGACGCTGCCGTCGAGGCTCTCGGCGATGCGATCCTGCACGTTGGGGAAGACGCCCCAGTAGTTGCCCCGGGCGTCGATCCGGTCGGCGGCGTAGATCCCGACGCTCATCTCGAGCTGCTGCGCGCCGGGGATGATCTGGCGCACCCAGCGCAGCCGCATGCTCGAGGTGCCCCCGCAGCAGTTGTTGATCTCGGCCCGGGTGCGGAACGCGGTGAGGTTGGTGTCGACCCAGCGGTTCGTCGTCGAGCCCAGCCGGGTGACGACCGCGTTGTTGGCGCCGTTGAGCAGCTCGCCGCTGCCGTTGTAGTTGCGGGTCAGGCTGTACTCGACATAGACCTCGTACGGCTGCTCCGGCGCCCGCCAGACGGCGCTCGTGACGGGGCTGCCGTTCGAGCTGTTGTCGCTGGCGACCAGGTTGGCGTTGCTCTGCACGTAGGTCGGGATACCCTCCCCGCCCTCCTGGTTGGCGTTGCCGAAGATGTTGCACCCGGTGACCGCGAGCTGCGGGTGGCTGTCGCCGTCCGAGATCGCGTGGATGCCGCCGCCCCCATTGAAGGTGATGGTGCAGGCTTCGACCGTGCCGCCGGCGGCGCCGCGCACGTCGAGGCCGTGGCGGGCGTTGTCGGTGGCTTCGATGTAGCTCAGCGCGTGGCCCCCGCTGGTGATGTTGACCCCGTCGAGCGCATTGCCCCCGACGAGCAGATCCTCGACGACGCCGGCGGGGCCGGCGAGCTCGAGGCCGTGGCCCCCGTTGTCCTCCGAGCGCACCACCCGCAGGGTCGCCCCGCCCCGGTTGACGAGGCCGGTCGAGCCGTTGTCGTGCACGTCGATCCGCTCGAAGAGCGGGGCGCCGCCGCGGATCTCGACGCCGACCCGGCAGTCGCTGACGACGAGGTCGCGAACCTCGACCGCGCCGTCGGTCATCAGCCCGACCCGGGCGCCCTGCACCCGCAGGTGGGCCACGGTGATGTCGTCCCCGTGCAGGTGCAGGCGATCCCAGTCGTCGATGGCGACGTCGCCGTCGGTGCGCACGACGATGGGCGCCTCGGCGGTGCCTTCGAGGGTCGACGGGCCGTCGATCTGGAGCGAGTAGTCCCCCTGGCCGTTGCCCTGCTGGTCGATGGGCGCGACCCGGATCTCGGTCCCGGGGGCGACGGTGACCCCGCCCCCGGCCCCGATCAGGACGTCCCCGCTGAGGTAGACGACGCCCGACCACTCGATGGGCTCCTCGATGGTGCGCCCGCCGTAGTAGGGGCCGGTGTCGAAGTCGTCGCCGAAGGGCACCCCGACGAAGCCCTGGATGTCGACGGCGCCGGGGCTGGAGAACGCGACGGCGGGCAGCACGTCGGGGTAGCGGCCGAGGTAGTTCTCCCGGGCGTCGAGGGTGCCGCTGGCCCGGGCGACGACGAGCTGGGCCGCGCCGCCGTCGGTCGACATCGTGACCCGGCGGATGCGAGACGTGGCGGTGCCCCCGCAGCAGTTGTTGATCTCGGCCTGCACCCGGAAGCTGCTCACCTCGGTGAGGTAGTGGCGGGTGGTGTTGCCGCCGACGTTGAGCAGGACGGCCCGGTTCGCGCCGTTGAGGAGCTGGCCCCCGCCGTTGTAGTTGCGGGTCAGGGAGAACTCGAACTCGACCTCGCGCACCCGGTGCTCGGCCGGCGCGCGCCAGATCTCGCTGAGGACGGGGCTGCCGTTCGAGCTGTTGTCGGCGGCGGTGAGCGGGTTGGTCACGAAGACGAAGCGGGTCGCGCCCTCGGCGGCGTTGGAGTGGATGTTGTTGCGCACGATCGCGACGGTCGGATCGCGGCCCTCGCGGTAGACGGCGACCACGCCGGCCTCGGCGTTGGAGACCATGTGCGAGCGGGTGAGCAGGCCCCGGGTATTGCCCCGCATGAGCACGCCGTTGCAGCCGTTGCGCAGCACCCGCAGCCCCTCGAGGTCGACGAGGCCGTCGTCGACGTGCAGGCCGTGGCAGCCGTTGTCGACGATGTCGGCCCGGTCGATGGTGAGCGAGCCGGCCTGCCAGAAGACCCCGTAGTCGCCGCCGTCGCGGACGTCCAGATCGGAGAAGGTCGCGGTGCTGCTGCGGCCGTCGACGCCGTAGCGCCCGGCCCCGCTGACGGTGAGCCGCTCGGCGACGGCGCCGTTGGCGCTCGAGAGGCGCACGGCGGTGTGCCCGGTGTCGTTGACGGTGACGTCCACCAGCCGGGCCGGGCCGCCGACGTGCACCCCGTACTGCGCGGACTGCTGGACGAGCACGTCCTGCACGAGGCTGCCGTCGTCCACCTCGATGCCGGTGTGGGCGAACTCGACGATCGCGTGGCGCACGCTGCTCGGCGCGTCGCCGTCGATGCGCAGGCCCTGCCACGCGTCGGGGCTGCGGTCGTCGGCGCCGAAGACGGTGAAGACCACCGGCGCGTCGGGCTCGCCTTGCACCTGCACGTTGCCGTCGATGGTGATGTCGTAGTCCCCCACGCCGTTGTCGTCCTGGTCGACCCGGGCGACCTGCACCGAGGTGCCGGCGACGATGGTCAGGGTGTGGCCCGGCAGCAGCCGCACGTCGCCGGTCACGAGGATGGTGCCGGCCCACACCTGGCTCTCGATGTCGCCCGAGACGACCTGCCGGTCGACGAAGCGCACCAGCCGGGTCGCCGAGGCGGTCTGGCCGACGTTGTCCCGCACCTGCATCCGGATCGTGTACTCGCCCTCGGCGGGGTAGACGTGCTCGGCGACCTTGGCGACGTCGAACGCGGTGTCGTAGATCCCGTCGTCCTCCCAGTCCCAGCGCACCTCGAGCGCCTCGGCCTCGGTGGTGTCGTCGAGCACGCCGCTCGCGTCGACCGTCACCCGCCGCAGATCAGTGGGCACCGCGACGAAGTTGGGCACCGGCAGGTCGTTGAGCACGTCGAGCAGCACCGGGGTCGAGACCCCCGCGTCGCCCTCGTCGTCGACCGCCCGGGCGACGAGCCGCAGCGTCGCGCCGGTCGCGGCGTCGATCGGCACGGTGAAGATCATCTCGTAGGGCGGGGCCTCGGCGGTGGCGACCTCTTCGCCGTCGAGCAGCAGGGCGACCCCGGTGATGTCGCGCCCCGGCCCGGGGCGGGCGTCGACGA
Source organism: bacterium (assembly GCA_030426085.1). Classification (GTDB taxonomy): domain Bacteria; phylum Myxococcota_A; class Bradymonadia; order UBA7976; family UBA1532; genus JACKDM01. The sequence continues at coordinate 15,316 of JAUHYW010000074.1, read as the reverse complement.
GCACCTCGATCTCGGCGCCCTGGGTCGTCTCGCGCACGCCCTGCGGCCGCACGAAGCGCACCGTCGGGGCGTCGGCGCTCTGGATCTGCACCACGCAGCGGGCCGTCGCCCGGGCGCCGGCGTCGTCCTCGGCGGTCAGCTCGACGTCGATCGGGCCCGACGTCATGAAGGTGTAGCTGATGTCGACGCTGTCGCCGACGTCGAGGGGCGGCGCGGCGCCGAAGGTCCACACGAACCGCACGATCTCGCCGTCGTCGTCGCGCGACCCGCGGGCGCTGAAGTCGAGCGCCTCGCCCTCGCGGCCGCTCTCGGGGCAGGTGATCTCGACGTCGGGGGCCCGGTTGGGCACCGGCAGGACGGTCAGCATCGCTGGCGCCGAGAGCAGCTCGCCCAGGGTCGCCCGGATCGCCGTCTCGCCGATCGCGAGCGCCTCGACGCGCCCCCGGGTCTCGGGGCGGTTCGAGACGGTGGCGACGGCCTCGTCGATGGCGGTCCACATCACCTCGTCGGTGACGTCGCGCTCGGCGCCGTCGGACGCGGTGGCGAGCGCGGTGAGCTGGAAGGTCTCGCCGATGACGATCCGGGGCGCGGCGGGCTCGATGCGCACCGACTCGACGACCGCGGCGGTGACGGTGACCACCGCCGGATCGCTGGCGACGTCGTCGAGCTCGGCGATCACCTCGGCCTCGCCCTCGCCGATCGCGCTGACGAGGCTGCGGGCGGGGCCCTCGCCGAGCCGGAGCACCGCCCCGTCGCTCACCCGCCACGTCGCCTGTCCGGTCACGTCGCGCTCGGCGCCGTCGGCGTAAGCCGCCACCGCGGTGAAGACCTGCTGCCCGCCGAGGGGCAGCTCGACCGCGAGCGGGGCGACGGTCAGCGAGACGAGCGGGGCCGCGGCGACGGCGACGTCGGCGGCGGCCGCGAACGCGCCGAGGCGGGCGGTGATCCGGGTCTCGCCGGCGCTCGCGCCGGTCACCACGCCCCCGTCGTCGCCCGCGCCGACGGTCGCGACGACCGGGTTGGCGCTCTGCCACTCGGCCTGAGCGGTGACGTCGGCGGCGGTGCCGTCATTGTACTGCGCGCGCGCGGTCAGCCGGGCGACCTCGCCGACGGCGACCGCGATCGCGTCGGGCTCGACGACGAGCCCGGTGAGGGCGACCGCCTCGACGGTGATCCGGACGCCGTCGCTCTCGATGTCGTCGAACGCGGCGGTGATGTCGGCGACGCCCGCCCCCACCCCGGTGACGAGGCCGGCCGCGTCGACCCGGGCCACCGCCTCGTCGCTCGAGCGCCACTCGACCCGGCCGGAGTAGTCGGCGTCGCTGCCGTCCGAGAGCCGGGCGGTCGCGGTCAGTCGAGTCTGGGTGCCGACCACGATCGGCGCCCCGCCGCCGTCGACGACGAGCCCCACGACCCGCGCGTCGCGCGCGGTGACGGTCTGGGGCGGGGCGACGATCTCGCCGACCCGCGCGGTGACCCGGGCCTCGCCCACCGCGAGCAGCGTCGCGAGGCCCTGGGGGTCGACCGCGACGATGTCGGGCGCGCTGCTGGTCCACTCGACGCCGTCGGCCGGCGCCCGGCGGCTGCCGTCGGTGTAGGTGCCGGTCGCGGTGAGCTGGATCTGCTCGCCGAGCGAGCCGGTCGGATCGGCCGGGGTCACCTCGAGCGCGGCGAGCGCGGCGGCGGTGACCTCGAGCTCGGCCGGGGCCGAGACGAGCCCATCGAAGAGCGCGGTGATGCGGGTCGAGCCCTCGACGAAGGTCGTCACCCGCCCCCGCTCGCCGTCGGCGTTGCTCGCCTCGGCGACGATCGGGTTGGCGCTGCGCCACTCGGCCCGCGCCGTCACCTCGGCTTCGTTGTCGTCGTTGAAGGTCGCGAACGCGCGGAACGCGACCACCTCGCCGGCCGCGACCCGCGCCGCGTCGGGCTCGAGCCGCAGCGACACCGGCCGCACCGCCGTCACCTCGACCGCCGCGGCCCCGACCACCTCGCCGACCCGGGCGCTGATCTGCGTCTCACCGTCGCCGAGCGCGACGACCTGCCGGCCCTCGGGGGTGAGCTGCCCGAGCGCGGCGACGTCGGCCCGGGTGCTGCTCCACTCGGCGTCGGCGGTGAGGTCGACCTCGGCGCCGTCGGTGTACCGGCCGATCGCCTGCACGGTCGCGGTCTGCCCGGCGACGAGCTCGAGCGCCGCGGGGGTGACGATGATCGCGTCGAGGCGGACGGCCATGCCGCCCTGGCCGCCCATACCGCCTTCGCCGCCCTGGCCGCCCATACCGCCTTGGCCGCCCTGGCCGCCCATGCCGCCCTGGCCGCCCTGGCCGCCCATGCCGCCCTGGCCGCCCTGGCCGCCCATGCCGCCTTCGCCGCCCGGGCCGCCGTCGACGTCCATGCCGCCCATGCCGCCCGGGCCGCCGTCGGCCTCCGCGCCGCCCTCGCCGGCCGAGCCGCCGGCCCCCGCGACGCCGCGGTCGGCGTCGACGCCTCCGCCGGATCCGTCGTCGCAGGCCACCACCATCAACGCGCAGAGCGCCAACCAACCGAGCCGTCTCGCCATCATGGAGCCTCCTCACCGATGCGCCGAGCCGTATGGCAAATCGGCGTGCGCACGGCAAGGCAGAAGCGACCGGCAGACGATATGATCGCGCGTGTGATCAGCCCGGCGAGCGCGGCACATGCATCGGGTGCCGGCCGCCGCTTTTCCCCATCGCGGCGTCGGCGCTCCCCTCCGGAGCGGGCCGCACTCCCCTGAGCCCCTCCGGTTCCCCGGTCGACCGCCTCCGGGACTCCCCCCCGGGGGCGGTCGACACTCTCTCCGGCCTCAGCGCGGGTTGACCCGGATGCCGCCCCGGCGGTTGGCGTCGTCCTCGTCCTCTGCGCCCGGGTCGTCCCCGTCGACATCGTCCCCGCCGACCTCGTCTCCCCCGCGGTCATCGCGCCGGTCATCGCGTCGGTCGTCGCGCCCGCGCTCGCCCTCGGGCCCCGTGGACGGCGCGGCGGGCGGCGGGGGCAGGGGCGGAGCGGTCGCCGGGGCGTCGCGCAGGGCGAGCGGGCGGGGGTCGTCGGGCGGCTGGGGCGCCTCGTGGTCGGCCGGCACCAGGGTCAGCTTGGGGCGGATGTCGGTGAGCGCCGGCACCTCGCCCCGCTCCTCCTCGGGGCTGGGCGCGGGCCGCAGCAGCGCCGGATCGGGCTTCTCGATCATGCGCTTCTCGAGGATGGTCGGCCCGCAGCCGACGAGGGGCAGGCACAGCAGCCCCAGCAGCGCGGCGGACGACGGCAGGCGGATCATCGGCGGCTCCTCCGGCGACGGCGGCGCTTCTTCTTCGGCTCGGGCGGCGGGGGCGCGGTCTTGCCCTCGGGGTCGGTCTTCTCGATCCACGCCTGCACCCGCTCGGGGTCCGCGTGGCCCGCGGCGAGCGCCTTGCGGAACTGCCGGGCCGCGCCGAGCTGATCGTCGAGCCGGTACAGCGTCGCGCCCCGGTTGAAGAACACCCGCGCCGGGGCCCCCTCGATGCCGCTGGCGATGAGGAAGGCGCTCGACGCCTCCTTGTACTTGCCCGCCCGGTACAGGGTGACCCCCAGGTTGTAGTGGGCGTCGATCATCTCGGGCCGGCTCTCGATCGCCGCCCGGAAGTGCTTCTCGGCCCGCTCGAGCTCGCCCACCTCGAACGCGTCGACCCCCTGGTTGTACATGAACTCGGCGTGGCGCGGGCTGAGGATGCGGTACTCCAGGCCGGCCCGCTCGAGCAGGAACTCGCTCTGCCGGGCCAGGGTCCGGGCGGCCTCGATCGCCGGCTCCATGTCCATCGCCCGCCGGGTGCGCAGCCAGTCGGCGATGTCCTGGATGGTGTAGCCCGCGGTGACCGCATAGATCGCCATGCGCACCGCGTCCCGGGGCAGGGTGCCCACCGGCCGCCCGCCGGGGCCGGCCCGCCACTCCATCCACGCGGCGACCCGCACGTCCTCGTTGCGCACGAAGGTCTTCACCGTGAACGTGTCGCCGTCCCGCTTCACGTAGCGCCGCAGGCGGGCGACGTCGTCGGCCTCGATGCGCTGCACCGTGCGCAGCACCGCGAGCAGGGCCGGATCGGCGGTCATCGCCGCGGTCAGCGGATCGCCCGGCGCGGGGCGGTCCTGCTCGGGACGCAGGGGCAGCAGATCGACGGTGATCGCGCTCTTCGGCGGCGAGGCGACGCCCCGCTGGTTGGGCACCGCGAGCCACCCCGCGCCGTCGGGGGTGAACCAAACCGGGCCGGCGTCGACGAGCAGCAGCCGGGGGTCGCCCTCGGGCGCCTCGACGATGAACCGCACCCGGTCGGTGTCGGGCGCGGCGGGGTCGGGCACGTCGACCATGGCCTCGACGACGGTCACCCCGGCCGGCGCCGCCGCGGCGGGGATCGGATCCCCAGCCGGGTCTCCCTCGGCCGGCGGGGCTTCGCCGTCGGGGGGCGGACCCTCCGCGGGGTCGGCGGCGGGCGGATCACCGGCGGCGGGCAGCGCGTCGAAGCCGTCGGGCACCGGGCCGCTCAGGCCGGCGCCGAGGTGCTCCGAGAGCCGGTCGACCCGGGGGTTGCGCCCGTCGACCCCGGTCTTGGGGATCGGGTCGGACTCTTCGACCGCCTCACCCTCGCCGCCCTCGCCCTGCGCCGCCGCCGGCTGGGCCAGCGCCAGCGCCAGGAGCAGGGCGCTCCATCTCCAGTGCAATCGTTCCTCGCGAGCCACCGCTGCCACCTCCCTGGCGTGCCGGTCCATCAAAAACCCGCCCGCCCCGAAAAGCAACGCCGGCCCGCGACCCGCACCCGCGTCAGGGGCAGAACAGGGCGAACTCGCCCGCCTCCGGGACGCATTGGGGCTGCCCGAACGGGAGCGTGCAGCAGGTGTAGCCCTCGGGGCACGGCAGCGCGTCGTCGCAGGGCAGCGCGCAGACCTGCCCCCCGATCTGGAGGTTGGTGCAGCGCTCGTCGGGCGTGCAGTCCGCCTCGCCCTCGCAGGCCGGCAGGCCCTCGCTCCAGTCGCTGATCTGGCGGTCGGCGCCGCCCACGCAGGCCCCGGCCTCGCACCGCTGGCCGTCGGGGCACTGCACCCCGTCGCACGCCCCGGGATCACAGACGCCGGTGTACGGGTCGCACCCGAAGCCGGGGTCGCAGTCTTCGGGGCCGCAGATCGCGCCGTCGCACCCCGGACACTCGCAGCCCGCGGCGATCTGGCAGGTGGCGGCGGCGATCTGATCCAGCCCGTCGACCCGGCAGGTGACCGGGTCGACGCGGGCCACCTCCCAGATCTGCCCGTCCCCGTCCTGGGCGGCGCCCTCGAAGAGCTGGGGCCCGAACGCCACCGCCATGCCGTCGCACTCGATCGACACCCGGGCCTGCCCCGCGCCGCGGAAGGCGTGCACCGCGACCGTGTACAGGCCGGGCTCGGCCTCGGGCGACAGCGTGATCTGCTCCCGGGTCCCGCCGTCCGCGCCGCCGGTGCTGTCCCGGTCGAGCAGCGCGCCCCACAAGGGGTCGGGGTTGCGCCAGTAGCAGTCGCCCGGCTCGCGGTTGTAGGCCCCCCGGGGCTGGAGCAGGTGCAGGTCGAAGTCGACCACCGGATCGACCGGCCACTCGAGCGTGATGCGCAGCTCACCGGGGGCGAGCTGGCAGGCGTCGCCGACGCCGTCGCCGTCGGTGTCGGCCTGATCGGGGTTGGGGGTGCCGGGGCAGTTGTCGACGGCGTCGGGCACGCCGTCGCCGTCGCTGTCGACGTCGCCGAAGAGCGGCTCGCACTCGTCGCCGATGCCGTCCCCGTCGGCGTCGGTCTGGGCCGGGTTGGGGTGGCCGGGGCAGTTGTCGCATGGGTCGCCGTGGCTGTCGGCGTCGATGTCGGCCTGATCGGGGTTGGCCAGGCCGAGGCAGTTGTCCATCGCGTCGGGCACGCCGTCGTCGTCGGCGTCGTCGCCCTCGCAGGCGTCACCGATGCCGTCGCGGTCCCCGTCGGTCTGGCCGAAGTTGGCCGCGTCGGGGCAGTTGTCGCAGGGGTCGCCCCGGCCGTCGTCGTCCCGGTCGCTCTGGTCGGCGTTGGCTATCGCGGGGCAGTTGTCTTCGAAGTCGAGCCGGCCGTCGCCGTCGCTGTCCGAGCAGACGTCCTCCTGCTCGGGGTTGGGCGCGTCGGGGCAGTTGTCGCAGGCGTCGCCGAGGCCGTCGCCGTCGCTGTCTTGCTGCGAGTTGTTGGGCGTATCGGGGCAGTTATCGGCGGCGTCGGGCACGCCGTCATCGTCCCGGTCGTCGCCCTCGCCCTCACCTTCTCCCTCGCCTTCTCCCTCGCCCTCGCCCTCTCCCTCGCCCTCTCCCTCTCCCTCGCCCTCGCCCTCTCCCTCTCCCTCGCCCTCGCCTTCTCCCTCGCCCTCTCCCTCGCCCTCGCCTTCTCCCTCGCCCTCGCCTTCTCCCTCGCCCTCGCCTTCTCCCTCGCCCTCGCCTTCTCCCTCGCCCTCGCCTTCTCCCTCGCCCTCGCCTTCGCCCTCGCCCTCACCGCCATCAACGGTGGGGCTGCCGCCCTCGCCGCCGCCGCCGCCGCCGCCGCCGCCGCCGCCGCTCGGTACGCACCCGGGCAGCGCCAGGGCGAGGAGCGCGATGAACAGGACCCACGAATTCCGCATGACATCACCCCGCGCGCTGGGCCGAATCCCCTCGGCCGGGACCCCTGTAGCACAGAGCCCGCCGTCGATGAACGCCGCGGACCGCCGATCGGGCGACCCCGGCGCGGCGTTCGACGATCCTTCGACGGCCCGCGTAACTCCCGAAAGGGTGCTTCATCTACTCCCCGGGAGCGCGCCGAGGCGCGCATTCGCCGCCAGCCGAGGATGCTTCAACCGTGACCGTCGACTACGCCCTGGTGGGCGGGGGCCTGCAGAACGGGCTCATCGCCCTTGGCCTCCTGCACCGGCGGCCCGACTGCCGGCTGGCCCTGATCGAGCGGGGCCCGCGGCCGGGCGGCGATCACACCTGGTGCTTCCACGCCGCCGACGTCGATCCGGCCGCCGCGCCGTGGATCGATCCGCTGCCCCGTCACCGCTGGCCGGGCTACACGGTGCACTTCCCCGACCGCACCCGCACATTGAACGAACCTTACTCGATGATCGCCTCGGCCGACTTCGCCGACGCGGTCGAGGCGGCTTGCCTCGCCGCCCCGAACGCCCGGCTGCTGACCGACACCGAGGCGGTCGCCGTCGAGCCCGACGGGGTCCGGCTGGCCGACGGGCGGCACATCCGGGCCCGGGTGGTCATCGACGCCCGGGGCCCCGACCGCCACGCCCTGCCCGCCGAGTGCGGCTACCAGAAGTTCGTCGGCCTCGAGCTGCGCCTCACCGCGCCCCACGGCCTCGACCGGCCGGTGCTCATGGACGCCCGGCTGCCCCAGATCGACGGCTTCCGCTTCATGTACCTGCTGCCGTTCGACGCCCACCGGCTGCTCGTCGAAGACACCTACTTCTCCGACGGGCCCGCGCTCGATCAGGACGCCGTCGCCGCCCGGGTCGAGTCGTTCGTCGCCGAGCAGGGCTGGCGCATCGCCGCGGTCGAGCGCCGGGAGCACGGGGTCCTGCCCCTGCCGTGGGCCGCGCCGCCCCCGCCGCCCGAAGACGGCGTGCTGCGGGCCGGCTATCAGGGCGGCTTCTACCACCCGGTCACCGGCTACTCGCTGCCCGCCGCCGCCCGGCTCGCGGCGGTGGTCGCCGACACCCCCATCGAGGCGCTGCCCCGGGCCTTCGCCGCCCTGCGCCGCGAGATCGGGCGCCGGCAGCGCTTCGGGCTGCTGCTCAACCGGGCGTTCTTCGCCCACTGCCCGCCCGGGCGCCGGTGGCAGCTCATGTCCCGGTTCTATCGCCGCCCGGCGGGCACCATCCGGCGGTTCTATGCCATGCGCATGTCCGCCTGGGATCGCTTCGTCGCCGTCGCCGGCCCCGTCCCCCGGTGCCTCGTCTGGCGCCGCCCGCCCGCCATGACCGCCCAGGAGGCCGCATGAGCTCCGAGTCCGCGACCGCGTCCCCGGCCGCCGCCCCGCCGCGCAACCTGCCCCTCGAGGCGGTCGACGCCTTCGGGTGCCCGACGCGGCTGGCCGCCTGCCTCGGCGTCGAGCCGGGCGCGGTGCCCGATCGCTTGTGGGACGCGGCGCTGCTCGGCCCGGCCCGGGCGTTCCTCTCGCGGCCGGGCAAGGCGTTCCGGGCCCGCCTCGTCGAGCTGGGCTGGGCCCTGGCCGGGGGCGACGGCCCCTGCCCGCCGGCGCTGATGCAGCTCGTCGAGCTGCTGCACGCCGGATCGCTCATCGTCGACGACATCCAGGACGCCTCCGAGACCCGCCGCGGCGGCCCCGCGCTGCACCGGACCCACGGGCTGCCGGTCGCGCTCAACACCGGCAACTGGCTGTACTTCGTGGCCCTGGAGCTGATCGACGCCCTCGACGTCGCCCCCGAGGCCCGCCGCCGGCTGTACCACGCGGCGGTGCGCACGATGACCCGCTGCCACCACGGGCAGGCGCTCGACCTGTCGGTGCACATCGGCCTGCTGGCCCACCACGAGGTGCCGGGGGTCGTGGCGACGACGACCCGGCTCAAGACCGGGGCGCTGATGGGCTGGGCCGCGTCGAGCGCGGCGCTGGCCGCCGGGGCCGAGCCCGCGCGGGTCGAGGCGATCGCCCGCTTCGGCGAGGGCCTGGGCGCCGGCTTGCAGATGCTCGACGACCTCAGCGGCCTGCTCAACCCCGCCCGGCGGCACAAGGGCCTCGAAGACCTGCGCGGCGCCCGCCCCACCTGGGCCTGGGCCTGGCTGAGCGAGGCGGTGGACGAGGTCACCTTCGCCCGCTTGCAGCATCAGGCCCGGGGCGTGCTCGACGGCGCCTGCCCCGAGCCGCTGGCCGACGCGCTCGCCGCCCGCATCGGGGTCGGCGCCCGGGCCCGTATCGCGGCCCACCTCGACCGCACCTTCGCCGACCTGCACGCCGCCGTCGGCGACCACCCGGCCCTGCGCGGCTGCCGGGCCGAGATCGATCGCCTCGGCGTGAGCTACCTCTGACCCCCCACGGAGACCGAAGCATGAGCACCACCCCCAAGCAGGCCGCGGTCATCGGCAGCGGCTTCGGCGGCCTCGCCGCCGCCATCCGGCTCCAGGCGTCGGGCGTGCAGACGACCGTCTACGAGGCCCGGGACCAGCCCGGCGGGCGGGCCTACGTCTACCGCGACCAGGGCTTCGTCTTCGACGCCGGCCCGACCGTCATCACCGCGCCGCAGTGCCTCGAAGAGCTGTTCACCCTCGCCGGCCGCCAGATGTCGGACTACGTCGAGCTGCTGCCGGTCAACCCGTTCTACCGCCTCATCTGGGACGACGGGGACCAGTTCGACTACGTGGGCGACTCGGAGCACATGATCGAGCAGATCCGGCAGCGCAACCCGGACGACGTGCCCGGCTACCTCGAGTTCGTCGACTACGCCAAGGCGGTCTTCGACGAGGGCTACGACGGGCTGGCCGACGCGCCGTTCCTGCGGTTCCGGGACATGGTGCGGGTCGCGCCGCAGCTCATGCGGCTGCGGGCCGACCGCTCGGTCTTCAAGACGGTGGCCCGCTACATCGAGAACGACCACGTGCGCCAGGCGCTGTCGTTCCACTCGCTGCTGGTGGGCGGCAACCCGTTCGAGACGTCGGCGATCTACACCCTGATCCACTACCTCGAGCGCAAGTGGGGGGTGTTCTTCCCCCGGGGCGGCACCGGCGCGCTGGTGCGGGCGCTGGTCCGGCTGTTCGAGGATCTGGGCGGCGAGATCCGGCTCGAGGCGCCGGTCACGGGCGTCGCCCTCGAAGACGGCGGCCGGACCCACCGGGTGCGGGCGGCCGACCGCGAGGACACCTACGACTTCGTGGTGAGCAACGCCGACATCCACCACACCTACAAGCACATCTACGGCCGCGACACCCGCGCCCGGCGCACCGCCCGCAAGCTGGAGCGCTGCGACTGGTCGATGTCCCTCTTCGTGCTCTACTTCGGCTGCGACCGCACCTACAACGAGAGCGTGGCCCACCACACGGTGATCTTCGGGCCCCGCTACAAGGGCCTGCTCGACGACATCTTCCACGGCGACCACCTGCCGGACGACTTCAGCCTGTACCTGCACGCGCCGACGGTCACCGACCCCGGCATGGCGCCCGAGGGCTGCGGCGCGTTCTACGTGCTCTCGCCGGTGCCCCACCTGGGGCTGGCCGACGTCGACTGGAACGTCGAGGCCCCGCGCTACGCCGAGCGCATCCTGACCGCGCTCGAAGACCAGATGCCCGACCTGCGGCAGCACGTCGTCACCAAGCGCTGGTTCACCCCGTTCGACTTCCGCGACACGCTCAACGCGTGGCAGGGGTCGGCCTTCTCGGTGGCCCCCAAGCTGACCCAGAGCGCGTGGTTCCGGCCGCACAACAAGGACGATCACATCCCCGGGCTGTACCTCGTCGGCGCCGGCACCCACCCCGGGGCCGGCGTGCCGGGGGTGGTCAACTCGGCCAAGGCCACCCTGCGGGTCATCGCCGCCGATCACGGGCTGGTCCAGGGCTCGACCCCGCTCGCCGCCGCGTCACCCGGCCGGGGCGCCGCCGCGTGAGCGCCGCGGGGACCATGGCCATCCCGCCGGACTTCGCCGAGGACGCGATCGCCCGGTGCAGCCGCACCATCCGCCAGCACTCCAAGAGCTTCTCGCTGGCCGCCCGCCTGCTGCCCCAGCCCGCCCGGGACGAGGCGGTGGTGCTCTACGCGTGGTGCCGCTACGCCGACGACGCGGTCGACGAGGCCCCGCCGGGCGAGGCCCCCGCCGCGCTGGCCCGCCTCGAGCGCGAGCTGGATACGATCTACGCCGGCCACCCCCAGCCGGACCCGGTGCTGGCCGCCTTCCAGCAGCTCGTGCAGCGGCGGGCCATCCCCCGGCTGTACCCCGCCGAGCTGCTCGCCGGCATGCGCATGGACGTCGAGGGCGCCCGCTACCCCGACGAGGCGACGCTGCTGCGCTACTGCTACCGGGTCGCGAGCACGGTGGGGCTGATGATGTGCCACATCATGGGCCTGCGCCGGGGCGACGCCTTGCAGCAGGCGGCCCACCTGGGGCTGGCGATGCAGATCACGAACATCTGCCGCGACGTCGCCGAGGACTGGGGCCGCGGCCGGCGCTACCTGCCGGCCGACGCGGTGCGCCGGGCGGGGCTCGAGCCGGCGCCCGCAGCCCCGCCGCCCGACGGCGAAGCGGCGCTGCCCCCCGAGACCCACGCCCCCTTCGCCCGGGTGACGCGCGACCTGCTCGCCCGGGCCGACGACTTCTATCGCTCGGGGCACCGGGGCTTCGACGCGCTGCCCTGGCAGTCGGCGCTGGCCTGCGAGGCCGCCGCCCGGGTCTACCGCGACATCGGCCGGGTCATCGCCGCCCGGGGCCACGACCCGAGCGCCGGCCGGGCCTGGACCAGCAGAGGCCGCAAGCTGTGGCTCGTCGGCCGGGCGCTGCTCGGGGCCGCGGCCCGCGCGCCGATGCGCCTGTGGCTGCGCCTGCGCGGCCGGGGCTTCGCGCCGCCCGAGACCACGCTGGCCTTCGAAGACCTCGACCGACAGCCGGGAGGCGCCCGATGAACATGGCCCCCGTCGTGGTGATCGGCGCCGGCATCGGCGGCCTCGCCGCCGCGCTCGACCTGGCCCGGCTGGGCTACCCGGTGACGGTGCTCGAGCGGGCCGACGCGGTCGGCGGCAAGATGCGCCGGCTCGCCCCCCGGGGCCGCCCGATCGACGCCGGCCCCACCGTGCTGACGATGAAGCCGGTCTTCGACGCGCTGTTCGCCGACGCCGGCCTCGACCTGCACCGGGCGCTCGACCTCGAGCCGGCCGGCATCCTCGCCCGCCACGCGTGGCCCGACGGCAGCCGCCTCGACCTGCACGCCGATCCGGCCGCGAGCGAGGCGGCCATCCGGGCCTTCGCCGATGAGCGCAACGCCCGGGGCTATCGCGACTTCCTGGCCTACGCCCGCGACATCCACGACGCCGTCGACGACGTCTTCATGAGCGCCCAGCGGCCCACCGCGTGGCGGGTGCTCAAGCGCCTGGGCCTGGGCGTCGTGCCCCGGCTGCTCAAGATCGACGGCCGGCGCACCGTGTGGAAGGCGCTCTGCGGCTTCTTCCCCGACCCCCGCCTGCGCCAGCTCTTCGGGCGGTATGCGACCTACACCGGCAACTCGCCGTTCGACGCCCCGGCCACCTTCAACCTGGTGGCCTACGTCGAGCAGCGCGGCGTGTGGCGGGTGCGGGGCGGCATGCACCGGCTGGCGGCGGCGCTGGCCGAGGCGGTGAAGGCCCACGGGGGCGTCATCCGGCTCGGCGAGCACGTCGAGCGCATCGAGGCCGACGGCGGGCGGGCCCGCGCGGTGGTGACCGCCAACGGCGCCCGGATCGCGGCCAGCGCGGTGGTCTTCAACGGCGACGTGCAGGCCCTCGCCGGGGGCCGCCTGGGCGACGCGGTCCGGGGCGCGGTGGCCCCGATCGCGCCCGCCGAGCGCTCGCTGTCGGCGTTGACGTGGTGCATCGACGCGCCCGCCGAGGGCTTCCCGCTGGTGCATCACAACGTCTTCTTCTCGGACGACTACCCCGCCGAGTTCGACGCCATCTTCACCCACCGCCGGCTGCCCGAGACCCCCACGGTCTACGTCTGCGCCCAAGACCGGGGCGACGCCGGCGCGCCCCCCGGCCCCGAGCGGCTGCTGGTGCTGGTCAACGCGCCGGCCGCCGCCGACACCCACCCCCTCAGCGACGAGGAGCTCGACCGATGCGAGCAGCGGACCTTCGCCCACCTGGCCCGACTGGGGCTGCGCATCGCGCCGAGCCCCGACAACTGCGTGCGGACCGCGCCGGCGGCGTGGGACCGGCGGTTCCCGGCGAGCGGCGGCGCGATCTACGGCCCGGCGGCCCGCACCTGGAACGCGACCCTCAAGCGCGAGGGGGCCGAGACGGCGCTGCCCGGCCTGTATCTCTGCGGGGGGTCGGTGCACCCCGGCGCGGGGGTGCCGATGGTGGCGACGAGCGGGCGCATGGCGGCCGAACGGGTTTCGGCGGACCTGCCTTTGCCGCGCCGGTGGCGCCCGGGGGCTACCTCTGGTGGTATGTCGACGCGGTCAGCGACGACGGCCGCTACGCCCTGACCCTCATCGCCTTCGTGGGCAGCGTCTTCTCGCCGGGCTACTACGCCGCCCGGCGCGAGGCCCGCCGCCGCGGCCGGGCGGCCGATCCGACCGCCTTCTGCGCGATCAACCTGCACATCGCCGGCCCCGACGGCGAGCTGTGGGTCTTCACCGAGCGCCCGGCCGTCGACCGGGGCGAGGCCCACTTCGCGCTGGACGGCCGCCACGGCGGCACCCGGCTCGAGCGGCGGGACGGCGCGCTGCACGTCGTCTTCGACGAGCGCACCAGGCCCTTCTTCCAGCGCATGCCCCGCCGCATCTCGGGCCACATCCGCCTCGACCCGGGGGCCCGCTTCGACCACCCGGTGGACATCGACGCCGACGGCCACCACCGCTGGTGGGCCCTCGCCCCCCGAGCGCGGGCGACCGTCGAGCTCGACCGCCCCGGGCTGCGCTTCTCGGGGCCGGCCTACCACGACTGCAACCGGGGCGCCGAGGGCCTGGAGGACGGCTTCCGCCGCTGGCATTGGAGCCGGGCCGCGCTGCCCGACGGCGCGGCGGTGCTCTACGACACCGAGCCCCGCCGCGGCCCCCGCCGCGACCTGGGCTTCGTCTTCGCCGACGACGGCGAGATCCGGCCGCTCGACACCCCCCGCCCGTGGGACCTGGGCCGGGCCCCGTGGGGTATCGACCGCCGCACCCGGGTCGACCCCGACGGCGCGGCCCGGGTCGAGCGCACCCTGGTCGCCAGCCCGTTCTACGCCCGCTCGGTGATCCGGACGACAGTCGCCGGCCGCGACGCGATCGGGGTGCACGAGACCCTCGACTGCGACCGCTTCGCCGCCGGCTGGGTCCGATTCCTGCTGCCGTGGCGCATCCGCTCGACGCCCCGGCGCCGGAGCTGACCCATGTGGACCGACCCCCTCTTCTGGGCCGTGGTCGCGCTGGTGGCGATCGCCATGGAGTTCTGGGCGATGTTCCTGCACGGCCGCCTGTGGCACGGCGTGCTGTGGCCGACCCACGCCTCCCACCACCGCCCCCGCGCCGGGCGCTTCGAGTTCAACGACATCTTCGCCGTGTTTCACGCGGGCGTGGCGATGGCCCTGATCATCTACGGCTTCGAGAGCAGCCACGGCCGCGTCTCGGAGCTGATGATCGCCGCCGGCTTCGGCATGAGCGCCTTCGGGATGGCCTACTTCACGGTGCACGACGGCTTCATCCACGGCCGCCTGCCGGTCGGATTTCTTTCGCGCTTCGCCTACTTCCGCCGGGTCCGCAACGCGCACCGGGTGCACCACCGGGAGGAGCACGTCGGGCCCTACGGGCTCTTCCTCGGCGAGTGGGAGCTGCGCCGGGCGAACGCGAGGCGCAAGGCGGCCCGGGCCCGGTCGGGCGGGGTGGCTTCGGCGGGCGGCCGGGGGTAGGGCGGCGCGCGGATCCACAGGCACCCCGCCCCATCCGCCCCGAGCCGGCGACGAGATCCGGCTGCAGCCGAGCCCCGGGTCTCGCGGTCGATGGGGTCCCCAGACCCCAGCCGGCGGCGATCGATCGCCAGCCGGATCAGCCGCCGCCGCCCGGATTCTTCGGTGAACGGCAGCAAAACCGTGCCTCGCTCGATCGGGTCACGATCCAACGCCGGCCAGACCGTGCCCTGCGCGTCTGGCGCGCGATCGATCGAGAGCCCGACGTCGATCGTCATCGGCAGTTGGCGATCGATCGCCAGCGCGCCGACCGTCCGCCGCCCGGCGCGCGCTCGATCGCCAGCCGGATCGTGCTCTCCCGCCCCCGCTGCCGATCGATCGCCGCCGCGCCGACCGCTTTTGGACCGCGCTGCCGATCAAACGCCACCGCGCCGAGTGTCTTCGGAGCCGGCTGGCGATCGAACGCCAGCCCGCCGCGCGTCTTCGGGGACGGCTGGCGATCGATCGCCACCTCGCCGGGCCGCCGACGATCGGCGCCGCGATGCATCTCCAGCTCTCGAGGCGCGACGACACCCGCCGCGGCGTTGCATCGCCACCCCCCGAAGCGCCCGCGGGCGCCGGGCTGGCGATCGATCGGCGCCCTACGAGGGGTCGACGGACCCCATCGAACGCCAGCGGATCGAGATCGGGTCGATCGGCTCCCGTTCGACCACGAACCCGCCCGCATCGAGCACG
>JAUHYW010000073.1 GCA_030426085.1 bacterium | reverse complement strand
GTGGCCGCGGCCAGCCGGGGGGCCGATCGCGAGGCCCGGATCGCGTCGGCCGCCGCCCGCCGGGGGCGGGAGGCTCACAACCGGGCCCGGCAGGCGACCAAGGCCCTGAAGAACGCGGTGGGTGACGCGGGCAAGGCGGTGGCTCGGGCTCAGGCGGCGGCGGCGCTCGCCGGGGGGCTGAGCGCGTCCGATCTGGAGTCGGCCCCGGACGAGGAGCGGCGCTTCGTGGCGAGCCGGGCGGTGGCCGAGGCCCGCCGGCACCGGATCGGGGCCGAGACGCTGTCTCGGGATCAGGATCGGGTGATCGAGGCGGTGGGGCTCATCCCCGAGCGTATGGCCGAGATTCGGGGGCTGGCTCAGCAGGCGACCGACGCGGCGCAGCAGGCCCGGGCCGACGCCGACGTGGCGCTGGCGGCGGTGGACGAGGCCGAGCGGCTGGCGGCGGGGGCTGGAGCGTGGGTCGTCGAGCGGGCCGAGCGGGGCATCGTCGACGCGGTCGAGCGCGCGCAGCGGGCGCTGGCCCGGGCCGAGGCGGTCGGGTGAGCGGGGTCAGCGGGCCTCGTCGGGTCCGGCGATGCGGGCGAAGGCCATGCAGTAGGGGAAGATGGCGGATCCGGTGTCGTGCAGCTCGCGGCTGAGCACGACGTCGTCGAAGACGCCCGCCGGCTGGCCGGGCAGGCCGAACAGGTGGCCCTCGATGCGCCACTGCCCCGGCGCGAGCAGCCGGCTCTCGCCGCCCCGCTCGAGGCTGACCCCCCAGCGCACGGTGAACGCGAAGTGGCTGCTGTCGGGGTCGAGCAGGTCGAAGTCTTCGATCTCGTGCACCAGGATGGTCCGGTCGACGGCGGCGACCATGTCGTGGAAGCCCACGTCGCCCCGCTCCATGAGCAGGCTGCTGAACCCGAGGCCCGGCCCGCGCTCGTGGGGGCCGAGGCCGGTGGCCGGGCTGCGCCAGCGGTTGCCGATCGTCACCCCGGGGTCGGGCTCGAGCGTGCGGCTGTGCACCCGCTGGGTCAGCCGGCCCCGGACCATCATCGGCGTGCGCCGGGTGGGCACGCCCTCGTCGTCGAAGGCCCGGCTGGTGGTGAGGCCGTCGAGCCCCGAGTCGTCGACCAGGGTGACCGCCGGCGCGGCGATGACCTCGCCCTCGGCGAAGGTGGGCGGCGTCTCGCCGGCGAGGAAGATCGGGCCGCTGAGCGCCCGGACGAGCTTCTCGAGCAGCCGGGGGTGGAAGACGACCGGGCTGCGGCCGACGAGCCCCAGGTCGGCGGGGCTGATGCGCTCCCGGGGCATGGTGCGCCAGGTGCGCGCCCCGAGCAGGGCCAGCGGCAGCATCGACTCGGGGGCGTGGGTCTGCTGGAAGACGTCGCCGTAGATGCCGTTGAGCTCGACCCGGGCCCCCAGCGCGCCGTGCAGCGAGGCGACGACCCCGTTGCGGGTGCCGACGAGGTAGCGCCGGGCGCGGTAGGTGACGTGCCCGGTGTAGCGCTTCACCCCGCTGATGCGGGAGGCCTCGTGCCACAGGTTGTCGTGCAGGGCGTGCCCCACCCGGCGCAGCTCGCGGGGCTGGGCCAGCAGGTCGGCGAGGTCGGCGTCGAAGGTCATCGGCCCCGGGCGGCGGGCCCGGGGGGTCAGCGGCGGGGCGAGCGGGCTCGGCTCGAGGCGCCCGACGGCGGACTCGACCCCGGCGTGCCACGCGCTCTCGTCGAACGCCTCGCCGGCGCTGCTGCCGATGCGTCCGTCGCGGAAGACCCGGATGGCGACCCGGTCGGCGGCCGGCTGCACGTCGGGCTCGAGGTGGTGGTCGTCGATGCGCCAGCCCCAGCGGCTCGTGCGGCAGATCCAGATCTCGACGTCGTCGACGTCCGCCCGCACGTCGGCCAGAAACCGGCCGACCCGCTGCGCGAGCTGCTCGATCTCTTCGCTGAGCTGGAGGGCGTTGCGGCCGTCGGGCGCGTCGGGCATCGGCAGGGCCTCCACGGGTTCGGGCGGAGCAGGTCGGTTCGGGGTCGGGCGCCAGCGCCGGACCGTATCATAGTCCGCTGCGCGCAGGGAGTCATCGGTGCAGCGCGGCCGGTGGGCGGTGACCGTCGGTCCGGCACCCGAATCCTGTTATCGTCGTCGCTCCGGCCCCCGAGGAGGTTCCATGCGCCCGATGTTCGCGCTCGCCCTGTTCCTGAGCGCTCCGCTCTTCGTCTTCGCCCCCGCGGCCGACGCCGCCCCGGCGACCCTGAAGCTCGACCCGTCGCGCAGCGCGCTGCACGCCCGGCTGTACAAGGCCGGGGTCGCGTCGGGGCTGGCCCACAATCATGTGATCGCGGCCTCGGCGATGACCGGCAGCGTCACCTTCGATCCCGAGGCGCCGACGGCCTTCTCGGTCGAGGTCACCGTGCCGGTGGCCTCACTGCGGGCCGACGACCCCCGCCTGCGGCATCAGTACGGGCTGACCGACGAGATCGACGCCGACGACCGGGCGACCATCGAGGAGCACATGCGCGACGAGGATCAGCTCGACGCGAAGCGCTACCCGACGATCCGCTTCGTCTCGACGGCGGTGAAGGCGACGGGGGCGGGGGCGTTCGCGGTGGAGGGTGATCTGACCATCCGGGGCAAGACCCGGCGGGTGTCGCTGCCGGTCACCGCGAAGCTGTCGGCGGGCGGCTTCGAGGGCGAGGGCAAGCTGCGCATCACCCACGCTCAGTTCGGCTTCGAGCCGTACTCGGCGGTGCTCGGCGCGGTGAAGAACCAGGAGAAGATCGATCTGATCCTGCGGCTGGTGGCGGGGCAGTAGGCGGTCAGATCGCGCGCATCCGGTTGTTGCGCGCCTTGTGCTCGACCTCGGCGAGCCCGAGCAGCTCGAGCACCGGGGGCACGTAGTTGGCGAACCGGCCGCGCAGGCCCTTCTTCAGCCCGTACCAGCCGCCCCGGGGGTTGTCCGCCGAGCGGCCCCACGCCTCGACGGTGCCCTCGGCGGCGGGCTTGCCTTCGTCCTTCGATCCGAGCGGCACCCAGTCGCCGCGCTCGACGAGCATCGCGCGCAGCTCCTCGACGCAGCGCAGGTCGTAGCGGAGCTGCGTGCGGCCGACCTGCACCACGAGCGCCGGCGGGTCGAGGCTCGGGTCGCGCCACGCCTGATAGGTCGAGCGGCCGGAGGGGGTGGTCAGGGTCCAGGGGTTGTCGGGGGTGCCGTGGCGGATCTCGGGCATGGCGTCGGGCTCCAACGTCGAGGGTCATCGGGGGTGCGCCGGTGCGGCGCGGTGGTTCGGGCGGCGCGCGGGGGGTCAGCCCTGCTCGGCCTCCCGCTTGAGGTCGGCGGCCCACGCTTCGAAGTCGGGGCCGAAGTCGGGCAGGCTGCCGGCGATCATGGGCAGCATCAGCCCGGTGAAGACCTCGCTCATCGAGAAGCGGGTGCGCCCGCCGAGGTCTTCGAGGCGGTAGGTGCGCACCCCGCGGAACATGGGGAAGAAGCCGTCGGACCAGACCATGCCCCGGGCGGGCTGCATGTCGCTGACCTCGAGCTTGAAGGTGCGCTTCGGCGCGATGGCGACCTTGAGCGCGATGCGCTCGCCCTCGGCGATGGTCCCTTCGACCGAGGTGATGGTCGAGTTCCACCGGGCCAGGGCGGCGGCGTCGGTGATGAGCGCCCACACCCGCTCGGGCGGGGCGTCGATCTCGGTGGCCACGCTGTATTCGAGGCGGAACAGGCTGCGGGTCTTCTGGGCCTTGCCGTCGGTCATCTCGTCGCTCCCGGTGTCGGTCGGTGTCGTTCGGTGCAGGGGGACTCTACGATTGCCACCCGGCGCCCGGTAGACTGCGAATCCACACGACTCTGATATCGATCTGGCATCAATCCGATGGACATCGATCTGAACGACGTGGCCGTCTTCAACGCGGTGGTCGAGGCCAACGGCTTCGCGGCCGCCGGGCGCACCCTGGGCCTGCCCGGATCGGCGGTCAGCCGGCGGGTGGCCCGGCTCGAGAAGCGGCTGGGCTTCAAGCTGCTCAACCGCACGACCCGCCGGGTGGGGCTCAGCGAGGCCGGGCGCCGGCTCTACGCCCACACCGGCGGCATCTCGGAGGCGCTGACCGAGGGCGTGCGGGCGATGACCGCCACCCGCGCGGCGCCCTCGGGCCTGCTGCGGGTGACCGCGCCGCCGGATGACGGGGGCGTCATCTGGACGCTGCTGTCGGGCTTCATGCGCGACCACCCCAACGTCGACCTCGTGCTGACCCACACCCTGGAGAAGGTCGACCTCATCTCGGAGCAGATCGACATCGCCCTGCGCGGGGGGCCGCCGCCGGACACCGATCTGTACACCGCTCACATGCTGTTCGACTCCCGCATCCTGCTGGCGGCGAGCCCGCGCTATCTGGCTGAGCGGGGCACGCCCGAGCGGGTCGAGGATCTGGCCGACCACGACGGCATCTGCATGGATCCGTGGGCCCCCAACGCCATCCGGCGGGTGCGCGGTGATCGGGCGTACGTGCGGGTCCAGATGCGCAACCGGCTGCGGGCCAACAGCCTCGCGACGGCCCGCAAGGCGGCGGTCGACGGCCTGGGGATCGCGCCGTTGCTGCACCTGACCTGCCGGGCGGCGCTGGAGTCGGAGCGGCTGGTCGAGGTGCTGCGGGGCGCGCTGCCCGACTCGGCGCCGATGTGGGCCCTGGCGCCGCTGGGCCGGCAGCGCTCGGCGGCGGCGGACGCGCTGCTGAGCCATCTGGTCGAGACGGCGGAGCGGCTGGGGTAGGGGAGCTGCGCGCCGGGCCTCGCGGCGCTACTGCATCCACATCCAGATGGCGCCCAGCGCGAGCGCCACGACGAACAGCGCCTGGAGCAGCGGCTTCCGCCAGTCGCGCTCTTTCGGCCGCAGCGCGTCCAGCTCTTCGCGCACCACGGCCAGCGGCACCCGCTCGGCGTCTATCAGGGCGCAGATGCCATCCAACCCCTCGACCACCCGCCCGATCCGGATCACCCGCCGGCGCCCCCGCCGCCACTCCCCGAAGCGCAGCGGGCTCAGGGCGGCGGCGGTCTCTTCCCGGCGCTGGTCGAGCAGCTCGGCCAGCTCGCCGATCACCCCCCGGACGAGCGTCAGCGGCGAGATGTCGACCGTCGGCTCGGCCAGCCCGATGACCGTCGGCAGCACGTCGACGCCCAGCACGAACTCGTCGGGGCGGTTGTGGCGCGGCACCCGATACAGCCGCAGGGCCCGCACGTAGCGCAGCGTCTCGTCGCCGAGGGCGTGCACGTAGCGCTCGAGGTTGAGCACGAAGTCCCGCAGCAGCGCGGGCACATGGGTCGGCTCGGGCAGCTCGGTCGCCGGATCGTTGGGGTCGCGGCCCGCCCGCAGCATCAGGACCGAGACCACGCTGGCGTCGTGGCTGGCGGTGCTGACCTGCTTGCCGGTGTTGCACGTCTCCAGGTACCAGCCGAGCTGCGCCAGGCGGGTCTCGGCCCACGGGCGGAAGCGCTCGGGCGGGGCGTCGCCCGGCCGGGGCAGCACCACCACCAGCCGCTCGAACAGCGCGTCGTGCTCGCCTTGCACCCGGATGACGGCCCCGTGGCTGGCGATGGTCCAGTCGGCGCCTTCGAAGGGCTGCTCGTCCAGCCGCTCGAGCAGGGCGTCCCCTCGATTGCGGACGAACGCGCGGACGTGCCGTGTCAACCGGGGCCTCCGTGGTGCCGTCGCCGGTTCGAGACGCTATCAACCCCCGCCGGGGCGCGCCACAATCGCGCCGCCGCCGGCCGATGGCGTCCGTCCCGCCTACCCCCTCGACATGTCCCGGCCGGTGCGACACAATCCCGCACGACGCGCGGACCGGCCGGGACCGTGCCGGGGCGTCGCGCGACGAGATGGATGGAGTAGCGCCGACATGGGTGGAGCGGACGAGCCGATCAACGGGGCGAATCTGGCCTTCGTCGAAGACCTCTTCGCGAGCTATCTCGAGGATCCGACCTCGGTCTCCGACGACTGGCGGGCCTACTTCGACGGCCTCGATCGGCAGTCGGTGCGGGCCCGCGACCTGCAAGGCTCACGCTACCGGGCGCCGAGCATCTTCAACCCGCCCGCGGCGGCGGCCGGCGGCGGGCCGTCGGCCTCGAGCATGGAGTTCGCCGCCCGCCAGGATCGGGTGGACCAGCTCGTGCGGGCCTATCGGGTCCGGGGGCACATGATCGCCGAGCTGGATCCGCTCGGCCTCGCCCGTGAGCCGCACCCCGAGCTCGAGCTGGCGCATTACGATCTGAGCGAGGCCGATCTCGATCAGTCGTTCTCGGCCCGCACCCTCGGCGGCCCGGCGGTCCTGACGCTGCGCGAGATCCTCGACCGGCTGCGGCGGACCTACTGCGGCTTCATCGGCGTGCAGTTCATGCACATCGACGACATCCACATCAAGAACTGGCTCCAGACCCGCATGGAGTCGACCTGCAACGAGGTCAGCCTCACCCGCGATCAGCAGCTCCGGGTGCTCACCAAGCTGACCGATGCCGAGATCTTCGAGCAGTTCATCCACAAGAAATTCCTGGGCGCCAAGCGCTTCTCGCTCGAGGGCGGCGAGAGCCTCATCCCGCTCGTCGATCAGGCGCTCGAAGAGGCCGGCGAGCAGGGCATCGAAGAGGCGGTCATCGCCATGGCCCACCGCGGCCGGCTCAATGTGCTGGCCAACGTGATGGGCAAGTCCCCGGCCCAGATCTTCCGCGAGTTCGCCGACCGCGACCCCGAGATGCACTTCGGCGGCGGCGACGTGAAGTACCACATGGGCTTCAGCTCGGATCACATCACCTCGACCGGGCGCAAGATCCACCTGTCGCTGTGCTTCAACCCGAGCCACCTCGAGTTCGTCAACCCGGTGCTCGTGGGGCGGGTGCGCTCCAAGCAGGATCGGCGGGGCGATGCCGCCCGGACCCGGGTGCTGCCGATCCTGATCCACGGCGACTCGGCCTTCGCCGGCCAGGGCATCGTGCAGGAGACGCTGAACCTCAGCGAGCTGGAGGGCTACCGGGTCGGGGGCACGATCCACGTCATCGTCAACAACCAGATCGGCTTCACCACCCCCCCCGAGTCGGCCCGGTCGAGCTACTACGCCACCGACGTGGCCAAGATGCTCCAGACGCCCATCCTGCACGTCAACGGCGAGCAGCCCGAGGCGGTGGCCCAGGCCATCAAGCTGGCGATGGAGTTCCGCAGCGCGTTCCACAAGGACGTGATCATCGACATGTACTGCTACCGGCGGTACGGCCACAACGAGGGCGACGACCCCGCGTTCACCCAGCCGGTGCTCTACGCCACGATCCGCAAGCGGCAGACGGTGCGCGAGGCGTACCTCGAGAACCTGCTCAAGCTCGACGAGGTGACCGCCGACGAGGCCGAAGAGATCGCGCTGCGCCGCCGGGAGCGGCTCGACGAGGCGCTCTCCGAGGCCAAGGGCGCCGACTACGTCTACAGCGTCGACACCGGCCGCGGCATCTGGCAGGGCTACGTCGGCGGCCGCGATCTGGACGTGCCCCCGGCCGACACCGGGCTGACCATCGACCGCTTGTCGGCCATCCTCAAGGCCCAGACCCGGCTGCCGGAGACCTTCAACGCCCACCCGAAGATCGAGCGGCTGCTCGACGGCCGGCGCCAGATGGCCGAGGGCGACAAGCCCCTGGACTGGGGCGGCGCCGAGGCCCTCGCCTTCGGCTCGCTGGTCACCGAAGGGGTCCCCATCCGGCTGAGCGGTCAGGACAGCGGCCGGGGCACCTTCAGCCACCGGCACTGCGTGCTGCATGACTACGAGAACGGCAACCGCTACATCCCGCTCAACCAGATCTCGTCCAAGCAGGCTCACTTCGAGCCCATCGACAGCGCGCTGAGCGAGTCGGGCGTGCTCGGCTTCGAGTACGGCTACAGCCTCGACATGCCCGACGGGCTGGTGATCTGGGAGGCGCAGTTCGGCGACTTCGCCAACGGGGCCCAGGTCATCATCGACCAGTTCATCGTCAGCTCGGAGGACAAGTGGCGCCGGCTCAGCGGGCTGGTGATGCTGCTGCCCCACGGCTTCGAGGGGCAGGGCCCCGAGCACTCCAGCGCCCGGCTCGAGCGCTTCCTGGGCATGTGCGCCGAGGACAACATCCAGGTGTGCAACCTGACCACGCCGGCTCAGCTCTTCCACTGCCTGCGGCGTCAGATCCTGCGCCCGCTGCGCAAGCCGCTGGTGATCATGACCCCCAAGAGCCTGCTGCGGCATCCCCAGGCGGTCTCGACCCTGGCCGAGCTGTCCGAGGGCCGCTTCGCCCGCTCGATCCCCGATCCGACGGTCGGCGATCCGAAGCAGGTGCGGCGCATCCTGCTGTGCACCGGCAAGATCTATTACGAGCTGGCGCACGCCAAGGAGATCCTGGAGGCCGGGCACGTCGCGGTGCACCGCCTCGAGCAGCTCTACCCGCTCGATCTCGCGGAGCTGTCGCAGCAGTTCGCGGACTACCCCGACGACGCCGAGGCGATCTGGGTCCAGGAGGAGCCGGAGAACATGGGCGCCTGGCCCTTCATCCGGCTCACCTTCGGGCAGACCTTCATCGAGCGGTTCCCGCTCACCGGCATCGCCCGGAGCCCGAGCGCGAGCCCCGCGACCGGATCGACCGCCAGCCATCGTCTCGAGCAGGAGCTGCTCATCGAGCAGGCCTTCGAACTCGCCTGATCCCGTATACCCGCACCACGGGCGGCGCCCCCGCCCGGCCCCCAAGGAGCGATAGATGTCCATCGACCTGAAAGTGCCGTCGGTCGGCGAATCCGTCACCGAGGTCGTGATCGGCGAGTGGCTCGTCGAACAGGGCGACTACGTCGAGGAGGACCAGCCGGTCGTCGTCGTCGAGAGCGACAAGGTCAACCTCGAGGTCCCGGCCCCCAAGTCGGGCACCATCGCCGAGATCCTCATCGGCGCCGGCGACACGGCGAAGGTCGGGGAGGTGCTCGGCCGCCTCGAAGAGGGCGAACGGCCGGCCGGCGGCGCGCGCGACGCCGACGCTGCGGACGACTCCGAGGGCGACGGCGGCGAGGACGCGGTCCAGGGCGGGGAGGGCGGATCGAGCGCGCCCCGGGTCACCCCCGCCGCCCGCCGGCTGCTCGCCGAGCACGGGCTCGAGGCCGGCGCCGTGAAGGCCACCGGCCCCGGGGGACGGCTGCTCAAGGAGGACGTGCTGCGCCACGTCGAGGAGGCCGGGGCGCGCAAGGCCGAGGCCTCCAAGGCCCAGCCCGCCCGCAAGGCGTCCGGCGGCGCGCCCGCGCCCGCCCCGGTCCCCGTCGGCGAGCGCACCGAGGAGCGGGTCCGCATGAGCCCGCTGCGGCGCACGGTCGCCCGGCGGCTGGTCGAGGCCCAGCAAACCGCCGCGCTGCTGACGACGTTCAACGAGATCGACATGTCGGCGGTGATGGATCTGCGCAAGGTCCACCGCGAGGCGTTCATCGAGCGCTACGACATCAAGCTCGGCTTCATGTCTTTCTTCGTCAAGGCGGTCGTCGAGGCGCTCAAGCAGTTCCCGGCGGTCAACGCCCGTATCGACGGCGAAGAGATCGTCTATCACCACTACTTCGACATCGGGGTCGCCGTCGGCGGCGGGCGGGGGCTGGTGGTCCCGGTCATCCGCAACGCCGAGCGGCTGAGCTTCGCCGAGGTCGAGCAGACCATAAACGACCTCGGCCGCCGGGCCCGGGACAACAAGCTCAAGCTCGATGAGCTGACCGGGGGTACCTTCAGCATCACCAACGGCGGGGTCTACGGGTCGCTGCTGTCGACCCCGATCATCAACCCCCCGCAGAGCGGCATCCTCGGCATGCACGGCATCCAGGAGCGTCCGGTGGCGGTGGACGGTCAGGTCGTCATCCGCCCGATGATGTACGTCGCGCTGACCTACGACCACCGCATCGTCGACGGGCGGGAGGCGGTGACCTTCCTCCGGCGCATCAAGGAGCTCGTCGAGTCCCCGGTGCGCATGCTGCTGGAGGTCTGAGATGAGCGAGCACACCTACGACCTGATCGTCATCGGCTCGGGCCCCGGGGGCTACACCGCCGCCATCCGCGCCGCCCAGCTCGGCATGAAGACCGCCTGCATCGAGAAGGAGCCGGCGCTCGGGGGGACCTGCCTCCGGGTGGGCTGCATCCCCTCGAAGGCCCTGCTCGAGTCGAGCGAGCGCTTCCACGAGGCGCAGCACGGCTTCGACGAGCACGGTATCAAGGCCACCGTCGAGCTGGATCTGAGCAAGATGCTCGAGCGCAAGGACGGCATCGTCAAGGGGCTCACCGACGGCATCGGCTACCTGTTTCGCAAGAACAAGATCACCCGCTACACCGGCACCGGCCGCATCGACGGCGAGGGCAAGGTCAGCGTGGTGGCCGACGACGAGACCACCGAGCTGACCGCGAAGCACATCCTCGTCGCGACCGGCAGCTCGGTCGCGACCCTGCCCGGCGTCGAGCTGGACTGGGATCGCATCGGCGGTAGCACCCAGGCGCTGGACTACGGCGAGGTGCCCGATCACCTCGTCATCATCGGCGCCGGCGTCATCGGCCTCGAGCTGGGGTCGGTGTGGTCCCGCCTCGGCGCCCGGGTGACCGTGCTGGAGTACCTCGACCGGGTCCTGGCCGGGGTCGACGGGGATCTGGCCAAAGAGGCGAAGACGATCTTCGAGAAGCAGGGCATGGACATCCGGACCGGGGTCCGGGTGACCGGCGCCCGGGTCGACGGCGATCAGTGCGTCGTCGAGTACGAGGGCGGCGAGCCCATCACCTGCGATCGGGTGTTGCTGGCGGTCGGCCGCCGGCCGAACACCGAGGGCCTCGGCCTGGAGAACGTCGGCATCGAGACCGACAAGCGAGGCCGGATCCCCGTCGGCGAGCACTTCGAGACCGACGTCGAGGGCATCTACGCCATCGGTGACGTCATCGCCGGCCCGATGCTGGCCCACAAGGCCGAGGAAGAGGGCGTCGCCTGCGTCGAGTACCTGGCCACCGGCTATGGCCACGTCAACTACGACGCCATCCCCAACGTGGTCTACACCCACCCCGAGATCGCCAGCGTGGGCCGGACCGAAGAGGAGCTGAAGGCCGACGGGGTCGAGTTCCGCAAGGGCCGCTTCCCGTTCAAGGCCAACGGACGGGCCCGGGCGCTGAACAGCACCGACGGCTTCGTCAAGATCCTGGCCCACGCCGAGACCGACCGGGTGCTGGGGGTGCACATCATCGGCCCCCGAGCCGGCGACCTGATCGCCGAGGCGGCGGTCGCGATCGAGTTCGGCGCGAGCGCCGAGGACATCGCCCGGAGCTGCCACGCCCACCCGACGCTGGCCGAGGTGGTCAAGGAGGCCGCGCTCGCGGTCGACGGCCGGCCCCGCAACATGTGAACCGCGCGCTGGCTGGGCGCGCAACCCGCTGCCCGGCCGGTATCTCCCAGCCCACCAGCCCTTCGAAAAGAGACGACCCCGAGGCGCTCTCGCACCTCGGGGTCGATGGGGCGTCCCCAGCGGGATTTGAACCCGCGTCGCCGGCTTGAAAGGCCGGTGTCCTGGGCCAGACTAGACGATGGGGACTCGCAATGTGGGCCGCCTGGGATTCGAACCCAGAACCGTCGGATTAAAAGTCCGCTGCTCTACCAATTGAGCTAACAGCCCTCGGGTTCGACGGCGTTGGAGGGTGTATCCGAGAGCCGCCGTGCCTGTCAAGCGCGACGAGACCCACCGGCCGACAGAGCGGCGCCGGGGGGCGGCCCGAGTCGCGGAAACACCTGAAACGACGAATGGTTTTGCATTGACACCCCGCGCGTGCGCGGGTTAGGCTCCGCCCCGTTCAAACCCCGTGAAGAAGCCGATGACGCCCGCTCGACGCACGGGTCGGGGGCCGGCCGGGCGTAGGCCGGAGACAGAGACCCGGCCAACCGACTCGAGCGACCCTCACCCCGACCGCGCCCGCCTTCGCCGCGAGATGCGCGCCCGCCGTCGGGCTCTCGTCGACCCCGTTCGGGGCCGGGCCGAGGCGGTCATCACCCAGCACGTTCGAGCGCTGCCACGCTTCGCCGAAGCACCTCGGGTGGGCCTGTACCGCGCGTTCGACGGCGAGGTGGGCACCCGGGCGATCGAGCACGCTGCCCGCGCCGCCGGCAAGCGGGTGCTCTTCGCCGCGGTCGACGCCGACGGGCCCCTGGCCTGGATCGACGCCGAGGCGTGGCGGATCGGGCCTCGCGGGCTGCCGATCCCCATCGGCCCCCGCCGTCGGCTCGACGCCGACGATCTGATTCTCGTGCCCGGTGTGGCGTTCGATGCGCGCGGCGTCCGGCTGGGGCTGGGCGGCGGGCACTACGATCGCACGCTGGCCCTCACCCCGGCCGCCCCCGTCGGGCTCGCTTTCGAGTGTCAGCGGGTGCCGCGGCTGACTCGCGCGTCCTGGGATCAGCCCGTCGAGGCGCTGATCACCGAGCGCGGGATCCATGTCTTTGCCATCGAGGAGTCCCAAGTCTGATGGAGTATGCCATCGCGGGCCTGGTCGGCGTCGTGCTCGGCGTCATCATCGGCCAGATGCTGGCCCGACGTGAGGATCCGAGCGAGGAGATCGAGCGCGTCCGCCGAGAGTCGGCGGACGCGCTCGCCGCGGCCCGCCGTGAGGCCGAAGAGGCCGCCCGAGCCGAGTACGACGCTCTGGCGAGCGAAGCCGAGAGCGAGGCCGAGGCCCGCCGGAGCGAGCTGAAAGCGCGCGAAGAGAAGCTGCGCAAGCGGGAGCAGGCCGTCGACAGCCGCGACGGCGAGCTGGGCAAGCAGGAGCGCAAGCTCGGACGTCGGGAGAAGGACCTCGGCCGCCGCGAGCGCAAGCTCGAGGAGCAGGAGAAGGTCGCCGAGGAGGCGGTCGCCGAGCAACGCGAGCGGCTGGAGGCCGTCGCCGGCCTGTCGCAGCAAGAGGCCCGCGAGCTCCTGATGGAAGAGGTCGGGGAGGACGCCCGCCGGGCCAGCGTCGAGCGGGTCCGGGCGATCGAGCAGGAGGCCCGCGAGCTGGCCGAGGAGCGCGCGCGCATGGTGCTCAGCGCCGCGATCCAGCGCTTCGCGAGCGAGCACGTCTCCGATCGCACCGTGCGCGCGGTGGCGCTGCCCGCCGAAGACATGAAGGGGCGCATCATCGGCCGCGAGGGGCGCAACATCCGCGCCTTCGAGGCGGCGAGCGGGTGCGACGTCGTCATCGACGAGACGCCCGATGCGGTGATGATCAGCGCCTTCGACCCGGTGCGGCGGGAAGTCGGCGCCCTGGCCATGGAGAAGCTGCTGGCCGACGGCAGGGTGCACCCGGCGCGCATCGAAGAGGTCATCAACCGGACCCGGGACGAGATGCAGCAGGTCGTGCGGCGCCACGGCGAAGAGGCCGCGCTCGAGCTGGAGGTGTCCGGCCTCAACCCCGAGCTGATCAAGACGCTGGGTCGCCTGCACTACGTGACCAGCTTCGCCCAGAACGTGCTGCGACACAGCATCGAGGTCGGCGCCCTGGCGGGCATGATCGCCGCCGAGCTGGGCCTCAAGCCGAAGCCGGCGGTGCGCGCCGGCCTGCTGCACGACATCGGCAAGGCGGTCGATCACGAGGCCGAGGGCGACCACGCCGAGGTCGGCGCCGCGCTCTGCCGCAAGCATGGCGAGAGCAAGGCGGTGGTGCAGGCCGTCCTGGCCCACCGGGATCCGAGCAGGCAGCAGACGGTGCTCGATCACATCGTCGCAGCGGCCAACGCGCTGTCGGCCTCCCGGCCGGGCGCTCGCAGTGAGCACCTCGCCGCGTCGATCAAGCGCTTGGAGGATCTCGAGGCGTTGGCGTCCGAGTTCGGGGGCGTCGACCGGGTCTTCGCGCTTCAGTCGGGCTCCGAGATCCGGGTGATGGTCGACAACGCCCGCCTCTCGGATCGCGACGCCGATCTGCTCTCGCGAGACATCGCCCGCCGCATCGAGCGCGAACTCAGCTCGCCGGGCGATGTGCGGGTCGTCGTCATCCGCAGCACCCGGGCGGTGCAGTACGCCCGCTGAAGGGCGGGCCGACGACGCTGGGAGTCGGGGTGTGCGCCGAGCGGTCTATCCGGCCGCTCGGGGCAGGGGAGGCCCTGCTTCGGGCTCAGCGGATGAACTCGTTTTCGATCCACAGCAGCAGGCGTACGTGCCGGGCATCGTCGCGGCCGCGGAAGACCACCGCGCCCCCGTGATTGCGCTCGCGGGGCTTGCTCAACAACAGCGACGCGTCGGGCAGGAGCGGGTCGATGAACCACTGGCTCACCAGATAGTTCCACTGGATCGCGCACGGGTCTTCGAGATCGGCCAGCAGCCAGTAGCCGCCCGCCGCACCCTGGGTCCCGTGGCACGCACCCTGCTCGCCGCACGACTCGACGAGCATGTCGTTGATGCTCTCGCCATCGACCTCGGCCTCGAAGGCATCCCGATAGCCCTGGGAGCGGCCGCCGGGTGAGCCGGGTGGCGGGATCCCTTCGCACGGCACCTGCCCACCGCCCATGCCGCCCATGCCGCCCATGCCACCCATACCCCCCATACCGCCGGGACCCTCCGGCTCGGGCGGGGCGATCGCGTCCTCGATCCACTCGAGGATGCGGTTGTAGGTCGCGCTCTGGGGGATGATGTAGCCCTGGTGACCCTGAGGGTGCCAGACCAGCAGCGGGCTGTCCGTCGGCGCGTCGAACGATACGAAGCTCAGCACCTCGTGGAAGTTCAGCGTCTGCTGATCGGGATCGAGCGTGTCGGGCGCCGCGTCCACCAGTCGGAAGAGCGCGTCGTCAGGGTTCGGACCCAGAGACGGGCTGACATGGCACGCCGGACCCCCGCACGCGCCATAGAGCACCGTCACGACGGTCTCGTTGAACAGCGCGGGATCCGGCATCGGCTCGACCATGCCCCCGCCCTGCCCACCGGCTCCACCCGATCCGCCTGGCCCCTGATCGACCGGGGGCTCGGGTATCTCGCCCCCGGTCCCGCCCGATCCGCCCGCGCCGGGCCGATCGACGAACTGGTCGGGGGCCAGCATCTCGGGCCCGATGTAGATGGGATCCTGGTCACAACCGGGCAAGCCGATGACTGCGGTGATGACGTAGGAGAGGGGGCTGAGCGATCGGAGGGTCATTGCAACCTCACGAACGGCCCGGATGGGGAGGGGATCGCGGCCCGGCTTTCACCGGACCGCGATCGGGTCGACCGACTACTGGATGTATTCGGCCGCGTCGCCCTGGGCGTTCCCGTCGGCGTCGATGTACGAGTCCAGGATGAGGGCGTTGTTGATGTCGTCCGCCCCGATCAGCCGCTGCAGCGACGTGGAGCCGAGCGGACCGGCCATCGTCCCGTTGGTCGCCCCGCTGCGCTGCGCACCCTGCAGCCGGAGCCGCGGGTGAGCGTTCGACGAGTTCGGGATACCGTTGAACTCGACGATGCGGTCCAGATCGTAGGCCACGTTGTTCACCTGGTCGGCGAACGTGTCGGCCGGCGCCGCGTTGTTGCAGTTCTGGCGGTCCGCGTTCGCGTCGAGCGGGTTGACCGGGCAGCCGAACTGGTCGAACAGGAACAACCCGGTGCCCAGGCCCGACATCATGCGGACGAAGAACGGCGTGTTGTTCTGGTTGCCAGTGTTGAGGCCGATCTCGGTCTGCAGCACGTTGAAGTCGATGTTCGCGAAGTCCTGGTTGTCGTACGCGGCGACGAACGCCTCGTACTGCGCGATGACATCCGCGTTGTTGATCATGTCGACGTTGACGTGGCAGCCGACGCAGTAGGTCGGACCCTCGAACTCGCCGGTGACGGCGGCCCGGATCGAGTGCGGCATCATCTGGTTCATGCTCAGGGCCGGGAAGTCGTTGCGACCGCCGAGGGCCGGGTTGTTGCCTTCACCCAGCCGGTCGGAGAACGCGAAGACGTCCGACGTGTTGCCCTGGAAGTCCACGAAGCGCCAGAAGACCTTCTCGGCCGGGGAGATCTTGGTGATCATCCCCCGGCTGTTGACCCCGAGGTACTGCATGACCGGGCTCTGGTAGACGAAGTCGGCAGCCGTCTCGTCGAGCAGGATGCGCTCACCGGTGAGGTTGCTGAAGAAGTAGTCCGCCGGGTTGGCGTTGTACTCGTTCGCCAGGTGACAGCCGATGCAGTTGTTCGTCCACGACGAGTGACACGACGCGCAGTCCATGACATCGAGGTGGCTGAAGTTGTCGGAGTACAGGTTCGGGTCGGTCTGGATCGGCCCGGTCCCGGTCTGCTGGTTGCCGTCGGTCCGGCCCATCGCGTACGACGCCTTCGGGCTGTAGAGGGCGTTCGACGTGATCGGGTGGGTCCGCTGCGAGAGGATCGTGACGTCCCGGGTCTGGGGCACGTAGTGGCGCTGCCCGGTGACCCGGCTGGTCAGCCAGTAGTGGCCGCCGGCGTCCTTGACCACGTGCCGCAGCGGGTTGCCCCGCGAATCGAGCACACACTCGGCCTGATCGCCGGTGTAGGTGGTGCAGGGGCCGGTGGCGGCGAACGAGCCCACCTCGCCGTGGCACGACTCGCACTGAACCGCGGTCGCCTGATCCTGGCGGCTGCGGATCTCGCCGGACGACGGATCGCCCTCGGTGCCGCCGTGCAGGTCACGGCTGCCGTGGCAGTCGATGCAGCCCAGGCCGGCCTCGTAGTGCAGGTCGGGCGGCGTATCGTCGCGGCCGTCGGCGTCGTAGTCCTCGATCAGGATGTACTGGTCGGCGTTGCGCCCGTTGAAGGTGTTGTTCTGCACCGCCGGGTTGTACAGCCGCTGATCCTGGGCCGTGTTCTCGAAGTCGTCCGGGTTGGCCGGGTACTGGAACTCGTTGACCAGATCCTGGTTCTGGTCGAGGCGGATGCCCCAGAACTGCAGGACCGTCCGGTTGCTGCCCTGGTGGCAGCCGACGCAGGCCCGGTCGCTGATGCCGCGCACGAAGGCGCCGTTGGGCAGGATCTTGGCCACGTTCCGGATCTGGTGGGCCTCGACGTGGGCCCGCTCGCCAGCGGCGATCTGATCGGGATCGGCCGGCTCGTCCCGGGGCACGTTCGGGTCGTAGCCCCGGTGACGGCCGTCGTAGCTGTACTCCATGTGGCAGGCGGTGCAGCCCGAGGAGCGGAAGTCGGCGTAGCGGTTGTTGTCGCCGGCGCTCCACAGGTGGCAGTTGCCGCAGGTGATGTTGACCTGCTCGTCGATCAGCGTCTCGAGCGGGCTGGCGGCCCGGACCCGGTTGGGCCGCTGGGGATCGAGGTTGGCGTCGATGATGTGGTTGTTCAGGTTGGCGGCGATGTAGTTCGCGTTGTCCCGCATCGGGCCGTTGAACTGCGCGAGCTCGGGCTGCTCGACGAGCCGACCGACCTCACCCATCGAGGCGTTGGCCGCGTTGTAGCCCGGGTTGTCGACCGCCCGCGGCGAGGAGTCCGCCAGGGTGTCGCTGCTGTCGAGGTCACCCCGGTACTCGGGGATCCGGTTGTCGACACCCACCAGGAAGCGGGTGGCCGAGAAGAGGCCGGTGGTGGTCGCGAGGACCGACCGGGGCACCCACTGGGCGTGCTCGTCGAAGTGGCAACCCTGCTGGCCGCAGCCGCGGCCGGCCGAGACGACCCGCAGATCGCCGGGGTTGACGAACTCGAGGTAGTCCAGGTTGCTGTGCTGGGCGCCGTTCTGGCCGGGGTAGGGGTCGGGCCCGAGCCGGTCGATGCCGGCGAGGGTCACCCGGTTGAAGAAGGCCTTGTCGTTGTTGGCCTGATAGTTCCGGTCGCCGATCTCCGGCGGCGGCGCCACGTGGCTGCCGCCCTTGCCCGCGCCCTGGCCGTTGCCGCCGTGGCAGCCGGTGCAGGGGATCGAGGCCGCCCCGGGGAAGGGGTGGGGGTTGCCGATGCCGGCGCCGCTGTAGTCGTTGCGCTGGTTGGCGCCGTTGTGGCAGGCCATGCAGCTCTCGGCGTTCTGCGGCGGCGGCTCGCCCTCACCTTCGCCCTCACCCTCGCCTTCGCCCTCACCCTCGCCGCCGGGGCACGGGTTCTGCGGATCCTCCTGGCAGTACCGGGGGTCGCACTCGCAGCACGCGAGACGGTACGTGAAGTCCGTCTCGTTGCAGCGGTCGAGCTGGTCGCAGTTCCACACCGTGCCGCGGAAGCTGTACTCCTCACATCCCTGGCTGCCGACCGGCTCTGCGTCGGGCAGGTAGACATCAGGTGGTGCGGCGTCTGGTACGCCGACGTCTTCTTCGAATTCTACCGGCTCTTCAGAGCATCCGCCGATGAAGAGCAGCGCAGAGAGCCCGACTGACAGTCGTACTCCCCGCGCAAACTGGCGATGGACCATGGCGTCCTCCCCCGCGATTCAAGATTAGCGGCCGCGGAACTCCCGCGTAGCGACCGCGCACTGCTCTCCCATGCCTAGCATCGAACATGCCAGCAATCCGCCGCCGATGGAAGGGCCTTTTCCCCACGACGGCGGGTATTCCCGGAAATACACGCCGCGTCGCAGGCCCCGGGGTGGGGTCCGGCGACCCCGGGTCGGCCGACCTCATCCGGCGGGCCGCGGACCGCCCGGCGGCCTCTCCCCAGGCCCGCGCGCCACCGATCGGGGGTCGCCGTCGGCTCACCCGTGGCTCGGCGATCTCCCTTTTGCCCCCGACCTGTGACATGCTGCGCGCCTCAATCCACGGCTGGAGGCCCCGTGTTCGTCTGGAACATCGATCCGGTGCTCTTTCATCTGCCCGACTTCCTCGGTGGTCGGGGGATCCGCTACTACGGTGTACTGTATGCCCTCACCTTGATGGGCGGCTTCTACGTCTGGCAGTGGCAGATGCTGCGCGGCGGGCACACCCGCAAGCAGGCCGATCGCTTCCTCACGATGGGGGTCATCGCCGTCATCGCCGGGGCCCGGCTCGGCCACTGCCTCTTCTACGAGCCGGAGCGCTACCTCAAGGATCCCATCCGCATTCTGTACTTCTGGGAAGGCGGGCTCGCCAGTCACGGCTCGACGATCGCCCTCATCGCGGTGCTCGTCTACTTCGCCCGGACCGAGAAGATGCCGATCCGAGAAGTGCTCGACCGCTTCTCGATGTCGGCGGCCGTGGGCGCCACGTTGATCCGGTTCGGCAACTTCATGAACTCCGAGATCGTGGGGCGGGTCAGCGACGGGCCGTTCAAGGTGAAGTTCCCCCGGCACGATCGGGATCAGCTCGTCCCGTGCCCCGAGCAATGCGGGCAGGTGTCGGCCGATGTCTGCGGCTTCATTCAGGAGCAGTGCGTCAGCTTCGCGCAGGTCCCGTGGCGTCACCCGAGCCAGCTCTACGAGGCGGCGCTGGGGACCACGGTGTTCCTGATGTTGTTCTTCGTCGATCGGTATTACGGCGAGAAGCGGCCGCTGGGCCTGCTGGGCTTCCTCTTCATCGGGGTCTATTTCACCGGTCGCTTCCTCGTCGAGTTCTTCAAGGCGTTCCAGTCGCTCGAGGCCCGGGAGTCCTTGCTGACGATGGGCCAGTATCTGTCGATCCCCTTCATCATCGTCGGCGCCCTGGGGGTCGTGAAGGCGCTGCGGGACAAAGAGCAGACCCCTCGGCCGGCCCCCGAGCCGGCCGACTGACCCGTCCAGATTCCGGACACATTGGACGCACTGGACGCCCGCCCACCTATCGGCTGCGCCGTAAGCCCCTGAAATCAAAGCTAACCTGCTCTGGCACGCCCTTCGCTCTTCGTCGGGTCACCTGCGACAACGACAACCGAGGAGGTGTACGATGCAGGTTCTGGTGATCTGGATGTTCGCGGTGACGCTCGGCATGGCCCCGACGATGGCCGAGGCGGCGGTCGAGGCCGCCTGCGGCGTCGACCGGTACGAGCCGAACGACGCCCGCGGACGGGCGAAGAGCACCCGCGGCAAGCCGGTCGAGGCCCGGGTGTGCGGGGGCGACGTCGACTGGTACTACGTGAAGCTCGAGGCGGGCACGACGGTCGAGGTCGTCGTCGAGGCCGGGGACGAAGCGGCGGTGGACGTGGGCTTCTACCCCCCGCGCAGCCGCAAGCCCCAGGGCAAGGCGACCCGAGCCGACGGCCGCGTCGTCGTGCGCTATCGGGTGACCGAGGCGGCCAAACACCGCATTCGGGTCAGCGCGAAGGACGGCGCGGCGGTGCCCTACCTGATGACGATACGACCGGCCGACTGACCCCGGGTCGGCGGCATCGCGCGGCCTGATCCACGCGGGTCAGATCCACCGGTGCCGCCGATACCATTCGATGGTTCGGGGCAGGCCCACGTCGAACGGGATCTCCGGCGTGAAGCCGATATCCGTGACGAGTCGATCGGCGCGGCAGGCCCAGCCTCCACCAGACAGCTCGCGCAGCGTGCGCGCAGCGAGCGATCCGGCCCCGACGAGCGCGCTCGCGCGCTCGATGGACGGCGCGGCCAGGGCCAGCGCCCGGGCCGACAGCGGGAGCCGCACCGCCCACCCCCGACCCAACGCCCGTTCGAACCGATCGGCGATGTCCGCCATGGGGCGGGGCTCGCCCTCACCGACGAAGTAAGGCCCGAAGGGCGCCGCGCTCGTCACCAGCCGGGCGACGAGCCGACAGAGGTCGTCGACATGCAAGAACGACAGTTCGACGCCCTCGATCACGGGCAGCAGCCGGCGCTGCGCCAGCCAGGCCCATGCGGCCAGCTCCGGATCGTACGGGCCATAGACGATCCCCGGCCGGAGGGCTGTCGCCGAGACCGCGCTCGATGCGTCGAGCAGATGCCGCTCGGCCTCGAGCTTGCTTCGCCCATAGGCGTTGACCGGCGACTCGGAGCCCGGGTCGATATGGGGCCGTCCGGGGCTGGAGGGCCCCTGAGCCGCGAGGCTGCTCAAGAAGACGATGCGCCCGACACCGCTCGCCGCGCACGCCCTCACCAGGGCGCGGGTGCCCTCGGCGTTGACCCGGCGATAGGTCGATGCCCGGGCGGCGGCCGTCACCCCGGCGAGGTGCACGACGGCGTCGATCTCGTCGAGGGCTCCGTTGAGCGTGCGAGGTACGGTCACGTCGCCGGTGACCACCTCGACCTCGCCCAGACGCTCCATACGCCGAGCCGGCGTCGACGGGCGTACGAGCACCCGGACGTGCAGCCCCTGCCGGGTCAGGTGCCGGCAGACATGTCGGCCGATGAAGCCCGTGGCTCCGGTGACGAGGGTCTTCATGCTCGCCACGCCGGTGGACGAAGGCCGGGTGGCCCGCTCTGGTCAGCCATCGCCGTTCGACCCCTCGATGCCATAGCGCTCGATCTTGCGGTAGAGATTGCGGCGGGAGACCTTCAGCTCCTTGGCCGCCCTGGTCTTGTTCCAGCCACAGCGGACGAGGGCCGCGAGGATGCGCTCTCGTTCGTGGGCCTCCCACTCGGCCTTGTTGCGGATGCGGCCCGCGGGCAGGGTCGTGGTGGCGTCGAGGGGGCGCGGCGCTTCGTATGCAGGCGCCTCTTCGGGCTCGGCCCGGGGCGGCGCGATGGACTCGTCGGGCAGCCGCAACTCCTCGGATCCGATCACGGTGCCGCGCGAGAGCAGAGCGCTGGACTTGATCGCGTTCTCCAACTGCCGAACGTTGCCCGGCCAGCTCGCCCGGACGAGGCGTTGAAGCGCGTCTTCGCTCAGCCGCTTGAGCGGCAGCCCCACGTCCTCGGTGAGCCGCCGCAGAAAGTGGCGGGCGAGGGCGGGGATGTCTTCGACGCGCTCGCGCAAGGGCGGGACCCGGACCTCGACCACGTTGAGGCGATAGTAGAGGTCTTCGCGGAAGCGGCCGCCGCCGACCTCGGCCTTCAGATCCCGGTTGGTCGCCGCGATGATCCGGGCCTCGACGGGCTCGGCGTCGCGCCCCCCGATCGGGCGGACCTCACGCTCCTGGAGCACACGCAGGAGCTTGGCCTGGATGTTGAGCGGCATCTCGCCCAACTCGTCGAGGAAGACCGTGCCTTTGCGGGCGGCGATGAACAGGCCTTCCTTGGCGGCGTTGGCGCCGGTGAAGGCGCCTCGCTTGTAGCCGAAGAGCTCGCTCTCCAGCAGGTTCTCGGGGATGGCGGCGCAGTTGATGGCCATGAACGGCTCGTCGGTCCGGGCGCCGCCGTGATGCAGGGCCCGGGCGATCAGCTCTTTGCCAGTGCCGCTCTCCCCGGTGATCAGGACCGGGACCGGGTAGTCCATCACCTGGTTGAGGATGTCGAAGACCCGGTGCATCTGCGGGCTGCGCCCGACGATGTTCTTGAACGTGTAGGTCGACCGCAGCGCGCGGTTCTTGGAGTCCAGATCCCGCTCGAACCGCGACAGCTCGACCGACTTCGCGGCGACGTCCTCCTGGAGCGAGTTGGCCATGCGCTCCAGCGTCATGTTCGCCAGCCGCAGCTCGTCCCGATTGGCCCGGAGCTGGCGCACCCGGTATCGGGCCTCTATCGCGATGCCGGCGATGTCGGCCATGTCCTGGAGCACCGCGCGATCGATGGTGTCGAAGCCCCCTTGCGCGCTCGCCCGGTCGACATAGATCACGCCGACCGGCCGCTCGCTGGTGCGCAGCGGCAGGACCATCACCGCCCGATCGGGCTCGAAGTGCGCCTCGTCTTCGCGGAAGCGGGAGTCGTCCTTCAGCGAGGCGGTCAGGAATGGCTCACCGCTGCGCAGCACGTAGTCGGCGATGCGGCGCACCCGGCGAAAGGGCTCGGACCGCGCGACCGCCTGGTCGAGCGCGCGCGCGGCGCGGATGGTCGGGCGACCGCTCTCGCTGAACAGGACGAACCCCCGCTCGGCGGCGCTGTGCTCGACGACCCCGATGAGGAGCCCGTCGAACAGCGCGCTCGAGTCCTCGCCAGCGAGCATCTCCTTGATGTGGGCGACGAGCAGGGTGAGCCGATCGGCGCGGGCTTGAGATTTCATCGAGGCCATCATGACGAACCGCTGCACGATGTGCCAGTCCGTGACGCGTTCGCCCCACCCTTGACGCGGATCGAGGCGATGGATACGGTCTGCGGTCATTTCGCACGCCGGAGCACCCCGATGACTCGCCGGGTCTTCATCGAAACCTATGGATGTCAGATGAACGAGGCCGACACCGAGCTGATGTTCGGCCTGCTGCGGCACCGCGGTTACGCGGTCGCCGACTCGGCGGACGAGGCCGACGTCGTGCTCCTCAACACCTGCGCCGTGCGCGAGCGGGCGGAGGAGCGGGTGTTCGGCCGCCTGGGGTGGTTCAAGGCGCTCAAAGAGCGCCGACCCGAGGTCGTGCTGGGGGTCGCCGGCTGCATGGCCGAGCGGCTGCGGGAGTCGCTCGTGGAGCGCGCGCCCCACGTCGATCTGGTCATCGGACCCGACGCCTACCGGCGGCTGCCCCAGCTCATCGACGCGGCGGATGATCCCGCGGCCGACGTCCAGGTCGACGTGCGGCTGGACAAGCGCGAGACCTACCGCGACGTGCACGTCGACCGGGTGCCGGGCGTCAGCGGGTGGATCTCGATCCAGCGGGGCTGCGACAAGTTCTGCACGTTCTGCATCGTGCCGTTCGTGCGGGGCCGGGAGCGCAGCATGGCACCGGCCGAGGTCGTCGAGCAGGCGCGCGGCATGGCCTCGGACGGGTTCCGCGAGATCACCCTGCTCGGACAGACGGTGTCGAGCTACTACGAGCGGGGCCACGACTTCGCCGACCTGCTCCGGCTGGTCCACGACGTCGAGGGGCTGCATCGCATCCGCTACACCTCGCCGTACCCCAACGACTTCTCCGATCGCCTGCTGCACACGCTCGCCGAGCTGCCCCGGGTGGGGCGGCATATCCACTTGCCGGTGCAGAGCGGCAGCACCCGCGTGCTCAAGGACATGAAGCGGGGCTACACCGCCGAGGGGTTCCTCGATCTGATCGGCCGGGTGCGCCGGATCCTGCCGGATCACGCGCTGAGCACCGACATCATCGTCGGCTATCCGGGTGAGACGGAGGACGACTTCCAGCGCACCCTGGATCTGGTGCGCGCGGTGCAGTTCGACTTCGCCTTCATGTTTCACTACAGCGAGCGGGAGGGCACGTTCGCCGCGCGCCGACGGGCGGACGACATCCCGCTCGAGGTCAAGAAGGATCGGCTCAAGCGGCTGATCGCGGTCCAGGAGGGGATCTCGAAGATCCGCAATACCCGGATGATCGGGCGGACAGCCGACGTCCTGGTGCAAGGGCCGAGCCGGCGGGATCCCCAGCAGGTCGTGGGGCGGACGAGCTGCTTCCGCACGACGATCCTGCCTGGGGAGGGGCTCGAGCCGGGCGACCTCGTGCCGGCGCGCATCGTGGGCGGGACGAGCCACACGCTGTTCGGCGAGACCATCGGCGCATGATCCGCATCCGCGATCCCATCCACGGCAGCATTCGCCTGTCGGCCGACGAGATGGCGGTCGTCGATCACCCCGTGTTCCAGCGGCTGCGCGGCATCAAGCAGCTCGGCTTCGCCGATCAGGCGTTCCCTGGCGCCACGCACACCCGGTACGCCCACAGCATCGGCGCGATGGAGGTCGCGAGCCGCATGTTCGATGCGGTCTTCCCGCTCGAGGCGCCGAAGCTGGATCCCAGCGCGCGGGCGCGGCTGCGCCAGCTCGTGCGCCTCGCCGCCCTGCTCCACGACATCGGTCACCCGCCGGCGTCCCACGCCAGCGAGTCGGCCATGCCGCCCCGGCGGGCGCTGGGGCTGCCGTGCTATTCGGAAGCGGAGGGGGACAGCCAGGCGACGCACG
Source organism: bacterium (assembly GCA_030426085.1). Lineage (GTDB taxonomy): Bacteria > Myxococcota_A > Bradymonadia > UBA7976 > UBA1532 > JACKDM01. The sequence goes on along the minus strand of JAUHYW010000073.1, from coordinate 31,929 downwards.
AGGACTACACGCTCAAGCTGCTGCTGCACTCGGCGCTCGGCGCGACCCTGCGCGACCGCTTCGCGCCGCGAGACATCGAGCCGCTCGACGTGGCCCATGTGCTGACCGGGCTCTTCCCCGAGCGGGCGGGCGGCCTCGTGTACGCGGGGGTGGACTACTACCCGGTCCTGCATCAGATGGTCAGCGGCGAGATGGACGCCGACCGCATGGACTATCTCCAGCGGGACTCGGTCTTCGCCGGCGTCAGCTACGGCAAGTTCGACATGTCGTGGCTGCTGGAGAACATGGACTTCCGGGTGGTTGACGATCAGGCCGTGATGGCGTTGTCCCACCGGGCGGTCTTCGCCTTCGAGGACTTCCTGCTCAGCCGCTATCACATGTTCGTCAGCGTCTACTACCACCACCTGTCGGTGGGCTTCGACTCGATGCTCCTGCGCTATTTCACCGAGGCGCCGGGTGAGTTCCGGCTGCCGGCCGACGCCGACGCCTATGCCACCGTAGACGACGTGACGCTCTGGAGCACGCTGCGCCGGTCGAGCAATCGCTGGGCTCGCTGGATCGCGCGGCGGGCGCCTTTCCGGCGGGTGCTGGAGGTGGGCTGGACCCCGACCGTGTCCGCGCCGGACGAGATCGGGATGGCGCTCGCCGAGGCCGGGGTCGAGCACTTCATCTGCCGCGATCAGGGGCAGCTCTCGAAGTTCTATGGCGAGGGGCGGGCGCCGATCCCGATCTACGTCTTCGATCGGGCGGTGGGGGCGGCGGCGCCGATCGAGAACTACGCCCGGATCTACGAGCGCTACGAGCAACCGACGCAGCTCGTCCGGGTCTACGTGCGACCGGATCAGACGCGCGCCGCCCGCAAGATCGTGAGCGCGATGCTGCCCGATCCGCCGTCGGGCAAGGGCTCCGCGGCGCCGACGCGGGGGTAGGGGATCCCAGCAGCACCCGGGGAAAGTACACCGTCGCGAGCCGGGAGCTGTCGCTCGAAGGCCCGGAGCCGCGCCCGAAGGTCCCGGGCGGCTGCTCGACGGGCGAAGGGCTACTGCCCCGAGAGCCGCCCGTCCTCGCCGATGCTGTATCCGTCGGGCACGAACTCGTCCAGCTCCTCCCGACGATCGGACAGGTCGACGCCCAGCGCGCCGAGGGCGCGGGCCGCTCGGCGCACGATGCGCCCGCTGGCGAGGGCGTCCTTCAGCACCTTGATCAAGGTCTCGACGACCTCGTCGTACAGCGGGTGGTCCTTGTCGATCCGGGCTTCGAGCAGGCCGATCGCCTTCACCCGGATGTCGTCGTCGTGGTCGAGCGCGTGGGGCATCACCGCCGGGACCACCCGCTCGTCCTCGTAGTCGGCGAGCGCGTCGACGAGCTGAAGCTTGGGGTCGATCGAGCGGTGGTCGTTGGGTGGGTAGCCCCCGAGCGTCTCGACGCACACCGTCACGACCCGCTCGTCGTCCACGAGCTTGGCCAGCGTGCGGATCGCGGCCGAGATGGTCTGCTCGCTGCGCACGTACTGCTCGAGCGGCACGACCGAGCGCTGGCCGAAGTGCTCGACGAGCACCTGGTCGATGTAGCGCTTCTCCTGCTCGTTCTTGATCGTGTCGCGGAAGTTGGTGCCCAGCCGCTTGACCAGGGCCAGGATCGCGTAGTCGGTGCCGAAGGCGATCAGCTCTTCGATCGCCTCCTGTCGCACCTGTTGTTGATGATGCTCGTTGAGCATGCGCTTGGTGATCTTGTCGATCTTCTTGGGCGTCGGCTTGCTGCTGAAGATGTCGAAGAGACCCATCGAGGTGACCTCCGTGCGGGCATCCGGGGACGGATGATTGACCGCGGACGTATAGCACAACCCGCCGGTCGTCACATCAGGTCGACGTCTCCGCTCTCGCCGGGCAGGCGCCACGCGGCGAGGCTGGGCTCGGTGAGCGCCTCGCTCTCTTTGGGCAGGGTCACGGTGAAGACGCAGCCCCCGTCGGGGTGGGCGCCGACGGCGAGCTGCCCCCGGTGCTCCTCGACGATGCGCCGGGCGAGGTTGAGCCCGGTGCCGTTGCCGGCGAACTCGTCCTGCTGGTTGAGGCGGGCGAACAGCTCGAAGATCCGGTCGTGGAACCGGGGTTCGATGCCGATCCCGTTGTCGGTGACGTCGAAGCGCCACGTCAGCATGCCGTCGTGGCACCGCACGACCACTCGCGGTTCGGCCGAGCGGTTGAACTTGAGCCCGTTGTCGATGAGGTTGTCGAAGACGAGCATCAGCCGGGCCCGATCACCGGTGATCGTCGGCATCTCGCCTTCGAGCACCACCTCGCCCCGGTGGCGCTCGAGGACCCGCTCGCGCACCTCTTCGAGCAGCGCCTGCGCTTCGAAGCTCGTCGGCTGACCCGGCTCGCGCTCGTGCTCGACGAGCCCGATGAGATCGTCGGCGAGCTGGTTGATGCGATCCACGTTGACCGCGATCGAGCCCAGCATCTCGAGCCCGTCCTCGTCGAGATCGTCGGCGTAGTCCTCGCCGAGGAAGCTGGCGAAGGCCTCGATGCCCCGCAGCGACTTCTTCAGGTCGTGGGTGATGCCGTAGACGATGGCGTCCAGTTCCTTGCGGGCGGTCTCGAGGCTGCGGCCGTACGTCTCGAGCTGCTGCCGGCTGCGCTGCACGCTCTCGCCCATCGCGTTGAAGCTGTGGGCCAGCCGGCCCAGCTCGTCCCGGTTGTGGGTGTCGAGCTCGATGCGATAGTCGAGCGAGCCGGCGCCGATCATCTGGGCCCCCTGCTCGAGCTCGTGGATCGGCTCGAGCAGCCGCCGGGCCGAGTAGTCGGCCATCAGCAGCACCAGCACGAAGGTCAGCACGATCACGACCATCAGCAGCCAGATGAGGCCGTAGACGTAGCGGTAGGCGTCGTCTCGGTGGGTGACGATGACCACCTTCCAGCCGGCCCGCCCCACATCGCCCCACGAGGCCACCACCGGCACGCTGCCCAGCATCAGCTCCCGGGTGCCGGGGGCCCGGTCGCTCCACAGCTCGCCCTCCAGCGGGCTGCCCACCCGGCTGGCGTCGGAGTGGGCCGCGATGTGCCCGTCGGGCCCGATGATCGCCACCATCGTGCGCGACCCGGAGTCGGCCAGCCCGTCCTCGGCCCGGGCGAGGATGTCGGCGAGCACGTCGCTGGCGATCACCGCGCCGAGGTAGCCCGCCGCCCGGCCGTCCCGGTGCAGCAGCGGCGCGAAGACCACCACCCCCGGATCGGCCTTGCTCGTGAGCGGGGGCAGGGGGCCGGGGGCCAACCCGCCGCGGTCGGCGAGGGCCTCGAACCACGGCCGCTCGGCCATGTCGATGAGCGGGTGGTTGCTGAACGGGGTGGTGTAGACGACGCGGCCGTCGTCGAGGGCCACGAACAGCGTCGCGAACTCCTGGACCAGCCGCGAGATGAGCGGGGCGTCGCGCCACTGCTCGAGGGCGGCCAGCCGGCTGCCTCGATCGAGGGCCCGCTCGGCGGCGGCGAAGTCGAACGACTCGACCGGGAACCGCCGGGCGAGCAGCCGCACATCCTCCAGGCCCCGGGCGAAGAGATCGGTCACCGAGACGGCCGCGAACCGCGCCGCCTGGGCCAGCCGCTGCCGCTCCGACACTTTGCCCTTCTCGACCGCCCGGTTGATGTTGACCCCGCCGGCGATCAGCAGCGGGCCGAGGCCGATGGCGAGCAACAGGACGAGCACCTTGCCCCGCAGGCTGCGCCGGGCATCGACCGGATCGGGCTCGTCGGGCTGCACCGGACTCCTCGCGTCGGGGCCGTCGACCTGCTCGCATCGTGCGCCCGCCGGCCCCCCCGCGCAAGTCCGCCACACCGTGCTTGATCACCGGCGACGGGCGATGTAATGAACCCCGACCCTCCGCCCCCAGAGCCCCGAGGAGAACCATGAGCAACGGCGAGACGATCACCCTCGACGCGAACGGCACCCTCCAGGTGCCCGATCACCCCATCGTGCCCTTCATCGAAGGCGACGGCATCGGGCCCGACATCTGGGCCGCCGCGGTGCGGGTCTTCGACGCCGCGGTCGAGAAGGCCTACGGCGGCGATCGCAAGATCGTGTGGCGCGAGGTGCTCGCTGGCCAGAAGGCCTACGACGAGACCGGTGAGTGGCTGCCCGAGGCCACCCTCGACGGGTTCCGCGAGCTGCTCGTGGGCATCAAGGGCCCGCTGACCACCCCGGTCGGCGGCGGCATCCGCTCGCTCAACGTGGCCCTGCGCCAGAAGCTCGACCTCTACACCTGCCTGCGCCCCGTGCGCTGGTTCGAGGGCGTGCCCAGCCCGGTCAAGCGGCCCGATCTGACCGACATGGTGATCTTCCGGGAGAACTCGGAGGACATCTACGCCGGCATCGAATTCCAGGAGGGCACCGAGGCCGCCGCGAAGTTCGCCGGGCTCATGAAAGAGCACTTCGGCGAGAGCTTCGCCAAGGTGCGCTTCCCCGAGACGACCGGCTTCGGCATCAAGCCCATCAGCCGCGAGGGCACCGAGCGCCTGGTGCGGGCGGCGATCCAGTACGCCATCGACAACGAGCGCGACTCGGTGACGCTGGTGCACAAGGGCAACATCATGAAGTTCACCGAGGGCGCCTTCCGGGACTGGGGCTACCAGACCGCCAAGGTGCACTTCGGGGCCGAGGAGTTCGGCGGCGGGCCGTGGTGCAAGCTGAAGTCGCCCAAGACCGGCGAGGAGATCGTCATCAAGGACGTCATCGCCGACGCCTTCCTCCAGCAGATCCTGACCCGCCCCGCCGAGTACTCGGTCATCGCGACGATGAACCTCAACGGGGACTACATCAGCGATGCCCTCGCCGCCTGCGTCGGCGGCATCGGCATCGCCCCCGGCGGCAACATCAACTACGACACCGGCCACGCCATCTTCGAGGCGACCCACGGCACGGCGCCGAAGTACGCCGGCCAGGACAAGGTCAACCCCGGCTCGGTCATCCTGTCGGGCGAGATGATGTTGCGCCACCTCGGCTGGAACGAGGCCGCCGACCTCATCGTCAAGGGCGTCGAGGGGGCCATCAAGGCCGGCACCGTCACCTACGACTTCGAGCGGCAGATGGAAGGCGCCACCCTGCGCAAGTGCAGCGAGTTCGGCAGCGACATCATCTCGCACATGTGATCCCGAGACATCCGGCGCCGCCGCCCTCCGTCAGGGGCGCGGCGGCCCGGGGCAGGCATTTCAGATGAAGATTCACGAGTACCAGGGCAAGGAAATCCTGAAGAGCTACGGGGTGCCCGTGCCTCGGGGGCAGGTGGCGTTCACCGCCGACGAGGCCGTCGCCGCGGCCGAGTCGCTCGGGGGCGACATCTGGGTGGTCAAGGCCCAGATCCACGCCGGCGGCCGGGGCAAGGGCGGCGGGGTCAAGCTCGCCCGCAGCGTCGACGAGGTCCGGGCGCTCGCAGATGAGATCCTCGGCATGCAGCTCGTCACCCACCAGACCGGCCCCGAGGGGCAGACGGTGCGCCGGGTGTACATCGAAGAGGGCGTCGACATCGCCCGCGAGCTGTACCTGGGCGTCATCCTCGACCGCGAGAAGAGCCGCATCTGCTTCATGGCCAGCGCCGAGGGCGGCATGGAGATCGAAGAGGTGGCCGCCCGCGACCCGGACGCGATCAAGAAGGAGTGGGTCGACCCCATCGTGGGGCTGGCCGACTATCAGGCCCGCAACCTGGCGTTCGCGTTGGGGCTCGAGGGCAAGGCGGTGCGCAACGCGGTCAAGTTCATGAAGGCGTTGTACCGGGCCTTCGTGGAGAAAGACGCCTCGCTCGCCGAGATCAACCCGCTGGTCATCACCGGGGCCGGGGGGGTCATCGCGCTCGACGCCAAGATCAACTTCGACGGCAACGCGCTGTACCGCCAGAAGGACGTGCTGGGGTACCGCGATCTCGACGAGGAGGATCCCAAGGAGATCGAGGCCAGCAAGTTCGACCTGAACTACATCAGCCTCGACGGCACGATCGGCTGCATGGTGAACGGCGCCGGGCTGGCCATGGCCACGATGGACACCATCAAGCACTACGGCGGCGACCCGGCCAACTTCCTCGACGTGGGGGGCGGCGCGACCACCGAGAAGGTCACCGCCGGGTTCAAGATCATCCTCAGCGACCCCAACGTGAAGGGGATCTTCGTCAACATCTTCGGCGGCATCATGAAGTGCGACATCATCGCCAACGGCGTGGTCGCCGCCGCCCGCGAGCTGGGGCTCGAGGTGCCGGTCGTCGTGCGGCTGGCCGGCACCAATGTCGAGCTGGGCAAGAAGATCCTGGCCGAGAGCGGCCTGAAGCTGACCGCGGCCGACAACATGGCCGAGGGCGCGCAGGCCATCGTTCGACTCACGAGCGGGGAGTAGGGGGACAGTCATGGCGATCTGGGTCGACGAGAACACCAAGCTGCTCTGCCAGGGCATCACCGGCTCGACCGGCAGCTTCCACTGCAAGCAGATGATGGCCTACGGCACCGATCTGGTGGCCGGGGTCACCCCGGGCAAGGGCGGGCAGACCTTCGAGGAGAAGGTGCCCGTCTTCAACACGGTCGCGCAGGCGGTCGCCGAGACCGGGGCCAACGCCTCGGTGGTCTACGTGCCGCCGCCGTTCGCGGCCGACGCGATCCTCGAGGCCATCGCGGCCGGGGTCGAGCTGATCATCGCGATCACCGAGGGCATCCCGGTGCTCGACATGGTCGAGGTCAAGGCCGCGCTGAAGGGCAGCGGCTCGCGGCTGGTGGGGCCCAACTGCCCCGGCGTGATCAGCCCCGGCAAGTGCAAGATCGGCATCATGCCCGGTCACATCCACCTGCCGGGCCGGGTCGGCGTCGTCAGCCGCTCGGGCACGCTGACCTACGAGGCGGTGGGCCAGCTCACCGCGCTCGGCATCGGCCAGAGCACCTGCGTCGGCATCGGCGGGGATCCGGTCAACGGCACCAACTTCATCGACGTGCTCGAAGCCTTCAATGACGACCCCGACACCGACGCGGTCATCATGATCGGCGAGATCGGGGGCAACGCCGAAGAGCAGGCCGCCGCGTGGATCGAGGCCAACATGAAGAAGCCGGTGGCCGGCTTCATCGCCGGCACCACCGCGCCTCCGGGGCGCCGGATGGGGCACGCCGGGGCGATCATCAGCGGGGGCAAGGGCACCGCGGCGGACAAGATCGCCGCGATGCAGGCCGCCGGCATCAAGGTCGCCGACACCCCGGCCGACATGGGCAGCGCGCTCGCCTCGCTGCTCTGATCCCGTCGCCGCTCTGACCTCTGACCTCTGACCTCTGACCCCGCCCTCGGCCGATCCGCTCAGCGCACCAGCAGCGCCAGCGGACCCGCCTGAGCCAGCGCCGCCACCAGCGCGGCGGCGAGCCCCCGCCCCAGACCCAGGCCGTGCGCCGCGCGCACGGCCTGCACCACCCGCACCGTGACCATCAGCGCCGCCGCTGGGGCCGCGATCCGCACGGTCGCGCCCAGCGCGTCGTGGCCGGCGATCAGCCACGTCAGCACGTCCGGCAGCAGCCACAGCGCCATCAACGGCAGCGCGTAGGCCGGGCCGATGGTGCTCAGGCTCGCCGCCCAGCGCCCGCGCCCGCCCAGCGCCCGCGCCGCGCCGTGGGCCGTCGCCGCGGTCAGCAGCGTGAGCCCGATCCACAGCGGCGTGAGATACAGCGCGGCCGTCGCGTAGTACCGATCGGGGGCGACCGGCAGCCCCCGGGTCATGCTCGGTGCGTGCCCCTGCGCGGCCAGCCCCGCGGCGAGCCCCGACCAGAAGAGCCCCAGCACCAGGGCGCAGGCGAGGGCGAACCACGGTCTGGGATGAGCCGCCAACCGGGCGAACGTCGCCCGCGGGCGCAGCAGCACCCCCACCACCCGCTCGCGATCGCTATGCACGGGGTGCTGCCCCGTCCGGGCCCGTCCCTGCGTCATCGGCCGGCTCCATTCACGGGGTCGGGGGTGGCCAGCAGCATCTCCCGAAGAGCGGCGGCGGCGGGGGCGAGCCGGTCGAGGCCCCGGTGCAGGAGCGCGACCCGGCGCCGGATCGGCGTGGCCGGGTGGGGGACCCGCACGAGGCGTCCGATCGCCAGATCGTGGCGCACCGCCGAGGCGCTGATCAGGGCCACCCCGATACCCGCCCGCACGTTGCCCTTGACCGCCGAGATCCCCCCCAACTCCATCGCGATCGAGGCCCCGGGGAAGTGCCGGTCGAGCAGCCGCCGGGTCGACGAGCCGCGGGTCAGGGTCACGAAGGGCGCGTCGGTGGGGTCGACCTCCGGCGCGCCGACGAGGATCAGGGTGTCCTGCAACCAGGTCTCGCCGTCGTCGCCGGTGACCACCGCCATGTCCAGCGCGCCGGCCTCGAGCTGCGCCCGCAAGCCATCGGGGTAGCCCTCGCGCAGCGACAGTCGAACCCGCGGATGGCGGGCGCGGAAGCGGGCGAGCACATCCGGCAGCAGGTAGGTGCACGCCGTGGCCCCGCCGCCCAGCCGCACTTCGCCACCGTCGAGGCCCTCGACCTCGGCCACCGCCCGCCGCCCGTCGTCCACCGCCGCCAGCGCCGCCCGGGCGTGGGGCATCAGGGCCCGCCCGGCCGCCGTCGCCTCGGCGCCGCGCCGCCCCCGATGCAGCAGCTTCGCCTCGAAGGCCGCCTCGAGCCGCTGGATCGAGGCCGTCAGCGCCGGCTGGCTCAGGTGGGCCCGGCGGGCGGCGGCGGTCAGCGTGCCGTGCTCGATCACCAGCAGGAAGTGGCGCAGCTCGTCGTGCATCCCCCCGATCTACCATCGGCATTGCTGATGGTCACCTTCAAAACAATCGATTGGACCGGGGACGGCCCGGATGCGACAGTGCGCTCGCAGCCAGTCATCTCAGTCATCCGACGCCATCCGGGTCCCATTGGGAGTCAGCCCGTATGGCACCGCTCCGCCCGGGGAGGCCCCATGCTCGCCATCGCCCTCGCTCTCGGCCTCTTCGCCGGCGTCCTCACCACCGTCGCCGGCGTCGGCGGCGGCACGGTCCTGCTGCTCGGCCTCTCCATCCTGTGGGATCCCTGGCGGGCGCTGGCCACCACCGCGCCGGCCCTGCTCATCGGCAACGCCCACCGGGCGACCCTCTTCCGCCGGGGCATCGACTGGCGCACGGCGGGCGCCATCCTGGTCGGGGCGCTGCCGGCGAGCATCATCGGCGGCGTGTTCGTCGACGCGGTGCCCGCCGGCGTGCTCTACGGCGCGATGGGGGTCATGGTCGGCCTGGCGCTCCTGCGCAGCGTGGGCGCGCTGAGCTTCACCCCCCACCCCAAGGCGATGCTCCCGGCCGGCGTCATCATCGGCCTGTTCACCGCCGGCGCGGGGGGCGGGGGCGTGCTCGTCGCCCCGCTGCTGCTCGCCGCCGGGCTCAGCGGATCGGCCTACATCGGCACCGGGGCGGTCATCGCGGTCGGCATGCACCTCGGCCGCTTCACCGGCTACGGCCTCGACGGCCTCGTGGGGCTGCACACCATCGGCGCCGCCTTGGGGCTCGCCGCGGCCATCACCGCCGGGAACCTGCTCGGGCGAGGCATCCGCCGGCGCATCGAAGAGGCGGCCACCCGCCGCCTCGAGCTGGGCGCGCTGTTCATGGGCGCTGGCCTCGCCGTCTTCGCCGCGCTGCGCTGAGTCAGCGCGCCCCGCAGATCACGTCGTAGACGACGGGGATGTCGCAGCCCCCGCCGGAGCCCCAGTTGCGCTGGAGGTCGCCCGCCTGGGGCTGGTTGAAGAGGTGGCAGGTGATGTCGGGCACATCCCCTTGCGAGAGCGTCGCGCACTGGCCCTCCTGCCAGGCGAGCGCCGGGCCCTGCCCCTCGGTGGCGCAGGCCAGCCCGGCGCAGGTCGCCGCGTCGTTGCACTGGTTGAAGCTCTCGCAGCTCCCGTGGTGGCCGTAGGCCTGCTCTCGCCCGAGGGCCACCACGTCCCGGGTGTAGACCTGCCGCTGCCAGTTGTTGTCGCCGTTGAGGAAGTTGCCGCCGCAGCGGTAGCCGCCCTCCAGCACGTTGGCCCCGCCCGCGTGCCAGCACATCCGCTGCTCGGGCAGCGTGATCTGGGTGTCGCACGACGTGCGCTGCAGCGGCTCGCCCAGCGGCGCGAAGCCCCACGAGTGGGTCGGGTCGTAGTAGAACGCGACCCCGTTGTGCGGGTTGAACGCGCCCGACGCGTTGCCCACGTTGCGGATCACCTCGGGCCGCAGCCCCTCGGCGGCCAGCGTCAGGGCGTTCGCCCCCACCGGGCGGCAGCCGATCAGCATCTGCCCGCCCCCGCACCCGGCGAGCAGGGCGTCGATGGACTCGCCGCTCTGGCCATACAGCCCGGTGAAGCACACCCGCCAACCGCGGGCGGCCAGATCGGCGTCGCTGACGTCCTGCTGGATGCCCGCGACCAGACCCGGCGCGGCGGGGTCGGTGCAGAAGGCCGCCCGCGCGCAGTCGGGATCGAAGCAGTCGACGAGGCCGTCCAGATCCTCGTCGACCCCGCTGCCGCACGTCTCGGGCGGGGCGCAGACCCGCAAGCCATCGCAGTCGGGATCGTCGCAGTCGGTCAGCAGATCGTCGTCGTTGTCGAGCCCGTCGTCGCACACCTCGGCCACCGCGCCCTGCTCGAAGGCCGTCCAGCAGTGGTTGATCGCGTCGCAGCCGTGATCGGCCACGTACGCCGAATACGAGCAGCCGGGCTGACCGCAGGCGTACAGCCCGCCCCGGGGCAGCGCGAAGCCCTCGGCGACGGTATCGGCCCCGCAATACTGCTCGTCGGCCCAGCCGTCGGCGTAGGCCCGCCCGTCGTAGGCGTCGCGCTGCGTCGAGCAACCGTATTGCGCCGCGTCGCCGCCGAAGACCAGGGCACACGCCTCGACGCAGCTATACGAGACGAGCCCCGCCTCCCGCACGTCGGGCCCGTCGCCGACCCGGAACTCGCCGACCCACGCCCGCTGGAAAGCGTCGAAGATCATCGAGCGCATCATCGCCTGCGACTCGGAGGGGAAGTACCGCGGGTCGCCCTGGCGATCGTCCTGCCAGTCGCCTTCGACCAGCCACAGGCGGCCCGCGCCCAGATCGCGGTAGGCCAGATGCACTGCGCCCTCGGTGTGGCCGCCGAGCGCCACGATGTCGGGGAAGGCCGACAGATCCTTGCCGCAGCCGGTCTCGCCGTCGGGCTCGACCGCCAGTCCGCCGTTGATCTGCCAGAACGGGTCGTCGAGGTTCAGCCGGAAGGCCGGGTTGAGGTTGTCGTAGCACCGGCCGCTCTGCGGGCCCTCGGGCAGCGCGGTCCCGAAGACCGCGTTGAAGACGTCCTCGCTCGCGCTGAACTCGGTGATGATGCGGCCGCCGCCCTCGAGATAGGCCGTCCAGGCGGGCCCGTCGATCTGGCCGACGCCGCTGCGGCTCACGAGCATCGCCAGAGTCGCCGCGTCGGGCGCGCAGCCGGCGGCGAAGGCGACCCCGTCGTCCGGCCGCACCAGGAACGAGACGTCACGGTTCGAGTTCCCGCACTGCAACACCGTGTCCCGGACCGGCGGGCCGCAGACCGGATCATCGGCGCAGTCCTCATCGGCGCAGTCGACCGCGCCGTCCCGGTCGTCGTCGACGCCGTTGTCGCACGCCTCGATACAGGCCGGCGCCTCATCGGCCACACCGTCGCAGTCGTTGTCGACGTCGTCGCAGATCTCGGGCGCCTCGGCGCCGGGCTGCGCGTCGCATGCCACCTCGCCCCCGACGCAGACCGTCTCGCCCTCGGCCGCGCAGGCCCCGACGCCGACGGTGCACGCCTCGCCGACCCCATCCGCGTCGTCGATCGTGCCGTTGCAGTCGTTGTCGATCCCGTCGCAGATCTCGGGCTGGGCCATGCCCGGCGCCGCGTCACAGATGCGCTCGCCGTCGCCGCAGACGTAGACCCCCGCCGCCTCGCAGGCGCCGACGCCGACAGCGCACGCCTCGCCGAGCCCGGGGACGTCGTCCACCTGCCCGTTGCAGTCGTTGTCGACCCCGTCGCACACCTCGGCGCTCGGCGCGGCGGGCACCGCGTCGCAGGCGATGCCATCCGGGGTGCACGCGGTGCGTCCGGCCACCGCGCAGCCCCCGACGCCCGCCGCGCAGGCCCGCCCGACGCCGGGCGCGTCGTCGACGGTGCCATTGCAGTCATTGTCGATGCCATCGCACACCTCGGCCGATGGCATGCCGACCTCGGCCTCGCACACCACGCCGTCCGGCCCGCACGCCGTCACGCCCTCGGCGGCGCAGGCGCCGACGCCCGCGGTGCACGCCTCGCCGAGCCCCTCGACCTCGTCGACCACCTCGTCGCAGTCGTTGTCGATGCCGTCGCACACCTCGTCCCCCGGCTCGGCCACCCGCTGGCAGACGACCTCGCCCTCGGCGCAGACCGAGACCCCGGCCGCGCACTGGCCCGGCTCGCCGGTCTCGCACGCCGGCTCGGGCAGCTCTTCGTCGGTGGATCCGTCGCAGTCATCGTCGATCGCGTTGCACTGCTCGTCGGCGCCCTCGCCGGGGACCGCGTCGCACGCCACCCCGTCGCCCTCGGCGTTGCAGATCAGGGCGCCCGTCGTGCGGCACGCCCCCTCGCCGGCGCCGCACGACTGGCCCACCGCGTAGCCCTCGTCGGTGTCGCCGTCGCAGTCATCGTCGATCTGGTTGCAGCTCTCGGTCCCCACCGGACCCGGCTGCGCGCTGCACGCCAGGCGGCCGGTCGCCTCGTCGCAGACCATGGCCCCGTCGACCGCGCAGGCGCCCTGGCCGGCGACGCACGCGGTGCCCGCGCCGGCCACGTTGTCGACCACGCCGTCGCAGTCGTCGTCCTCGCCGTTGCAGATCTCTTCGGCCGGCTCGCAGTCCTCGCCGACATCGACCCGGGCCAGATCGGGCACCCCCCGGTCGACCACGGCGTCGGTCGGCGGCCCGTCGTCGGTCGGATCATCCGGATCGCCGCCCTCCTCGACGCACCCCAGCGCCAGCACCCCGATCAGCACAGCAGCCCGCCGAATCGTCGGCCGAATCCCCCACATGGCACACCTCCTTCGGGAGATGGAACCAGCAGGGGCCGGGATCACGCAAGATGCGCGCGACGCGACGCATCACTCGGCCTGCGGGTCCACCCCGGCGGCCATGCGCTCGGCGACGCCCCGCCACTGCCGGACGTGCCCCGGCCGCGGCGCCACGTCGATCCGCACCTGACGGGCGCCCACCGCGACCACCGCGACCTCGAGGGCCTGCCCGTCGGGCCCATCGAACGCGGCCACGACCATCGTCGGATCGGTCGTCACCCGGGGCGCCTCGCGGGGGGTGAACCCGGACTCGGGGCTCTGATCGCGCCAGCGGATCGCCAGCTCGCCGACGCCCTGTCGAGCGGCGGCCGGATCCCGGCTCTCGACCGCGGCCAGGCTCACGATCGCGGTGTCTTCGACCCCGCCGAACAGCCCGCTCACCGCGCCCTCGGTCGTGCGCAGCGCGCCCCGGGGCGGCAGATCGGGCAGCGGCACGGTGACCTCGGCGAACGGGCGAGGGGACAACGTCGGGGGATCCATCACCGCCCAGCCCCGCCCGGCGAAGACCCCCAGCAGGGGGGCCAGCGTCAGCACGATCGCGGCGAAGGCGGCCCCGATGCGCTGCTCCTCCGAGGGCGGCGCGCCGAGGGTGGGCGGGCGCATCGGCGGCGCGGCCACGATCAGCCCGCCGGCCACCGCCCCGCCGAGGTGGGCCGCCATGTCGACCCCCGGCTGGAAGGACTGCGCCACGGTGACCCCCAGCGCCAGCAGCGTGCCCCAGCGCAGCAGCAGCCGGGTGCGATCGGGCAGCCCGTCCGAGCGGGTGAAGGCCAGGACGACGGCCCCCGCCAGCAGCCCCAGCAGGCCGCCCGAGGCGCCCACCGCCAGCTCGGGCGCGGCGATGAGGCTCGCCACCGACCCCCCGAGGATCGAGCCCACGAACAGCAGCAGCCAGCGGGCGGTGCCCAGCAGGCGCTCGACCGGGCGCCCGACCGCGATCAGCACGACGAGGTTGGTGGCGAGGTGGGCCGCCCCGGTGTGCAGCAGCGCGCCCGAGGCCAGCCGCCAGAGCTGCCCCTCGAGCACCGACGGCCCGTGCAGCGCGCCCATCCGGGCCAGCAGCGGCTCCGAACCGGGCCCGCCCCACAGCACCTGCAAGCCGAAGAGCAGCCCGATCGCCGCGCCCACGATCCAGGTCGCCGGGCTGCCCCGCAGCGCCCTGGCAGACTCGTCGGTCATCCGATCTTCAACCGGCCCAGGCCCAGCTCCTCGCGCAGCACGTCCTCGGGGATGCGGGCGAAGGGCGGGCTCTTGCCGTCCCGGCTCGCCACCAGGGCCCGCTCGTCCCCGTCGTCGACGCTGCCCTCGACCTTGGCGATGATCCAGCGCCCGTCGAGGTCCTCGCCGCTGTCCTCGAACACGATCGCGTCGCCCACCTTGAGGCCCATGATGTTGTCCCGGGGATCAGCCGCGTAGCGCTTGCGCTCGCGCTCGATGCCGTCGTCGCCGCTCTCGGCAGGCGGCGGGCTGTCCATCTCCCGGGCCCGCGTCGCCCGCTCCGACGCGCGGATCTGCGCCTCTTCGGCCGCCTCGGCGGCCTCCTTGACGCTGGTGGCAGAGACGATGTCGTCGAAGGAGAAGTCGTCACCGGACATGGGGGCCTCCAAGGGTCGCTCGCCCGATGATCGGCCCTCGCCGTCCGCCGGGCAAGGGCCGCGATGACACATTGCCCGCGGCCGCCGCTTCGGTGCATGGTGCGCGCCTGCTCCGACCGACGGAGGTGACCGTGCGCGGATGGATCGGGTGGCCCCTGGCGATGGCGTTGGTCGGGTGCGTGCCGGCCGGCGGGGGCGGGGGCGGCGACCCCCGCTCCGACGGACGGATCGAAGGCGACGGCGCGACGGACGGCAGCGCGACGGACGGCGGCGCGATGGACGGCGGCGCGATGGACGGCGCGCCCGACGGCGGCGATCCGGGCGACGGCCCCCCGCCCGACGTGCCGCCCGCCCAGCCCGGGGCGCCGCGCATCCTCAGCTTGCAGGGCGACACCGACCGGCTCACCGAGGGCGAGGCGCTGACCATCTCGGCGGTCGTCACCGACGAGGACGGCGTCGACGACGTCATCGGCGGGGTGCTCGAGACCCCCGAGGGCCGATCGCTGGGCGCGTTCGAAGCCACCGGGCCGGGCACCTTCCGGGTCACGGTCGACTGGCCGGCGCTGCACCGGGCCGCGCCCATCGAGTTCTTCGGCGAGCAGCAGCGGGTGCTGTGGGGCCGCTTCTTCGATCAGGCCGGCCTCGAAGGCGTCGGCTCGCTGCCGCTCACGCTCTTCTGCGTCGGCGGCGGGGCGTGCGACGGATCCTGCGCCGACCTGCTGGGCGACACGCTCAACTGCGGCGGCTGCGGGGTCGTCTGCCCGGCGATCGGCGAGGGCGAAGCCACCTGCGTCGACGGCGCGTGCGGCGGGGCCTGCCCCGGCGGGGCCCGGCTGTGCGGCGCGGTGTGCGTCGACGTGGCCGACGACCCGGCGCACTGCGGCGACTGCGGCGTCGTCTGCCCGGCGATCGAGGGCGGATCGCCGGCCTGCGTCGGCGGCACATGCGGCGGGCTGTGCCCCGGGGGCGGCGAGGCGTGCGACGGGGTCTGCGTCGACTCATCGAGCGACGTGGCCCACTGCGGGGGATGCGACATCGCCTGCCCCGACGGCGGCGGCGGGATCCCGCGCTGCGTCGGCGGTGAGTGCCTCGCGCCGTGCGCGCCCGCCGAGCGGCTGTGCGGTGACCGCTGCGTCGACCCCTCCGGCGACGCGGCCCACTGCGGCGGCTGCGACCGCCCGTGTGATGCCGGCGCCTCGTGCGAGGCGGGGCGGTGCGTGCTCGACTGCGGCCCCGACGCCCGGGCCTGTGGCGACGCCTGCGCGCCGTGCCCGGTGGACGGCGTCGACGGGACCGCCTGCGCTGGCGACACCTGCGTGGCGGCCGCCTGCGAAGAGGGCTACGCGCGCGTCGACGGGGCGTGCACCGCGTACATCGACAACGCCCCGCTCGCCTTCGTGGGGCAGAGCTTGCGGGGCGGCCCGTTCCCCCCGGTCGACGTCGATCTGGCCTTCGATCGGGACGGCGCGCCGATCCTCATGGTGGGGGTCATCGAGAGCGACCGCGAAATCCGCCTCACCACCGGCCAGCCCCAGCCCGCCGGATGGGACTTCGACGGCGTCGACATCCGCGCCCGCGCGTGGGACTCGATGCGGGTGGGGATCGTCCCGCTCGACGACGGGCGCTGGGTGCTCGGCTTCGGCTACAGCGCCAACGAGGGCACGCCCCGGCTCGGCGGGGGCATCGTGATCCGGGGGCCGGACGGCGACCAGCAGGCGACCATCCCGGCCAACATCGGCGGCGCGCTGTGGAACTTCTCGACCGCCGCCGTCGACCTCGACGGCGTGATCGAAGCCCAGATCGGGATCTCGCTGGACAACCCGGTGAACCGATCGATCTCCCGCTATCGCTGGACCGGCGTCGGGGTCGAGGTGATCGACCCGTTCATCAACGGCTTCGTCGTGCACGCGCTCGACGCCGACGGCACCGCGCACTTCGCCTACCAGCCCGATCTCGGCGGGGCGGTCACCTGGCGGCGGGGCGTCGAGTTCGCCGGCCGCCTCGTCGAGCCCATCGGCGAAGGGGCGGCGCTCATCGGCGGGCTGCGGGTCGGGCCCCGGGGGCCGGTGATCGCCTACGCCCGGGAGCCGGACGCCATCCTGCGCATCGCCCGCCGGAGCAACGGGCGGTGGATCCTCGACACGGTCGATCCGGCCGTCGTCGGGGGCCAGTTCGAAGGCTTCGACCTCGAGCTCGACGATGAGGGCTGGCCGGTCCTGTGCTACTGGCGCGTCGGCGCCTTCTGGACCGCCCGCCTGGGCCCCGACGGCTGGGCCCGAGCCGCCTCGATCCCGGCGCCGGGCGGCCTGAGCCGGTGCGCCGTCGCCGTCGACCCGGCCGACGGCCTCGCCGTCGCGGTGGCCCACATGGTGCCGAACGGGCAGGGGACCTACGACACGACCATCCGCTACCGGGGCCTCGGCGCGCCGCCCGGGCGCTGAGCGGCGCTCACCCCTCGCCGCCCATGATCGCCCGGATGGCGTCCTCGTCGGCCGACGCCAGCCGGCGCCACGTCCGGTCGTAGCCCGCCGCGTCCAGCGGGTCGGGCCCGGTCGCGCCGTGCTGCATCAGCTCGATGTGGGTCGCCGGCACCAGCGCCGGGTGGGGCTGCCCGCAGGCGTGGGCCAGCCACAGAAGCTCTTTGCGGAAGGCCGTGATGTAGTTGGCGAACCGGGCCGCCTTGTGCGTCGGATCGAGCCCCCGCATCAGCCACTTGCTCTGGGTCGCCACCCCCGTCGGGCAGTGCCCGGTGTGGCACTTCTGGGCCTGGATGCAGCCGATGGCGAGCATCGCCTCCCGGGCCACCGCGACCATGTCGCAGCCCAGCGCGATCGCGTGCAGCGCCTTCTCGGGGAAGCCCAGCCGCCCGGCGCCCACGAAGACGACGTGGTGGTGCAGGTCGTTGCGGGCGAACGCGGCGTACACCCGGGGGAAGCCTTGCAGAAACGGCAGCGAGACGTGATCGCTGAACACCAGCGGCGCCGCGCCGGTGCCGCCCTCGCCGCCGTCGATCGCGATGTAGTCCGGGCCCTCCTGCCGCTCGGCCATGCGCCGGGCCAGGGTCTCCCAGAACGACTGCTCGCCCACCGCCGACTTGATGCCCACCGGCAGCCCGGTCACCGACGCCAGCCGCTCGACGAAGTCGATGAGGCCGTCCACGTCGCCGAACGCCGTGTGGCCCGCCGGGCTGATGCAGTCCCGCCCCTGGGGGATGCCCCGGATCGCGCTGATCTCGGCGGTGACCTTGGCCGCCGGCAGCACGCCCCCGCGCCCCGGCTTGGCCCCCTGGCTCAGCTTCACCTCGACCGCGTGCACCGGCGCCGTCGAGCACGCCCGCTCGAAGCGATCGATGTCGAAGCCGCCGTCGTCGTCCCGGGCGCCGAAGTAGCCCGTGCCGAGCTGCCAGACCAGCCCCCCGCCGCACAGGTGGTGGCTCGAGATGCCGCCCTCGCCGGTGTTGTGCAGGCAGTCGGCGATGCCGCAGCCCTGGTTGATGGCCCGCACCGCCGCCGCGCTCAGCGACCCGTAGCTCATCGCCGACACGTTGATGATCGACCGCGGCCGGAACGCCTTCGGCCGCCCGCGCCACGCCCCGAGCACCTTGGCGCACGGGATGTGATGCAGGTGATGCCCGCCCGGCGTGCCCGGCCCGGGATCCTCGAGCGGGAACGCGCTCTGCTTGATGATCAGGTAGCTGTTCTCGGCCTCGTAGCGGTTGTCCGTGCCGAAGCCGAAGTAGTTGTTCTGCTGCTTCGACGAGGCGTAGACCCACCGCCGCTGATCGCGGCTGAAGGGCCGCTCCTCGTCGTTGTCGGTGACGATGTACTGCCGCAGCTCGGGCCCGAAGGCTTCGAGCAGATAGCGCAGGTGCCCCAGGATGGGATAGTTGCGCAGGATCGCGTGCTTCGTCTGCACCAGATCGTAGACGGCGAGCAGGATCAGGGCGACGAGCAGAATGACGGCGAAGGTCCCCATACGGCGCGGCTCCGGAGCGTTGGCGGCGCATCATACCGCGGACGGGCCACGGCGGGGCGCCGATTCAGGCCTGATCGAGCCCCGCCGCCCGCAGCACCTGATACCGGCTGGCGACGTGCACCTCGGCGAACTCGGGGGGGACGCTCAGCTTGGGCCACGGCGCCAGGGGGTGGATCTCGATCGCCTCGCGGGCCTTGCGGGTGAAGGCGTGGCGCCACTCGCGCTCGACGTTGGGCGAGGCCGCCGCGTGATCCGACCAGAACAGCAGGAACAGCTCGCGGTCGTCGATCTCGCTCACCAGCCGCCGCCACCAACGCTCGCCGGGCCGCAGATCGAGGCAGTCGACGAAGATGTCCAGCCCCGCGTGGCGCTCGAGGGCGGTGCAGCAGTCGGCCACCCGCGGCTGATCGAGGCGGGCGTGCGAGGCGAAGGCGGTCGTCGGCGCCCGGGCCGTTGCCCCGACCCGCCGGCCGTCGGGCTCGCCGCGCAGCGCCACCTTCAGCCGCAGCTTGTTGAGCACGACCCCCTCGACCGCGACGTCGAAGCCCAGCCGGGCCGAGCGGGGCTGCGGGCCGCCGGTCCGGGGCTCGACGGCCACCTCGAAGTCGAGGAAGAGCGGCTCACCGTCCCACCGCTGCACCCGGGTCGCCTCGGCGCAGTGCAGGCCGGGGCCGTGGCAGGTGACCGAGATACGCGCCCCGCGCCGCCAGCGGGTGGGGGTCGGCAGCAGCTCGTGCGGGGCTCGGCCATCGGGGCGATCGAGGTAGGGGCGGATCGCGTCGAAGTCGGCCGGGGCGCAGGCGGCGAAGCGGGCCAGGAAGACATCGCCCGGGCGGGCGACGGCCGGGGCCGAGGCGTCGAGGCGCACCGGCTCGGGCTCCGCCGGGGGCGGCAGGGGGCGGCGGGGCGGGGCGTACGGCATGGGGGGTGGCGGGGCGCACGGCATGGGGGGTGGCGGGGCGCACGGCATGGGGGGTGGCGGGGCGCACGGCATGGGGCGTGGCGAGAGCGGGCGCATCGCGGGGGCTGAAACTCTGAGGTCATCCCGGGGGTAGTCTGGCAGCCGCGCGGGCGAGCGGAGCGGGGAATCGCTCAGCGTGCGCGACGGTTCGAGGTCGCCCAGACCGGGTGACCGCCGCGCGACCGGGCTCAGCGACCCGGTCACCCGCTTGCGGCGGGCCTCGGGCAGCCGATCGGCCAGCCAGTCGACCAGCCGGGCCCGGATCGCGTCGTCCTCCAGCAGATCCCACGGCGTGTCGACATCCAGCCCGTACAGCGGCGCGTCGGTCAACCGGGCCACCACGGCGACCCGCGCCGGCGTCCAGCCCCGCCCGCAGACCCACTTCGGGCGGAACATCGCCAGCCAGTCGGGATCCTCGAGGTGCCAGCCCGACCCCAGATAGACCCCGACCACCCGCCGGGCCTGCTCGAAGGTGAAGGTCCGGGTCTGCATCGGGTGCAGCCGCAGCACCTCGGCTTCACCCAGCGCGTCGAGGAAGGCCCGGTCGACCGCATCTGCCTCGGCGATCGCCGCCACGATCGATGACATACCCGCTCCCTGCACCCATCGATGCCATCACCATGACCCATGCGCGCCGCCCATGCAACGCCGCTCGTGCGACGCCGCGCTTGACGCGCCGCGTCGGCTGGCGGACGCTGCCGACGACCCGGGAGGCCGCATGCCCCGCCCGATCTACATCGTCGCCGCCGAGTACTCCGCGCCGCCCGGCCCCGAGCGGGTCGAGTCGGCGTTCGACCGCACCCGGGGCCCGACCCCGCCGCCGCTGCTGCCGCTCATGCAGAACGCCGCCCGGCGGGCCCTCGACGCGCTGCCCGATCGGGCCCGGCGCCAGGCGCACATCGACCACCTGCTGCTGACGACCATGCCCATCCGGGGCCCGGCCTCCGACGCGGCGGGATCCGACCTGCGCCTGCCCGAAGACGCGATGAACCTCACCGGGCTGCTCCAGCGGGCGCTCGACCTGCCCGACCACTGCGTCACCCGCTTCGAACTGGGATCCTCCGACGGCGGCGCGGCCCTCTTCGCCTCGGGCGTGCGGCTGCTGCAAGGGGTGCCCGAGCCCACCACCGCGCTGCTCGTCGCCGGACAGATCATGCCCCGGGGCGCGGCCGCCATCGAGACGGTGGCCCAGGTCATCGAGGTCTCCGAGCGCCAGCTCGGCCTGCGCATGATCCCCGTCGGCGACCTGCTGCTCGACGCCTTCTGGGCCCGGCTGTGCGAGCGCAGCGGCGGCGCGCCGGGCGTGGGGCAGGGGCCCCAGGATCCGGCCGAACTGGCCGCGCGCCTCGCCGCCAGCAAGCTGCGCCTCGCGTCCGAGTACCCCGCCGCCATGCGCCGCGACGCCGACGCCACCGCGACGACCGGCCGCCCGCTCGCCCGCTGGCTGCACGACGCGCACATCGCCCACGCGTGCAACGGGGCCTGCGCGGTCGTGCTGACCACCGACGAGGCCGTCGTCTCGGCGCTCATCGCCGGCGGGCACCGGCGGCTGGTGCGGGTCCTCGGGGTGGGGGAGGGCAACGACGACCCGGTGCTCACCCGGCGCCCCGAGCCGCTGATGTTCTTCAAGGCGATGCGCCAGTCGCTCGTCTTCCTGCGGCGGGCGGTCGGGGCCCACGTCGACTTCCTGCGGGGCAGCGCCTTCGCCATCCTGCACGACGCCTTCCCCAGCATCGAGCTGGGGTTCCTGACCGCGCTCGGCTTCGACGCCGCCGACGCCATCGAGCGCGCCGGCTCGTACTGGTCGAACCCCTACGGCGGGCTGACGGCCTTCGGCCACGCGATGGCCGCCTCGGGCATGGTGCAGATCGCCAAGGCGTTCCACGTGCTCACCCGGCCCGAAGCCTACCTGCCGCCCCGGGTCGAGGCCCCCTCGCGGCACCCCGACCACACCCGCAGCGCCATCCCGATCCACTGCCTGACCACCTCGGTCGGCGGCCCGATGACCCACGTCGTCGCCAGCCTGCTCGAGTCGGTGCCCGTGCGCGAGGGCCGCATCCCGCCGCCGTTTGCGCTCGATCGCAGCTACGCGCTGCCCGCCGACGCCCGCCGCTCCGACGGCCCCGAGGCCGCGCCGTGGACGTTCGAAGGCAAGACCGACTGGGCCGCCGCCCGCACCGCCTGGTTCCGCGCCCGCTGCGCCGCGCTGGCCGAGGCCCGCGGCGTCGGCGGGGTGGGGGTCGTCGTCGGCCGCACCCGGCTCGACCTGCGATCGGTCGCGCTGCCCCTGCCCGATGGCTTCCTCGATGGGTGGGCGATGCCCCCGTTCACCGTCGACGGGGTCGAGCGCAGCCTGCCCCGGGGCAAGCAGCGGCTGCTGTACGGCGCCTTGTCCACCAGCCGGCAGGCCGTCGAGACCGCCATCGACGCCGCGGTCGCCGCGCTGGCCGGGCGGGACGCCGACGCCGCCGAGCGCCGTCGGGTGCGTCGGCGGGTCTTCGCCGCCCTGCGCCCGCCGGCCGCGCTGGTCGACGGCGGCGGATCGGCGCTGAGCACGCCCCACGGCCTGTGCCTGCTGCCCGATGAGTCGATCCCGGTCGGCGCGCTCGTCGAGCTGCACGGCGGCCCGCCCGACGCGCTGGGCCACATCGGATCCGACATCTCGGCGGCCCACCCCGAGCTGATCCCGCCGTGGTACGGGGCCCCCGCGGGCGACGACCGGACCCCGCTGCTGACGCTGCCCCCGGCCGAGGCCGACCGGGTGGCCGACCTCGTGCGCGTGCTGCGGGCCGGCCCCATGGGCCGAGCGAGCTGGGCCCCCATCTTCGAGACCACCGAGCGCCTGCTCGACGCCCTCGCCGCCTCGGGCCGCCCGCCCACCGAGTGGCTGCGCCGCCTCACCCAGACCCTGATGTACGCCCCCGACCCCGACCGGTGGACCATCGCCGAGGCGCTCGAGATCCTGTGCGGGGTGCGGGCCGACGCCCCCCCGGCCGACGAGCTGACCGGCTACGTCGAGTTCGACCTGTGGCGGGCCGGCGACCGCCCGCCGGTCGAGCTCGCCCGGCTGTTCGACACCGTCGAAGAGGCCATCTCGCGGGCCCGGGGCTGGCTCGGTGGATCCGACCTGCACCTCAGCCGGCTGGGCGACACCTACGCCGCCATCGCCCGCCGCCGCCCGCCGGCCATGTCGACCCGCCTCGGCGCCGAGCTGTGGCCCCAGGTGCTGCGCTTCGCCCGCGACGTCTACGACGCCTGCCTGCGGCGGGGCGTGCCCCTGCGGGTGGTGGTCGACGTCAGCACCGAGGGCATGCCCATCGTGCGCCGGGGGGCGTACCTCGGCGTCGCCGGATCGGGGCCGGTCGAGGCCCGGCTGGTGATGACCGGCGCCCCCCACTTCCTGCGGCGGGGCATGCGCCACGACCCCGGCGCGGGCGGCGAGCGGGGCGCGGGCCATGGCATTGCGCTGGTGCGATCGGGATCGGACCTGAAGGCAACCGACGTCGAGCTGGCCCACTGGGCCGACACCCGCTGGAGCGAGGTCGGCGGCCTGGACGGCTTCGTCGTCGATCACGCCCGGCTCGAAGACCGCGCCTTCTATCACATCTGCTGGCGCCCCGAGGGCGGCATGCGCCACCCCACCTTGCGCGCGGTGCGCCCGTTCGACGCCCGCGACGACCGGGTCGGCGTGGTGTGCTACAGCGCCCGGGACCGCGACGCCGCCGGGGCCCTGGTCGCCGCGCTGGGCCGCGCCGGATACCCCATGTGGGGCGACGAGCCGCTCGAAGCGGGCGACTTCTGGCAGGGCCAGATCGCCGCCCGCGAGGCCGAGGCCCGGGTCGCGCTGCTGCTGGTGGGCCCCGACACCACCGGCTGGAAGAGCACCGCCGTGCGCCAGCGCATCGCCCGGATGGTCGCCGCCGGGGTGCGCCTGCTGCCGGTGGCGCTGCCCGGCGCCCGCCCCGACGCGTGGCCGCTGATGCAAGGCGGGCTGTGGAAGGGGCGGCCCATCGCGCTGGACGATCCGGCCGACGTCGAGGCGTCGATCGCGGCGCTCGAAGCCATCCTGACCGAGCCCGGCGGCGTCAGGCGGCCATGAGCCGCTCGCGCAGGCGGCCCCGGGCGCTGGCGGGCAGCACCAGCGACACGTCGCCCAGGCGATCGAGATCGCCCCGCTCGTAGACCTCGAAGCGATCGTCGAAGACGGTCAACCGCTGCTCGTCGCGCCCGCGCAGGTCGTACCACTTGGCGAAGACGGCCTTGGCGGCGTTCACCGCGTGCCCCCGGCTGCGCGACGTCAGGGTGAGGATCGCCGAGTCGCGCCCGCCCCCGAAGGCCACGAAGTCGACGACCACCGGCCCCCGGGCGCCCTTCAGCGTGCGCTTCGCCTCGACCCGGATCGGCAGCGTCTCGAGGAAGATACCCACGTCCTCCCGGAACGACGACGGCCGGCGCGCCCGGCGGGTGAAGATCAGATCGGCCACCCGGCTGCACGCCTGCCCCAGCCGCACGATGGCGTCGGGCAGCGCCTGCGGCGCGTCGAACCGGGCCCGCAGCGCCTCGCCTTCGAACTCGACGTCCAGCGCGTCGAGGGTGCCCTTCAAGATGTCCCGCCGCCGGCCCCGCAGCTCGACGCCGGCCGAGCGCAGCCAGTCGACCGTCGCCCCGAAGTCGGTCAGCGCGCCCGGCCCGTCGCCCTCGGCCCGCGGCAGGTAGACATCGACGAAGCTGTTGTCGGGCAGGCAGAACGGGGTCTCGATGCGCAGGTGCCCCCGGCGCACCCGGTCGACCGCCCGGACCAGCCGGGCGCCTTCGATGATGGCGAGCAGGGGATCGGAGGCCGACGTCATCCGCCCTCCTCGTCCAGCGCGAGGGCCCGGCAAGAAACAACTCGGCCAGGCGAGGGCGCCAGGTCGGCCCCCAGTCGCCAGCGCCCCCGCAGCGCACGACGAAGGGGGCCAAGCCCGCGACCCGACGGGGCGTAGGCCCGGCGCGTAGCCCGAAAGGGCGAGCGCACCAGGAGGTGCGTCGAGGAAGTGCGCGAGGAGGTAAGCGGCGAATGGGGGTCGAGATGGCGGCCGCAGCCCCGAGTTGTTTCTTGCCGGGTCCTGATGCCGCCGTCGTGTGTGATGCGGGCCATGCCACAGAAGTGACCGAGGGCGTCGTCGAGATCCAGTCGAGCGCACTCGGGGCGCTCGACGGCGTGAGGCAGGTTCGAGACGGGGCAGGTCCGGCCGCGCAGGCTGTGCTTGTGCGTCCGCCCGGCGCCCCGGTGGCGCGCGCCGCGGATGTCGAGCCGGCAGATCGGACCCACCCCGGCGACGACCACGTCTACAGCAACCAGACACTGAATCTGACCGTGCTCGCTGGCCCGATTCGCCGATGACGGCGTTGCTCGACTTGCCGTTGCCCCCGGCAGCGTCTGCGTCTCGCGCCTTGTCCTCGGCGAATCGGTCTGCGCGATCCCTGGTCAGCTTCAATGTCCGGTCGCTGGAAGCTGATGAGATCGTCCCGATCGGGCACGAAGCGCGCGTGCAGCGTCATCGGTCGATCGGCCCCCTCGATCTCGACCGACCCCTGATACCGGCCGCCGCTGCGGCGCAGCACGAGATCGCCCCGAATCCGCTTCCCCGGGTGGTCCCGGAGCCATTCGAACTCGTCTCGGTCCATCGGGGGTTGCCTCGTCGCCGTGGGTGCCGGTCGATGAGGCTAGCCAACCCCGACCCACGAAGCAATCTCCGTTTGACGGTGTCGGCTTTCGGGTCGGGCCGGGCCGGGCCGGGCCGGGCCGGGCCCGATGGGATCAGAACCCGGGGCCGGGGAAGCCCTGCACGCAGCCGGCGGCGATCGGGTCGGGGTAGCAGTCGGTGTCGGGCACGCAGATCATGCGATCCTCGCCCTCGTCCTGCCCGCAGGTGGCCAGATCGAGGGTGATGCCGCCGAGCGACGGCGGCGTGCAGTCGTCCTCCATCGCGCAGGGGATGGTGCAGTCCCGCTCGCCCATGAAGGTGCCGCAGACGAGGCCATCCTCGCAGTCGGCGTCCTCCCGGCAGGGCAGGCGGGGCGGCTCGGCCGGGGTCTCGGGCATCTCCGGCTCGGTGGCGCCGAAGCGGCAGAAGCTCAGGCCGGCGAGGGAGAAGGTCTGGTCGTCACAGTAGAAGCCGTCGGGGCAGGCGCCGTCGGGGCACTGCTCGGAGCAGTAGATCGGGGGGTTGTCCCCGTCGATGAGGGCCACGCAGACATCGCCGGCGCAATCCTCGGCCGCCCCGCACGGGCCCTCGCCGGTGGCCATGCCCGCCGGGTTGCCCCCGCCGGTGCCGCCGCTGCCGCCCATGCCCCCGTCGTTGCCGTCGGACCCGCCGCTGCCCCCGTTGCCGTCGCCGCCGCCGCCTTCGCCGCCGCAGGCCGCCAGGGTCAGGGCGAGCAGGGCCGCCAGGGGGATCGATACCGTCAGTCGTCTCATCGAGCTGCGCATGCTGCGTCTCCAGATTCGGTTGTGCCCCCTTTTGCCCCGACTCGGGCCTCCGGCTCAACTTATCTCGCCTGAGATCCGCCCCGCGGAGCGCGGGGGCCCGGTCCGTATCGAGGCGCCGGCCCACTCGAACAGCGCCTCGGAGTCCACGCCGAAGCCGAGCGTCGGCGGCCGATGGCCGCGGTCAGCGGCAGGCGTCGGGGCTCAGCCGGGTGAGGGTGCCGGGCAGGACGCCGATCTGATCGCCGGTCCGCCGCTCGACGCCCCAGCCCCACGCCGGCTCGATGCTGTACAGCAGGCGGTGGGCGCGGTCCGGCGGGAGGCGCTGGCTGATCGGGACGGTGTCGTAGGCGGTGGAGATCAGCTCCCGGCTGATGCCTCGCCAGGGGGTGGTGCCGAGCAGGACGTCGTCCGGCGAGAGGTGGCGGTCGGCAGAGGCCCACCACAGGACCCGGTAGCGGCCGGTGAGGGTGCCCCGGTTGGCGACGGCGTACTGCACCGGGACGAGCTGGCCCGGGCAGCCCTCGCGGTCGAGTTCGTCCGGCTGGGGCAGCGACTCGGCGCGCAGCGGGGCGGCCAGCCCGGGGGGCATGCGACCCAGCGCCCGATCAGTCGGCCGCTGCCCTACACCAAAGAGCAGATCCGGGCCGATGTGCCGCTGACTGACCGCGCTCAGCTCGCGGATGGCGTCGCGGTTGCGACCATAGAGCCGGCGGACGCCGGCGATGTCGTCCGGCATCGGGCCCCACGGCCGCTCGGCGCAGTAGCGGGCCTCGCCCTGGGTCGACATCATGACCGCCAGGGTGTCGTCCTCGTGGTTCAACCCGAGGAAGTGCCCCAGCTCGTGCAGCACCGTCGCCCGGAAGGTGGTGCCGCTCCACGCCTCGCAGCACGGGCGCCGGGTCCACAACTGCGCGATCGGATTGCCGGCGGGGCAGTTGGAGGGCGGCTCTTCGTGCCCCGAAAATCGCCGGATCAGGACGTCGGCCTCGATGATGCGATCGCTCGCCATGAAGGCCAGCGGCCCGCCGCAGAAACCGGCGTAGCGCCTCATGGTCAAGCCGAGGGCGCCGTCGATGGCGGCCGCCGGCACGATCGTGATCGTATTCTGCCCATCGCCCACCCGGGCGCCGCAGCGGCCGCGCTCCACATGCCGGATCTGGAGGTCGGTGCCGCCGATGTCGTTCCAGCTCCAGAGCATGTTGCGGACCGCGCTGAGCTGCTCGCCGGTGACCGTGCAGGCGTCGATCTCGAGCTGAGGGTTGGACGCCCAGCGCGTCGCGTGGCCCATGCAGTGGTGGTACTCGTAGGCCGCGGCCGGGCCGCCCGGGAGCAGGATCAGCAGCAGGAGCCCGGTCCACCCGGCCACCCTCACAGGTCGCGGTCCAGGCCGGGCCAGCGGGGGGGCACGTGGTTGAAGCGGGTGGCGAAGGGCGGCACCGGTGGCGCGTCGGGGTGGGGCGGGGTCGCCTTCATCTGCTCCCAAAGGTCGGAGCACGCGTCGGCTCGGCCGGGCGGGGCCGAAGCCGTGAGCCGCTTGTCGATGGTCGGCACCCCCGACTCGACTTCCCATACGCAATCCCAGGCGATCATGACCGCGACCAGCTCGGTGCGCAGCCGACGCGGCTCGCCCTCGCCGTCGACCGGCCACAGCGTGCCGTCGAAGCGGGCCCACAGGGCGCCGGTGACCAGATCGGCGGCGAAGACCTCCCACTCGGCCTCGCCCTCCCACTGCCGGCCGGGCGCGTGACGCCGGGCGCCGGTGTCGTCGATCGTGTACTCGTCGAAGCGCAGGCGCGCGGGCAGGACGTCGTCGGTGAAGAGCGTGCGGGCCTCGAACGGCGTCTCGGCCGACACGCCCCACCGGATCTGGAGGGCGCCCGATTGCGGAGCGGGCCAGACCCGGAAGACGCTGGGTGTGCCGGTGTTGATGACCAGCTCCCGATAGGCGGGCAGCGGCTGGAGGTCGTCGTCGAGGGGGTGGTTGATGAAGCCGAAGGTGGCGCCGTGGTGGAGCCAGTTGAAGCTGAAGAAGGCGTCGAGGCCGGTGGTGTTGAAGAGCATGACCCCGTTGTATCGGCTCTCGTAGCGCTCGGGGTCGCCCGATCCGGAGCCGCCGTCCTCGCCCCCGCACCCGAGCAGGGCGAGCGCCGCGCACAGGGCCGCGAAGCCGCCGTATCTCATCGCGCACCTCCCGCCGGGCGCTGCCCGGCGCCGTACCCTGCCTCGAAGGTAGCGCCGGGCGGGCGTCAGGTCAATGACACCCCCAGGCCCCCGGAGCCGGCTGCCCTGCTCCGAGCACCCCCCATCGGGTGACCGCCGATGGCCCGCGAGATCTCGCCGCCGGCCGAGCGCACGACCGCTGTCGACCCTCCGGAGTCGGCGGGCGCGCGCCGCTTCGAATCAGATCGCACCGCGCGCCTTCATGCGACTCGAGCGACCGACCGCCGATCACCCCCCGCGCCCGGTCTGCGCTCGAGCGATCGGGCGCCGATCACCCCCCGAGCCCGGCTCGCGTCCGGCCGCTCGAACCAGATTGTGATGGCAGACCTTCACTGAGTTATATCGATCGACCGCCGATCAGCCCCCAGACCCCCCGAAATTCGAAAGATCGATCGCCCGGCGCTCGCCGAACCCTGCCCGAATCCGGTCTTTCCAACTGAAGTGTGATGCCAGACCCTCGACCCGTTCGAACGTACGATCGCCGGCCGCCTCTCGGACCCCCTCGATTTCGATCGTTATGACTGACTCAGGATGAGAGACCCACAGCCAGTTCGAACGAACGATCGCCGGTCGCCTCTCGGACCCCCGCCCGAATTCGATCCTTCTAACTGGCGTAGGATGAAAGACCCTCAGCCAGTTCGAACGAACGACGGCCGAGCGCCTCCCGGACCCGCCCGAATTCGAACGAACGATCGCTGTTCGCCCCCCGGGACCCCGCCCGAATTCGAACGAATAAAAACCAGGCGCCTCCTGGACCCCGATCGAATTCGAACGCTCTCACTCACTTGTGATGCGTGACGCTTCTCTGGTTGGAACGAATGAACGCCGCCGAGGTCCGGGACCCGATCGACGGTCGTTCAATCAAAACCCGGGTGCCTGCGCCGGCCTCGGGCGCCGCTGTACCGCGACCGGACATGGCTGTAATACCTGTGTCATCCCCCGGCGGGCGCCCCCGTGATATCCCCCGACCATGACCTCGACCCCGCCCGCCGACGCGACCGTCGCCCTCCTGCACGCCGAGGGCGAGGAGGCCTGGCCCCGCTGGCTGCACCGGCGGATCGAAGAGCTGGGCTTCGCCCCCCGCAGCGCCGCGGTGGGCCTCGACTACGGCGGCGACGCGGTGCGGTTCGCCGAGACCTCGCTGCACGCGCCGCGGATCCTGGCGCTCCTGACCCCCCGGGCGCTGGCCGAGCCGTCGTTCCTCGGCGTGCTCCGGGCCGCCATCCACCGCTGCCACACCGCGGACCTCACCCTCATCCCCGTCATCACCGAGCCCCGCGACGACCTGCCGGCGATCATCGGCCCGCTCAAGCGGCTGTCGTTCATCCAGACCGATCAGGCGGGCGCGATCCGCCGGCTGGCCGCCGCGCTGGGCCTGCCCGAAGCCCGAGCCGAGGCCCACTACCCCGGCGGCGTGCAGTGGCCCGGCGGCAACCCGTTCCCCGGGCTGCGGCCGTTCGCCGTCGAGCAGGCGGCCGGCTTCGGCGGGCGGGGCGCCGACATCGACCGCTGCGTCGAGGCCCTGCGGGTGAAGCCCTGGCTGCGCATCGAGGGCGCGAGCGGGCACGGCAAGTCGTCGCTGGCCCGGGCCGGCGTGCTGCCGCTGCTGCGCGACGGGCGGCGCGGCTTCGTGAAGCACACCCTCGCGATCATCCGGCCCGGCCTGTCCCCGCTGCGGGGGCTGGCCCGGGCGCTGATCCCGGGCGGCGAGCCCGAGGCGGTCGAGGCGCTGCACGGCGAGCTGGCCGAGGGCGATCCCCGGGCGCTGGCGTGGTGGCTGGCCGAGCGCGCGCCCGCGCCGCTGGCGCTGCTGGTCGATCAATTCGAAGAGGCTCTGCGCCCCGACGCCGAGCGCCCCGCCGAGCTGGCCCGCCTCGACGCGCTGCTGGCCGCCGCGCTGCCCGAGGGCGGGCTGCGGCTCATCACGACCCTGCGCAGCGACTACGCCCCCCGCATCGCCCGCATGCCGGCCCTGGCCGATCGGTGCGGGCTCTACGCCGCGCAGCACCTGCTGATGGCGATGAAAGAGGACGACCTGCGCGCCGCGCTCGAGGCGCCGCTGGCCCCGTCGCAGATCGAGTGGCCCGATCCGGCGCTGCCCCGGCGCATCGTGCGCGACGCGCTCGACCGCCAGCGGATCGGCGGCGACGGGCGGGACGACGGCGCGGTGCTGCCGCTGGTGGCCCACGTGGCCCACGCGCTGTGGCGCCGGGTCGAGGCCGACGGCGAGTCGCCCCGGGCGCCGGCCCCGAGCCTGGAGGACTACGACGCGCTGGGCGGGGTGAGCGGGGCCCTGAGCGCGAGCGCCGATCGGTGTATCGCGGCGCTGCCCGCGGCCGACCGCCCGCTGGCCGAGCGCATCCTGCTGCGGCTGGTGCGCCCGGGGCGGGGCGCGGCCGACACTCGGGCGCCGATGGATCGCGCGGCGCTGGTGCAGGCGGCGCGCGACGCCGACGCCGGCGACGAGGCCGACGTCGAGCGCGCGCTGCGGCACCTCTCGGGCGCCGGCCCCGGCCCGGCGGGCGCGGTGCGGCTGGTGACCATCGGCGGCGGGGGCGACGCGACCCGGGTCGAGCTGATCCACGAGGCGCTGCTGTCGGCCTGGGGCTGGCTGGCGGCGGCCATCGAGCGCGATCGGGCGGTGCTGGAGCGCCGGGTCGATCGGGCGGCGGCGGCCCGGCAGTGGGTCGAGCGGGGGCGCAGCGCCGACTGGCTGCCGAAGACGGCGGCCCGGGTGCAGTGGCTGCGGGGGGACGAGCTCGATGAGCGGCAGCGGCGGGATCTGGCGGCGGGCGTGCCCGACGAGGTGGCGGCGTTCATGGCGGCGGCCGAGGCCGAGGTGGCCCGGCTGGTGGCCGAGGAGGAGAGCAAGAAGCGGGCGCTGAGGCGCCGGGCGCAGATCGCGGCCGGGCTGGCGGTGGTCGCGGCGGCGGTGGCGGTGGTCGCGGCGGTGCAGTGGCAGCAGGCCGAGGCGGCGAGGGCGCAGGCCGAGGTGGCCATCGGCAACGCGGTCGAGGTCGCGATGCTGATTCAGACGACGGCCGAGAGCGACTTGCGCGGCGTGCCCGGCGGCCACGCGGTGCGGCGCACGCTGCTCGACGAGAGCGCGCGCCTGCTGGACGTGCTGATGGCGGCCGACGCCGAGGGGTCGGGGGTGCTGCGCAGCCGGATGACGGTGCACGGGACCCGCTGCGAGACCGCGCTGGGCCAGGAGAAGCTGGCGGTGGCCCGCGCCGAGTGCGAGCAAGCGGTTGCGCTGTCGCGCCGACTCGCACGGTTGGATGCCCTCGGATCTCAGCGCGACCTGTCGGTGAGCTTGAACAAGCTGGGCGACGTGGTGCAGCGGGCGGGCGACCTGGAGGGGGCGCGGAAGGCATACCAGGAGAGCCTGGACATCTTCAGGGCGCTGGTGGAGGCCGACCCGGCCGACGCGCAGCTCCGGCGGGACCTGTCGGTGAGCTTGAACAAGCTGGGCGACGTGGTGCAGCGGGCGGGCGACCTGGAGGGGGCGCGGAAGGCATACCAGGAGAGCCTGGACATCCGGAGGGCGCTGGTGGAGGGCGACCCGGCCGACGCGCAGCTCCGGCGGGACCTGTCGGTGAGCTTGAACAAGCTGGGCG
>JAUHYW010000003.1 GCA_030426085.1 bacterium | reverse complement strand
CTCGGAAGTCAAGCCTCTCAGCGCCGATGGTACTGCACGGGTCACTGTGTGGGAGAGTAGGTCGCCGCCGGAGCCCATCCCGAAGCCCCGAGCAACTCTGTTGCTCGGGGCTTCGTCTTTTCGAATGGCCCACAGCCGCCTCGGGCGGGCTCGACTTCCCGGAGGGCAGCGTCTACCTTGGCGCCATGCACCCACCGCCTCACCTGACCGATCTGGCCGCGCTGCGCGCCGCGTGGGCCGAGGGTGTGCGGCCGGAGCTGCTGTTCTTCTGGGGGCATACTCCGCGGGGCGATGGTCGGGTCGGGGCGGCGTGCCTCAGCCAGTGGTACGCAGCGCCCTTCACCGTGAAGGGCCGGCTGTATCCGACGGCCGAGCACTGGATGATGGCCGGCAAGGCCCGGCTCTTCGGAGACGATGAGGCGTTCGAGGCCGTGTTTCAGGATCCCTCACCGGCGGCGGCGAAGCGGATCGGGCGCCGCGTGCGCGGGTTCGATGAGCGCGCCTGGGCCGCGGAGCGCCGGGCGATCGTGGTCGAGGGCAACCGTCACAAGTTCCGCCGATACCCCGAGCTGGCCGCCTTCCTCGGGGGCACGGGGGCGGCGGTGCTCGTCGAGGCGAGCCCCTACGACCGGATCTGGGGCATCGGCCTGCGGCGCGACGACCCACGGGCGGTCGATCCGGCCCGCTGGCAGGGGCAGAACCTGCTCGGCTTCGCCTTGATGGACGTGCGCGCCGGGCTGTCGTGAGCGACGTCGACGGGGCGCAGGGCTGGCACAGCCCGTCGCCGGAGGGTGAGCGGGCGCTGGCGCTGGCGCTGCTCGAGCGGCACGGACATCACGCGACCGGGTTTCAGATCCTCGAGCGGGGCAATCTCTACTGGTTCGATCGGACGGATGGCGACGCGCAGCCGTCGGCGGTGGTGGCGTACGTCGAGGCGGCGGGTCATCGGGTGGTGGCCGGTGAGCCGGTGTGCCCGCCCGATGAACGGGCGGGCGTGGTCGAGCGGTTCGTCCAGGTGTCGAGGGCGGCGGGTCGGGGGGTCTGCTTCTTCGGTGTCGAGCGGGCATTCGTCGACGCGCTGGAGGTGGGCGGCGTGCCCCACGGCGTCCTGCGGATCGCCGAGCAGCCCGACTTCGACCCTGCGCGCTACGACATCGCCGGCCGGCGGCGGCGCAGCTTGCGGCAGCAGGTCAACCGGGCCCGCAACAAGGGGGTGCGGGTGCGGCGCATCGAGGCGGAGGACATCGCCCGTCACCCGGGGTCGCTGAGGGCCCAGATCGATCGGGTGCTCGACCGGTGGCTGGCCTCACGCCGCATGAGCGTGATGCGGTTCATGGTCGACCTCGAGCCGTTCACTCTGCCCGAGCGGCGGCGGTATTACATCGCCGAGTGGGGGGACGAGCCGGTGGGCTTCCTCGCGGCGATCCCGGTGTATGGGCGGCGAGGGTGGTTCTTCGAAGACGTCTGCCGGGTGCCCGACGCGCCCAACGGGACCGCCGAGTTGCTCATCCACACCGCCATGGTCGACGCTCGGGCTCGGGGCGACGCCTACGCGACGCTGGGCATGGCGCCGCTGGCCGGGGTCGAGCCCGGCCCGGGGCCCCAGCGCACGCTGCGTGGATTCCTGCGCTTCTGCGCCTCGAACGCCGGCCCGCTCTACGACTTTCGCGGGGTGCGGCGCTTCAAGCAGCGCTTCCGACCCGATCGCTGGACCCCGCAGTTCGTCGTCGCCTGCCCCGGCCCGGTGAGAGCCCGCACGCTCGTGGCGGTGCTGACCGCGTTCGCCGACGGCGGCCTGGGCGCGTTCGTGCTCGGCACATTGGGGCGGCTGCTGTCGCGGGTGCCGCCCCGGTGGTGGGCCCGGGGTCTGGTGACGCTGGCCGCCGGGTTGGTGCCATGGACGGTCCTGCTGGCGCTGAGCGATGGCGACCGGTGGTTCGGTGACCGCAGCATCCAGGCGGCGTGGGTCGTCTTCGACGGGGTCATGGCGCTGGCGCTGCTGGGGCTGGCCCGGTTGGTCGCCCGAGGTCGGCCGGTCGCCCGGCGGCTGGCGATGCTGCTCGCGGGGGCTACGCTGACCGACCTCGTGCTGTCGACGGTGCAGGCCCTGCACTTGCATCGCGCGGTGGGTGGCTGGGCGGCGCTGTTCGTCGCCGCCGGGCTCGCGGGTCCGCTGCTGGCGACGGTCTATCTGTGGATGATCGCGATCGCCGCCCCGGGCCGACGGTGAGCCGGTTCACCGGAGCGGTTGTAGCCCCCCGGCCCGGTATCGACGACGCAGGTCGGTCGCGGCGCCGCCGGTGTAGCGCAAGCTGAACACGCGCAGGTCGTCGACCTGGCGCTCGACCGCGAGGGTGATCCCGAG
The DNA here is from genome assembly GCA_030426085.1 of bacterium. Taxonomy (GTDB): domain Bacteria; phylum Myxococcota_A; class Bradymonadia; order UBA7976; family UBA1532; genus JACKDM01. The sequence continues at coordinate 269,603 of JAUHYW010000003.1, read as the reverse complement.
GTCCCCGAGCCACGGCGGGGCCAGTTCGAATCCCACGGCGGGTTCGATCCGGTCGAGCTCGTCGGGTCGATCGTCGAACGTGTACTCGGCGCCCAGATCGAGCGCGAGCCACGGCGCCGGGTGCACCCGCCACGCGAGTCGCGCGTCGGTGGCGGCGGGGGCGAGGGTCGCGACGCGGTGGCCGACGCGCAGGGCGATGGTCGACAGGCGATCGGCGTACCACTCGGCCTGGGCCGCGACCGCGCTCTGTCTCAGGCCGGCGAAGAGCTGCATGCCGCCGGTGAGCCCCACTGCGCCCCGGGTCGTCTGCCACGCCAGATCCAACTCGCCGCCGACGAAGTCCAGCCCGACCAGCCGGCCGGCATCGACCCGGATCTGGGTCCACACGCCGGGGGTCAGGGCCACCCGCCCTTCCGCGCGCAGCCCGACCCCCCATTCGCCGTTGGCTTCGAGCAGCGACGCTTGCGCCTGGACCACGGCTCGGGTCGAAGGCAGCACGTCGTCGTCGAGCACGTGCGGCAGCGGGTGGTTCACCGCGTGGGGCAGGACGCCGACGCCGAGGAAGGCGCCGAGGCCGTCGAAGGACGGGTTGTGGGGGCCGAGCCCCTGGCCGTTGGAGAGGTGCTGCTGGCGCACGCCGAGGCTGATGGCGAAGGTCGGGGTCGGGTTCAGGGTGAGGCCGAGGGCGACCCCGCGGCGCAGGATGTAATGCGATCCGCCGGGCGGCCACTGGGCGGCGTGCACGACGACGCCGCCGATGAGTTCGAAGAAGGGGTCGAACAGCGGTCGGTCGGGCAGGAGATGCCAGCGCCAACCCACGCTGCCGCCGCCGCCGGCGGTCCGGGCGTCCCGGGTGCCGCGGACGCCGTGGGGCAGGGTCAGGGCGAAGTCGGCGGACACGGTCGCTCGCGGCGTCAGCCGGAGACGGTAGCCCGGGTTCAGCTCGGCGAGGCCGCTGGCGCAGTCGGAACGGGTGTGGCACGTCCAGCCGGCGTGTAGTTCGAATCGGGCCGGGGCCTGCGGGCCGGGCGGGGCCAGCAGCGCGACGAGCAGGGCCAGCATCATGGACCCGATGGAGCGGGGGCGCGCATGCCGTCAGTCTGGGGCGGCGGTCGTCGGGGCGCAAGCGTCGGCGCGGCGGTGTCCCGGGCGCGGGCCGCCTCGGCGGCGAAGCGCGGGTCGAGGTGGGCGGCCTGCTTCAGCATGCGCCGCCCGCGGGCCGGGTCGCCGAGGCGCCGTTCGAGGCGACCCCAGATGGCGAGGACCTCCGCGGCGGCGGCCGGCTGGCTGCCGACCCGCCGGAACAAGGCGGTGTAGTGCCCCCGGGCCGCCTCCAGATCACCTCGGGCGCCCGCGACCTCGGCGGCGAGGCGGCGCGCGCCGGGGTCCTCGGGCGCTGCGGCCAGCGCGGCGTCGGCAGCTCGCGCGGCGGAGTCGGCGTCGCCCTCGCGCAGCGCCAGCCGGGCCCGCAGGGCGTGCGCCGCGGCGGGCGGGCCGTGGGCGTCCAGCCATCCGATATCGCCCTCGACGCAGGGCGCGTCGCCGAGCTGCAGACAGGCTCGGGCGTGGATGTGGCGGGCGACGCGCTCGGTGGGCTCGACGAGCAGGATCGCCGCCATCGCGTCGCGGGCGTCGGCGGCGCGGCCCGCTTCGAGCAGGACCTCGCCGAGCCGCCCGCGCTGGTCGGGCGGGACGGCGCGGGCCAGATGGCCCGGCGCGCGCAGCGTGGCTGCCTCCCGGACGAGGCGCAGCGCGTGCCACGGCGCTCGCCCGATGGCCATCCGGTACTCGACCGCCGCCTGGGCCGGGCGGTCCCCACGCAGGAGGCGGGCGGCGAGCAGGTGTGGGCGGTGATCGGCCGGCGCCCGAGACAGGGCCTGATTCAGTCGGGCCAGGGTCATCGCGCCGGGGGCGCCGAGCGCGGCCAGGCGGACGGCGGCGGTCAGCGGCGCCAGGGCGTCGGGCGGGTGACGGGCCAGGGCGTGATCGGCGGCGGTCTGCACGGCGGCGACGTCGGCGGCTTCTCGGATGCGGGCGACGTCGGCGTCCGCGGTGTGGCGCAGCGCCCAGGGGCCGCCGATGAGCGCCAGCAGCAGCAGCGCGAGGGCCGCTGCCGCGATCGGTGTTCGGCTCCCGGGCTGCGCGGGCTGCGCCGACGGCTCGGGCTGCCCGGTCGGGCCGAGCGCGAGGCCCAGCGCGGCGGCGACCGGGAGCGACAGCCCCATCGCTTCGAAGCCGAAGTCGACCATCTGCTGAGCGCCGACGGCGGCCAGGCCGGCGACGAGCCCCCAGCGGGTCGGGTCGAAGGCGCGGCGGCTCCGACGGAAAGCGACGAGCCACGCGCCGATCCCCGCGGCGAGCGCGGCGAGCGCGGCCGGGGCGCCCCACTCCAGCGCGAGCTGGAGGCCGATGGTCTCGGGGTGGGTCACAGTACCGTCGACGGGTGCCTGCTGCGCCGTCGGGAACACCGTTCCGAAGGCGCCCCGACCGATGCCCACGGGCCAGACGTCGGCCAGCAGCGGCAGGCACTCGCGCCACGTACGCAGGCGCCCGTCGAGGCGGGGGTCGGCGCCCCAATCGGGCAGCAGCAGCACGGCGGCGGTGATCGCCGAGAGGGCCCCGATGGCCGCGCCGATGGCCACCGCGCGGGGTCGTCGGGCGCGCTCCTCGCCCACCCGGGCCCGGTGGGTGAAGGCCAGCGCGCCGAAGATCAGGGCCGCCAGCACCAGGGCCGCTTGGCCGCCCCGGGATCCGGAGAGCACCGCGCCACCCGCGGCGAGCACCCCGAGGGCGGCGGCCCGGCGGCGCCCCGGCTCGCTCCCGGCGGCGGCGAAGCGGCCCAGCGCGAGGGCGGCGCCGAGCACCAGGAAGCCGGCGAGCGTGTTGGGGTTGACGAAGACCGAGAAGTAGCCCGACAGCGCCGGGCGGTCGAGGGGCGGTACGAGGCCGAAGATGTGCTGCGCGCCGGCGGCCCAGTGGACGAGGCCGATGGCGGCGGTCAGCCCGGCGGTTCGGATCAGGGCGCGGCCCAGGGCCCGGCGGCCGCGGGCGTCGGCGGCGTGGGCCGCGATGGCGACGAGGGCGAAGGCGGCCTGGTGGGCGGTGGCGATGAGCGTCGCGGGCACGTCGAGCGAGATCGGGCCCCAGCCGGTCCGCCACGGGCTGCCGGAGATCGACGGCGGCAGCGGCACGCACTGCGCGAGGCCCCAGCCGGCGATCAGGAGCGGGATCCAGAGCCATACGGGCGGGTCGGGTCGCGCGTGGCGCAGGGCCCACAGGACGGCGGCCGCGGCGCATCCGGCGAGCGCGATCTGCACCGCGGGGCGGGTGCCGCCCAGCAGCAGCGGGGCGAGCAGGATCACGCCGGCCAGCGGGCTGTAGGCGGTCCGCCGGGCGAGCGGGCCACGGTGGGCGGTCGGGGGCATCGCCCGATGCTACACCGGGGACCGGCCGGGCGCGCGTTCGGCGGGCCGGGGGCCGGGCGGTCCGACTACACGAGGTCGCGGTACAGCGGGGTCGAGAGGTAGCGCTCGGCGGCCGAGGCGCAGAGGAAGACGATGGTCTGCCCGGCGAACTCGGGGCGGTCGGCGAGCTGGAGCGCGGCCCATCCGGTGGCCCCGGAGGAGATGCCGGCGGGGATGCCCTCCATGCGGGCGAGGCGGCGGGCGGTCTCGTACGCCTGGCCGTCTTCGACCCGGATCACGGCGTCGAGCAGGGCTTTGTCGAGGTTCTTCGGGACGAAGCCGGCGCCGATGCCCTGGATCTCGTGCAGCCCCGGTCGACCCCCGCTGATGACCGGGCTGCCCGCCGGCTCCACGGCGATGACCCGCAGCGTCGGCTTGCGGGGCTTGAGGGCGCGGGCGATGCCGGTCAGCGAGCCGCCGGTGCCGACGCCGCCGATGATCACGTCGACCGCGCCGTCGGTGTCGCGCCAGATCTCCTCGGCGGTCGTCGCCTCGTGGATCGCGGGGTTGGCCGGGTTCTCGAACTGCTGGAGGACGACCGCGTCGGGCAGCTCCCGGGCGAGCTGGTAGGCCCGCTCGACCGCGCCCTGCATCGCGTCGGCCTCGGGGGTCAGCTCCAGCTCGGCGCCGAGGCCCTTGAGCAGCGCCCGCCGCTCGACCGACATCGACTCGGGCATCGTCAGGATGAGGCGGTAGCCCTTCACCGCGGCGACGAAGGCCAGCGCGATGCCGGTGTTGCCGCTGGTGGGCTCGACGATCGTGCTGCCCGGCTCGAGCCGGCCGTCCCGCTCGGCGGCCTCGATCATGGCCAGCCCGGTGCGGTCCTTGATGCTCGACAGCGGGTTCATGAACTCGAGCTTGGCCAGCACCGTGGCCGGCTTGCCCTCGGCGATGCGGTTGAGCCGGACGAGCGGGGTGTCGCCCACGAGGTGGGTGATGTCGTCGAAGATGCGGGGCATGACGTCTCGGGTCGGGGTGCGCTGTTGCCAGCCTGTCACTGATCGTAGCGCAGCGCCCGGGCTCAGCGATAGGCCGGGTTGAAGGGGACCGGCTTCTTCGATGGGGCCGCGGGTGCCTTCGTCGGCGCCGGGGCCTTCGCCGGGGGGCGCGGGGGCGGCGGGGCCTGCTTCGGCCGGCGGCGCTCGGGTCGGGGCGGCGCGCGATGGGGCTGGGCGGGGGGCAGCGCCACCGGCAGCGGGCGGTCGGCGTCGGCCGTGGCGAGCACCGAGAGCCGGGTCGCGGTCTCGGGCGCCGTCCACCATCCGGCGGCGCGGGCCGTGGCGGGGTCGAGCGGACGGGCGAAGAAGCCCCCGCCCCGGTCGAGGCGGTCGGCGCCCGCCGGGGCGACCACCGCCGCGGCGGCGTAGGCCCGGATGAACCGGTGGGCGGTGATCGGGTCGTGTCCCGGGGGCACCGCCAGCCCCAGCTCCGGGCGACCGAGGCGGGTCAGGCCCCGGGTGATCAGGCCGCCGGGCACCTGCTCGATGGCGATCAGGTGATCCACCGGCAGCCCGCCGCCCTCTCCGAGCTGCGGCCAGTTGCGGCCGGTCGCCTGCCGATCCAGCGCGGCGTCGTGCACCGCCGCGCCTTCGACATAGAGGCAGGCAGCGGTCGAGACGTGCAGCGAGGCGGCCAGCCGGGCGTCGCCCTCGACTGGGGTGGACAGCGCCAGCGCCGGGGCGTCGTCGAGGTCGGCGGGGGTGATCGTCGTGGGCCGCAGCTTGCCGGGGTAGGTGATCAGCATCGGGTCGTCGCCGACGACCAGCGCCCGGTCGTGGCCTGCGCGGGCGAGGCATTCGTCGAGCACCCCGGGGTCCATGGGGCCTCGGGGACCGATCCGCCATTCGATGCGGGGGGGTGCATCAGGGGCGGCGGGCGCGGCTGCGGCGTCAGGCGGCCCCGGGTCGGCGTCGGCGGTCGGCTCGGGGGGCGGAGCCTGCCGGGCGCCGAGCCACAGCGCGGTGAAGCCCCCGAGGGCCAGCACACCGAGCCACAGAGGATACTGCCCGCCCGCGCTGCGGCGGCGGTGGGGGGCCTGCTCGGACATGGCGCTCCGGCGATCAGTCCCCGTGCACGTTGGGCCCGAAGTGCCCGTCCCAGGCGCCGTCGGCGCCGATGAACTGCCGGCCGGGGTACAGGTCGACGTGGAAGTGGTTGTCGTGCCCGGCATTGTAGTCCGGGGTGAGCACCGTATTGAAGATGCGCCGGCTGTGCATCTGCCACCCGATCTCGGCCAGCAGCCGGCCCTCGGCGGTCTCGAACGGCCCCATCTCGCCGGTCTCGAAGTCGATCAGCCCGTGCTCCCAGTGCTCGACGACGTCGTACAGCGTGCCGTCGGCGGCGCGGAACCAGCGGATGTCGATCGCCAGCCCGTGGCTGTGCTGGCTGAGGCGGTCGGTGCCGGCGATGGTCCGGCAGTTGTAGGTGCCGATGTGGCCTACCTCGACGATGTCGTGCTCCCGCAGCAGCGCCGCCAGCCGGGCGAGGCCGTTGGCGAGGTGGCACGAGGCGAAGACCGGGGCCGGGTCGTCGTGGGTCACGTAGCGGAAGCTCACCCCGCCGACCGGGCTGTCGAGCCACAGCGGGCCGTCGACGATGCACTCCAGCTCGGGGTAGTCCGCCGGGTGATCCACCCGCGGCTCGCGCCGCTCGTAGCTCATCGCCCGGCCCTCCAGCTCGGCGAAGCAGGCGTCGACCGGGGTGAACTCGGCGTCCCCGGGCAGGCAGACCCCGCGCTCGAGGCCCGGCTCGTTGAAGCGAGGTCGCAGGTCGCAGCGGTAGCTCGGGCGGCAGCCGGTGGCGCCGAAGAGGTCGAAGTCGCAGCGCTGGGTGCAGCCGCCGGTGTCGGCGAAGAGGCCGTCGACGCAGAAGGTCACCGGCATTCCGTCCCGGTCGGGGCAGACCCGGTCGCAGCCCAGCGTGCAGTGGCCCCGGGGGAAGCCCTCATCATCCCGCAGGCAGACCCCCTCGGCGTAGTCGCAGTCGACGTCGGCGGCGCAGGGACCGCCGATCCAGCCGTCGGTGAAGCCCGGCTCCTCGGGCTCGGCGGGCGGGTCGTCGGGGGGCTCCTCCGGAGCGCCGTCGGGCGGATCTGCGCCGCGGTCGGGCGCCGGCGGGTCGGACACGCCGACGTCGGGCATGGACCCCGCGTCGGGCTCGGACCCCGCGTCGGGAGCGGGGCCGGTATCTGGCGACCGCATCGGTGGGTTCTTGGCGGCGTCGGGTCGGGCGACGACATCACTGTCGCCGGGGGGGATGTCACGATCGAGGGGCTGGGCGTCGCTCGCCTGTCGGGCCGGGCTGGCCACGGGCGACCGGGTGAACGGCTGCTGCGGATCGGCGCAGGCCCCGACCAGCAGGGCTACGGCGGCGAGGCCGGCGAGCGGCGTCGCGCGCGGCGTCGATGGGATCACGGCCATGGGCCCTCCGGCGGTGACTGTCAGTATGGTGCCAGACTCCGCGGTGTGGTTTCCATGACCACGTCGTTTCAATCGGATTTCGGCGCGGCGCCGGGCCCGGCCGGATCGAGGCGGCCGACCAGCGCCCCCACCCGATCGTGCAGCCGCTGGCGGGTCTCGCGGCCGACGTCCTGGTGCTCTCGGCGCAGCCGTTCGAACACGCCGCCGAGCGCCCGGCGGGCCTCGGCGGGCAGGGCCGCGGTGAGCCGGTCGCCGGCGTCGAGCGCGGGGTGGTCCTGACGGGCGTGGGCCCGGCCGGCGACGCTGCGGTAGTGCAGCAGGGCCCGGTCGAGCAGCACGAAGCCGAAGTTCGGGTTCTGGTGGGGGCCGATGCGCCACGGTTTGCCGCCGTCCTGGCTCAGCGAGCGGCCGAGCGCGCCGAGCTTCTGCGCCGGGCTGGCCGAGGCGAAGCGCCGGCCGAGGCGGGTCAGGCCGCCGATGAGGCCCATCGCCGCGCCGACCGCCGTGCCTGCCAGGAACGAGGCGCCCCCGACCATGGCGTCGATCGCGCCCCCGGTGACCGCGCCGGCGCCGGTCGTCACCGCCAGGACCTGCCCGTCGCTCAGCCCCAGGCTCTCCCACGTGCGCTCGGCGAAGAGGTCGGCGTCGAACACCGGGCGGTCGATCTCCCGCTCGTCCCAGGCCACCGTGTGCAGGTACAGCCGCTCGATACGGCGTCGGGCGTCGCGCTCGAGCCCCCGCAAGCGGTCGTGGAACCGCGCTTCGAGCGCCGCCCGCCGCTGCTCGATCGCCTCGGCGTCGGGGGCGGCCTCGGTCAGCGTGAGGGTCAGCGCGTCGATCAGCAGATCGGTGATCGTCAAGGCCGCCTCGGCCCGCCGCCGGCGGCGCTCGCCCTGCATCGCGTCGATCGCCGCGTCCAGGGCCGGGGCCGCCGCCGGGTCGAGGCTGCGGAAGCTGCGCAACAGCTCGATGCGGTCGGTGAAGTCGGCGGTGTGCGCGTCGAACACCCGCACGACCTCGAAGCGCGACCGCAGCGCGTCGAGCCAGGTCTGCGTGTGATCGCCGGGCCCGATGCGGTTGACCAGCGCCATGCCCGGCCGCCCGGTCCAGCGCAGGATCTCCATCTCGGCCTTGTGATTGGCCCGGAACGGGTGGGCCCCGTCGACCACGTAGAGCACCGCCGCGCCGTCCATGATCGGGGCCAGCAGCGTGCGCTCCTCGATGAAGTCCTGGGTGCCGACGAAGTGCCGCAAGAACGCCCGCACCCGCGCCGGGCGGTCGCCGGAGTGATCCTCCTCGAGCCAGGCGAGCGCCCGGTCGGCCTCCTCGAAGCCGGGGGTGTCGACCAGTTCGAAGAGCACCTCTCCGTCGACCTCGACCGGGAACCGGGTGCAGATGCGGGTCGTGCCGGGGCGGGGCTCGATGGCCACCGACGGGTCTTCGGCGAGCGTGGCGACCACGCTGGACTTGCCCTTGTTGACCCGGCCGACGACGGCGAAGCGGGGCACGTCGCTCATGGATACGTCCCCGGGTCGCGCGCGCCCGCCGTTCGCGGTCGATGCTGCACCATGAGCCGGACCATATCCGGCGGGCCCGGCGCCCTCAAGCGCCGCGCGGCGCCCCGCGGTCAGGCCCGCTCGGCGAGCGCGAGGGCCATCCGCCCGGTCGGCTCGGTGAAGAAGGTCGCCGGGGCGAAGCCCGCCTCGGTCAGCAGCGCGTCGAACCCGGCCGGCGTGAAGCGGGCGCTGATGTCGCTGACGATCCAGTCCCCCGGGGCGAAGCTCAGCGCGATGCCCAGCCGGTCGATCGCGCCCACGAGCGCGCCGTCGATCGCCACGTAGACCAGCGTGCCGCCCACCCGGTGGGCGGCCTCGGCCGCCCGTCGCAGGGCGGCGCACTCGGCGAGCCCCTCGGCGTGCATCATGCGCTGGCTGCCGATCAGCACGTCGCGCCCCTCGACGCGGGCCGGCTCGAACTCGGTCACCACGCTGCCGCCGGCCTGCACGTCGAAGCCGCGGGCCCGGTTGTGGGGCGCGTAGAGGTCGGCGGCCCGCTGGGGAGACGGCGCCGCGGTCCACCGGGCGCCGCCGCGGAAGTAGCCCTTGATGAGCCGGCGGTAGGCCCGCGACTCGAACGCGCGGCTGGGCCACGCCATCGGCGCCTCGATGATCTCGTCGCCCACCACGAGCAGGATGTCCCGGGGCATGGCCCCGTACAGCCCGCGGCTCGCGCCGAAGTCGGGGGAGCCGAACGGCGCGGTCCAGTCGATCGGGTCGGGCCGGACGACGGTGACGCCCTCGGCGCGCAGGACGTCGCACAGCGTCTCCAGCTCTTCGGCGGCGGCCTCGACGAGGGCTGGGGGGAAGGGGCGCCCCCCGAACTCGCGGAACCACCCCCGGTGCTTCTCGGGCACGGTGGCCTCGAGCGACGGGTGCCACGCCGGGACGCAGGCGCCGTCGACCCGGCGTCGGTCAGATCGTCGAAGCCGCCCAGCCGCGCGCCGACCCGGTCGGTCAGGCTGTCGCAGCAGGTGTCGATCTCACGGGCGAGGGGGGTGGAAGAGGGAGAAGCTGATGCCATCGGTCGTCCTCGATACCGAATGTGCGGTGACGACCGGCCGGGAGCTTCCCCTCTCCTGGTGGCTCACCTGACGGCCGATACGGTACGTGAGGATGGAGGCGGTGGCAGGAGAGCTGCGCCGGCCCGTCGCCGGCCCGGATCAGGGGGCGCTCTCCACCGACTCGACGCCCAGGTACGGGTCCTCGTTGGCCGCGAGGTGCTGCTGCCACAGCGTCAGCGTCGCCCTGTCGACCGGCAGCCAGCCGCCCTCGGCCTCGGCCACCAGCCCGACCACCACCGGCCGCCGCTCGCCGACCGCCTCGCGCACGCCCCGCAGGAACCGCCGCACCGCCTTGTCCGGCGCCTCGAACGTCTCGGCCAGCACCAGCACCCGGCTGCCGTCGCCGCCCAGCCGGCTCAGGGCGGCCTTCTCGGCCCGGAAGTCGGCCACCTCGACGATGTCGACCAGCTCGCCGGCGTAGCGCCCCTCGACCAGCGCCCGCAGCCGGGCCCGATCGATCGGGAAGTCGCGCCACGCGACCAGCAGCCACGGCGTCTTGGGCGGCGCCGGGTCGTACTGCGGCTCGAGCGCCCGGGCCGGGGGCGGCACGACCTGCTCCGGCTCGGGGGCCCGGGTCGCCACCCGGTGGCTCGTCAGCCGGCGCACGATGCGGTCCACGTCGGGGGTGTCCAGCGGCAGCCGACCCAGGGCCCGCCCCGCCCGCCGCTTCGCCCAGACCCACAGACCCAGCCGGGGCAGCAGCCCGTAGACCGCCGTCGCCATCACCACGAAGCGCCACCAGTCGCCGACCCGGGCCGGATCGGGCGCCCGGCCGTCCGCCGCGCCGACATAGGCCGACTCCAGGCGCAGGTAGCGGGTCGACTCGACCAGCGCCACGTCGGGGGCCGCCTCGGGCCACAGCCAGACCCAGGGCGTCGCCAGGGCCCGGACCACCCCGGCGAAGTCGGCGGCGTCGATCTGGAGCGTCGTGGCCCAGGCGAACGCCAGATCGCTCAGGCTCACCGCGGTCAGGATCGCGCCCAGCGCGGCGAGGTTGAACGCCACCCCGAAGCCTTGCAGCGCGCCGAACGCGTGCCACCGCTCCACGTCGCGGTAGAGCGAGCGCCGGGCCCGCAGCCGATGCCAGCCCGCTCGCCACCGGGCCCGGCGGTCGGGGTCGTGGGCCCGCCACGCCGCGTCGCCCCGCATCAGCAGCCGATCGACGAGCAGCATCGCCGCGCGCCCCACCGCGACCAGATCACCCGGCGCGTGCTCCAGGCCGCCCAGCCGGCGCACGAGGCCGCCCAGCCCGAGCAGCAGCAGCAGCCCGAGCTGCAGCCCGACCAGCACCGCCAGCGCGTGGATCACGTTCACCGGCGTCCGCCCGTCGTAGGCCATCAGCCACGCCCCGGCGCCCCAGCCCATCAGGACCCCGGCGATGCCCAGCGCCAGCCGCCCCAGCCGCACCGCGCGGGCGATGCGCTCGCCGGGCATCGGGTGATGCGGGCGCAGGGCCGCCAGCCAGCCGGACAGCAGCCGGGGGCGGTCCTCGGCCCCGGCGTCGAGGGTCTGGGCGATGGCGTGATCCCGGGCCCGCAGCGCCTCGTCGTCGACGGCGGCGTCTTCGGCGATGCGGCACTCCAGATCGATCAGATCGGCCAGATCGAAGGCGTGCGCGGCGGGGGCGGGGGCGGGCATCGGGGGATCGATTCAGCCGGTGCGCTTGCCGTAGCGGTGGAAGAGCGTGATCGTCACGATCGTGGCCAGCCCGGTCAGCCCGGTGATCAGGCCCCCGTCGAGCCCCAGGTCGGGCGCCTGGATGCTCGCCGATGCCAGGATCGCCAGCCCGATGCCGGTCAGCGACTCGCCGGCGATGGCCCCCGAGGCGAACAGCACCCCCGGGCGCAGGGCCACGTCGGCCTCCTCCTCGGTCATGCCCCGGGACAGGACGTGGGCGACGAGCCCGCCGACCAGGATCGGGGTCGCCAGCTCGAACGGCAGGTAGATGCCCACCGCGATCGGCATCAGGTGCGCCCGGAAGCTCGACCCGGCCGACTTGAGCACCTGATCGACGATCAGCACCACGGCCCCCAGCCCGGCGCCCCAGCCGACCATGTCCCACGGCAGGTGCCCGCCGCCGAAGAAGCCTTCCGCGAGGCTGGCGAACAGCCCCGCCTGGGGCGCGGGCAGCGCCTTGCTGCCGATGCCGCCGCCGTGCTCGTGCAGCAGTTGCAGCACCGGGGCCATCACCACGCAGGCCGTCGCCACCCCGACGATCTGCATGATCTGCTGCCGATAGGGGGTCGCCCCGACGAGCTGGCCGGTCTTGAGGTCGTTGCACACATCGCCCGAGGTGCACGCCGCGCAGCAGACGATGGCTGCCACCCCCAGCGTCGCCGCCATGCCCTCGACCCCGCTGTAGCCGAAGAGGTACAGCATGCCCCCGGTGAAGAGCACCGCGGTGATGGTCATGCCCGAGACCGGGCTGTTGCTGTTGCCCACCAGCCCCACGATGTAGCTGGCGACCGCGGTGAAGAAGAACGACATCACCAGCATGACGACCGTCGTCAGCACCGTCATGCCCACGTTGCCCGTCAGGTGGTAGTAGACCGCGGCGACGACCGCGGTGGCCACCAGCGAGACCCCGGTGATGACCCCCGAGGGCAGGTCGCGATCGCGGCCGTCCTCCGCCGGCCCCGTCGAGCGCTTGCGCAGCTCGCCCACCGCTCGGACCAGCCCGTGGCGCACCTTGAAGATCGCGTCGATGCCGCCCACGACCATCGCGCCCACGCCCACATACCGGATCTGGGTCGACCACAGGTCGAACGCGCCGTCCTCGGGGTGGGCGAGCTGCTCGGGGGTCGCCTCAAGCAGCGGGATGCCCACCAGCCAGCCCAGCGCGCCGCCGATGAAGATGAGCACCGCGACGTTGAGCCGCACGATGAAGCCCACCGCCACCAGGGCCGGCGACACGTCGCCCCCGAAGTACAGGATGCGCCCCCCGGCGGCCGTCGCCGCGGCCAGGGCCGCCTTGAACACCCCGAAGAACTTGACCCCCAGCGCGAAGACGACGCCCCACAGCGCGCCCTTGATGATCGGGCCGGCCGAGGCCCCGTCCTCCTCGTCCTCGTCGCCCGCCTCGAGCACCGCCGCGCAGGCCAGCCCCTCGGGGAACTTCAGCTCGCTGTCCTCGGCGGTGACGAAGACCCGCCGCATCGGGATCATGAAGAGGATGCCCAGCAGGCCGCCGGCGAAGGCGATGGCGGTGGTCATCACCCAGTCGAACTCGGTCCACACCCCGATGAGCACCAGCGCCGGCATCGTGAAGATGATGCCCGCCGCCAGCGACTCGCCGGCCGAGGCCGCCGTCTGCACCTGGTTGGCTTCGAGGATGCTGCCGTTGCGGAAGAGCCCCCGCAGGATCAGCATCGCCACCACCGCCGCCGGGATGGACGCCGAGACGGTCATGCCCACCCGCAGGCCGAGGTAGACGTTGGCTGCGCCCATCACCACCGACAGCAGCACGCCGAGCACCACGACCCGCAGGGTCAGCTCGGGGATCGACGGCGGGCGTCCGGCGGGCGCGTGATCCGGAGACGGCTTCTCGAGGGATGGCATGAACGCTCCTCTTCAGATCGGCGGGGTCCGCCCCGGCGGCGCGGCACCCGAAGGCCCGAGCATACAGCATCCTGACATCGAAGCTGAGCGCGCTCGGCGGCCCCGTTCCGGTCGGCGCGTCATCCGTCGACCGCGAAGACCATGCGGTCGTCGGCGAAGCTCTTGAACTCCAGCGCGTGCCCGTCGGGGTCGCGCACGAACAGGGTCCGCTGCTCGCCCGGCTGCCCGGCGAAGCGGGTCCGGGGGCCGATGAAGCAGGCCACCCCCCGCGCCGCCAGCCGATCGCGCAGCGCCTGCCAGTCGGGCGGGGGCAGGATGGCCCCGAAGTGGCGCACCGGCACCCCGTCGCCGTCGACCGCGTTGTGCGCCTCGTCCGCCGACGGGCCGCCGTCGACGAGGTGGGCCGAGATCTGGTGGCCGAAGAAGTCGAAGTCGACCCACCGCGCGGCGCTGCGGCCCTCGGGGCAGCCGAGCACGCCCCCGTAGAACCGGCGGGCGGCGTCCAGATCACGCACCGGGAAGGCCAGATGGAACCGCGGGCGGGCTGTCATGCGCCGCGCTCCCCGGTGCCATCGCGTTGCGGCACCTGCCACCGCTCGATGGCATCCAGCCAGCTCTGCACCTGAGCGTCGCTCGGCATGCGCCAGTCACCCCGGGGCGAGAGGGCCACCGTGCCCACCTTGGGGCCGTCGGCGGTGCACGACCGCTTGAACTGACTCCAGAAGAAGCGCCGCACGAACACCCGGCACCAGCGGCGCAGCGTCTCGCCGTCGTAGCGCCCCTCGAAGGCATGCCACGCCAGCAGCAGCAGCCGCTCGGGCGGGGCGCCTCGGCGGGCGAAGTGATACAGGAAGAAGTCATGCAGCTCGTAGGGCCCGATGGCATCCTCGGTGAGCTGGGCGATGCGCCCCTCGGCGTCGGCCGGCAGCAGCTCGGGGCTGATGGGGGTCTCGAGCACCGCGAAGAGCGTCGCCCGCAGCGCCTCGGCGTCCCCGGTCCACGCCCCGGCCCGCTCGTTGGCCACCCACCGGATCACGAACTGGATCAGCGTCTTGGGCACCCCGGCGTTGACGTCGTACATCGAGATGTGATCGCCGCTGTAGGTGCTCCAACCCAGCGCCTTCTCACTCAGGTCGCCGGTGCCGACCAATATGCCCCTCTCCCGGTTGGCGAGGCTCATCAGGATGAGCGTGCGCAGCCGGGCTTGCACGTTCTCCACCGTCACGTCGGCCAGCGCCGCGTCGCTGCGCAGCCGCTCGACGAGCGCCGCGACCGAGTCGACCCCGGCGGCTGCCGGGTGGCCCATGTCGGCCAGGATCTGCCGGCTGCCCTCGCTGACCCCGATCTCGCGGAACCGCGCCCCGAGCGCCTTCGCCAGATCCTCGGCGTTGCTGCGGGTGCCGGCGGTGGTGCCCAGGCCGGGCATCGTCACACACAGCAGGTCGTCCGCCGGCTGCCCGCACAGCGCCAGCGCCTGGATCGCGACCAGCGCCGCCTGGGTCGAGTCGATCCCGCCCGAGACGCCGAGCACCAGCTTCGGCCGCCCCAGCGCCCGCATGCGGGTCGCCAGCCCGTTGCTCTGGATCTCGAAGACCTCCCAGCAGCGGGTGGCCAGCGTCTTCGGATCGCTCGGCAGGAAAGGGTGGGCCGGCACCCGCCGCCGCAACGGCATCGGCGGGGGCGATGACTCGAACCGCACCCGGCGGTAGCTGCGCCGATGGGTGCGGGCCACGTCGCCGAAGCTCGTCGTCTGCATGCGCTCGTGCACCAGCCCATCGAGGTCGACGTCGCACACCACGAGCTGGTCGTCGCGCAGGAACCGCCGCGACTCGGCGAGCACCGCCCCGTTCTCGCAGACGAAGGCGTCGGCGTCGAACGCCAGATCGGTGCTCGACTCGCCGGGCCCCGCGGCCACGTACAGATAGGCGCACTTGCCCCGGTCGCTCGCCGAGCGCCCCAGCAGCCGGCGCAGCTCGGCTTTGCCCACGGTGAAGTTCGACGCCGAGAGGTTGCAACAGACGGTGGCCCCGGCCCCCACCTGGAACGCCGACGGCGGGAGCTGCACCCAGTAGTCCTCGCAGATCTCGACCCCGACGACGAAGTCCGGCCCGCCCTCGAAGAGCAGGTCGAGCCCGAACGGCACCTCGACCCCCGCCAGCCGCGCCGTCGCCCCCGGCGGCACGTCGGCCCCCGGGCGGAACCAGCGGGCCTCCTCGAACTCGCGGTAGTTGGGCAGGTAGGCCTTGGGCACGACGCCCAGGATCCGCCCCCCGTGGATCGCGACCGCCACGTTGTACAGCGCGCCCTCGACCCGCAGCGGCAGCCCGACGAGCCCCATCGGGTCCAGGTCGCGGCTGGCGTCGACCAGCGCGTGCAGCGCGGCGAGGCAGGACCGCAGCAGGTGCCCGTCGAAGAAGAGATCCCGGGCGGTGTAACCGCAGAGCCCCAGCTCGGGGAAGACGACCAGCCCGCAGCCCGCCTCGTGGGCCCGGTGCCACAGCTCGAGGGTGTGCTCGAGGTTGAAGGCGAAGTCGGCCACCCGGCAGGCGGGCACGGCGACGCTGACGCGGGCGAATCCATCCAGCATGGGCGCAGAGTGCCCCAGACGGGCCCGGGGGGCAACGCGGGCCGTCGATCACCGCCCCGGCTTCTGGTACCGTCCCGCCGAATCCGCTCATTCCGAGGAGGCCCGATGCAGATCCTGGTCATCAACAGCGGCTCGTCGTCCATCAAGATCGACCTGCTCGACGCGCAGAGCGGGGCCCGCGCCGCCACGGCGCACGTCGAGCGGGTGGGCACCGACGGCTGCTTCGCCACCCTGTGCGCCGACGGCGACGCGCGCCGGGTCGAGCTGCCCGGCGCCGACCACGGCGCGGCGCTCGACGGCGTGCTGCCGAAGCTGGCGCTGGGCGAGGTGCGGGCGGTGGGGCACCGGATGGTGCACGGCGGCGAGCGGTTCATCCGGCCGACCGCGATCGACGACGCGGTGATCGAGGCGGTCGAGGCGTCCACCGCGCTGGCCCCGCTGCACGTCCCGGCCAACGTGGCCGGGGTCCGGGCGGCGATGAAGCGCCTGCCCGATGTGCCCCACGTCGGGGTCTTCGACACCGCATTCCACCACACGCTGCCCCGCCGGGCGCGGCTCTACGCCCTGCCCGCCACGCTGGCCGAGAAGCACGGGCTGCGGCGCTACGGCTTCCACGGCACCAGCCACGGGTGGGTCGCCCACCGGGCCGCCGAGCACCTCGACTGCGACATCGGCGACCTGCGCATCGTCACCTGCCACCTGGGCAACGGGGCCAGCGTCACCGCGGTGGAGTACGGCCGCTCGGTCGAGACGAGCATGGGCCTGACCCCGCTCGAGGGGCTGGTCATGGGCACCCGCTGCGGCGACGTCGACCCCGGCATCCTGCTGGCGCTGATGCGGGACGAGGGCTGGTCGGTCGACGACCTCGACCGCATGCTCAACCGGGAGTCGGGGCTGGCCGGGCTGTCGGGCCGGGGCAACGACATGCGCGACATCGAGGCCGGGGCCGCCGAAGGCGACGAGCGCTGCCGGGCCGCGCTGCACGTCTTCACCCACCGGCTGCGCAAGTACATCGGGGCCTACGCCGCGGTCATGGGCGGGGTCGACGCGATCGTGTTCACCGGGGGCATCGGCCAGAACTCGGCGCTGGTGCGCCACCGGGTCGCCCAGCGGCTCGACTTCCTCGGGGCCCGGCTCGACGAGGACGCCAACCGCGACGCCCGGGTCGACCTCGACGCGCCGGTGGCCGACATCGGCCGGCCCAACGGGCGGGCCAAGCTGCTGGTGGTCGCCACCGACGAGGCCCACGCCATCGCCCGGGACACCGCGTCGCTCATCGTCGAGGCCCACGCGGTCGACGGGCTGGCGACCATCCCCATCGCGGTCAGCGCCCGCCACATCCACCTGACCGCCGAGGCCGTCGCGCAGCTCTTCGGCGAGGGCTACACCCTGACCCCCTACCGCCCGCTGAGCCAGCCGGGGCAGTACGCCTGCGAAGAGAAGCTGAACCTCGTCGGGCCCAAGGGCCGCATCGACGGGGTGCGCATCCTGGGGCCCACCCGGCCCAAGTGCCAGGTCGAGATCAGCCGCACCGACGAGTTCAAGCTGGGGGTGGACGCCCCGGTGCGCCCCTCGGGGCACGTCGAGAACAGCCCCGGCATCACCCTCGAAGGCCCCCAAGGCACGCTCACGCTCACCGAGGGTCTCATCTGCGCCTGGCGCCACATCCACATGACACCCGACGACGCCGATCGCTTCGGGCTGAAGGACAAGGACGTCGTCGACGTGGCGGTCGACACCGACGCCCGCGATCTCATCTTCGGGGATGTCATGGTGCGGGTGTCACCCAAGTATGCCACCGAGATGCACATCGACACCGACGAAGCCAACGCCGCCGGCCTCGGCCGCGGCGCCCGGGGCGCGCTGGTGGCCACCGAAGCCATCGCCCGGCTCACCCGCCGCAAGCCGTCGCCCCACACCTGAGCCTCAGCCGACCACCGGCAGCGTGATGCGCACCCGCAGGCCGCCCTCGGCGGCGTTCTCGGCGCTGACCGCCCCCCCCATGCGATCGACCAGCCCCCGGACCAGCGCGAGGCCGATGCCGGTGCCGGTCGCGGTGCGGGTCAGCTCGCGCTCGCCGCGGTAGAACGGCTCGAACACCCGCCGGAGCTGGCGGGCGGGCACCCCCGGGCCGTGATCCCGCACGACCAGGGCCACCCCCGGGCCGGCCCGCTCGGCGCGCAGCACGATGCGCCGGTCGTCGGCGTCGCGGGCGTACTTGACCGCGTTGTCGACGAGGTTGAAGAGCACCTGCACCAGCACATCCCGGTCGAAGCGCACCGCCGGCAGATCGGGCTCGGCCTCGATGACCACCGCGAAGCCCGCCGCCTGTGCCTGGGGCCCGAACAGCTCGGCCACCGCCCGCAGCGCGTCCGCCGGATCACCCACCGTGGGGTTCATCGGCCGGCGCCCCTTCTCGAGCCGGGCGAGCTCGAGCACGTTCCCGATCAGGCGCGACAGCCGCTCGGCCTCGGCGGTGATGTGGGTGTAGTACCGCTGCCGCTTGTCGGGGTCGGGCACCACCCCGTCGCGCAGCATCTCGCCGTACATCCGGATGGAGGTCAGCGGGGTCTTCAGCTCGTGGGTCACCGCCGAGACGAAGTCGCTCTGCCGCTCGGCGAAGCGCACGGTGACCGCGGCCATGCGATACAGCGCGAAGAGACCCAGGGGGGCCATCAGCAGCAGACCCAGACCCAGGCCGTAGACCCAGCCGGTGTCCACCGCGTCGGGCAGCGGCTGCAAGGCCAGCGACGCGCCGATGCCTTCGAATGGCTCCCCGAAGCGATGGGTGAAGCCATGGGGGGCGTCGCTCGGCACCCGGGGGTCGGTCGAGATGCGCAGGGTGGCGGCGTCTCGCAGAAGAGACCCGCTCAGCGCCCGCTCGGCGAGCGCCTCGGCCAGCCGGGGGATGTCGATGACCAGCCCCTGCTTTCGGATCCAGTCGCCGACCTCGACCCGCCGCAGCAGCACCAGGCGCTCGCCCTCGACGACGACCCCCTCCATCAGCGAGACCGACGCCGCGCCCGCCGGCCCGGGGTCGGGGTCGGGAGCGGGCTCGGCGGCGGGCGGGGGCCCGTTGCCCAGGCCGTCGCCGAAGACGTTGTTCAGCGCCCCGCCCGAGTCCAGGCCGCCCCGGCCCATGCGGGAGGCGCCCCGATTGAGGCTGCTGAGGCTGAGCTTGCCCGAGACGTTGGGCAGCGCGTTGTGGGCCACCGTGCTGCCCGGCCGCATCCAGTCCACCGGGCTGCGCCCCCGGGCGCCCCGCTCGACGCCCCGCAGCGCCGCGGCCACCGCCTCGGCGCCGGGCCCGATGGCCCGCACCCGGTCGTCCATCTCGAAGCGCCCCACCACGAACGGGGCCCGGGCGATGGGCGCCGCGCCGGCCGCATACGCCGCCACCGGGCGACCCTCCTCGACCCGCAACAGCTCGGTCAGCGCCCGCTCGATCTCGTCGAAGAGTCGCCGGGCGACCGCCTCGTGGTGGGCCCGGTACTCGGCCTCGACGCCCCAGATGGCCCGGCCGACGAGCAGCATCAGCGGCAGCATCAGCAGCGCCGCCGCCCAGCGGAAGCGCCGCCGCAGCCGCCGCAGCCGGCGCCCGTCCGTCGGCGCCTGCGCCGGGGTCGGAGCCATCATGCGTCGAGCCGATAGCCTTCGCCGCGCACCGTGGAGATGCCATCCCCCAGCTTCTTGCGCAGCTTGGCGATGTGCATGTCGACCGTGCGGGTGTGGATGTGCTCGACGTTGCCGAAGCCCCACACCTCCTGCAGCAGCCGGTCCCGGCTGACCGTGCGCCCCCGCTCCCGGGCGAGCAGCGCCAGCACCTCGAGCTCGCGGGGGGTCAGCTCGACCGCCTCGCCGCCGTCGACCGCCCGCCGCTCGCCGGGCTCGACCCGCCACCGCCCCACCGCGAAGCCCTGCTGCGCGTCCAGCGGCGCCCGCCCCGCCCGGCGCAGCACCGCCTCGATGCGCACCATCAGCTCCCGGATGGAGAACGGCTTGGGCACGTAGTCGTCGGCCCCCTCGCGGAAGCCGCGCACGATGTCGTCCTCGGCCCCCTTGGCGGTGAGCATCACGATGGGCTGGAACGGCCGCGCCGCCCGCAGGCGGCGGCAGATCTCGAAGCCGTCGAGGCCGGGCAGCATCACGTCGAGCACCACCAGCGCGTAGCGCCCGGTCAGCGCCTCGGCCAGCCCGCCGTCGCCGGTGGCGACCCCGGTGGGGCGGTAGCCGTGATACACGAGGACGTCGCACAGCCCCTCCCGGATGGGGGCCTCGTCCTCGACGACCAGGATCTCGGGCTTGGGCGCGTCGCTCATGGCGGCCATCTGAGCACGAATCGCCGCCCGCTGTCTGTAAAGGGTGTGTAAAGAGGGCCCGGTGAGCCTTTACGGCCCTTTTGCATGGCATGTGCCCGAGATGGGCTAGGGTGGCTGCACCACATATCGCGGCATGCCACCCCGAGAGTCGGCGGCATGCCATCGACGCCACCGACCGACCGCTCGAACGGAGTGCATGCCATGTCCGAACAGACCCCTGCGTCCAACCGCCGCCGCCTCGCCGTCGGCCTCGTCGCCCTCACCGCCGGGCTGGGGGTCGCGGTCGCCGCCGGCGCCCTCAGCCCCGCCCCTCAGGTGCAGATCCCGGTGGCCGTGCCGCCGCTGGCCTCGGTCTCGCCCTCCCCCGCGCTCGGCGCGAAGAAGGGGCCGGCGGCCGCGGCCCCGTCGGCCGCGACCGCCGGGCACGGGGTCACCCTCGCCGCCCGGCTCGACCGCAGCCGGGTCATGCAGGGCGGGGATGGGATCGTGCGGGCCGAGCTGACCCTGTCCGCCGCCGCGCCCGAGGGCGACGCCCCGGCGGTGCCCACCGACATCATCGTCGTGATCGACCGCTCCAGCTCGATGAGCGGCCAGAAGTTCGCCGACGCCATGGGCGCGATGTACGCGCTGCTCGGCCGGCTGCGGCCCGCGGATCGGCTCTCGGTGGTCTCGTACAGCGGCGACGCCCGGGTCGACGTGGCCCTGGCGCCGGCGACCCCCGAGGCGGTCGCCGGGTGGCGGGGGCAGCTCGGGCGGCTGAGCCCGGGGGGCAGCACCAACATCAGCGCGGCGCTCGACCTGGCCGACGGCATCGTGCGGGCCCGCGAGAGCGAGCGCCCGGCGCGGGTGCTGCTGCTCTCCGACGGCGAGCCCACCGCGGGCGACACCGGCGCCGACGGGCTGACCCGCCGGGCGCGGCGGGCGGCCGAGCGGGGCTACGTGCTCAGCGCGGTGGGCATCGGCCTGGGCTTCAACGAGGTGCTGATGGCCGGGCTGGCCGACGCCGGCACCGGCAACTTCCACTCGCTGCACGACGAGGGCGGGCTCGACGCCATCCTCGCCGCCGAGTTCGACGCGTCGCGGGCCACCGTGGCCTCGGGCCTGGCCGTCGAGCTGAAGCCGGCGGCGGGGGTGGCGGTGGTCGACGCGGCGGGCTACCCCATGGAGCACATCGATGGAGGCGTCGTCTTCCGCCCCGGGGCGCTCTTCGCCGGTCAGGCGCGGCGCATCTGGCTGACCCTGCGGGTGCCGGCCGATCAGCCGGCCGATGCGGTGGATCTGGGCGCGGTGGGGCTGCGCTTCGCGGTCGACGGCGCGGCGCAGGCCCTGCCCCCCGCGCCGCTGGGGGCCGTCGCGGCGGTGGCCGACGAGGCGGCGTTCGTGGCCGGGCTCGACGCGCAGGCCTGGGAGCGGTCGGTGGTCGCCGGGCGCTTCGCCGACATCGAGAAGAAGCTGGCGGTTCATGTGCGCAACGGTGAGGCCGACGCCGCCCGGGCGCTGCTCGATACGCACGCGACGCAGACCGCAGCCCTCAACCGGGTGGTGGGCTCGGTCGCCGTCGAGCAGCACCTCGGCGAGGTCGCCGCCCGCCGCGCGGCGCTCGACGACGCGTTCTCCGGCGCGAACCAGGCCCACAAGCGCAATCGCTTCAGCAAGATGAACCTCAGCTCGGGCTGGAGCAGCTCCCGGGGCGGCGCGCTGAGCAACGTCTTCGGGCGGTAGTCGCTCCGTCGAACGCACCCCACCCATCACCCACCCACTCGAGAGGAGCCATCCGATGGCATTGTGGAATCGCATCCGTCACCTGATCACCGCCGACGCGCACGGGGTGGTCGACGCCCTGGAGGACGAGGCGCTCGTCCTGCGCCAGTGCCTGCGCGACGCCGAGGGCGCGTTGGAGCAGAAGCGGGCCCGGCTGGCGGCCCTGGTCGCCGAGCAGGCCCGGCTGGCCCGGGAGATCGACGGCCTCGACGGCCGGATCGCCGCGCTGGACGACGACGTCGAGCTGGCGCTGGCCGAGGGCGAGGAGGCGCTGGCCCGCTTCACCCTGCGCCGGCTGCTGCCGCTGCGCCGGGCCCGGTCGACGGCCGAGGCCCGGCGGGTCGAGGTGGCCCGGGAGCACGCGGCGCTCGCCGAGACGGTCGCCGAGCAGGCGGCGGCGCTCGACGCGCTCCGGGCCCGGGTCCGGGAGCGGCTGACCCGGCTGGAGTCCGGCCGGGACGCGCCGCCGACCGGGGCCGGCCCGGTGGCCGACGAGGAGGTCGAGCTCGAGCTGCTGCGCCGCCGCCGGGGCACCGCGGGCGCGATCACCGAAGGGGGGGCGTGATGGGGCGCATCGACGGGTTCGCCAAGGGCCTGATCTTCGCCGCGCTCGCCGCGCTCGCCGCGGTGTGCGGGGTGCTCGTCTTCGGGCCGCTCTTCGGGGCCGGGCCGACGGTCGCGGCGCTGTTCGCCGGGCTGGGCGTGCTGTGGCTGTTCGGCATCGCGCCCCGTCCGGCGGATGGCTTCAAGGCGGCGCTGGTGGCCGGCCCGCTGCTGGGGGTGTGGCTGCTGGTCTGGCCCGATCCGGCGCTGACCGCGGTGGGCGTCACCGCGCTGGTCGCGGTCGGGCGGGGCGTCTTCTACGGGCGGGGCGCGCCCGCCCGGCGGGTGGTGGTCGAGGGGCTCGTGGCGGTCGGCGCGCTGGGCCTGGGCGCGCTGTTCGTGCCCGGCGGGCTGACCGGTCTGGGGTTGGCGGTGTGGGCCTGGGGGCTGGTGCAGAGCCTGCCGCTGCTGAAGGGCGCCCCGGCGGGCCCGGCGTCGGCGGGCGACCCCTTCGACGGGGCGCTGCGCCGGGCCGAGCAGATCCTGGGGCGGTGAGTGGGGGCGTGTCAGCGGGCGAGGGAGACGGCGGGGGGCGGCGCGCCGACCTCGAAGGCGGCGCGGGCGATGAGGGTGCCCTCCTCGTCGAGCACCTCCACCGTCCACCGGCCCACGTCGCGCTTCCGCAGGGTCTTGTACGACCAGGTGCGCCACCGGGGGCTGGTGCCCACGGTGACCGGCAGCGACTGCACGATCCGACCGTCCCGGCGCCAGACCATGGCCAGGGCGGTCTCGGGGCCGGGGTTGTCGACGACGATGCGGGCGTAGACCCGGCCGCCGTCGGCCGGGAAGCGGTCGGCGGTCCCGACCAGCTCGCGGTCGGCGATGGCCGCGCCGGTGTCGATGGCGATCACTTCGGGCAGGGGCTCGACGGCGACCGGCAGGCCGGCGTCGGCCATGACGACCGGGCCGGGGCCGGCGAGCGCGGTGACGAGGGCGAGGGTGATGAGCGAGAGCATGGGGGCCTCCTTTTCGGAACTTCGAGCGGCGGTCGCCGCGGTCGGGGGAGGCCGTTTGCGAGGGGTGTGCCACCGCCCCGAGGCCCGGAATACGGGGCGCGGCGGTCGCCGACGTCGGAATGGGCTCCGATTCGTGTCGCCGGGGATCGGAATCGAATCAGGGCGGTCAGATGTCCTGCGCGCTCTGCAGCAGCTCGGCGCGGAAGTCGGCCCGGACCCGGATCAGCGAGCCGAACGGGGCGTGGCGGTGGCCCTCGACGACGTCGCCGTCGGGGCGCGCGGTGCGGCCGTCGACCTCCTCGCCGCGGAAGTCGTGGCGGGTGACCGGGGCGTAGCGGGCCTCGGCGTCGGCGGCGTGGGGCGCTTCGGGCGGGGTCTGGTCGGCGAGGGCGGGGGCGGCGAGCAGGGCGGTGAAGAGCAGGGCAGCGAGGCGGATCATCGGGGGCTCCTTCGGGTGCGGGTGTCGGGCGCCGCCGCAGCGGCGGGGGGCCCTACGGCGGGGGCCGGCCCGCGATCTGATCGAGCGCGATTTTTTCATCGCCCGCGGTCGGCGCGCCCATCGGCGCGCGGTAGACTGCGCCGATGTCGCTCTGCCTGCATGTCATCGCCGGCCCCGACGCCGGGCTGCGCCGCCCGCTCGACGGGCCCCTGCTCGTCGGCCGGGGGCCGGGCTGCGACGTCGTGCTCTCCGACCCGGCGGTCGCGCCCCGCCACCTGCGCCTCACCCCCCACGCGGCCGACCCGGCCGGCGCCGTCGAGGTGGCGGTCGAGGCGCTCGACGGCGCCGTGGCCTACGGCGACGTGCGGGTCGACGCCGGCCGGCTGACGCCGGGCGCGACCCTGACCCTGGGCGGCAGCGCGCTGCGGGTCGCCGGCGAGCCCCCGCCCCCGGCGGAGCGCTTCGGCGAGGCGATCGGCCGCGATCCGGCCATGCGGGCGGTCTTCGCGCGCCTCGAGCGCGTCGCGCCCTCCGACCTGAGCGTGCTCGTCGAGGGCGAGACGGGCACCGGCAAGGAGCTGGTGGCCCGCGCGATCCACGATCACAGCCCCCGCCGGGCGGGGCCTTTCGTCGTGCTCGACTGCTCGGCGATGCCCCGTGATCTGGTGGAGAGCACGCTCTTCGGGCACGAGCGGGGCGCCTTCACCGGGGCGGTGGCCCGCCACCGGGGGCTGTTCGAGCGGGCCGACGGGGGTACGATCTTCGTCGACGAGATCGGGGAGTTCGAGCCGGCCTTGCAGCCGCGCCTGCTGCGGGTGCTCGAGCGGCGCGAGCTGAAGCGGGTGGGGGGGCACGAGACGATCCGGGTCGACGTGCGGGTGGTGGCGGCGACCCACCGCGACCTGAGGGCGATGGTCGCCGAGGGTCGGTTCCGGGAAGACCTCTACTTCCGGGTCGGCGTCGTGCGGGTCCGGCTGCCGCCGCTGCGGGCTCGCCGGGCGGACATCCCGCTGCTCGCCGAGCACTGCCTCGCCGAACACGGCCTCGCCGAGCATCGCCCGGGGGCGGCCGCCGCGCCCGACCGAAGGCTGACCACCGCGGCCCTCGACGCGCTGAGCGAGCACCCGTGGCCGGGCAACGTCCGCCAGCTCTGCAATACGGTCCGGCGGGCGGCGAGCCTCGCCGAAGGGCCGCTCATCGGGGTCGACGACCTGATGCTGGCGCCCGACGAGCGGTCGACCCCGGTGGAGCTCGAGCTGCGGGCGCCGTTCAAGGTCGCCCGGCGGGTGGTGCTCGACCGGTTCGAGGTGGCCTACCTCGAGCGGCTCGTCGACGCCCACGGGGGCAACATCTCGCGCTGCGCCCGGGCGGCGGGGCTGACCCGGTACTACCTGCGCGAGCTGCTCAAGAAGCACGGGCTGCACGGTCGGTGAGGTGCGGCGCCGGCGCGCGCCCGCCGCCGATATCCGACATGGGGGCAACGGCAAGTCGAGCGACGCCGCAGTCGGCGAATCGGGCCAGCGAGCACGGTCAGAGTCAGTGTCTGGTTGCTGTAACCATCGGCCGGGCCGATGTCTCTCTCTGGTAGACCAGACCGCCCGCACCGCTCCACAGCCGCTCGACCCGAGAGGTCTCCATGATGGTCCACTGCCTGCACTGCGACGCCCGCGCCTACCTCGTCGACTTCGGGGTCATCTGCCGCCCCCAGTGCCCCCGCTGCGATCGGCCCCTGCCGATGCCCCCGTCACGCACCGGCCGCTCGGGGGGGCCGATGTCGACCCGCCCCCGCCTGCGGCCCGTCACCGGCCATCGCCTGCACGCCTGAGGCGCCCCCCGGCCGGCGCGGCCCCGATCACAGCCGGCGCCGCACCCGGTGCACCACCGACACCGCGCCCTTCAGCCAGTGCCCCACCCGATCGGGCGCCCGGGGCGCGCGCATCGACATCACCGCCCGCAGCAGCGCCTGACCCAGCTCGGTGAGCGCGAGCAGCACCTTCATGCGGCCGGCGTCCCACACCGCCGGCTCGCCCGACTCGGCGGCGCGCTCGACCTCTTCGATGGCGCCCTCGAGCGCCATGCGGGCCCGCTCGAGCAGCATCCACTCCCGCCCCCGCAGCACGTCGGCGATGGTCGGCCAGAAGTCCATGACCGCCTCGTAGGGCGCGTTGCGGTGCTCGCCGGTGGCCCGCACCAGGCCGTGGCGGACCAGCTCGGCGACCGCGCCGCTGATCAGCGAGCGGCTGACGCCCAGCGTGGCGGCGATCTCGGCCTGGGCCATGGGCCGGGCCCGCAGCGCGAGCAGCGTCCACACCCGACCGTGGATCGACTTGAAGCCCCAATACTCGATGAAGGCGCCCACCGCGTCGCAGACGTGCAGCACCCGGCGCCCGGCGGGATCGGCGGCCCGCAGGCCCTCGGCGGCGCTCATCGGGGGCCCCCGCTCAGTGTGATGTTCAGCATGGCACGAACTCCTCTCGGCCCCAAACTAGCACTCTTGCGACGCAGACCGAAGCCTTCGGGTTGCGGTGCCTGCAACCAAACCACTACAGTGCGCGTCAATTGTTCACGAAGCTCTGAACAACAGGACGCCCGATGCTCGATCCCCTGCACCACGGCCCGGACCGGCCGGCCCCCGACTTCCCGTCGGCGGTGGCCCGCGCTCGGGGTGTCGCCCGCGCGGCGGGGTGTCCGGCGCTGCTGCGGGTCGGCGGGCCGGTGGGGATCGGGGCGCCGCTGGACCTCTTCGAGCTGGCCCGGCGGGGGGCGCGCAGCGGCACATACTGGCGCGATCCGGCGACCGGGCGGGCCTCGGCGACCCTCGGCGGGCTGCCCGCGGCCGGCACCCCGCTGTGCGCCCCCGCGCCGCTGCCGGGGCCGGTGCAGGTCTTCGGGCGGGCCTTCGCCGAGCGCGCGATCCGGCCCGGCCCGTGGGCGGCGTGGCCCCGGCGCCTGCGGCGGGTCCCCGTCGCCGCGCTGACCCGGTGTTCTTCATCACATGAACAATGGCTGGCCCTGCACGCGCTGATCGCGCCGATCGGCGATGATCGGGCCGACGCCGAGCGGCTCGCCGCGCGCTGGTTCTCGCTGTCGGCCGCGCTGCTCGATGCGCCCGCGGCGGCGTCGGGCGAGCCCGCCGGGGCGCCGGTCGACGAGGAGTCGATCGGGTCGTGGCGGGCCCGGGTGCGGGCGATCGTCGAGGCCTGTGATCACGGTGCGTTGAACAAGGTCGTGCCCGCCCGGGCGACCCGCTTCGAGGCGCCCGCCGGCCGCCGCTTCTCGGCCCGGGCGACGCTGGCGGCGCTGGTCGAGCGTCACCCCGAGGCCCACGTCTTCGGCTTCACCGAGGGCCACCGGGCCTTCGTGGGGGCCAGCCCCGAGCTGCTGGCCCGGCTCGACGGGCGCCGGCTTGAGACCCACGCGCTGGCCGGCACCGCGCCCCGGGGGGTCGATCCGGCGGAGGACGCCCGCCTGGGCGCGGCGCTGCTCGCCCGGGACAAGGACCGCCGGGAGCACCGGGTCGTCGTCGAGGCGATCACCGCCGCGCTCGATCCGCTGGCGGCGGCGGTCATGGTCGACGGCGCGCCCCGGCTGCGGCGGCTGCCCGGCATCCAGCACCTCGAGACGGCGATCAGCGCCCGGCTGCGGCCCGGGGTGGCCCTGGACGACATCGTCGATCGGCTGCACCCGACCCCCGCGCTGGGCGGCGAGCCCCGGGCGGCGGCGCTGGAGTGGCTGGCCCGCACCGAGCCGCTCGACCGGGGGTGGTACGGGGGGCCGGTGGGCTGGCTGGGCGCCGACGGGGCCGGGGTGGCGGCGGTGGCCATCCGCTCGGCGCTGATCGTGGGGCCCCGGGCGTGGGCCTTCGCCGGCGCGGGGGTGGTGGCCGGCTCGGACCCCGACGCCGAGTGGGCCGAGAGCGCGCTCAAGCTGCGCACGGTCGGGCAGGCCCTGCGCACGGTGCGATCGGAGGACCGATGAGCGCCGAGTCGGATCGACGGATCGCCCGCCGCAACCGGCAGGCGGCGGCGGCGCTGGTCGCGGCGCTCGTCGAGGGCGGCGTCGAGGCGGCGGTGGTCTCGCCCGGCTCGCGCAACACCCCGCTGATGCTGGCCTTCGCCGAGCACGGCGGGGTCGAGGTCCGGGCGGTGCTCGACGAGCGGGTCGCCGGCTTCTACGCGCTCGGGCTGGCCCGGGCGAGCGGGCGGCCGGTGGCGCTGGCGTGCACCTCGGGCTCGGCCGGGGCCCACTACCTGCCGGCGCTGATCGAGGCCGAGCGGTCGCGGGTGCCGCTGGTGGTGCTGACCGCCGATCGCCCGCCGGCCCTGCACGGCTGCGGGGCGCCCCAGACCCTCGACCAGACCCGCATCTTCGGGGCCTTCGCCAAGCGCAGCCGCACGCTGCCCCCGCCCGACGACGACACCCCCCGCCGGGCCCTGAGCAGCGCGGCCGCCGACGCGGTGGCCTGCGCCCGGGCGTGCCCCGCGGGGCCGGTGCACCTCAACGTGCAGCTCCGCGAGCCGCTGTGGATGGCCGGGCTGCCGGACGACCCGCCGCGCCCGTCGATCGTCGAGCCCCGGCCCCCTGCTCTGCGGGCCCCCGACCCGACGGCGGTGGCCCGCTTCGAAGATCGGGCGAAGGCGGCCGAGCGGGGCGTGATCGTGTGCGGGCCCGACGCGGCGCCCGGCCGGGAGACCGCCCGGGCCATCATCGCCCTGGGCCACCGCCTGGGCTGGCCGGTGCTGGCCGAGGCCGCCTCGGGGGTCCGGTTCGCGGTCGACGCCGACGGTGGGCGGCCGCAGACCATCGCCAGCTACGACGCGCTGCTGCGGGGGCCGTTCGGCGCGGTGGGCCCCGACTGTGTGCTGCGCTTCGGCCGGGCGTGTACCAGCAAGCCGCTGACGCGGTGGCTCGCCCGCCACGCGGTCGATCGCCTCATCGCGGTCGACCCGGCCGGCGAGCGCCACGATCCGGATCACCTCGCGGCGCAGATCATCGAGGCCGACGCCCGCCTGCTGGCCGATGCGATCGGCGGGCCGGGGCGCGCCGGCGGGTGGCGGGCGCGGTGGATCGCGGCCGACGCGGTGGCCCGCGGCGCGCTGCGGGCGGCCTGCGCCGAGGGCTGGTGGTCGGGCGCGATCGTGCACCGGCTGCTGGCCGCGCTGCCGTACGACGCCGCGCTGCACGCGGCGAGCAGCATGCCCATCCGCGACCTGGACGGCTTCGGCGACCCGGCGCTGCTCGGCGCGGGCTGTCCGCCCGTCTACGCCAGCCGGGGGGCCAACGGCATCGACGGCAC
This sequence comes from bacterium, assembly GCA_030426085.1. Lineage (GTDB taxonomy): Bacteria > Myxococcota_A > Bradymonadia > UBA7976 > UBA1532 > JACKDM01. The sequence continues at coordinate 240,581 of JAUHYW010000003.1, read as the reverse complement.
CATCGCCACCGCGCTGGGCGAGGCCCGCGGCCGGGGCGCGGGCCCCCTGGCGCTGCTCATCGGTGATCTGGCGACGCTGCACGACGTCGGCGGGCTGCTGCTCGCGGGGCAGATCGAGCCGACGGGCCCGGTGGCCATCGTCGTCGTCGACAACGGCGGCGGGGGCATCTTCGAGTACCTGCCGGTCGCGGCCCACCCGGCCCGCTTCGAAGAGCTCTTCCTCACCCCCCAGCCGGCGGCGCTCGAGCCGCTGTGCGCCGCGGCGGGGGTCGGCTACCGGGCGGTCGAGCACGGCGAGGCGCTGACCGCGGCGCTGACCGCCAGCCTCACCCGGCGGGGGGTCACCGTGGTGCACGCCCGGATCGACCGGCGGGCGGACGTGGCCCGCCACCGCGCCGCGTGGGCCGCGGTGGGCGAGGCGGTCTCGGCGATCGACGGAGGGGCTCGATGACGTCGCCCGAACGACCGGGCCCGCGCGCGACGTGGTGGGCTGCCATCCGCCCGGCGACGCTGTGGGCCGGCGCGGTGCCGGTGATCGTGGGCACCGCGCTGGCGGTCGCCGAGGGCCACCGGGCGTGGGCCGCGGCGGCGGCGGCGATGCTCGGCGCGCTGCTCATCCAGATCGGGACGAACCTCGTCAACGACTACAGCGACTTCCACAAAGGCGCCGACGGGCCCGACCGCCTGGGCCCGGCCCGGGCGACCGCCAAGGGCTGGCTGACCCCCCGTCAGGTGGCGACCGGGGCCGCGCTGAGCCTGGGCGGCGCGGCGGCGGTCGGGGTCTACATCACCGCGATCGGCGGCTGGCCGATGCTGGCGCTGGGCCTCGTCAGCATCGCCTGCGCCGTCGCCTACACCGCCGGGCCGCTGCCCCTGGCCTACCTCGGGCTGGGGGATGTCTTCGTGCTGCTCTTCTTCGGGCTGGGCGCGACCGGCGGCACCTACTACCTGCAAGCGGGCGCCCTCGACGGGGGCGCGGTGATCGCCGGCCTGGCGGTGGGCGCGCTGGCGACGGCCATCCTGGTCGTCAACAACCTGCGCGACCGCCACACCGACGCCCGGGTCGGCAAGCGCACGACCGCGGTGCGCTTCGGAGGCCGCTTCGCCCGGGGGCAGTACATCGCGCTGCTCGTCGCGGCCTACGGGCTCGTGATCGGGGCGGTGCTCGGCGGGATCGCCGGCCCGGGGTGGCTGCTGGCGCTGGCCAGCCTGCCGCTCGCGGCGCGCGAGATCCGGGCGCTGACGACGGTCGACGGGGCCGCGCTCAACCCCCACCTGGGGGCCACCGCGCGGCTGGAGCTGGTCTTCGGGCTGCTGCTCTCGGCGGGGGTGCTGACGTGGCCTTGACCGTCGAGCGGGCGATCGTGCGCCCCTACGCCTTCGACCTCGGCCTGCGCACCGCGCGGGGGCGGGTGGCGGCGCGCCGTGGCTGGCACATCGGCTTGGAGGCCGACGGCCTCTGCGGCTGGGGCGACGTGGCCCCGTGGCCCGGCTTCGGGGTCGACGAGGCGCAGGCGCGGGCGGCGCTCGATACGCTCGACCCCGCCGCCGACCCCTCGGCGCTGCCCGCCCCGGTGGCCCACGGGCTGGAGCAGGCCCGGCTCGACCTCGCCGCGCGCCGCGCCGGCTGCTCGATCACCGCGCTGCTGGGGCTCGACCCGGCGACATCGGTCGCCAGCCACCGGCTCGTGGCCGACGCCGACGAGGCCCGGGCGGCGGTGGCCGACGGGGCGTGTGCGCTCAAGGTGAAGGTGGCCGCCGACCCGCTGGCCGATGACGACGCCCGGGTCGGCGCGATCCGGGACGCGGCGCCCGACATCGACTTGCGGCTGGACGCCAACGGCGGCTGGGATCGGGCGGCGGCCGCCGACGCGACCCGGGCCCTGGCCCGCCACCGGCCGGCGTGGATCGAGCAGCCGCTGCCCGCCGCGGACGTCGACGGGCTGGTCGCCCTGCGGCGCATCAGCCCGGCGCCGCTGGCGGTCGACGAGTCGGTCGCCCGGCTGGGCGAGCCCGCGCTGGCGCTGGCCGAGGTGGCGGTGATCAAGCCGATGTTCGTCGGCGGCCTGCGCCGGGCCCGCGATCTGGCCCGGGCGGCGCGGCGGCGGGGGCTGACGGTGTGCATCACCCACGCCCTGGAGTCGCCGCTGGGCCGGCTGGGCGCGCTGCACCTCGCCGCGGGCCTCGAAGGGCCTGGCGGGCGGGGGGTGCACGGCCTGGGCGGGGCCGCGGTCGAGGTCCGGGGGCGCCTCTCGCTGCCGGGGGGGCCGGGCATGGGCTGGGCCCCCCGGGAGGCGGCCCGATGAACTTCGACGTGCCCCACCCGCTGATCTCGGCGCTGCTCGCCCGACCGGACCACCCGGCGCTGATCGCCGGCGACGACGCGGTGACCTACGGCGCGCTGATCCCCCGGGTCGCCCGGCGAGCCGGCGGGCTGCGGGCCGCGGGCGTCGGGCCGGGGCAGACCGTGGCCCTCGTCGCCCCGCCGGGGATCGACTGGTGGGTCGACTTCTGGGCCATCGGCTGGATCGGCGCCGCCGTCGCCCCGGTCGACCACCGCCTGCCGCCGCCGGCCCGGGCGCGGGCCCTGGCCGCCATCGCCCCCGACCGGGTGCTCGACGGCGACGCCGCCCGCCCCCGGGGGCTGCCGCTGCCCGAGCGCCCGTGGCCGCTGGACGAGATCCGGCTGGTGATCGCGACCTCGGGCACCACCGGGGCGCCGACGATCGTGCGGCTGGCGACCGGGCAGCTCGTCTTCTCGGCGATGGGCTCGATGCTGCGGCTGGGCCACGCGCCCGACGACCGCTGGCTGGCCTGCCTGCCGCCGCATCACATCGGCGGGGCCTCGATCGGGATCCGGTGCGCCTTCGGGGCCACGACCGCCCTGCTCGCCCGCTTCGAACCGTCGGCGATCGCCGCCCGGCTGGACGCGGGCGAGGCGTCGCTGGTCTCGCTGACCCCGGCGATGCTCGAGGCGGTGCTCGACGCCCGCGCCGCGCGGCCCTTCCCCCCGGGCCTGCGGGCGATCCTGCTCGGCGGGGCCCACGCGCCGGCGCCGCTGATCGAGCGCTGCCGGGCGCTGGGCGCGCCGGTGGCCACGACCTGGGGCATGACCGAGGCCGCCAGCCAGATCGCCACCCGGGCCCCGGGGGACCTCGCGCCCGGGGCGCCGCCGCTGCCTTTCGCCCGGGTGAGCGTCGACCCCCACGGCGCGCTCACCGTGAGCGGCCCGGTCGTCGCCGGGGCCCGCATCACCGCCGATCGGGGCCGGGTCGAGGGCGGGCGGGTCTTCGTCGAGGGGCGGCGGGACGACGTCATCATCAGCGGCGGGCTCAACCTGTCGCCGGGGGCCATCGAGGACGCCCTGCGCCGCCACCCGGCGGTGCGCGACGCGGGGGTGGTGGCGGTCGCCGACGCCCGCTGGGGCCAGCGCCCGGCCGCCGCGCTGGTGCTCGCCGACCGGGCGCACTCGCCGCCCGAGGACGCCCTGCGCGCGCTGTGCAGAGCCGAGGTCGGGCCCCACGCGGCCCCGGCCCGCTTCGCCGTCGTCGACGGGCTGCCCCGAGGCGACCTGGGCAAGCTGCGCCGCGCGGCGCTGGCCCCGCTGTTCGCCGATCCGACCGCGCCCACCGAGCCGACCTTCGACCTTCAGGACGGTGCATCATGACCGACGCCCAGACCCTGGCCGCCCGCGTGGCGCCGGCGCCCACGCCGCTGACCCCGCTGGCGACCGCCGCCCGGCGCAACGGCGCCGCCGCGACCGCCGAGCGCCTGCTCGCCGTGCGGGACTGGCTCTCCGCGGGCCTGAACGACCTGGGGCGGGCGCTGGCGACGACCGGGCGCGACGAGGCCGACCTCGCCTGGCGCGCCGCCCGCCACCTTCTGGGCCAGCCGGGCAAGCGCATCCGCCCGCTGGGGGTGGTGCTCGCCGCCCGCATCGGGGGCCGGGGCTTCGACGGCCCGGTGCGCGACGCGGCGCTGGCCGCCGAGCTGGCCCACGCCGCGACCCTGCTGCACGACGACGTCATCGACCTGGGCACCGAGCGCCGGGGGGCGCCGGCCAGCCGGGTGCTCTACGGCAACGCGGCCAGCGTGCTCGGCGGCGACCACCTGCTGCTCGAGGTCCTGCGCCGGCTCGAAGGCCTGCCCCGGGCGCTGACGACGTCCATGGTCTCGACCATCGCCCGCATGGTGCACGCCGAGGCGCTTCAACTCGAGCGGCGGCGGCGCTTCGACCCCGACCCGGCGGTGTACCTCGAGGTCGTCGAGGGCAAGACCGCCGCGCTGTTCGAGTGGTCCCTGGCCGCCGGGGGCCGGCTGGCGGGGCTCGACGAGGCCCGGGTGGCGACCCTCGGCCGCAGCGGGCTGGCGCTGGGCATGACCTTCCAGCTCGTCGACGACCTGCTCGACCTCACCGGCGACCCGGCCGAGACCGGCAAGGACCGCTGCGCCGACGTGCGCGAGGGCAAGCTGACCTGGCCCCTGCTCGTGGCCGCCGAGCGGGACCCCGAGGTGGCTCTGCGCCTGCGGGCCGTCGCCGCCGCCGAGCGCGAGCCGACCCCGGACGAGGCCGCCGCGCTGGTCGAGGCCATCCGGGCCACCGGGGCCATCGACGCCACCCGTCGGGAGGCCGAGCGCCACGCCGAGCGGGCCCACCGGGCGCTCGATCCGCTGCCCCCCGGGCCCGGCCGGCGGGCGATGCACACGCTGATCGACGCGGCCCTCGACCGCCGCAAGTAATCTCTTCCCCCGCGCCCGAGGAGGCCCGCCATGTTGATCCGACTCGAACCGGACGCCGAGACCGCCGCCGTGCAGGGCCGGCTGAAGGCGCTGGGGCTGTGGTTCACCCCGCTCGCCGACGCCGCGGGCCGGGTGTGCGCGCTGCGTATCGACCCCCCATCGCCTCCGATCGACCCCGGCCGGCTGCGGCGGCTGCCCGGGGTGGCCGAGGTGCTCGTCGGCGCCAGCCCCCACCCCCGGGTCGACGCCCAGGCCGGCCGGGTCGTGACGGTGCGCCGGGCGGCCTTCGGCGGGCCGGCGCCGGTCCTGATCGCCGGCCCGTGCAGCGTCGACGCCCCCGACACCGTCATGGCCGCCGCCGAGGCCGCCGCCGCCGCCGGGGCCACCGCGCTGCGGGGCGGCGCGTTCAAGCCGCGCACCTCGCCCTACAGCTTCGACGGCCACGGCGTCGAGGCGCTGGGCTGGATGCGGACCGCCGCCGACCGCCACGGCCTGGCGGTGATCACCGAGGTGCTCTCCGAGCGGGACGTCGAGCGGGTCGCGGCCCACGCCGACGTGCTCCAGATCGGGTCGCGCAACATGCAGAACTTCGCGCTGCTGCGGGCCGCCGGCGCCGCCCGGGTGCCGTGCCTGCTCAAGCGGGGCATGGCCGCCACCGTCGAGGAGTGGCTGCTGGCCGGCGAGCACCTGCTGGCCCACGGCGCCGCGGCGGTGATCTTCTGCGAGCGGGGGGTGCGCGGCTTCGACCCGGCCACCCGCAACCTGCTCGACCTCGCCGCCGTCGCGCTGCTGGCCCACGTCCACCGCCAGCCGGTCATCGCCGACCCGAGCCACGCCACCGGCCGCCGCGATCTCATCGAGCCGCTGGCCCTCGCCGCCCGGGCCGCCGGGGCAGCCGGGGTGATGGTCGAGATGCACCCCGACCCGGCCCGGGCCCGCTCCGACGCGGCCCAGGCCATCGACCGGGCCACCCTGCGCCGCATCGGCGCCGGGCTGGGGCTGGTCGACGCCCACGAGGAGGCGGCCTGACATGAGCGGCGCCCACAACACCACCCTGGTCGGCGGGGCCGACGGATCGGGCGGCATGTTCGACCGCATCGCCCCCCGCTACGACCTGCTCAACCGGCTGATGAGCTTCGGGGTCGACCGCCGCTGGCGCCGCCGGCTGCTCGACGCGATGCCGACCGAGGGCCCGCTGCTCGACGTGGCCACCGGCACCGCCGACGTCGCGCTGGCCCTGGCGCAGCGGTCCCCGGCGGTCACCGTCATCGGGCTCGACCCCAGCGGGGGCATGCTCGGCGTCGGCCGGGAGAAGATCGAGCGCCGCCGGCTCGGCGACCGGGTGGCGCTGGTCGAGGGCGACGCCCGCGACATGCCGTTCGACGCCGATCGCTTCGCCGGATCGTGCATCGCCTTCGGCATCCGCAACGTGCCCGACCGCCTCGCCGGCCTGCGGGAGATGGCCCGGGTCACCCGCCCCGGCGGCCCGGTGGTCGTGCTCGAGCTGAGCGAACCCCGGGGCGGCCCGATGGCGGCGCTCGCCCGGCTGCATGTGCACCACGTCGTGCCCCGGCTCGGCGCGCTGCTCTCCGGCGACCGCGAGTACCGCTACCTGCAAGCCTCGATCGCCGACTTCCCCCCGGCCGACGTCTTCTGCGACCTGATGCGCGAGGCCGGGCTCTGCGACGTCGTCGCCCACCGGCTCACCTTCGGCACCGCCCACCTCTACATCGGCCACGCCTGACCGCCGCTGTGACTTCCCCTCGGCCGCGGGGTCTGCTACACCCCGCGGCCATGAAGACACCCCGCCGGACCGACCGCCTGCCCCGGATCTACGAGGGCCCTGACGCGCTGGCCCCGCTGCTGGCGCAGAGCGGCTGCGAGCTGACCGTCGACGACGTGGTCGAGGAGTTCGCCTGCGCGCTCGAAGAGGGCACCCCGGCCGGCGAGATCATCCCGCTCTTGTGGGAGGTCGAGCCCCGCTTCCCCGACCCGGCCGCGGCGAAGCGCACCTTCCAGAACCTCTTCGGCCTGTGGGACGCGGTCGACGCCGAGCTGACCGCCGCCCACGGCCCGCTGGTCGACCTCGGCGAGCTGGACCCCGACGCGCCGCTGTCGGCCCGCCAGGTCGACCGGGCCTCGACCCGGCTCGACGGCCTCGACGACCGGGCGTGGCGCAAGGCCCGGGACCGCTTCGACAACCACCAGTCCGACGTGGCGACCTTCGTCTTCGAGCAGCTCGCCGCCCACCCCGACGTGGTGGCCTCGACCGCGATCGACCTCGCGTTCGAGACGTGGTGGATCCTGGAGGACGCCCGGGGCGGCGCCGCGGTGCCCCGGGCGAGCCGGGCCGCGCTGACCGCCGGGTTCGAAGCCGAGGACGACGGCGGGGAGCCCGAGCCGGGGTTGGCCGGGCTGGTCACCGCCGCGCTGTGGGAGCAGGCGGCCGACGAGCAGGACCCGCTGCCCGAGACCTCGATCCCGCTCGCCGAGCGGGCCTTGAAGGCCGTCCGCCGGGCCCTCGTGCCGCGCCGCCGCTGAGCGCCGGTCGAGCCCCCCGATGAGCCCCCGAGCGGCCTACGCCCTCGCCGCCCTGACGGCGCTCTGGGGCGCTGGCCTGCTCTTCGCGGTGCAGCCGATGATCGCCCGGGCGCTGCTGCCCCCGTTCGGCGGCACGGCCGCGGTGTGGACCACCAGCCTGCTCTTCTTCCAGGCCCTGCTGCTCGCCGGCTACGCCTACGCCCACCGGATCGCCCGCCTGCCGGGGCCCCGGGCCGCCGCGGTGCACGGGGGACTGCTCGCGCTCTCGCTGATCACGCTGCCCATCACCCCCGACCCGCCGGCGGCCATCGACAGCCACCCGGCGCTCCAGCTCCTCGGCGTGCTCCTGGCCAGCGTCGGCGCCCCGTACACATTGCTCGCCGCCACCGCCCCGCTGCTCCAGGCCCGGGTCGCCGCCCGCAGCCCGACCCCGTATCGGCTCTACGCCTGGAGCAACGCCGGCAGCATCGCCGGGCTCGTCCTCTACCCGCTGGTGATCGAGCCCGCCGTCGGCGTCGGGGCCCAGACCGTCGGCTGGTCGTGGCTCTACGCCGGCTTCTGCGGGTCGATGGCGCTGTGGGTGCTCGGCTCCCGGGCCGCGCCGCCGGTGGCTCCGGTGGGCCCCGCCCCCAGCCGCCGGGCCCGTCTGCTGTGGGTCGGCCTCTCGGCCACCGGGGTCGCCCTGCTGATGAGCGTCACCGACGCCATCGCCGCCGATCTGACCGTGACCCCGCTCTTCTGGGTGGTGCCGCTGCTGCTCTTCCTGCTGACGTTCGTCATCGCGTTCGGTGCCCGCCCCGGCGGCCGTCGGCTGTGGTTCCCGGTGGGCCTGCTGGGGCTCGCCGCGCTGGTCGCCTTGCAGAACGCCGGCTGGCGGGCCCCGTGGAGCGCGCAGGTCGGCGGCTACTGCTTCGGCCTCTTCGCCGGCTGCATGGCGCTGCACGGCGAGCTGGCCCGGCGGGCGCCCGACCCGGGCCGGCTGACCGCCTTCTACCTGCACCTGGCCCTGGGCGGCGCGCTGGGCGGCCTGGGGGTGGGGCTCGTCGCTCCGCTGGTCTTCCCGCTGCACGTCGAGCTGCCCATCGCGATGGTGGCCGCGTTTGCGCTGTGCGTCGGCTCGGCGTGGCGTGACCGGCCGCCGCAGATGGCGGTCGAGGGGCCGCGCCTGCTGCTGGCGGCGGTGGGGCTGGCGCTGGCGGCGGGCGGCGCCTGGCCGGTGGTGAAGCGGCTGCGGGGCGATGTCACGCTGTATCGCAGCTTCTTCGGCACGTTGCAGGTGAAGCGTTATCGGGATGGCATGCTGGTCAACCTGATGGACGGTCGCATCAGCCATGGCTTCCAGCGCATGGGTGCGCGGCGGCGGCAGCCGACGGCGTACTTCGTGCCCCACAGCGGGGTGGGGCAGGTGCTGTCGGCGGCGGGGTCCGGGCGCCGGGTGGGGGTGGTCGGCCTGGGGGCGGGCACGCTGGCGGCGTACGGGCGCCCGGGGGATGTGTTCGACTTCTACGAGATCAACCCGGACGTGGTGACGGTGGCCCGCTCGGACTTCACGTTCCTGGCCGACTCGGCGGCCGAGGTCCGGGTGTTCGTGGGGGACGGGCGGCGGCTGCTGGCGGGGTCGGATGCGACCTACGATGTGTTGGTGCTGGATGCCTTCAGCGGGGATGCCATCCCGGCCCATCTGCTGACCCGGGAGGCGTTCGGGGTGTATGTCGGGCGCCTGGGGGCGGGCGGGGTGCTGGCGGTCAATGTGTCGAATCATCACGCTGATCTGGCGCGGGTGGTGCGGGGGTTGGCGGGGGTGTACGGGCTGAGGTGGCGCCGGGTGCGGGCGAAGGCGGGGTCGCCGTTGGGGGTGTATTACAGCGACTGGATGGTGCTGGGCGGTGAGGGGGAGACCGGGGGTGGCATGGTGTGGACGGATGACTTTGCGCCGCTGTGGCCGATCTTGAAGTGATGGGTGATGGGTGTGGGTGACTGGCGCGGCGGGCGTGTGGGTGGGGTGGAGGCGGGGCGGGCTTCGGCGACGGCGTCCGCCAGCCCTGCTTCGCGGGGTGGGTGGCGGTGGGGTGCGTCTCGGGTGGCTTCGGGGTGGCATCGGGGATGACTTCGGTGGGGGCTCAGACGGGCTTGCGGACGCCGCCGCCTCCGCCATGACGCCCCGCGGGCCCGGACGACGGCGGGTGAGTCGGCGCCTCGGGCCGGGCGTCGGGGTGGGGTCGCCCGGAGGGAGAGGACAGGGGGTTCGAGATGGACCGAGGAGGGTGATTCGGATCACGGCGGCAGGGCGGCAGGGCGGCGGGGCGCTCGGGCTGTCGGATGGTGGGCAACGCGAGGGTGGGGGGACGGGGGACGGGGCTCGAGATGGGCTTGCGAAGGTGATGCGGATCTCGGCGGCAGGTGCGGCGGAGCGCTCGGGTTGTCGGATGGTGGGCAACGCGAGGGTGGAGGGTGGAGGGACGGGGGACCGGGGTCGAGATGGACCCGGGTCGTTCGGCTCTGCGCACGCCGATCAGGGCGCCCGGTCGCTGGAGTCGCCGCCCGCCCGACCCGGCGCCGACGCTCCCGGGTCGGCGCCGTCGAATACGGCCTGCAAGCCATCCAGGCAACCCACCCAGCCATGGCGGTGGGAGGCTCGGGTGGGCGCGTCGGGGATGTGCTCGTGCACCACGATCACCTCGGTGCCGCCCTCGACCGGCTCGAAGCGCACGGTCACCCGCTCGGCCTGGGGGGCGTCGCCGACCACCCACGAGTAGACCAGCAGCCGGGGCGGCTCGATGCGTTCGAAGGCGCCGCTGATCCAGACGGTCTGGCCGTCGGGCATGCGGTTGGCGATGCGATAGCGGCCGCCGACCCGCAGGTCGACCTCGGCCGCCGGGCAGCGGACGCCCTCGGGGCCCCACCAGCGCATCAGGTGTTCGGGGCGGGTCCAGGCGGCGAAGACGCGGGGCGTCGCGGCGCGGATGGTGCGGCGCACGACCAGGGCGACGCTGCCGGTGGGGGGGTGGGCGCTCATGACGCGGGGTCGTCCTCCAGGTAGCGGGCCAGGGCGTCGAGGTTGTCCTGCCAGAAGGGGCGGTAGCGCTCGATGAACGCCTGCACGTCGGCCAGCGGGGCGGCCTCCAGGTGCATGCGATGGGTCCGCCCCCGCCGCTCGCGGCGCACCAGGCCAGCCTTCTCGAGCACCCGCAGGTGCTTGGAGACGGCCGGCAGGCTCATCTCGATGGGCGCGGCGATCTCGCCCACCGACGCCGGGCCCGCGCGCAGGCGGTGCAGGACCCGACGGCGGGTCGGATCGGCGAGGGCTGCGAAGATGCCGTCCAGGCTGCGGTCGTCGGCCGCCATGGCGCGCTCCTGCCTGATGATCAACCAGATGGTTTAATATCGTTGACGGCCGGCGGCGGTGGCGATATTAAACCAGTCGGCTAATCGTCGGGGAAGGCGAGCGGCCCGTCAACCCTGGTGATCGGAGGATCCGAGATGTCCAAGCTGCACCACGAGATCAAGCTGCCCGCCCCGCCCGAGGCGGTCTACGCCGCGCTCGCGCAGTCGAGCCTGCACGCCGCCTTCACCGGCGAAGCGGCCGAGATCGGAGAGGGGGCCGGCAGCCACTGGTCGGCCTACGGCGGCAAGATCAGCGGGATCAACATCGAGCTGGTGCCCGACCGCCGCATCGTGCAGACGTGGCGCGCCGGCAACTGGCCCGAGGGCGCCCACAGCCTGGTGCGATTCGACCTGCAGGCCGACGGCGACGGCACCACCCTCAGCCTGGATCACGACGCCATCCCCGAGGGCATGGGCGAGCACCTCGACGGCGGCTGGAAGCAGATGTACTGGGGCAAGCTGCGGGCCTTCTTCGGCTGAGCGCCGCCGCCGCTCCTCCCCCACGCGCGATGGAGTAGACCCAGCGGTCGAGGCGGCCTCGGCCGCCCTCCGATCCGGCGCCGCGGCCGGTGGGCGACCCGCGCAAGGGCTGACCGGGTGGTGCGGTCGACCATGATTTCGCTCTGAACCCCCCAGTTCCATTGAGACAGACCGCCGCGACCGACTCCCCACCGTCGGCGGTGCGTCGTCCGGTTCGCAGTGCGTGGAACCCGCGCCACTTGACAGCCGCACCGGCTCCGCGCGAGCAATGCGCCCGAAACTAGACTCACGAGTCTACGGCGTGAGCCGGGCTCGCGAAACGGGAGCGGCGCGATGGAATCCGGGGAGCAGGTGCGGATCGACCGGGGTGAGGGCATGTCGTCGGGGGCCGGGCGGGCCTCGGCGTTCGTCGATCGGCTCGGGCCCGATCGGCCGGCGGCGCTGACCTTCGCCGGGCAGGGGGTCGACGCCCTCGGCCCGCTCGCGGCGCTGCTCGAGGTCATGCCCGAGCTGCGCGCCTTCGTGCAGCCGGCGGCCGAGGCGCTGCGGGCGCTGGCCGGGCGGCGGGTCTTCCGCTGGAGCGGCTTCGCCGAGGCCGGCTGCGACCCGCTGGGCTGGATCGATCGCCCCGAGGCCCGCCCCGACGCGGCCTACCTGTCGTCGACGGTCATCTCCCAGCCGCTGATCCTGCTGGCCCAGGCGGCGCGCTTCGAGGCCGCCCGCCGGCAGGGGCTGGGCGCCGCGCTCGAGCGGGGCGGGGTGGTCGCGCTGACCGGGCACTCCCAGGGGGTGATGCCGGCGGTGCTGGTCTCCGAGTCCCGGGGCATCGTCAAGCCCGAGCGGCTGGCGGATTACGCCCGCTACATGCTGTGGCAGGGGCTGCACATGGCCGAGTCGGCGGCCGACGTCGCCCGCGACGGCGCGCGGGGGCCGATGGCGGCGGTCTCCGGCTTCACCCTGGACCGGCTGGTCGAGTTCTGCGCCGGGGTCGGCGCCGGGCAGCCCGACGACCAGCGGCCCCACGTCACTCTGCACAACGGGCGGACCCGGTTCGTGGTGAGCGGGCGGCCGGCGGTGCTCGAGCGCCTGCGGGCGGCGCTGGAGGCGGCGGTCGAGCCCGAGGGGTCGGCCGGGCCCCGGCGGCTGCCGGGGCGCTTCACCTGGGAGTGGCTGGCGGTGGGCGGCCCGTTCCACTCGCCGCTGATGGCCGCCGGCCGGGCGAAGATGAGCGAGACCGCGGCCCGGGAGGGGCTGCGCTTCGACGCCGGGCGGCTGCGGTGGCCGGTGCTCGATCCGGCGGACGGGCGGCGGCTCGATCGGGTGGATGATCTGACCGAGGCCCTCATCGGGACCCAGTTCCTGCGCCCGGTGCGCTGGTCGGCGGTGGCCGTCGATCTGGTCGAGTCCTACGGGGCGACCGCGGTGCTCGACTGCGGACCGGGGGACGGCGTGGCCCGGCTGACCCGGGGCGTGCTGCGGGGGGCGGGGGTGCCGGTGCTGGCCCTCGACACCCCGGCCGACCAGCGGGCCCTGTTCACGGTCGGCGCGGCGGTCGATCGGCCGGCGCGGGCGGCGGACTTCGCCCCGGGCGTGGCCCGGCTGCCCGGGGGGCTGGCGGTCGACAACCGCTACACCCGGCTCACCGGCCAGTCGCCGATCATCCTGCCCGGCATGACCCCGACCACCGTCGACGTGCCCATCGTCGCCGCCGCGGCCAACGCCGGCTTCACCGCCGAGCTGGCCGGCGGGGGGCAGGTGACCGGGGACATCCTCGACCGGCGGCTGGACGAGCTGCGCGACGCGCTCGCGCCGGGGGTCGCGGCGACCTTCAACGCGCTCTACCTCGACCGCTACCTGTGGGATCTGCACCTCGGCGGGCAGGGCCGGGTCGTCGAGGCCGCCCGGCGCGGCGCGCCGCTGTGCGGGGTCACCATCAGCGCCGGCATCCCCCCGCTCGACGAGGCGGTCGCGCTGCTCGACCGGCTGCACGACGCCGGGCTGTGGCTCAACGCGTTCAAGCCGGGCACCGTGGCCCAGGTCGGGCAGGTGCTCGAGATCGCCGCCGCCCGGCCCGAGCGGCCGCTGTTCGTGCACCTCGAGGGCGGCAAGGCCGGGGGGCACCACTCGTGGGCCGACCTCGACGGGCTGCTGCTGGCGACGTGGCACAAGATCCGGGCGGTCCCGAACACGGTGCTGTGCGTCGGCGGCGGGGTGGGGGACGAGGCCCGCTGCGCGGCGCTCCTGACCGGCGAGTGGGCCCGAGCCCACGGGCAGCGGCCGATGCCGGTGGACGCGGTCTTCCTGGGCACGGTGACGATGGCCTGCGCCGAGGCGACGGCCTCGCCGGCGGTCAAGGCGGCGCTGGTCGAGGCGGCGGGCACGCCGGACTGGGTCGGCACCGGCGAGGTCGCCGGCCGCATCACGAGCGGGCGCAGCGGGCTGAACGCCGACATCCACTACCTGGAGAACGCCGCGGCCCGCTGCGGGCGGCTGCTCGACGCGGTGGCCGGGGACGCCGAGGCGGTCGCCGCCCGGCGGGGCGAGATCATCGCCGCGCTGAACGCCACCGCCCGGCCCTACTTCGGCGACATCGAGGCGATGACCTGGCTCGAGGCGCTGGACCGGCTGGTCCAGTTGACCGCCATCGGCCGGGGCGGGCCCTACGAGGACGGGGCCTTCCCCGACCGCTCGTGGCGCGCGCGGGTGGCCGACTTCGTGCGGCTGGCCGAGGCCCGGCTCGCGGCGGGGGAGAGCGCGCGGGGCGAGAGCGTGATCGACGCCGCGCTGCGGGCGCTCGACGATCCGTCGGCGCTCGTCGAGCGCTTCGCGAACGCGTGGCCCGCCGCGGCCGCGGTGACCGTGCACCCGGCCGACGCCCGGGCGTTCGTGGGCCGCATCTGCGCCCGGCCGGGCAAGCCGGTGAACTTCGTGCCGGTGATCGACGCCGACGTGCGCCGCTGGTACAAGGCCGACTCGCTGTGGGCCGCCCAGGACGACCGCTTCGCCGCCGATCAGGTGCTGGTGATCCCCGGGCCGGAGGCGGTGGGCGGCATCCGCCGGGCCGACGAGCCGGTGGCCGACGTGCTCGCCCGCTTCGAGGCGGCGACGGTCGAGGCGCTGCTGGCCGACGGGGCGAGGCCGATCGAGCGCGGCCGGCGCTTCGGGGCGCCGGTCGAGACCGGGCCCGACATCGCCACCGCGGTGGCCCACCGGGGCGACGCCGACGATCGGCGGCGGTTCGCCCAGGTCGCGGCGGGCGCCGGCCCGCTGCTGAGCGCCGCGCTGACCGCCCGGGTCGTGCGCGGGCGGCGGGCGATCCGAAACCCCCTGGCGGCGGCCTGCGCGGTCACCCCCGGGGCCTCGCTCACCTTCGAGAGAGCGCCCGACGGCGGACCCGACCGGCTGGTCTGGTCCGACCCCCGGGCCGGCGACCGGGTCGAGATGCTCGACCGGGGGCGCACGCTGGACGCGACCCTGATCACCCGCGGCGGCGAGCAGCGCCCGGCCCGCTATCGGCTGGCCTTCGCCGTCGGCCCGGCCCACGGGCGCCCCACGCTGATCCTGGACCCCGACGCCGACCGGGACGCGCTGCGGGCGTGCTACCTGGGCGCGCTGTTCGCCGAGCCGCCCCCGGCGGCCGCGCTGTTCGAGGACGTGCGGGCCCGGGTGACGCTGGATCCCGAGCGGGTCGCGGCCTACGCCCGGCTGACCGACCACCCCCCCGGCCCGCCGCCGGCCTGCTTCGCGTTCTCGGTGGTCTGGCGGGCGCTCTTCGGCGCGCTGGCGGCCGAGTCGCTGGTGGGCGGGCTGCTGCGGCTGGTGCACCTGGACCAGTCGGTCGAGCCGGGCCCCGGCTGGCCCCTGCGGGCCGGCGAGGCGGTCGAGACCCGGGCCCGGATCGTCGACCTGGAGCAGCGGTCGAGCGGGCTGGTGGTGCGGGCCCGGGCGGTGATCGAGCGTGACGGCGTGCGCTGCGCGACGCTCGACGGCGGGTTCTTCATCCGCGGCGGGCGGGCCCCAGAGGGCGCCGAGCGGCTGCGGCGGGGGCCGTGGCGGGCCGTGGTCGACCTCGCGGACGCGGCGGCGGCCGACTTCGCCGCCGAGTCGGGGGTGGTGGCGTTCTCGGCGTCGCCCGCGGCCGGCGATCGGCTCGAGATCGAGGCCGACATGGTCGAGCGGCGGGGGCCCGCGGGCTCGATCTTCGCCGCGAAGGGCGTGGTGTCGCGGGGCGGCGAGGCCATCGGCGCGGTCACCGTGCGCGCGGTGCAGGGCGAGGCCCACCCGCTGCGGGCGTGGGTCGACGCGCTGGGCGGCCCGGTCGCGGCGCCGAGCGCGGCGACCCCCGGCCGCACGCTGGCCGAGGCCGAGGTGCGGGCGCCGGGCGACCTGACGACGTTCGCCGAGGTCGGCCTGGACCACAACCCGATCCACCAGAGCCCGGCCTTCGCCCGGCTGGCGGGCCTCGACGGCCCCATCGTGCACGGCATGTGGACCGCGGCCCGGCTGCACGCCTTCGTGGTGCGCGCCGTGGCCGGGGGTGAGCCGTCCCGGGTCGTGGACTGGTCGGTCGAGTTCGTGGCCCCCGTGCCCCCCGGCGCCCGGGTGGTCCTCAGCGCGCGGCGGGTGGGGCTGCGCGGGGGCGATCGGGTGATCGAGGCGACCGCGGCGGTCGACGGGGTGATCGCGGCCCGGGCTCGGACCGCGATCCGGGCCCCGCGCACCGCGTACGTCTTCCCCGGCCAGGGCATCCAGCAGGCGGGCATGGGCATGGCCGACTACGCCGCCAGCCCCGGCGCCCGCGCGGTGTGGGATCGGGCCGACGCGGTGACCCGCGAGCGCCTGGGCTTCTCCATCCTGCGGCTGGTGCGGGAGAACCCCCGCGAGGTGGTCGTCGACGGCGAGCGGCTGGCCCACCCGGCCGGCGTGCTGCACCTGACCCGCTTCACCCAGCCGGCGATGGCGGTGCTGGCGATGGCCCAGATGGCCCGGCTGCGCGAGGCGGGGGCCGCGGTGCCCGACGCGCTGACCGCGGGGCACAGCGTCGGCGAGTACAACGCGCTGTCGGCGGTCATCGAGGTGCTGCCGCTCGAGAGCGTCGTCGAGATCGTCTACCAGCGGGGCTGCGTGATGCACCGCTTCGTGCCCCGCGACGCGGCGGGGCGCAGCGCCTACCGGATGGGGGTCATCCGGCCGCACCACGCGGGCATCGACCACGCCGCGGCCGAGGCGCTGGTGGCCCGGGTGGCCGACGAGACCGGGGCCTTCCTCCAGATCGTGAACTTCAACGTGCGCGGGCGGCAGTACGCGGTCACCGGAGAGCACGCGGCGCTGGATGGGCTGGCGACCGAGCTGGGCCGGCTGCGGAGGCCGGGGGGCAAGGCGCCCTACGTCGAGGTGCCCGGGGTCGACGTGCCGTTCCACTCGTCGGTGCTGCGGGCGGGGGTCGACGCCTTCCGCGAGACGCTGGAGGGCTGCCTGCCGGCGACCATCGACCCCGACCGGCTGGTGGGGCGCTACGTGCCCAACCTCGTCGCCCGGGTCTTCTCGCTGGCGCGGCCGTTCGTCGAGGCCGTCTTCGAGGCGTGCGGCTCGCCGGTCATCGCCGCGGTGCTGGCCGACTTCGAGGCCCGGGCGAAGGATCCGGCGGCGCTGGCCCGCACGCTGCTGATCGAGCTGCTGGCGTGGCAGTTCGCCAGCCCGGTGCGCTGGATCGAGACCCAGGACGTGCTGCTGGCGCCGGTCGCCGCGGGCGGCGTCGAGCGGGTGATCGAGGTCGGGGTCGGCTACCAGCCCACGGTGAGCAACATGTTCCGCGCGACGCTGGCCGGCTCCCCGCGGCGGGGCGCGGTGGTGCTCAACGTCGAGGCCGACGCCGAGGCGGTGTTCGAGCAGGACGAGGACCCGGCGCCGATCCCGACGGGACCCGATGCGCCCGAGGAGCCGACGCCGGCCCCCGCGCCGGTCGAGCCGATCGCGGCGCCGGTGAGCGTGACCGCCGACGCCGTGCCCGACGCGCCGGTGCCCGTGGCCGACGCGCTGCGCACCCTGCTGGCGCTGCAAGGCCGGGTGCGCCCCGAGCAGCTCGACGACACCGAGACGCTCGACGCGCTGTTCGAGGGGGTCTCGTCCCGCCGCAATCAGGCGCTGCTCGACCTGGGCGCCGAGTTCGACCCGGGCACGCTGGACGCGGCCCACGAGACGCCGCTGGACCGGCTGGCGGGCACGCTGGCCGAGCGGGCCCGGCGCTACGCCCACCCGGGGCCCTACCTGCGGGCGGCGCAGGACGAGGCGCTGCGGGCGGCGCTGGGGCGAGCCGGCTGGGGCCGGGGCGAGGTGGCCCGCGACCTGGAGGCCCGCTACGGGCTGGGGCCGCACCTGATCGGGGCCGCGCTGGACGTGCTGGCGCTGGAGGCTCGGACCGGCCCCTCGGCTCGAGGCGGCGATCTGGGCGCGCTGGCCGGGGCGGTGGCCGGGGACGCCGACGAGGCCCGGGCGCTGATGGATCGGGTGGTGGCGCTGCTCGGCCAGCGCATCGGGCGGCCGATCGGCGAGCGGGTCGCGGCGAGCGGCGGCGGCGGCGCGGTGGACGCAGCGGCGGTGACGGCGCTCGAGGACCGCATCGCCGGCGCCGACGGGATCCTGGCGGGGCTGGCCCGCGATCTGATGCGGCGGCTGGGCGGCGACGGGCTGTCCACCCAGCCGCCGGCCGAAGGCGAGGGCGAGGCGCTGCGGGCGCTGCGCGCTTCGCTGGAGGCCGAGCACGGCGCCGACTACCTCGACCGCATCGCGCCCCGCTTCGACGCCCGGCAGCACATCGCGCTGACCCACGCCGCGCCCTTCGCCCGGCGGGACGTGGCCCGGCTGTACTTCGCCGCGGTCAACGGGCGCCCGGTCGATCCGACGCTGGCCGGGCGGCTGGCGCTCTTCGCCGACGATCCGGGGGTGGCCGACACCGCCCGCTGGTATCGCGATCGGGCGGATGATCCGGCGCTGAAGGCCACCCTCGACGCCGTCGCCGCCGGGCGGGGCGGGGGGCCGGTGACGCTGACGCCGACCCGGCCCGCGCTGCGGATCGACGCCGCGGGCGCCCATTACGCCGAGGTGGACGACCCCGCGGCGCTCGACGGGGCGGCCTTCGTCGCCGGCCTGGGGGACGCGGTCGACAGCGCCCATCGCGGCGTGCTGGACGCGGCCTGGGCCGCCGGCGCTGCGGGCCCGCTGGCCTTCGGGGGGCGCACCGCGGTCGTCAGCGGGGCCAGCCCGGGGTCCATCGCGGTGGAGGTCGTGCGCCACCTGCTGCGGGGCGGGGCCCGGGTCGTCGTGACCACCACGACCACCACCAAGGCCCGCCGCCGCTTCTACCGCCGGCTCTTCCACGCCGAGGCCGGGCCGGGCGCCGAGCTGCACGTCGTGCCGTGCAACATGGCCTCGCTGGCCGACATCGAGGCGCTGGTCGACTGGCTCTTCGAGGCCCGCACCGAGCAGGCCGGGGCGACGACCCGGGTGCTCAAGCGGCCGTTCTCGCCCGACCTGCTGCTGCCGTTCGGCGCGGTGGGCGACGCGGCGACCCTCGACCGCCTCGGCGGCCGGGCCCAGGTCGCGCTGCGGGTGCTGCTGCTGGGGGTCGAGACGCTCATCGGGTCGATCGCCCGCCGCCACCGCGCGCTGGGCGTGCCCGCCGACCGGTGTCACGTCGTGCTGCCGCTGTCGCCCAATCACGGGGCGTTCGGCGGCGACGGGCTGTACGCCGAGACCAAGGCCGCGCTCGAGGTGCTCGTCGAGAAGTGGCGCAGCGAGCACGACGCCTGGGGCGGGGCGACGACGCTGTGCGCGGCCCGTATCGGCTGGGTCCGGGGCACCGGGCTGATGGACGCCAACAACCCGGTCGCCGCCCGGCTCGAGGCCGAGACGGCGGTGCGCACCTTCTCGGCGGCCGAGATGGGCTTCTTGATCGCGGGGCTGTGCGCCGACGGGGCCCGTGGGGTCGCGAAGGCGGCGCCGCTGCGGGTCGACCTGACCGGGGGCTTCGGGCGCATCCCCGACCTGCGGGAGACGGTGGGCCGCATCCGATCCGCCATCGCCGAGGAGGTGGCCCACGCCCGGCGGCGGGCCGCGCTGGACGACGCGTTCGCCGCGGCCACCGGCCGGGTCGCCGCGGCGCCGGTGCCGGTCGAGCCGGCGGTGGACTGGCCGGCGCCCGAGCCGGAGCCGGCGGCCTGCCCCTGGCCCGAGCACGGCCTGGACCCGAAGGACATCGTCGTCATCGTCGGCCGGGGCGAGGTCGGGCCGTGCGGATCCGACCGCACCCGCTTCGAGCTGGAGGTCGGCGAGCGCCTGTCGCCGGCGTCGGTGCTGGAGCTGGCCTGGACCTGCGGGCTGGTGCGCTGGGAGGACGATCCGCGGGGCGGCGGCTGGATCGACGTCGAGCGGGACGCGCCGATCGCCGAGGCCGACATCGCCGAGCGGTTCCACGACGCGGTGCTGAGCCGCTCGGGCATCCGCCTCGTCGAGCCGGAGACCGCCGGCTTCGACCCCGGCGCGGTGCCGGTGCACGCCTCGGTCTTCCTCGACCGCGACTTCGAGTTCCCGGTGGCCGACGAGGCCGAGGCCCGGGCGTTCGTGGCCGGTGATCCCGAGCGCACGGCGTACCGCCGCGAGGGCGAGGGCCCCGATATCCGGTGGGTCGTGACCCGCAAGGCGGGGGCCGAGGTGAAGGTGCTGCGCCACGCCCGGCTGCCGGCCCGGGTCGCGGGGCTGGTGCCGAAGGGCTTCGACTTCGCCCGCTTCGGCGTCCCGGCCGAGATGGCCGAGCGGGTCGACCGGGTCGCGCTGTTCAACCTCGTGGCGACGGTCGACGCCTTCCTGTCGGCCGGGCTCGACCCCGAGGCGCTGCTGAGCCACATCCACCCGGCGCGGGTGGCCAACACCCAGGGCGCGGGCATCGGCGGCATGGCCAGCCTGCGCCGGCTGTACCAGGACCACCTGATGGGGGTGGCCCGCCAGGGCGACGTCCTCCAGGAGACGCTGATCAACGTGGCCGCGGCGTATGTGGTCCAGGGCTACGTGGGCTCGTACGGGGCGATGTCGCACCCGGTGGCGGCCTGCGCGACGGCGGCGGTCTCGCTCGAAGAGGCGCTGGACAAGATCGCGACCGGCAAGGCCGACGTCGTGGTGGCCGGCGGGTTCGACGACATCGGGCCCGAGGGCGCGGTGGGCTTCGCCGACATGGGGGCCACCGCCGACACCGATCTGATGACCGCGATGGGGCTCGAGCCGGACGAGATCTCGCGGGCCAACGACGCCCGCCGACGGGGCTTCGTCGAGGCCCACGGCGGGGGCACGGCGCTGGTGACCCGGGGCGACGTCGCGCTGGCCCTGGGGCTGCCGGTGAAGGGGGTGCTGGCGTGGGCCGGCTCGTTCGGCGACGGCATCCAGCAGTCGATCCCGGCCCCGGGGCTGGGCGCGCTGGCGGCGGCGACCGGCGGGGCCGACTCGGCGCTGGGCCGGGCGCTGGCCCGCTACGGGCTGGGGGCGGACGACGTCGCCCTGGTCTACAAGCACGACACCTCGACGGCGGCCAACGACGTCAACGAGAACGCGCTGCATCACCGCATCCAGGGCGCGCTGGGGCGCACCCCGGGCAACCCGCTCTTCGCGGTGTCCCAGAAGACGCTGACCGGCCACAGCAAGGGCGGCGCGGCGGCGTGGCAGCTCGGCGGGCTGTGCCAGGCGCTGTGCGCGGGGGTGGTGCCGGGCAACCGCAACCTCGACGAGCTCGACCCGGCGATGGCGCCCCACGCCCACGTCGCGTTCACCGACGAGACGCTGCGCCCGGGGCCGGCAGTACCGATGCGGGCCGGGCTGCTGACCAGCCTGGGCTTCGGCCACGTCAGCGCGGTGGCGCTGGTGCTGCATCCGGCGGCGTTCGCCGCGGCGCTGGACCCCGAGGCCGAGGCCGACTGGCGGGCCCGGGTCGCCGAGCGGGCGGCGTGGAGCCGGCGGCGGCGGGCGGCCATCCTGATGGGGGCCGAGCCCCACTACCGCAAGCGGACCGGGCGCCGGTTCGCGGCGGCCGACGGCACCCCGGCCCAGGCGGCCGAGGAGGCCCGGGCGCTGCTCGATCCGGGGGCCCGCCTGGACCCCGAGCGGGGGGTCTTCGTCGGCCGGAGCCCGCGATGAGCCCGGCGCAGATCGTCGGGGTCGGGGTCGATCTGGTGCACGTGCCCGGGCTGCGGGATCAGCTCGCCGATCGGGCCTCGGGCTTCGCCGAGGGGGTCTTCACCCCCGGCGAGCGGCGGGACGCCGCCGATCGACCGTCGGGTGATCCGGCGCGGCACCTCGCGGCCCGCTTCGCGGCCAAGGAGGCCTTCGTCAAGGCGTGGAGCGGCGGCTTCTTCGGCGCCCCGCCCCGCCTCGCGGGGGTCGACCTGCGCCACGTCGAGGTCATCGCCGACGCCTGGGGCCGCCCGGCCCTGCGCCTCGCCCCGCCGCTCGCCGCCCACGTCGGCCCGGTGCGGGCCCACCTCTCGCTCAGCCACGACGGGGACTACGCCATCGCCCAGGTGGTGCTCGAGTCCGCAGAAGAAGGGAGCCCCGCATGAAGGGCCACGTCACCCGGGTCGGTATCGTCAACCGCGGCGAGCCGGCGGTCCGGTTCCTGGCCGCGGTCGAGACGCTGCGGCTGCAATCCACCGCGCCGCTGAGCGCGGTCGCGCTGTACACCGACCCCGACGCGCAGGCCGACTTCGTGCGCCGGGCCGACGGCGCGGTGCGCATCGGCGGCGGGCGGGCGGCCTACCTCGACGCCGCGGCGGTGATCGAGGGCTTGCGGGCCGGGGGCTGCGACGCGGCGTGGCTCGGCTGGGGCTTCGCGTCGGAGGACGGGGCGTTCGCCGGGGCGCTCGAGGCGGCCGGCGTCACCGTGCTCGGGCCCCGGCCGGAGACGATGACCGCGCTGGGGGACAAGATCCGGGCGAAGCGGCTGGCCGAGGCCCACGCGGTGCCGGTGGCCCCGTGGGCGGTGGTCGACGACGCCGAGGCGGCCGCCCGCGAGGCCCGGCGCATCGGGTTCCCGCTGCTGCTCAAGGCGGCCGGCGGCGGCGGCGGGCGGGGCATCCGCCGGGTGGACGCCCTCGACGAGGTGGCCGGCGCGTTCCACGCCGCCCGGGACGAGGCGGCCCGCTCGTTCGGCGGCGGGGGGGTCTTCCTGGAGAAGCTCGTGCGCCGGGCCCGGCACGTCGAGGTGCAGGTGCTCGGCGACGGCGCGGGCGGGGTGCGGGTGGTCGGGGTGCGCGACTGCTCGCTTCAGCGGCGGCGGCAGAAGGTCATCGAGGAGTGCCCCGCGCCGCACCTGCCCCCGGCGGTCGAGGCGGCGGTCACCGGCGCCGCCCGCCGGCTGTGCGAGGCGGTGCGCTATCGCAGCGCGGGCACGGTGGAGTTCCTCTACGACCTCGACGCGCAGGCGGCGTGGTTCCTCGAGGTCAACACCCGCTTGCAGGTCGAGCACCCGGTCACCGAGGCGGTGTTCGGGCTCGACCTGGTGCGGGCCCAGATCGAGCTGGCCCGGGGCGCGCCGCTGCCCGAGATCGGGGCCGCCCGGGGGTGGGCCATCGAGGCCCGGGTCTGCGCTGAGGACACCCGGCGGGACTTCACCCCGGCCCCCGGCCGGCTGGTGCGCTTCGCCGCGCCCACCGGCCCCGGGCTGCGGGTCGACACCGGCTTCGTCGAGGGCGAGGCCATCGCGCCCGAGTTCGACCCGCTCATCGCCAAGATCATCGCCTGGGGCCCCGACCGCCCGACCGCGCTGGCCCGGCTGACGGGCGCGCTCGACCGGACCCGCATCGTCGTCGAGGGCGGGGCGAGCAACCTCGTCTTCTTGCGCGACCTGCTGGGGCAGGCGGCGGTGCGGGCCGGCGAGGTGCACACCGGGCTGATCGACGGCTGGCGCCGGGCGCCGGCCCGGGGGCGGGGCGCGGCGATGCTGGCGGCGGCGATCGACCGCTTCCTGGCCGACGGCGACCGGGCGGCGGGCCCCGAGCGGCACCGGGTCGAGGCCGGGGAGGGCCTGCGGGTGTATCGGCTGGGGCCGGAGACCTTCCGGGTGCGGGGCGCGGGCGGGGCGGTGACGGCCCGCTACGCGGCCGACGGGCCCCACGAGCGCCGGCTGCACGTCGACGGTACGACGTGGCGCATCGAGCGGGCCCCGGGGGACACCCGCTACCTCGTCGACGGCGAGCCCCACGGGGTCGCGGCGGGCGGCGGGGGCAGCGTGGGGGCGCCCTCGGCGGCGCTGGTGCTCGACCTGCCGGTGGCGGTCGGCGACCGGGTCGAGGCCGGGGCGGCGGTCGCGATCCTGGAGTCGATGAAGATGGAGGTCCGGGTCGAGGCCCCCCTGAGCGGCACGGTGCGCGAGGTGCTCGTCGGGCCCGGCGATCAGGTCGCCGCCGGCCAGCGGCTGGTCGAGATCGAGGCCCGGGGTGGCCCGAAGCGCCCGGTCGAGAGCCCCATCCCGTGGGCCGCGGCGGGCGGCGGCGAGGCCCGGCGGCTGCGGGCGGCGATCGTCGGCTGGGACGCCGACCCCGATCAGCTCGCCGCCGACGCCGAGGCGGTGGCGGCCGCCGAGTGCCCGGCGCTGCTCGCGGCGTTCGCCGACGTCGCCGAGCTGTTCGACCGCCGGCCGCGCAACGGGCAGGGGGCGCTGTCGGGGGTCGAGGCGATCACCGCCGACGTCTGGCTCGACACCGTCGAGCTGCGGGGCCCCGCCGGGCTGAACCCGGACCGCGCCGAGCGGCTGGCCCGGGCGCTGGCCCACCACGCCCTCGACACGCTGGAGCCGGGCCCGGCCCTGGACGACGGGCTGCTGCGCCTGCGCCGGGCGGGCGCGGGGCTGGCCCGGACCCGGGCGGTGGCCGAGGCGATCCTGATCCGGCTGGAGGCGCAGCACGACCCGCCGATCGACGTGGCCCTGCTCGACCGGCTCGCCGCGCTGGACCCCGAGCAGTTCCCCCGGGTGGCCGAGGCCGCCGATCGGGTGCGCTACACCCGGGTCGAGCTGCCGGCCCACCGGCGGCTGCTGGCCCGGGCCCAGGCCGAGGCCCGCCGGCTGCTGGATCACCTGCGCGACGGCCGCCCCGGCGAGCCGGACTGGACCCCGGTGCACGCCGCGCCCGAGTCGCTGGTGCCCGGCTTCGCGCCCCGGGCCGCCGACGGCTGCCCGCTGGCCGCCGAGGCCGTCGCCCGCCGGCTGGAGTGGGTCGAGGACGGCCCCGCGCCCGATCCGATCGCGCTGGGCCCCCGGACGGCCTTCCGCTTCGGGGCGGGCCCCGAGCGGGTGCTGTGCGTGACCGGCCGCCCGGAGGAGGTCCCGGCGCTGCTCGACGCCGCCCGCCATCAGGAGCGCTTCGCCCGCCTCGATCTGGTGCTCGCGGCGTCCGGTGAGCCGGCCGCGGCCCTCGACGCGCTGCTGGCCGGCCCCATCCAGCCCGGCCCGTGGGGCACGCTGTGCCTGGTGGCGGTGGGCGCGGGCCCCACGGCCGTCCGCTGGCTGCGGGCCGACGGCCGCCGCCGCGAGACCCGGCGCGACGTGCTGCCGAGCAGCGCCCGCCGCCTGGACCTCGACCGGCTGGCCCGCTTCGACCTGCGCCGCCTGCCCAGCCCGCCCGACGTGGTGCTCTTCCGGGCCGCCAGCCGCGACGCGCCGGACGACGTGCGGCTGCTGGCGTTCGGCGAGATCCGCAGCCTCGAGCGCACCCCCGGGGCCCCGATGCGGCTGCCCCACGTCGAGCGGGTGTTCCACGCCGCGGTGCGCGCCATGGAGGCCGCCCGGGCCGAGCACGACCCCCGCCGCCGCTGGCAGTGGAACCGCATCACGCTGCGGGTCGTGCCTCCGGTGCCCCGCCTGCCCGACGCCATCGAGGGCTACGTCGAGCGGCTGGCCGCCTCGGCGCTGCGCATCGGGCTGGAGAAGGTCGTCGTCCGGGCCCACTTCACCGACCCCCGGATGGTGGGCCCGGCCGGCGTCGGCGCGCTGCACGATCTGGTCATCAGCCGCCGCCCGGGCGGCCGCCGGCTCGACATCCGCCCGCTGCGCCCGGCCTCCATCGAGCCGCTGGCCCCGCTCGACGCCTGTCAGGCCCGGGTGGTCGGCGCCCGCCGCCGGGGGCTGGTGCACCCGTCCGAGGCGGTGACGCTGCTCGAGTCGAGCGGCATGCCCCCGTGCCGCTTCGCCGCTTACGGCCTCGACGACGCCGGCCGGCCGGCGCCCGCGCCAGGGCGGCGGCCGGGGGACGAGTCGGTGGGGGTGGTCTTCGGGATCGCCCGGGGCCTCGACGGCCCCCGGGGCCCGACCCCCAGCCGGGTGCTGCTGCTCTCCGACCCGACCCGGCGCATGGGCGCGCTCGCCGAGCCCGAGTGCCGGCGCATCGTCGCCGCGCTCGACCTCGCCGAAGCGCGGGGCCTGCCGGTGGAGTGGGTCGCGGTGAGCGCCGGGGCCCGCATCGACTGGGAGAGCGGCACCGAGAACCTCGACTGGACCGCCGCCGCCCTGCGGCGCATCGTGCAGTTCACCCAGGCCGGCGGCGAGATCAACGTGCTGGTGCCCGGCATCTGCGTCGGCGCGCAGTCGTACTTCAACGCCGAGGCCACGATGCTGATGCACACCCGGGGCCTGCTGGTGATGACCGACCGGGGCAGCATGGTGCTCACCGGCAAGCGGGCGCTCGACGCCTCGGGCTGCGTCTCGGCCGACGACGACCTGGCGCTGGGGGGCTACACCGCGATCATGGGCCCCAACGGGCAGGCCCAGGCCCACGCCGACGACCTCGAGGGCGCGTGGCGGCTGCTGTATCGATACTACGCGCTGACCCACGTCCCGCCCGGGGCCCGCCGGCCGCCGGCGGTCGGGACGCGCGACCCGGACGACCGGCCGATCACCGAGAGCCCCTATCCGGCCAGCGCGGAGCACGGCTTCACGACGGTGGGGCAGATCTTCTCGGCGGCCCACAACCCCGACCGCAAGCGCCCGTTCGCGGTGCGCCCGGTGATGGCGGCGCTCGTCGACGCCGACCACCCCCCGCTCGAGCGCTGGGCGGCGATGCACGAGGCCGAGACCGTCGTCACCTGGGAGGCCCGCATCGGCGGCTGCGCGGCGGCGGTCATCGGGGTCGACAACCAGCCCCTCGGCCGCCTCGGCCGCCCGACCCCCGACGGGCCGGAGACCTTCTCCGGGGGCACGCTCTACCCCCAGGGTGCGCGCAAGCTGGCCCGGGCGCTCAACGCAGCGAGCGGGCGGCGGCCGGCGGTGGTGCTGGCCAACCTCAGCGGCTTCGACGGCTCCCCCGAGTCGCTGCGCCGGTGGCAGCTCGAGTACGGGGCCGAGCTGGGGCGGGCGGTGGTCAACTTCGACGGCCCGATCGTGTTCGTGGTGCTCAGCCGGTACCACGGCGGGGCCTACGTGGTGTTTTCGAAGCGGCTCAACCCCCAGCTCACCGCGCTGGCGCTCGACGGCAGCTACGCCTCGGTCATCGGCGGGGCGCCGGCGGCGGCGGTGGTCTTCGCCGGCGAGGTGCGCCGCCGGGCCGCCGAGCTGGGCGGGGCGCCGGCCGACCGCACCCGGGCCACCGCCGAGCTCGCCGCCCGCTTCGACGGCATCCACACCGTCGAGCGGGCGCAGGCGGTGGGCTCGATCGACCGGATCATCCCCCCCGCCCGGCTGCGCCCGATCATCATCGAGCGCCTGCGGGCCGACCTGGACCGGCAGCCCGACTGACCAGAAAAAACGCGCACGAATTTGGCGTTGTCCTACATGTAGGATATGTCAATACCCATGAAGCGCATACTGACTCGGACGATCACCGCCGCGGCGCTGACCGGCGCCGCCTGGACCACCCCGGCCCTGGCCGACGGGGCCCGCCACCCGGCGCGGCAGCCGCTGGCCGAGGCGCCGGTGCAGCTCACCTCGCGCCGGCCGGTCGAGGCGCTGGACTGCGGCCTGCTGGCCATCGGTCGAGCCCGCCCCCGCACCGCGCCGGTGGTCGACGCCGACCCGCTGCTGGCGGTGCAGGGCGAGGCGGTCGACCGCAGCCGCCGCATCCGGGCGCTGACCGCGTCCATCGAGCGCGAGCTCGAGCTGCTCGACGGGCGGGTCGTCACCGTCTCCCGCCCGGCCCCGCCGGTGACGGTGGCCCGGGCCCCGGTGGCGGTGGACGGCGCGCTGCTCGCGGCCAGCCGGGCCGCGCGGGCCGTCGGGCCGCTGACCATCGACGCCGCCACCCTCCGCAAGAGCCGCCTGGCCCGCGCGCTCGCCGCCCGCTGAGCGCCGGGCCGTGTCCGGCCTGCCGGCCTGCGCGCTGCTGATCGCGCTGCTCGCCCCGCCCCCGACCCCGCTCGCGCCCGACCCCCTCGACCGCCTCGGCGGCTACACCCTCGACGAGGTGTGGAGCGGCCAGTGGCGCCGGATGTACGACCGCACCGGCCGCCCCGACCCCGACGGCCCGCCCCAGCAGCGGCAGAACCGCCGGCTGTACCCCGAGTACGAGATGGATCTGGCGGCCTCCGACCTGCCCCGGGCCGACGAGCAGCGGTGGCGGGCGGCGATCGACGGGGGCCGCTTCCGCTTGCAGAGCCTCGACGAGTTCGGGTTCGCCCACCTGGTGCAGCTCAAGACCCGGGCCGCGGTGGGCGAGGCGGGCGGCTTCGTGGGGCTGCGCTTCGACCGGCGCTACGGGCGGGGCTACGACAGCGACCTGCTGCGGGTCGACTTCGGGCACGAGTCGATCGGCGGCAGCCCGGTCTTCGCCCGCCTGGGGGTCTACCCCCGGGGCGAGAAAGAGGACATCGACCTCGAGCTGCTGGTCGGCGCCCGCTGGGCGGCGTGGGGCGAGGCCCGGGTGCGGCTGGCTGCGTTCGACGCCTTCATCGACGCGGCCTACGCGCTGGCCGAGGGTCGGGGCGTCGTGCTCGACCGCCACCTCGACATGCAGGACGCCCCGCTGGCGCTGGCGGTGGAGCTGCTCTCGGCCCGCGTCGCCGGGCTGCGGGTCGAGCTGTACGGGGCCCGGGTGCTGCCCCAGGCGATCCGGGTGTGGCACCCCGAGGTGCCCGAGGACGACCACCGCCGGGTCCGCGAGGGCTGGCTCGGCGCGGGCCTGATCGAGTATCGGCTGCCGCCCGCCCTGGGGATCCCGGTGGCGCTGGGGCTCACCGCCCGCCGGTGGACCTCGGACTTCGGCGCGGTGGGCTTCGCCGATCCGGCCCGCGACCGGCGGATCACCGAAGACGCCACCCGCCTCGAAGCCTACGGGCTGGCGGCGCTGGGGCCGGTTCAGGTCGAGGCGGTCGTCGGGCGCACCGCCGCCGAGGGGCTGCTGGATCCGACCGATCCCGACGGCCCCACGGGGGGCGAGATCCGCTGGCTGAGCCGGATCCGAGCGGTGTGGATGCTGTTCGACGGCTTCGGCCTCGACCTGGGCTTCATGCGCAGCGACCGGGCGCTCACCGGGCCCGACGACCGCCGGTTCGCCGGCGCCGACCACCGCCTGCTGACCCGCTTCGCGGTGCCCTTCGGCGAGCGGGTGTGGGCCACCTTCGGGGTCGGCTGGGATCTGGACGACGGCGACGGGGTCTACGATGGCGGCGGGGTGACGTTGATCCTCGCCCCGTGAACACTGCGCGTCGAGGTCGCGCCGCCGGCCCCGGTTGGGATACACAGAGCCGCCTGCATCACGGGAGTGAGCCGATGAGCGCGCGCGCGATGTCCCTGGTCGGTTGCCTGCTGGGCGGCTTGCTGGCGGCCTGCGACGGGGGCGTGGCCGAGCCGACCCCCGACCGGGCCGTCGACGTGGGCCCCCCGGCCGACGCCGCGCCCGATCGCGGCCCGCCGGACATGGCCCCGCCGCCCCGGGACATGGCCCCGCCCCCGCCCGACATGGCGCCGCCCCGCGACATGGCCCCGCCGGCGCCCGACATGGCCCCGCCGGCGCCCGACATGGGCCCCCCGCCCCGGGCCTGCGGCTCGGTCTACGCGCCCCCCGAGGTGGTGGGCCGCTTGATGGGCGACACGCTGGCCGAGGTCTCGGGCATCGCCTTCTCGGCCAGCCGGCCCGACGTGCTGTGGATGCACACCGACTCCGGCGGCGAGCCGGTGCTGTACGCCGTCGACACCGCCGGCAACGCCCGGGGCGAGGTGCGGCTGCCGGTCGACAACGAGGACTGGGAAGACCTGGCCGCCGCCGACTGCCCCGACGGATCGGGGCCCTGCCTGTGGGTGGCCGACGTGGGCGACAACCGCCGCAGCCGGGACGACGCGGCGGTCTACGCGGTGCCCGAGCCGGTGGTCGCGGGGGGCGAGGCCCAGCGGGTGTGGACCTTCCCCGTCGAATATCCCGGGGGGCCGGTCGACGTCGAGGCGCTCGCGGTGGCCCCGGCCGGGGATCGCTTCTGGCTCTTCGAGAAGGTCGATGCCCCGGTCGCCCGCGTCTTCGGCCACCCGGGGCCGCTCGTCGACGGCGAGGCGGTCGAGCTCGACGAGATCACCCGCATCAACGCCCCGGGGTTGGCCATCGAGAACGGCCGCTCGATCACCGCCGCCGACCTGCACCCCGACGGCACCCGGCTGGTGCTGCGGGTCTACACCGGCAGCTACGAGTACGTCTTCGCCGAGGGCGCCGACCCCGCCCGGGGCATCGCCGATCTGCCGTTCGTGCAGCCGCGCACCGTCTCCATCGGCCCGCTGAGCGAGCCCCAGGGCGAGGCGATCACCTACGATCCCAGCGGGCGGGACGTGTGGACCGTCTCCGAGGATCCCGAGCTGCGGGGGGGCCAGCCGCTGCACCGCTACCGCTGCAGCGACTGAGCTCCGACGCCCGGCCTCAGCGCACCATGTCGAAGCGCAGCACCTCGGCCGCCACCAGATCGGCGTGGCGCAGCCGGCCGCCCTCCACCGGCGTATCGTCCAGCCAGGCCGCCTCGAAGGCGTGCACCGCGGGGCCGGCCCCCCACGCCTCGACCGTCAGCGTGCCCCCGGCGTGGTCCGCCTCGATCCGGGGGAACATCGGCGAGGCGGTGTAGTACAGGTCGCTGCCGGCCACCGGGTACAGCCCCAGCGCGGTGAAGAGCAGCCACGCGCTCAGGGTGCCCCCGTCGTCGTTGCCCACCAGCCCCGCCGGGGTGTCCGTGTAGGCCCCGTACTGGATGCGGCGCACCTGCTCGGTCACCCGCTCCGGGCGGTCGGTGGCGTGGTACAGGAACGCCGCGTGGATCTGGGGCTCGTTGCCGTGCCAGTAGAAGAGGTCGGGCAGGGCCGCGTTGAAGGCGGGCGTGCCGAGCTGGCTGAGGTCGAAGAAGCGGTCCAGCGCGTCGCCGAGCCCCGCCGGCCCGCCGAACAGCTCGGCCAGCCCCGCCGGATCGTGGAAGGCCGAGAACCGCCAATGCCACGCGTTGCCCTCGACGAAGGGCCCCTCGCCCATCGAGATGCCCTCCGTCGGCACCGGCTGCATCGCCCCGCCCCGGTCGCGGGGGAAGAAGAAGCCCGCCGCGCCATCGAACAGGCTGCGATAGCTCTGCCCCCGGGCCCGCAGCGCCTCGGCCTCGGGGCGCCCGAGCCGCTCGGCCAGATCGGCGAGCATGTGGTCGCTGTAGGCGTACTCCAGGGTGCGCGAGACCGAGCCGCTGCCGCTGTCCGACGACACGTAGCCCAGCGCCAGGTAGTCCTCGATGCCGCTGCGCCCCGCCCGGGGCACCGGCCCGCTCGCCGCCTGCATCAGCGCGTCGAACGCCGCCTCGTAGTCGACCCCGTCGATGCCCTTGGCCCGCGAGCCGGCGAAGAGCATGTCGGCGCTCGACCCGATCATGCTGCCGCTGTAGCTGGTGTTGGCCGGCCAGCGGGGCATCGAGCCGCCGTCGGCGTACATCGCCATCAGCGAGCGCAGGCAGTCCCGCTGCACGTCGGGGTCGGTGAGCACCAGCCACGGGTGCAGCGTGCGGAACGAGTCCCACAGCGACAGATCGGTGTAGTAGGTGAAGCCGCCGCCGTGCTCGTCGACCGCGTGGGCCTCGCCGTCCAGGCCGGCGTAGCGCCCGTCGGACTCCGAGAAGCGGGTCGGCATGGCGTAGGCGTGATACTGCGCCGAGTAGAACACCCGCCGGTCGCGCTCGGACCCCCCGGCGACCCGCACCCGGCCGATCTTGTCCCGCCACGCGTCCCACGCCGCCGCGGCCACCTCGTCGAACGAGCGCCCGCCGATCTGGGCGTCGAGGTTGCGCCCCGCCTCGCCGCTGCCGATGTACGAGATGCCCACCCGCAGCTCGATGGGCACGTCGGCCACGTCGTCGAAGGCCAGGGCCATCGCCGCCTGCGGGCCCTGGGCGGCGGCGCCCTCGACGAAGCCCTCACCGTCCCACCCGAAGACCGCCGTCGGCGGCGGGTCGAAGCGCATCACCGTGTGCAGCACGAAGCCCTGGCTGCGACCGGTGAAGCCGCCGGTCCACACCGTCTGGCTGCCCAGCGCGCCGTCCCGCCAGACCATGCGCGCGTCCTCGGCGGCCTGATCGTTGACCGAGGCCCCGGCGTCGACGATCAGGTAGACCCGCCCGTCGTCGGCGAAGGTGTAGCGGTGCACCCCCGCGTGGTGGCTCGCCGTCAGCGCCACCGCCACCGCCGGATCGGTCAGCCGCACGTCGTAGCGCCCGGGCACTGCCGCCTCGCTCGCCTTGTCCATCGGGGCCCAGCGCGCGCCGGGGTGGGGCCCGTCGAGGGTGCGCTGGGGCAGCACCCGCACCAGCCCCAGGTCGCCGACGCCGGTGCCCACCAGCCGGACGTGGCTGAAGCCGCGCACGTCGGGGTCGGGGTGGTAGTAGCCGCTGAAGTGGTGGAAGCGGGAGTGGCGCCCGGCGTCGGTCGTGTCGGGGCCCAGGCGCATCATGCCCAGCGGCATCTGGGCCGCAGGGGTCAGCGCGGCGTAGCCGAAGCCGAAGCCGCCGGTGCCGATGAACGGGTCGACGTAGGCCATCGCGGCCTCGGCGTCGATGACCGGGCCCGGATCGACCCGCAGGGGCGGGGCCGCGTCGGGCGCGCCATCGGGGTCGGGCCCCGCGTCCGGTTCGGGCGCCGCGTCCGGCTCGGGATCGGGCGCCGCGTCCGGATCGGGCGCCGTGTCGGGCCGGGCCCCGTCCACCGGCTCGGCGGTCGAGTCGTCGTCACAGCCCGCCAGCGGCCCGCTCGCGCCGCACAGCGCGGCGAGCGCCACCAGCCGGATCGCGCCCCGCATCACCCTTCGCGTCATGCTCACCTCCGTGTCGCCGCATCTTGGACGAGGAGCCCCGGGCGATGAAAGCGCCGGGCCCTACCGATCGCCGCGAGAAGGGTATGTAATGTCTCCAGCGGTGATGCGTTTCCCTTTCTGCGCACAGCGCTCACCCCCACCCCCGGAGGAGACCGAGCCATGAGTGATGTTTTCCAGGACGCCGTCGCCCGCCTGCGCAACCTCGGCGAAGAAGCCGGGATCCGCCCCGAGGTGGTCGAGGCGCTCGTGCAGCCCAAGGCCACCCTCGCCGCCAGCCTGCCGGTGCGCATGGACGACGGCGGCACCCGCTACTTCCCCGCCTTCCGCTGCCGCTACAACGACGTGCTCGGCCCGACCAAGGGCGGCATCCGGTTCCACCCGGGGGTCAGCGCCGCCGAGGTCAAGGCCCTCGCCCTGTGGATGACCATCAAGAACGCCTGCGTCGACCTGCCCTACGGCGGGGGCAAGGGCGGGGTCATCGTCGACCCCAAGAAGCTCAGCCGCATGGAGCTCGAGCGGCTCTCGCGGGCCTATATGCGGGCGATGGCCGACTTCGTGGGCCCCGACACCGACATCCCGGCCCCCGACGTCTACACCAACGCCCGCATCATGGGCTGGATGGCCGACGAGTACGAAGCGATCGTGCGCCACAAGGCCCCCGCGGTCATCACCGGCAAGCCGGTCGGCCTCGGCGGCTCGAAGGGGCGCGGCGAGGCCACCGGGCGGGGCGCGTTCCACATCGTCGAGAAGTACGCCGACCACAGGGGCCTCGACCGGGCGTCGACCACCGTGGCCCTCCAGGGCTTCGGCAACGCCGGCTACCACATCGCCCGGCTGATGCAGCAGGCGGGCTACCGCATCGTGGCGGTCAGCGACTCCAAGGGCGGCATCTACAAGAAGGACGGCTTCGACGTCGACAGCCTCTACAAGGTCAAGCAGGAGAGCCGGGTGCTCAAGGGGGTCTACTGCGAGGGCTCGGTGTGCGAGCTCGTCGAGCACGACACCATCACCAACGCCGAGCTGCTCGAGCTCGACGTCGACCTGCTCGTGCCCGCCGCGCTCGAGGACGCGATCACCGAGGAGAACGCGGGGGACATCAAGGCGAAGGCCATCGTCGAGGTGGCCAACGGCCCGACCACGCTCGCCGCCGAGGGCATCCTCGCCGAGCGGGACATCGACGTGCTGCCCGACGTGCTCGTCAACGCCGGCGGGGTGACCGTCAGCTACTTCGAGTGGGTCCAGAACCGGCAGGGCTACCCGTGGACCCTCGAGACGGTGCGCGCACGGCTGAAGTCCCAGATGGAGGACGCCTTCGACGCGGTGGCGACGGCCCGGGCCGAGGACACCAGCACCTGGCGGGCGGCGGCCTACGCGGTGGCGCTGCGCCGCATCGAGACGGGCATCGAGATGAGCGGCACCCGGGACTACTTCAACAGCGAGGACTGAGCTCAGGCCAGCGTCAGCACCGCGATCTCCGCCGGCACCCCGACCCGCATCGGCGGCCCCCAGTAGCCGGTGCCCGGGTGCACGTAGATCCAGGTCTTCTCGTCGTGGCGGTACAGCCCCTTCACGTACGGCTGCACCAGCTTGACCACCGCCGCGAACGGCCAGATCTGCCCCCCGTGGGTATGCCCCGACAGCACCAGATCGACCCCGTGGCGGGCGGCGTCGAAGACTGACTTGGGCTGGTGGGCCAGCAGGATCACCGGCCGCTCGGGGTCGCGCCCGCCGAGCGCCTTGTCCGGGTCGTGGCCGTGATCGCCGCCGAAGCCGTGGGCCCGCCAGTCGTCGACCCCGGCGATGTCGAGCTGCGCCCCCCCGTGCTCGATGGTCACCCGCTCATTGCGCAGCACCTTGATGCCCAGCCGGGTCAGCTCCGCGATCCAGGGGTCGGCCCCCGAGTAGTACTCGTGGTTGCCGGTGACGAAGAAGGTCCCGTAGCGGCTCTCGATCGCGCCGAGCGGCGCGGTGTGCGGCCCCAGGCGGCGCACCGTGCCGTCGACCAGGTCGCCGGTGATGGCCACGATGTCCGGCTCGAGCGCGTTGATCCGGGCCACCAGATCGTCCATGAACGCCCGCCCGATGGTCGGCCCGACGTGGATGTCCGACACCTGCACCACCCGCAGCCCGCGCAGCGGGGCCGGCACGCCGAGCGGCACCTGCACCTCGCGCACCTCGGGCGCGTCGAAGGCCGCCTTGAACCCCGCCGCCGACGTGGTGCCGGCCCCCAGCGCGGTCACCGCCGCCACCCCCCGCGAGATCGCGACCCGCCTCCCGGGATCGAGCGGCGCCTGATCCTGCCGCGACCGGCGCCAGCGGGCGTAGGGCACCCGCAGCAGGTCGACGAGCACCAGCAGCGGCACGGTCACCGCGATGACCCCCATCCAGCCGAAGGCCAGGAACCCCACCACCTCGCCCGCCGCCCGGGGCAGCAGCCGGCTGCCGGGCAGGCCGAGCACCAGCAGCAGGGCCAGCAGGATCAGGATCACCCCGCCGAACCGCCGACCGCGGGGGCCGGCGGCGACGTCGCGCACGAAGCGGCGGTAGAAGTAGAGGTGGGTGCCGACCACGAGGGTCAGCCCGACGGTGACGATGAGCGCGAAGCGCAGCGCGGGCGGCACGGGCGACTCCTCGGGCGGGGGTGGGGGTCACTCCCCAGATTCCGGGCCCCGGCCCGGAGTTTCCCCCCGAGTGACGCCGGCTATCGCGGGTCGGGCCGATCGTCCCCCGGATCGACCTCCCGCTCGTGCTCCGGGACGTCTTCGTCCCGCTGCTGCTCGGCCCACAGCCGGGCCTCCATCGCGTCGAGCAGCGGCCGGATCGACGGCCGGTCGAGGGCCGAGACCCCGAACGCGCCGTGCAGCCGGCAGATGTTCTCCGCCACCGCCGGCTCGAGCAGATCGACTTTGTTGAAAACCATCAAGCGCGGCTTGTCGAGCAGCTCCATCTCGCCCAGGATGCGCCGCACCGAGTCGATCTGGTCCTGCATGCGGGGGTCGCTGATGTCGACGACGTGCAGCAGCAGGTCGGCGTCCTCGGCCTCTTCGAGCGTGGCCTTGAACGCGCTGACGAGGTCGTCGGGCAGGTCGCGGATGAAGCCCACCGTGTCGGTCAGCACCAGCTCCCGGTCGTAGGGGAAGCGCAGCCGGCGGGTGGTCACGTCGAGGGTCGCGAACAGCTTGTCCTCGACGAGCACGTCGCTCTGGGTGATCTGGTTGAACAGGGTGCTCTTGCCGGCATTGGTGTAGCCCACGATGGCCACCACCGGCACCCGGCGGGCGTTGCGTCGGCTGCGGCGGGTCTGGCGCTGCACCACCGTCTGCTCGAGCTGGCGCTCGATGCGGTTGATGCGATCGCGGGCCCGGCGGCGGTCGACCTCGAGCTTGGTCTCGCCCGGCCCCCGGCCGCCGATGCCGCCCATCAGCCGGCTGAAGGCCGTCGTCTTGTGGGCCAGCCGGGGCAGCATGTACTTGAGCTGGGCCAGCTCCACCGCCAGCTTGCCCTCCCGGCTCGTCGCCCGGCGGGCGAAGATGTCGAGGATGAGCTGCGCCCGGTCGATCACCTTGACGTCGGTCGCGTCGGCCAGCGCCCGCACCTGGTTGGGGTTGAGGCTCTGGTCGAAGATCACCAGCTCGCAGTCGAGCTGCATCGTGCGCAGCAAGAGCTCGTCGAGCTTGCCCTTGCCCATCACGTACTTGGGGTCGGCCTTGCGCCGGGTCTGGGTGATCGCGTCGACGATGACCACCCCCGCGGTGTCGGCCAGCTCGCTCAGCTCGCGCAGGGCGACCCGGGGGTCGATGCGGTCGCCGGGCAGGTCGACGTGCACCGCGATGGCCCGGGTCTGGCCCTCGGTCTCGACCACCCCCACCGTGCGCCGGCTGAACTCCTCCTCGAGCGCCTCGATGAAGGCGGTGAAGTCCAGATCCTCGTCGTGCACCGTCGTCGCCGTCGGCTCGGCGTAGGGCAGCTCGGACCCGTCGGGCAGGACGTGGGTGTGATACAGCGTCGCCGGCCGGCCGCCGCGGCCGACGCCGACCGCCGCGATCAGGTCGAGCCGCAGCCGCACGAGGTCGGTGAGGTCGTCGCTGGTCAGCGGCTCGTCGCGCAGGTGGGTGTGCACCAGCCGCACCCCGCGGAAGCGCCCCGCGCCGGCCCGGGCCCGGCCCAGATCGGGGATGAACAGCTTGTCGGCGTCGCCCACGATGACGTGCCGCACCCGGCCGCCGCGGTCGAGGGTCACCCCCACCTGGCGGCCGGTCTCGTGGCTCAGCTCGCACAGCGTCTGGGCCAGGGGCACCGAGACGATCGTATTGCGGGGGACCTTGCGCTTGTAGAGACGCTCGAGCCGCTGGCGCTGGGCCGGGCCGAGCCCTTGCATATTGCCGTGGACCTTCAGGGATGGTCCTCCTGCCCCGCGGGGCGTCTGTCGTATCGGATTCGAAGGCGCAGTATACTCCCCCGCCGCGCGCGAGGAGATGCCGCACCATGCCCCAAGGCCGCGACCTGCGTCGAGTGATCCTGCTGGCCCTGGCCGCCGCCGGGCTGGTGGCCCACGCGCGGGTCTTCGACTTCGTCAACGACGACGCGTTCATCAGCTTCCGCTACGCCGACAACCTCGTGCGCCACGGCGAGCTGGTCTTCAACCTCGGCGAGCGGGTCGAGGGCTACACCAACTTCCTGTGGACGATGCTGATGGCCGGGGTGCTGGCCCTCGGCCTGCCCATCGTGCCCCTGTCGAAGTGGCTGGGCATCGCCTTCGCCCTGGGCACCTTCGCCGTCATCGCCCGCTTCACCGCCCGCCACGTCGGCCGCCCCTCGGCCTGGGACGCGCTGGCCCCGGCCCTGCTCGCCGCCGCCCCGGCCTACGCCTGCTGGAGCACCGGGGGCCTCGAGACCCAGATGTTCACCTTCTTCGCCACGCTCGGCTGGACCGCCTTCCTCGGCGAGCGGCAGGCCGCCGACCGCGAGGGCGACCGGCCGGGCGAGGTGCCCTGGCTGCCGAGGAGCGGGATCTGGTTCGCGCTGTCGGCCCTCGCCCGCCCCGAGGGCATGCTCTTCTTCGGGCTGACCGGCCTGCACCGGCTGCTCGAGATGCTGGCCGTCGACCGCACGATCAAGCCCACGAAGAGCGACTGGATCTGGGGCTTCGGCTTCGCCGGGGTCTTCGTGCCCTACTTCGCGTGGCGCTTCTGGTACTACGGCTTCCCGTTCCCCAACACCTACTACGTCAAGACCGGCGCCCGGAACTTCTGGGGCCCCGGCGCGCGCTACGTGGGCCGGTGGGCGCTGATCCACCAGATCTGGCTGGTGCCGGTCTTCGGCGTCCTGCGCCGGGGGCTGCCCGGCCGCCGCGAGCTGCGCCTGATCACGCTGGGCGTGCTCTACATCGGGGCCATCTCGCTGCACGTCATGCGCGTCGGCGGCGACTTCATGGCGCTGCACCGGTTCATGGTCCCGATCATGCCCGTCTGCGCGGTGCTGGTGGCGCTGGGCGTGCGCCGGGCGGTCGAGGCGCTGCTCGACCGGGGCACTTCGCGGTGGGTGCCGATCGGGGCCGGCCTCGTCTGCGCCACGGCGATGGGCGTGGGCATCCACCGGGTCGATACGAAGGCGCTCGAGGTGGGCAGCGACCGCGGGGTGGACAGCATCGGCTGGCTCTCGATGTTCCACCACCAGACCGCCGCCATCGGCCAGCACCTCGCGCGGACCGCCGACCCCGACGCCTCGCTGGCGACGACCGCCGCCGGCATCATCCCCTACTACAGCCGGCTGTATACGCTGGACGTGCTCGGGCTCAACGACGAGTGGATCGCGCACAACGTGCCCGCCCGGGGCAACCGCCCGGGGCACACCAAGAGCGCGCCGCTGAAGTACATCCTCGACAAGGACATCGACTACATCATCTACCACCCCACGATCGCCGAGCGGCGGCCTCGCCGGGGGGCCCGCGAGACCCGCACCTGGAAGGCCCGGGGCTACGAGTGGCGCGCGGAGAAGGTCGACGGGCTCGACCCGCCGTGGTGGGGCTACTGGAGGCGGGTGCGCTGAGCGGGCGCGGGGCGCGGCCTCACAGCTTCTCGTAATCGGCCGGGTTCTTCGGCGGGGTGGGCGGCGGCGCGGCGGGCCGCTCGACCGGCGCCTTCGGCTCGGGCGCGGCGGGGGCGACCGGCGGCGGGCGGCGGCGCGGGGGCAGCCGGCGGATCGGGCGCTCGATCGGCGGGGCTTCGACCACGGCGGCGTCGGCAGCGGCGGCATCGGGCGGCGCGGCGTCCGGTGCCGCGTCGGGGATCGGCGCCGCGTCGGGGATCGGCGCCGCGGCCGGGGCCTCCACCGGGGCGGCGGCCGCCTCGACCTGAGCGGTGGCGGCGTCGCCCGGCGGATCGGCCGGGCCCCGGGTCAGCAGGTAGACGATCACCCCCACCAGCCCCGCGACGAGGACCAGCCAGATCCAGGGCCGGCGGACCGGCGGCGCCAGGGGCGCGTCGAGCGGCGGGGCGTCGATGGGCCGGGCGTCGATGGGCCGGGCGTCGATGGGCGGCGCGCCGTAGACCGGCGCCGGGGGCAGCTCCCGCCCCTCGAGCCGCGTGCCGCTCGGCCCCACGTCGGGCAGCGGCCCGGTGGCGACGAAGGTGTCGGCCATCGCCCGTCGCCCGCCACCGCCGCTGCGGCCGACGGTCGTGGCCCGCTCGATCGGCCCCAGCACGGCCACCGCCGAGGGCGGCCGCTGGGCCGGCGAGCGGCGGCAGATCGCGTCGAGCACCTCGAGCAGCTTGGGCGGGGCCCCGGGCAGCGGGCCGGCGGCGGCCTCGGCCGGCGACAGGCCGCCGAGCAGCGCCCGCCCCATCAAGCCGAGGGTGTACAGGTCGCTGCGGGCGTCGGCCGGCTGGCCGTCCCGCTGCTCGGGCGCGACCCACGGCCCGGCGCCGAGCGAGAACGGGGTGTCGCCCAGCCCGATGCCCGACAGCCGCACGTAGTCCGAGCGCCCGGTCGTCTGTTGAATGAGTACGCTCTCCGGCCGCAGCGCCCCGTGGATCAGACCCCGGCCGTGGGCCTCGGCGAGCACCCGGGCGAGCTGCCGCGCCAGATCGGCCACCCGATCGGCCGGCTGGGGCTGCCCCATCAGCTCGGCGAGCGACTCTCCGTCGACCCGGGCCTCGACCAGATACAGCCCGCTCTCGCCGGTGCCGGCGTCGAGCACCGGCACCACCGCCGGGTGATCCAACGCCACGATCCGCTGAAGCACCCGCTTGAGCCGCATCGCCTCGGCGGTGCCGCCCGGCGCCTGACGCACGACGACCCGGCGCCCGGTCGGCAGGTGCACCCCGTCGTGCGCGCCGTCGGCCCGTCGGTCCCCCAACCGATAACGACCGTCGAGGGTGACGCCGCCGAAGTCAGCGGTCTCGCGTCCTCTGTCCACGCGCTAAACACACCGCAAAACGGGGGGCGGCGCAAGAAACTCTCAAAACTCGGGGGCGGCCGCGGGTCGGGGGCTCACTCCAGAGGCGAGATGCGCAGCACGCGGTGGTTCCAGGCGTCGGCGATCCACAGGTCGCCCTCGGGCCCGACCTCGATGCCCATCAGGCCGCCGGGCTCGATGCCGGTGTCGAGGTAGTCGATCACCTCGCCGAGCGGCGAGATGCCCCAGATGCGGCCGGTGGCGTTGTCCCCGACGAAGAGCACATCACCCCGCCTGGCCAGCCCGCTCGGCAGCTCGAGCTCGGGGTGTTCGAAGACGGTCTCGAGCGGCGCGTGATCGGCCGCCAGCCGCAGCGAGGTGCCCGGCTCGACCACCGGCAGGTTGCGCCCCGGGCTGCCGGTGCTGGTGTCGAGCAGCGCCACCCGGGCGTTGCCGGTGTCGGCGATGTACAGCAGGCCGGTGTCCTGATCGTAGACCAGATGCGAGGGCACGTCGGCCACCCGCGCGACCTCGCCGACGGCGAACCGGATCACGACCCCGTCGGAGTGGTCGTCGAAGCCCGGCCCGTGATCCTCGCGGAAGTCGTTGCGGGCGATGGAGCCGGTCAGCCCCTCGAAGACCCAGTAGACGTTGTCCCGCTCCCAGGCGATGCCCATGCACAGCGGCGACTCGTGCTGCATGTCGAGGTGCGAGCCCAGATCGAACCCGAGGAAGGCCACCGCGTCGGGGTTGGTGCGGGCGTAGACGTCCAGATCGGACGGCCACAGGCTGGGGCCCATGAAGTCGTTGGGATCACCCTGGCCGTTGTAGGTGTTGCGCGACTCCTGGCAGGTGCCGAACGTGCCCTCCTGCCCGAAGGCGATCGACGAGACCTCCTCCATGAAGTGCAGCGCGTAGGGGTCGATGAGGTGCACCGCGTCCTGGTCGTCGGTGCCCGGATCGAAGAAGGTCGTCGTCGAGTCATCGTGGCGGTTGACCACCCACAGCTCGGGGGTCTCGGCCCAGGGGTTGAAGTCGAGGTCGCGGGGCACCGCCAGCCCGTCGTCGCGGGTGCCGATGACCGTGATCTGCACGCTGTCGGGGGTGTGGCCCTCGTGGCCGAGCACGTCGATGCCGGGCAGCGGCTCGGGCTCGGGCATCGCGTCGGGCTCGGGCATCGCGTCGGGCTCGGGCATCGCGTCGGGCTCGGGCATCGCGTCGGACTCGGGGGCGCCTCCGTCGGCCTCGGGGCCGGGGTCGATCACGATCGGGGGCTCCTCGTCGCCGCCGCCGCTGCCGCCGGGGGTGCACCCCCAGCCGGCGACCGCGATCATCGTCACACCCCACCACACGCTTCGCTTCATGCTCGTCCTCATCTGTCTGGCGCCGTGGCACCCGGCTCTCGGGCCGGGTGTTCGGGTCGCGATCGAGCGCGCCCTGTCTGCAAGTTCCGCTCCGATCGCCGATTGACGGCGCTCGGGGTCACTGGCCCCCATCCGCGCTTCATGCGATGCTCCGCCGCCCCACGCCGATTCCGACGGAGCGCACGATGAGCGACATCCCCCAGCCGACCCCGGACGCCGTCACCCGCCACCGCACGACCATCGCCGGGCGGACCGTGGCCTACACCGCCACCGCCGGCACCCTGCGGCTCGGCCCGGAAGGCGGCCCGCCCCGGGCCGACATGTTCTACGTCGCCTTCACCGCCGACGGCGTCGACGACCTCGGCCAGCGTCCGATCACCTTCGCGTTCAACGGCGGCCCCGGCTCGTCGTCGGTGTGGCTGCAGCTCGGCGCGCTCGGCCCCCGGCGGGTCGACCTGCCCGACACCGTCGCCCCGCCGCCGCCGCCCTACCGCCTCGTCGACAACGCCTTCGGCCTGCTCGACCGGACCGACCTCGTCTTCATCGACCCCGTCGCCACCGGCTTCAGCCGCCCGGTGGGCGAGGGCAAGGGCGACGACTACTTCAACATCGACGGCGACATCGAGGCGGTCGCCGAGTTCGTCTGGCGCTACCTGACGACGCATCACCGATGGAACAGCCCCAAGTTCCTGGCCGGCGAGAGCTACGGCACCACCCGGGCGGTGGGGCTGGCCCACCGGCTCCAGGAGCGGGGCATCGTGCTCAACGGGCTGGTGCTGCTCAGCCTCGCGCTCGACTTCCAGACCTTCCTCTTCGAGGTGGGCAACGAGCTGCCCTACGTGCTCTTCCTGCCGACCTACGCCGC
Organism: bacterium; assembly: GCA_030426085.1. Classification (GTDB taxonomy): domain Bacteria; phylum Myxococcota_A; class Bradymonadia; order UBA7976; family UBA1532; genus JACKDM01. Next base: position 198,533 of record JAUHYW010000003.1, on the reverse strand, counting down.
GGTCGCCTGGTATCACGAGCGGCTCGACGACCGCCCGGACGACCTGCGGGCCTTCCTCGAAGAGGTGCGGGCGTTCGCGGTGGACGAGTACGCCCCGGCCCTGCTGCGGGGCGCCCGGCTCGGCTCCGAGCGGCGCAAGGCGGTCGTGGCGAAGCTCGCCCGCTACACCGGCCTCGACGCGGGGACCATCGACCGCCTCGACCTGCGGGTGGAGTACCTGCGCTTCGCCAAGACCCTGCTCGAGCGCCCGGGGCACACCGTCGGCCGGCTCGACGCCCGCTACACCGGCCCCGACCTCGACCGGGACCACCGCCAGCTCCAGCGCGACCCGAGCTACGACGCCCCGCTCGGCGCCTTCACCGCCCTGATCAACGACTACCTGCGGCGGGTGCTGCGCTACGAGAAGGACGCCGGCTACGCGGTGCTCAGCATGGACGTCAACCGGGCCTGGAGCTGGGCCGACAAGGCCCGGATGGGGCACCCCAGCGTGGCCGACGACCTGCGGCGGACCCTGGTGGCCAACCCCCACCTGCAAGTCATCGTGCTCAACGGGATCTTCGACCTCGCGACCCCGTTCTTCGCCGCCGAGTACACCGTCGACCACCTCGGCCTCGAGCCCGAGCAGCGGGCCAACATCGAGCTGACCTACTACGAGGCGGGGCACATGATGTACTTCCACCCGCCCTCGCTGCGGGCCATGCGGGCCGATCTGGTGCGGTTCTACGAGCGGGCGTGTGGCGCGGCGGGCTGAAGATGCAGCGGGCTGAAGGTGCGGCGGGCTGACGGTGCGGCGGGCTGACGGGCGGCGAGCCGAGGCGGCTCAGGCCGCGTGGCGGGCGGCGAGCTGGTCGGCGAGGTAGGTCGAGAGGCTGGCGATCGAGTCGGTGCCGGTGTGGCTCGCCCGGATGAACCAGGTCGACAGCTCCACCTGACCCAGCTCCTGCTTGACCGTGCCGAAGAGCGAGGTCAGGCACAGGCTGTCGAGGCCCAGGTCGCCGGTCAGCGACGCGTCGGCCGACGGCCGACCCAGCTCGGGGCAGACCGCGGCGATCTCGGCCAGCAACATCTCGGTGATCGTATCGGCGGACGCGTTCATCGTGATTCCCCAGCTCTGCTCCCGCAGGACATGCTTTGCGAGACCCGTGCCAGCCCCTCGACGGGGCCGGGCGGCGGATGGCGGCCCGCTGTGCGCGCCCATGTGTGCCACATCGCGCAATCTGTGCCACCTGGATCAGGATCTGGCACACAGCCCGCGCCGGCGTCGATCGACCCCCGGCCCTCCGCGATCGGCGGCCGCCTCCGGCCGCCGTGCCGATGTGTGACAGGTGGATTCCCGACCCGTGAACAATCGACCCCTTGACGCCGTAAGCGCCGCCTGAGCACGCTGTTCCGGTCACGGCGCCCGCGCGCCCGATGATGACGAGGTCTCCCATGCCCCCCCGCACCGCCCGCCGCCTGCCCGCCCGCGCCCTGCCCCTGGCCCTCTCCACCCTCGCTCTCGCCGCCTTCTGCGCGCCCGCGGCGGCCGATCCGGCCGCGAAGGGCCTCGAGATCGCCCGCAAATGCGACGCGGCCAACGCCGGCTTCGGCAGCGAAGAGGCCCGGGTCGAGATGGTGCTCGTCAACGCCGGCGGCGACCGGGTCGAGCGCAAGCTGGGCATGAAGACCCTCGAGGTGGGCGACGACGGCGACCGCTCGCTGCTGACCTTCGAGTGGCCGCCCGACGTCAAGGGCACCCGGCTGCTGACCCACGCCCACCCGGGCGACGATGACGACCAGTGGCTCTACCTGCCGGCGATGCGCCGGGTGAAGCGCATCAGCGCCCGCAGCCAGTCGGCGGCGTTCATGGGATCCGAGTTCGCCTTCGAGGACCTCGGCGGGCAGGAGGTCTCGAAGTACACCTGGCGGCTGGAGGGCGAGGAGAAGGTCGGCGAGCGGGACGTCTGGAAGCTGATCCGGGTGCCGACCAACAAGCGCTCGGGCTACTCCAAGCAGGTCGTGTGGATGGACAAGCAGTATTGTCAGCCCGTCAAGATCGATTACCACGACCGTAAGCAGACCCTGCTCAAGACGATGACCGCCACCGCCTTCGCTCGCCACGGCAAGTGGTGGCGCCCGCAGAGCCTGGAGATGGTCAACCATCAGACCCACAAGAGGTCGATCCTGAAGTGGGCCGAGCGCAGCATGCAGGCCGATCTGGACGAGGACGACTTCGACAAGGACGCGCTCGAGGACTGATCGGCGTCGTCGACGGCAGGCCGAGGCGGCCACGAGGGGGAGCATGAGCGGCGCGCGCGTGGGGGTGATCGGAGCGGTGATGCTCGCCTGCATCGCCGGGCCGGCGGCGGCCAAGAAGCTCAAGGTCAAGAGCAAGGGGCAGGTGTCGGTCGAGGGCCGGGCCTTCACCGACGACGACATCGAGCGCACCGAAGACCTCGGCCTCGGGCTCGCCGCCCGGCTCGAAGCCAACGCGAAGTACAAGCCGTTCGAAGGCCAGCTCCGGCTCTTCAGCCGGGTCGACGGGCTGGACGACACCCGCAACCTGGTGGCCATCGAAGAGCTGTACCTCGGCTTCAAGATGAAGCCGGTGCGGCTGCGGGTCGGCTGGCAGCTCCTCAACTGGAGCGCGACCGAGGCGTTCCACCCGGCCGACATGATCAACGCCCGCAACTACGACTCCCGCCTCGAGAACCCCGACAAGCTCGGCGAGCCGATGGTCGAGCTCGAGGTGCGCTTCTGGGAGGGCAACATCGCGGGGTATTACATGCCCATCCGGCGGGCGCCGATCCTGCCCCGGGCCGAGTCCCGGCTGTCGCCGTTCCCCAAGCGGCTCGAGGTCCCCATCGGGTCGCCGCTGTTCAGCGGGCGCGATCGGCAGATCAGCGACGACATGCTCGAGCACCAGTGGGCGGTGCGGCTCGAGCAGACCCTGGGCGACGCCGACCTCTCGCTGCACGTCTTCCAGCACGTCGACCGCAGCCAGCCGACCCAGGTGGTCGACCTCACCACCGGCGAGATCCGGCCGCTGTTCCACTTCGTCACCCAGGTGGGCGGCACCTGGCAGCAGGTCTTCGGCCCGGTCGTCGGCAAGCTCGAGGTGGGGCACCGGGAGTTCGGCTTCCCCCGACCGGCCGAGCGCTATCGGCTGACCCACCGGGAGATGCTCGACCACACCCAGATCGCCGCCGGGCTCGAGGTCGGCTGGGGTGTCGGGCAGGGCGAGGGCACCGTGATCATCGAGGGGCAGGTGATGCTGGTGTGGGACGAGCCCCAGCTCGACGAGCCCGACCTGGGGCCCTTCCAGCGGGACGCGCTGCTCGGCTACCGCCACAGCTTCAACGACGTGGCCGGCACCCTGCTTCAGGCGGGCATCATCGTCGACCTCGAGGACTACTCCGAGATGATGATCGTCGCTCGCTTCGAGCGCCGGCTGGGCGACGTGTGGTCGCTCCAGGCCAACGTGCGGGCGGTCCTCGCCGAGCCGGAGAGCCCCGCCGGGGCCGCGGTCGCCGAGTTGCAGGCGGTGGGCCTCGAGCGGTGGAACGGGGCCAACGAGCTCAACCTGACCCTGTCCCGCTTCTTCTGACCCGCCCCCGCCCTCGCCTCCAGCGGCGGCCGATCACCCGTCGACCGAAGAGTTTGACTTCCACACCTACATGTGCGCACACTGCCCGCAAGTGTAGTGGGGTGTGTGATATGCGCTGTCCGCGATGTGATCGTCGAATGCCCGAAGGAGACCGCTTCTGCGGCCGCTGCGGGCTCGCCCGCTCGGAGGACGGCAAGCCGGTCGACCCCCTGCTCGGCATCACCGTCGCCGGCCGCTACCGCATCGAGCGGCGCATCGGCGTCGGCGGCATGGGCACCGTCTACCTCGGCACCCACGTGCGCATCGGCCAGAAGGTGGCCATCAAGGTGCTGCACGAGCGCTACGCCGGCGACGAGCAGCTCACCAAGCGGTTCGAGAAAGAGGCGCTGACCTACGGGCAGGTGACCCACCCCAACCTCGTCGGGCTGCACGACTACGGGCGCACCGACGACGGCACCTTCTTCATGGTGCTCGAATACTGCCCCGGCATCTCGCTGGCTCAGCTCGTGCGGCGGCGGGGGCGGCTCGAGCCGGCGCTGGCGATCGACATCCTCATCCAGGTGGCCCAGGGCCTCGGCGCAGCCCACGGCATGGGCATCGTGCACCGCGACCTCAAGCCGGAGAACGTCATCCTGACCCGCACCCGGCCCGGGCGGTACCACGCCCGGCTGCTCGACTTCGGCATCGCCAAGCGGCTCGACGACGACGGCCCCCGGCTCACCGCGGCGGGCATGGTCTTCGGCACTCCGGAATACATGGCGCCCGAGCAGGCCCGGGGCAAGGCGGTCGACGCCCGCAGCGACATCTACGCCCTCGGCTGCGTGGCCTACGAGCTGATGACCGGCAACCCCCCGTTCATCGGCAACGACAAGCTGCGCATCATGCACCAGCAGGCCGGCGACCCGGTCGACCCGCCGTCGAGCAAGCTCGCCGACGACGCGGCCCCGATCCCTGAGGCCCTCGAAGCGGTCACGATGCGCTGCCTCGCCAAGCCGGCCGCCGAGCGCTACGCCGACACCGACAGCCTCATCGAGGCGCTCGAGCGGGTGCTCACCGGCGGCGCCCGCCGCCCGGCGGCCACCATCGAGGCCCCCGAGGCCCTCTCGGTCGAGCCCGAGCCCGCCGAGCCCACCGCGCCCGAATCCCCCGCGGCCCGGGGCGACGCCCGGGCCACCGGCGGCTCGACCGCGCCGGGCCCGCTCTCCGACGCCCGATCGAGCCGCTTCAGCGAGATCATCATCGACGGCCTGCCGACCGACGTCGGCCTGCGCCCCTCGCGCCCGGCGCCCTCGCCCCGGGCCCTCGGCGGCGCGGCGGCGGTCTTCGTCGGCGTGCTCGGCTTCAGCGCGTGGCTCTTCTCGGCTGGCGATCCGGCCCCCGCCGCCGCCGACCAGCCGGCGGTACGGGCCGAGGTGCACGCCGCCATCGATCAGGCCAAGGCGCAGGCCCACCAGCGGCACACCGAGCTGCTCGCCCGGCAGGCCGCCGCCGCGGCGGAGGCCGAAGCGAAGGCCAAGGCCGAGGCCGAAGAGCAGGCCCGCGCCGAGAAGAAGGCCCGCGCCGCCGCCGAGCAGAAGGCCCGCGCCGAGGCCGCCGCCCGGGCGAAGGCCGAAGCCGAGGCCGAGGCCCGCGCTGCGGCCGAAGCCAAGGCGAAGGCCGAGGCCGAGAAGAAGCGGCTCGCCGAAGAGAAGCGCCGGGCCGAGGCCGCCCGCGAGGCCGCGCTCGCCTCGGCCCACAAGGCCCTGCGCCTCGGCCGCCTCGAAGACGCGGCGGCCGCCGCCGAGAAGCTCGAAGCCCAGGCGCCGGACGCCAAAGAGGTCAATCAGCTCGTGGCCCGCATCTCCACCGTGCGCACCGCCCTCGCCGCCGGCCGCGACGCCTTCGAGGGCGCCGACTGCGTCAAGGCCCTCGCCGCCCTCGAACCGGTCCTCGAGATCTCGCCCGGCGCCCAGGGCGTCAGCCACATGGTCAACTCCTGCCGCAACGCCCTGCCCCCGCGGCAGCTCTAGTCTGCCGTACTCGCTTCGGCCCCCTCGCTCTCGTCTGCCGTACTCGCTCCGGCCCCCTCGCTGCGCTCGGGCGGGACCTGCGCCGCGCCGTCGGCTGAAGCCTCCTCCTTGCTCCGGCCCGTCCGGCGTAGCCGGAGACCTCCGCTGCGTTCGGCGGCTCGGGCGTGGCCCTCGCGTGTTCGCGCTGCAGCGCTCACGCCTCGCGCTACGCGCTCGACCGGCTTCGGCGACCCGCCTGCCGCCCCCGTATGGCCCACAACCATCCCATTCCACCCGATGGAGTTCGCGGGACGTCCGACGGATGGCGCCCCGGCGACCGTCTACAGGCCCGCACCGAAGCCGACCCGATCACCCGACAGACACCTGAAGACGCCCACCACCGCAGCGCTGACAAAGCCGAAGCAGGGAGCCGGGGCGCCATCCGGCGGGCGGACCGCCCCCGCGTTGCCCACGACCATCACCCCGGCGCCCGAGCCGGCCACGATCATCGGAACCCACAGCCAGTCCCTGACCACGCAGCCATTCATCTCGTGCCACGCTTGTCTGACGCCGATCCGGCTTCCACCCGTCTTGCCCAGCGACCGCGGGACGTCCGACGGATGGCGCCCCGGCGACCGTCTACAGGCCCGCATCGAAGCCGACCCGATCACCGGCAGACACCGGGAGACGCCCACCACCGCAGCGCTGGCAAAGCCGAAGCAGGGAGCCGGGGCGCCAGCCGGCGGGCGGACCGCCCCCGCGTTGCCCACGACCATCACCTTGGCGCCCGAGCCGGCCACGATCATCGGAACCCACAGCCGCCCCTGTTTGGCCCACAACCATCCCATTCCACCCGATGGAGTTCGCGGGACGACCGACGGGTGGCGCCCCGGCGACCGTCTACAGGCCCGCACCGAAGTCGACCCGATCACCCGACAGATACCTGAAGACGCCCACCACCGCAGCGCTGGCAGAGCCGAAGCAGGGAGCCGGGGCGCCAGCCGGCGGGCGGACCGCCCCCGCGTTGCCCATGACCGCCCCTCGCCCCATCTCGACCGCCGGGCGCCCGCTCACCCGTCGAACGCCCGCTCCCCGGTCTCCTGGCCGTCGAACGAGTACAGCACCCCCCGCTCGCCCTTGCGCGACGCGATGTGCACCGGCCGCTTCCACAGCGCGAACAGGTTGCGCAGCGTGGCGTGGGCGTAGCTCTGGTCCAGATCGACCCCCTCGTGCCGGTGGCTCAGCAGCAGCGCGTTCTTGTTCTCGAAGTTGGCGTCCTCGACGTCGATCACCGGCTGCCCCATGTTGGTGAGCTGGAACAGCAGCTTCTGCTTCACCTCGGCGAACTCACGGGACGCGATCTGCCACTCGTTGGCCCGGGGCTTGTGCTCGAAGGTGAACAGCTTCTGCCGGGCGCAGAACTCGGGGGTGAGGAACTCGTCGAGGAAGGTCACGTCGTTGTGGTGCCGGCGCACCTCGAAGATCTTCTCCCGCCCGCGCCCCGTCGGCCGGTGCCAGTTGGCCCGGGCCTCCATGTCGTCGCACTCGTCCCACGCCTTGCCGAAGCGGCCGGTGTCGTAGCGCCACTCGATGTCGCGGAAGAGCTCGATCCCGATCTTGTAGGGGTTGATGCGCCCCTTCTGCATCACCGTCGCCCGGCTGTGGCGGTCGGCGTAGTCGATCAGCTCGTTGGGATCCATGATGCCCCGGCGGGTCATCATGTGGGTGTGCCAGTAGCTGGCCCAGCCCTCGTTCATGATCTTGGTCATGCCCTGGGGCGCGAAGTAGTACGCCTCGTCCCGCACCAGACCCAGCACGTTGCGCTGCCAGCGGGTGAGGGGGGCCTCCTGCATCAGGAACAGCAGCACGTCCCGCTGGGGCTCGGCGGGGAACCTCTTCTGCTGCTCGATCTCGGCCTTCTTCCGAGCCCGCTGCGCCTCGAGGTAGGCCTCGGGGTTGACGAACTCGTCCATGTACTCCTTGGCCTGGAGGCGGGGCAGTGCCGCGCCGTCGCCCACCAACTCGTCGGGCAGATCCTGCTTGGGCCGGGACTTGATCCGCTTCTTCTGCACATAGGGTCGATGGGGGTCGATGAGGTTCTCCACCGACAGGCAGGTGTCGATGAACTCCTCGACCAGCGTCACCCCATACAGATCCTGATAGCGCCGGACCCGGGTGGCGTGGTTGGCCATCGTATCGACCATTTTGCGGTCGGTGCGGCTGAACCAGAAGTTGTTCTTGAAGAAGTCGGCGTGCCCGAAGACGTGGGCCATCACCAGCTTCTGGTCGACCAGCGCGTTGCCCTCGAGCAGATAGGCGTAGCACGGGTTCGTATTGATGACCAGCTCGTATATCTTCGACAGCCCGTAGGTGTGGGACTTCGAGAGCCGGTCGTACTCCATGCCGAAGCGCCAGTGCGGGTAGCGGGTCGGGAAGCCGCCGTAAGCCGCGATCTCGCTCATCTTCTCGTAGGTGATCATCTCGTAGACCACGTCGAAGAAGTCGAGCCCCTCGTCCCGGGCGATGTCCTCGATGACCCGCCGCCAGTGGTGCAGTTCGGGCGGCAGCGGGCGGACCTTGATGTAGTGGATCATCGGCCGGCCCCCAGGAAGTCCTTGATGGAGCCGACGATGGCGTCCTTGTCCTTGATCTCGGAGACCACCAGGTTGCAGTCGTCCTCGTCCACCGGGAAGTGCTCCCGCAGGTCTTTGATGAACTGCCCCGAGCCGTAGGGGCTCTCCACCTGCCCGTAGCTGAACTGGTTCGACTTGGGCACCAGCTCGTCCCGCAGCAGCCGGATGCAGGTGCGGGTGTCGTCCACCGACCAGTTGTCGCCGTCGGAGAAGTGGAACGGGTAGATGTTCCACTCGCTGACCGGGTAGTCGTCGCCGATGAGCTGGGCCGCCAGCTTGTAGGCCGACGAGATCATCGTGCCGCCCGACTCCCGGGTGTGGAAGAACGTGTGCTCGTCCACCTCGCGGGCGGTGGCGTCGTGGATGATGTAGCGGGTCTCGATGCCCTGGTACTGGCTCTTGAGCCAGGCGTTGATCCAGAACGACTCGCTGCGCACGATCTCCTTCTGCTCGTCGCCCATCGAGCCCGAGACGTCCATCATGTAGATGACCAGCGCGTTGCTCTGGGGGCTCTTGACCGTCGACCAGCTCCGGTAGCGCATGTCCTCCTTGATCGGCAGGACGACCGGGTTCTTCGGGTCGTAGGCCCCGATGGCGATCGTGCGCTTGAGCGCCTGGCGGTAGGTGCGCTTGAAGTGGCGCAGGCTGTCGGGGCCCACCGGGCGGATGCCGGTATAGCGGTCGCGCTCGGTGACGACTTCTTTCTGGCCTCGGGGCTCGATGTTGGGCAACTCCAGCTCTTCGCCCAGGATCTTCGCCAGCTCCTCGAGGGTGACGTCGACCTCGAGCGCCTTCTCGCCCTCGCCCTCGCCGGCCTTGCCCTGGCCATCGCCCTCGCCGGGCTGGTCGCCTTGCCCCAGGCTGTCGCCCCGCTCGCCGTCCCCCTGACCGACGCCGCCGCCGCTCTTCTGGTCGAACTTGAACCGGGGCAGCTCGATCTGGGGCAGCGGGATCGAGACCTTGTCCCGCCCCTGGCGCCCCACCAGCGAGCCGGTGGAGATGTAGTGCTTGAGGTTCTGCCGGATCTTGCCCTGCACGATCCGCCGGAAGCGGCTGTGATCCTGCTTGATGCGGGTCATCGGGCCTGCCTTCGCCCCGGGGGCGTCGGAGTGGAGGGCGCGCTCACGCGCGTCGGGCGTCGCCCCGGGCGAAGATCGAGGCCACGTAGCTCAGCACGTCGGTGGCCGACTCCTCGTTGTAGCCGAAGTCCCGGATCATGCGCTGCTTGACCACCTCGATCTTCTGCTGGGTCTCCTTGTCGGCGACGTTCGAGACGAGGCTGGTGAGCTTGATGGTGTCCTTCTGGTCCTCGAACAGCTTCTGCTCGAGGGCCCGGTGCAGCCGCTCGTTGGTGTCGTAGCTGAACTTCTTGCCGTCCACCGCCAGCGCGCCGATGTAGTTCATGATCTCGCGGCGGAAGTCGTCCTTGCGGGACTCGGCGATGTCGATCTTGGTCTCGATCGAGCGCATCAGCCGCTCGTCGGGCTCCTCGTCCTGGCCGGTGTACTGGTTCTTGACCTTCTCCCTCTGGGTGTAGGCCTTGACGTTGTCGATGTAGTTGCCGCACAGCCGCTTGATGGCCTGCTGGTCGGCCGAGATCGCCCGCTGCACCTCGTTCTTGACGACCTCTTCGTACTCCTGCTTGACCACCGCGAGCAGCTCGATGAAGTGCTTCTTCTGGTCCTCGTTGGTCAGCATCGAGTGCTGCTTGAGGCCGCTCTCGAGCTCGTTGAGCACCAGGAACGGGTTGATCGAGGTCTCGCTGCGCTGGCTGACGAGCGCGTTGGAGATCTTGTCCTGCACGTAGCGCGGGCTGATGCCGTCCATGCCCTCGCGCACCGTCTCCTTGCGCAGCTCCTTGACGTTGTCCTGGGTGAAGCCGGTCAGGCTCTTGCCATCGTAGAGCTTGAGCTTCTGCAACAGCGAGATGTCGTGCTTCTTGGGCTGCTCGAGCCGGGTCAGGATGGCCCACATCGCCGCCATCTCGATGGTGTGCGGCGCGATGTGCTTGCCCCGCACCCGCTCGTCGGTGAAGTCCTTCTTGTAGATGCGGACTTCCTGCTTGAGCTTGGTGATGTAGGGGATGTCGACCTTGATCGTGCGGTCCCGCAGCGCCTCCATGAACTCGTTGTTGAGCAGCTTGCGGTACTCGGCCTCGTTGGTGTGGCCGATGATCAGCTCGTCGATGTCGGTCTGGGGGAACTTCTTCGGCTTGACCTTGTGCTCCTGCGTGGCGCCGAGCAGGTCGTAGAGGAAGGCCACGTCGAGCTTGAGGATCTCGATGAACTCGATGATGCCCCGGTTGGCGATGTTGAACTCGCCGTCGAAGTTGAACGCCCGGGGGTCGGAGTCGCTGCCGAACAGGGCGATCTTCTTGTAGTTGATGTCGCCGGTCAGCTCGGTGGCGTCCTGGTTCTTCTCGTCCTTGGGCTGGAAGGTGCCGATGCCGATGCGGTCCTTCTCGCTGAGCACCAGCCGCTTGACCCGGACGTGGTCCATCACCCGGCCCCAGTTGCCGTTGTAGTGGGCCATCAGCTCGCGGAAGATCAGCCGGCAGGCGGGGTTGAGGTCGCCCTTGATGCGCAGCCGCCGCCCCTCGTGCTGCAAGCCGAGCTTCTCGAACGCCGCCGCGCGCCACTCGGTCGGCACCAGCCGCAGCGGGTCCTCGTTCATCGGGCAGGGGAAGACCTCTTCGCCGCCGGTGACGTGCAGCAGGTTCTCGGGCAGCACCCACTCGTAGGTGTATAGCGCGCCTTCGGGCGTGCGGGAGTAGGCCTCGAGCCCCGACTTGAGCAGCCGGGCGATGGTGCTCTTCGACGAGCCGACCGGGCCGTGCAGCAGGATGACCCGCTTCTCGGTGCCGTAGCCGTAGGCCGCGCTCTTGAGCACGTTGACCAGCCGCATCAGGGGGATGTCGAGGCCGAAGATCGCGTCCTTGCCGCCGCTCCGGGGGTCGTCGAAGAAGCGGTAGTGCACGATCTTCTTCTTGTTGTCGAAGTAGGTCTCGGACCCGTACGAGAGCACCATGTCGTACACCCGCTGGAACGCGGTGCGGGTGACGCTGGGCTTCTCGCGCACGATGGAGAGGTAGTCCTCGAACGAACCCGTCCAGTGCAGATCGGCGAACTGCTCGTAGTCCTGTAGCTCGGCGATCTGATCGACCAGATTCCCCATTTCGACTCCTGATGGTGATGGCGCGGACGTCGCTGCACACCATATCCCCTGCCCCCGCGCCCGGCAAGCCCGGCCTCGGCGGGGGCGTGGTCTGCACAAGGTGTCGGAATGTCAGAGAAAATGCCCGATTCTCGGGCCGCGTCGGCCGGGCATGTGCCCGCCGATCGGGCCTCCGGGTCCCGGGCGACTTGTCTCCGCGGTCGGCGTTGCCTATAGTCCGCGCCGTCCGTCGGGCGGCGAGACGCCCGGTGGATGCCTCACCCGGACCCCTTCGACGTCGTCGAGGCCCCACTCCCCGCCGAGCGAAGCCATGAGTGACAAGAGCCCGTCCCCCAAGCCGTCCACGATGCCGACGAGCTTCTCCGGCCGCACCCCCAAGGTCGGGGATCTGGTCAGCGGTACAATCGTCAAGATCACCGGCAATGTGGCGTTCGTCGACTACGGCGCCCGCAGCGAGGGCTATATCGAGCTCGGTGAGCTGCGCGACGCCGAAGGCAACCTCACCGCAGGCGAGGGCGACCCCCTCGAGGCGGCGGTGGTCAACGTGCGCGGGGCGGTGCAGCTCAGCGCCCGCAAAGCCCAGGCAGGCAAGGTCAAGGAGGCGCTGCACGCCGCCTGGAAGAGCCAGACCCCGGTCGACGGCCGCATCGTCGGCGTCAACAAGGGCGGCTTCGAAGTCCGGGTCTCGGGCATCCGCGCGTTCTGCCCGCTGTCCCAGATCGCCGAGCACTTCCCCCGCGAGCCGGCCCGGGAGGTGGGCAAGACCTACCGCTTCCTCATCACCGAGTACAGCGACAGCAAGAGCCTGGTGGTGTCCCGCCGGCCGCTCATCGAGGCCGAGAAGAAGAAGCTGCGCGAGACGCTCAACGACCGGATCAAGGTCGGGGAGCGGGTCCAGGGCAAGGTGACCCAGGTCAAGGACTTCGGGGTCTTCGTCGCGCTCGAGGAGGGCGTCGAGGGGCTCATCCACGTCAGCGAGCTCAGCCACGAGCGGGTCGGCCACCCCCGGGAGAAGTTCTCCGAGGGCGACGCGGTCGTCGTCGAGGTGATCAAGGTCGACGCCGCCCGGGGTCGGGTGGGGCTGTCGACCAAGGCGCTCGAGGACAGCCCCTGGAAGTCGTTCGTGCAGGGGGTGAAGGTCGGCGACACGGTCACCGGCACGGTCGACCGCATCCAGGACTTCGGCGCGTTCGTGAAGCTCGCCGAGGGCGTCGACGGGCTGCTGCACGTCTCGGGCATCTCGGTGGACCGGGTCGAGCACCCCAGCGAGGTGCTCTCCGAGGGTCAGGAGCTGGAGCTGATCATCGAGAAGATCGAGCGCGATCGACAGCGCATCGGTCTGGTCAGCCCGGCGGTGGCCGAGAAGCGCAAGCCGGTCCAGATCACCGTCAAGTCGGGTGATCTGGTCAAGGGCAAGGTGCAGAAGGTCGAGCGGTTCGGGGTGTTCCTCGAGCTGGAGGGCGGCGCGGTGGGGCTCATCCCCAACGGCGAGATGGACACCGACCGCGGCGCGGATCACCTGCGCATGTTCCCGGTGGGCACCGAGCTCGAGGTGGCGGTGCTCGAGGTGGACAAGAAGCGGGGCCGCATCCGGCTGTCGCGCAAGGCGCTGAAGACGGCGGTCGAGCGCAAGGCCATCGCCGACTACAAGAAGCGGGAGAACGCGCCCCAGAGCCTGGGCAGCTTCGGTGATCTGCTCAAGGACTTCCTGAACAAGAACGGGTGAGCCCGCCCGCCCGCCTGCCGTGCTCTCTCCGGCGCCCCCGCCGCGCGGGGGCACGATCTCCGGTCCTTCCTCGCACGCTGTGCGTCCTGCGTCGCTCCTCCGACCCATCCGGCGTAGCCGGACGCCTCCGCTGCGTTTGGCGGCTCGGGCGGAGCCCTCGCGTGTTCACGCCTCCGGCGCTCACGTCTCGCGCCGGGCGCTCGACTCTCCGGTGCGCGACTCTGTGGTGCTCGTTGGCGCTCGCCGCAGTCGGCTGTCGCTCCGAGGCGCCGGCCGGAGCGGCCGACGCCCGGGCCGTCGACGCCGCGCCGGTCGCGCCGACCCCCGCCCCCCACCAGTTCCGGGCCGAGTTGATGGGCACCCCCTTCGGGCTGACCCTCGCCGGCGACGTGCCGCTGGCGCAGGCCCGGGCGGCGGCGGACGCGGCGTTCACCGAGATCGCCCGGGTCGAGGCCCGCATGAGCGAGTGGCGGCCCGACTCCGAGATCGGCCGGATCAACGCCGCGGCGGGCGCGCCGGTGGCGGTCTCGGACGAGACCCGGGCGCTCTTGAAGCGGGCGCTGGCGCTGGCCGAGGCGAGCGGGGGCGCGTTCGACCCGTCGTGGGCCGCGCTGCGCGGCATCTGGCGCTTCGCGTCGGGCGACACCCGGCCGAAGCTGCCGCTCAAGGCCGACCTCGAGGGGGCGCTGGCCCGGGTCGACTTCCGGGCGGTGCGCATCGAGGGGCGGGCGGTGCGGCTGGCGAAGCCGGGCATGGCGCTGGGGCTGGGCGGCATCGCCAAGGGCTACGCGATCGATCGGGCGGCGGCCGTCCTGCGGGCCCGGGGCGTCGGGCGGTTCATCGTCGACGGCGGGGGCGACCTCTACGTGGCCGGGCGCAAGCCGGACGGGCGGCCGTGGACCATCGGCGTGCGCCACCCGCGGGGGCCGGGGCTGCTGGCCGAGCTGCCGGTCACCGACGCGGCGGTGGTCAGCAGCGGGGACTACGAGCGGTTCTTCGAACTGGGCGGGCGGCGCTATCACCACATCATCGACCTGCGCAGCGGCATGCCCGCCGACCGCAGCGTGGCGGTGACGGTGCGCGCGCCCGAGGCGACCCTGGCCGATGCGCTGGCCACCGCGATCTTCGTGCTGGGGCCCGAGGCCGGGCTGGCGCTCGCCGGGCGGTACCCGGGGGTCGAGGCGGCGGTGCTCGCCCCCGACGGCGCGGTCTACGCGACCCCCGGGCTGAAGGCCCGCCTGCCGGCCCGCTGGCAACCCGGGTGACAGCTTCACGGCGGCGTGTTACAGCCGCGACATGGAGATCAAGCCGTCGTATCCGGCGCTGTTCGTGGGCCTGCTGCTGCTCGTCGGCGCGGCCTTTCTGCCCATCGATCGGGACGTCGTCCGGCGGCATACCCTCGACGGTATGGCCCGCGACGCGCTGGGCGCGGTGGGGGAGGGCGTCGTGGGGCCGGTGCGGCTGGACTTCACCGACACCGCGGCGGCCGACGTCGCGACGCTGACCGCGGCGGTCCGGGGGGCGACGGTGGAGGTCGACGACCGCCGCCAGCCCCGGTTCGAGGTCGTCGAGCGGGCCGACGCGCCGCCGCTGACCCTCTCGTCGGCCGCGCCGGACGACGATCGACTGACGCTGACCGCCCGGCTGGGCGAGGGCGAGGTCGTCGAGCGCGGCGCCCGCTGGGCCACCTGGACCTCGCTGCTGCCGCCGCTGGTGGCCCTGGTGCTGGCGATCGGCCTGCGCCGGGTGGTGCCCGCGCTCTTCATGGCGGTCTTCGTCGGCGCGACGCTGCTGCACGGGGGCAACCCGCTGTGGGCGCTGTGGGTCGAGATCTCGTCGCTGTTCGGGGCGCTGGGCGCGGTGGTCGGGGTCGGCGCGAGCGACAGCCCGGGCTACCTCGCGGCGGTGCTGGCCGACAGCTTCAACCTCCAGATCCTGGGCTTCACGTTCGCGCTGGTGGGGCTGGTGGCGGTGGTCAGCCGCATGGGCGGCACCCGGGGGCTGGTCAACGCGCTGGCCCCGCTGGCCCGGGGGCCGCGCAGCGCGCAGGCGGTCACCGCGGGCATGGGCGCGGCGGTCTTCTTCGACGACTACGCCAACACGGTCGTGATCGGGACCACCGCCCGCTCGCTGACCGACGAGCACCGCCTCAGCCGGGAGAAGCTGGCCTACATCGTCGACTCGACGAGCGCCCCGGTGGCCGGCATCGCCATCGTCTCGACCTGGATCGGCTACGAGGTGGGCCTCTTCGACGACCTGCTGGGCACGCTGTCGGCGGTGCCCGGCATGCCGGGCAGCGGCTACGAGCTGTTCTTCAGCGTGCTGCCCCTGCGCTTCTACTGTCTCTTCGCCCTGGCCCTGGTCTTCATCGGCGCGATCACCGGCCGCGACCTGGGGCCGATGCTGGCCGCCGAGCGGCGGGCCCGCGCCGGGGGGCCGCTCTCGCCGGCGGGCGCGGTGGAGGGCGAGCCGACCTCGATCGAGAAGCCGGGGGTCACCCCCCGGGCGATCAACGCGATCGTGCCCATCGGGGCGGTCCTGGGGGCGACGCTGGCCTGGCTGCTGATCGCGGGCACCGCCCCGATGGCGCGGTTCTCACCGCTGTCGCTGACCGACTGGAAGCAGGTCTTCGACAACGCCGGGGGCGACATCGCGCTCATCCTGCTGGTGACCGCGCTGGGCGGCTCGGTGCTGGCGATCGGGATGGCGGTCGCCCAGCGGCTGCTCGGGCTGCGGGAGGCGGTCGGGGCCTACGGCGACGGCATGCGCACGCTGGCCGAGGCGGCGGCGGTTCTCATCGCGGCGTGGGGCATCAAGGCGGTGTGCGACGACCTGGGCACCGGGCTGGCGATCATCGCGCTCATCGGCGACGGGCTGCCGCCGCTGTGGATCCCGCTGACCGTCTTCGTGCTGTCGGGGGCGATCGCGTTCAGCACCGGCACCTCGTGGGGCACGATGGCGCTGGTGCTGCCCATCGCCGCGCCGCTCTCGGCGACGCTCTCCGGCGACCCGCTGATCGTGCTCGCCAGCCTGGGCGCGGTGCTCGACGGGGCCATCTGGGGCGACCACTGCTCGCCGATCTCGGACACCACGGTGCTCTCGTCGACGGCCTCGGGCTGCCCCCACCTGGCGCACGTCCGGACTCAGATCCCGTACGCCACGCTGGCGATGGGCGCCGCCGGGCTGTGGGGCTACGTGGGGGTCTCGGGCGGGCTGCCGCTGTGGGCCGCCTACGGCCTGGGGCTGGTGACGATGGTGGGGGTGATGCTGGTCTTCGGGCGCTCGGCGGGGCCGGTGAAGGCCGCCGCGCCGGGCGGCTGACCGTCAGGGCCGCCGCTCGTCAGGGCATCGGCGGCTCGCCCTCGCCCTCGCCTTCTCCCTCTCCGCCGCCGCACTCGACCGCCGCCGGCAGGCCAGCCCCGTCGAGCAGCTCGGCGGTGTCCCACCCGCCGCAGTCGACCCCCTCGGCGATGCGCACCGCCGGCGCCGGATCGGCCGTCTCGCCGGTGATCGAGCCGGCGCCGGCGGCGATGACGACGCCCCCCGGGTTGTCGGCGAACAGCGCCCCGGCCAGCTCGGCGTCGGCCTCGATCCGCAGGCCCACGTCGGCGCTGTCGGTCACCGTCAGCCCGGCGAAGGGCATCGCCAGCCCGCCGAGGCGCAGCGCGGGGCCGTCGGCGCCGCCGTCGCGCAGGGTCAGGTAGCCCCCGGCGAGGGTCGACGGGGCCTCGATCACGACCCCGCCCCAGCCGCCGGGCGCGGGGTCGCCCTCCGGCGCGCGGGCCTCGATCACCGTCGGATCACCGGCCATGCCCTGGGCGGTCAGCGTGCCCCCCGCCAGGACCGTGATCCCGCCGGCGGCCTCGGCCTGGAAGCGGGTCCGGCCCGGCAGGGTCAGCGACCCCTCGACCTCGATCGGGTTGTCGATGACCAGCGGCGCGCCGGTGTTGATGCGCAGGCTGGCGCCCCGGGCGACCCGCAGCACGTCCCGGATGCGATAGCGCACCCCGAGCGGCTGGCTGGCCAGGGTCACGTCGCCCAGGAAGCCCGGCCCCAGGCCGATGGCGTCGTGGGTATTGCCCACCCAGTCGTGCCCCGCGCCGAGCGGCAGCCGGCCGAAGGTGTGGGCGAAGCCGGTCACCGGCCAGTCGGCGCCCCGGATGCGGCTGGCCTGCAACCGGCCCACCGCCGCCTCGGGCCCCAGGGCGATGCCCGGCCCGCCGCAGCCGGTCAGCTCGGCGGTCACCAGGGTCAGCGCGCCGCTCTGCACGTCGACGCAGCCGCCGCCCGCGGCCCGGATCGCGACCTCGGACAGCCCCGGCGAGCGGCCGGCGATGCGCACCGTGGGCCCGTCGGGCGCAGCGCACTCGATCTGGACCCGGTTCAGGTTCACCGCCGCCTCGCCCTCGACGATGTCCAGCCCGCGCCAGCCGCCGCACGCGGCCGCCGAGAAGACCGCCGGCCCCTCGGGCCCGCCGGCCTGAACCGCGCCCTCGACCGTCAGCGCCCCGCCCCCGAAGAGCAGCACCGCGCCGGGCATCACCGTCAGCGTCGACGCGGCGGGCAGCGTATCGCCCAGCACCGTCCACGGGTTGCCCGCCGGATCGGCGGTGGGCGCCTCGTCGGCGAGGTCGAGCATCATGCCGTCGGCGACCGGCGGGGTCCGGACGAGGGCCCCCGAGAGCACCCCGAACCCGCCGCCGAGGTCGACCCGCACGTCCACCGGGCCCAGCGTCGGATCCTGACCCTCGCCCGCGGCCGGCAGGGTGCCCGCCAGCCGCCATTCGTCCAGCCGCTCCAGCTCGTCGAGGGCCACGCCCCCGATCTCGATGCCCTCGGGGGCCGCGGCGAAGGGCCCCCCGTGCACCACGATCCGCCGCGGCTCGTCCACCGGGGCCCAGCCGGGCTCGACCCCGGTCAGCACCAGCTCGCCGGGGGTCAGCGCCCGCCCGCTGAGGGTGGCTTCGAAGTCCCCCGCGGCGGTGCGCACGGTCACCGGGATCGACCACTCGCCGTCGCCCTCGGGCTCGAACTGCACCAGCACCCGGGCGCTCTGGCCGGCGTCGGCGGTCACCGGCACCTGCCCCTGGGGGATCGCGAACGGGGGCTCGACCCCGACCACGTCGTAGACGTCGAGCGGCAGCGCGGGGCTGGTGTTGCGGATCTCGATGAAGTCGGCCGCCGGCTCGCCGGGGGCGACGGTGCCGAAGTCGAGGCCGTCGCCGACCAGCTCGCCCTCGGGCAGCGCCGCCTCGCCGGCCAGGGTCACCTCGACCGGGGGGCCCGCGCCGTCGGCGGCCACGGTGATCGTCGCCTCGGCCGGGCCGACCGCCTCGGGGGCGAAGGTCAGCACGACCGTGCGCTCGGCCTCGGGGGGCACGGTCAGCGGCAGCGAGCGGTTGGTGGAGAACGGCGGATCGAGGCCCTCGAACGCGGTGACGGTCACCGGGCCGGGGCCGGCGTTGCGCAGCAGCAGATCGGCGGTGCCCGAGCCGCCGACCGCGACGAGGCCGAACTCGACCCGGGCCTCGGCGGCGCTGAGGGTGCCCGTGGGCGCCGCGTCGGGGGGCAGCATGTCGACCGGGTCGGGGGTGGCGTCGAGCGCGGCGTCGGGCGCGGCGTCGGGCAGCGACATGTCGGTCGGGGCGGCCGGCTCGTCGTCGTCACAGGCGGCGCAGACCAGGGCTGCGGCGATCCACACCAGCGGCCGCCATCGGATCCGGGGCATCGGATTCTCCTCGTATCGGGTGCGGTCGGCGGGCAGGATACCCGAGACCCGCCGGTCGGCGGCGAAGATCGCCGTCGACGGTGCGATGTGCTAACGATCACCCGTTGATCGCCCGCGCGCGCGGCGCGAACCGACCGCCCCGAGGAACGTTGAGCGACCTGCCCCAGCCGGGCCAGCCCCGGGCCGACATCCCCATCGAGCTGTTGCGCTTCGGCTACACGCTGCTCCGGCGGCTGGCCGACGGCAGCACCGCCGAGGTGTTCGAGGTGCGGCACAACGCCTCGAACCGGCGGCTGGCGGTGAAGGTCAGCCGGGACGACATCCCCGAGGCCCCGGCGGTGGTCGCCCGCATGGAGACCGAGTGGAACGTGGGTCGCGGCCTGCGCCACCCGCACCTGGTCAGCATCCTCGACGGGGGCCACTTCTCCGACGGGCGGGCGTGGCTCGCCATGGAGCTGCTCCGGGGCCGCGACCTCTTCGACGAGCTCGAGGAGCGCCTGCGGCTGCCGCCGGTGCGCGCGATCCACATCATGCGCCAGGTGTGCGAGGCGCTCGCGGTGCTGCACCGGCGGGGCGCGGTGCACCGCGACGTCAAGCCGGAGAACATCTTCCTGACGGCCGACGGGCGCTTCGTCGACCACGTCAAGCTCATCGACCTGGGCATCCTGGCGCTGCCGGCCGACGACCCCGAGCGGGCCCATGAGCCGACCGGGCTGTTCATCATGGGCACCCCGCTGTATCTGGCCCCCGAGCAGGCGGTCGGCGAGCCGCCCGACGCCCGCACCGACCTCTACGCCGTCGGCGGGGTGCTCTACCATCTGATCGCGGGGCGCCCGCCGTTCCCCCACGACGACCCGACCCGGGTGGTGGCGGCCCATGTGCAAGAGGTCCCGCCCCGCATCGACGGGCTGGTGCCCGGCCTGCCCCGCACCCTGGTGGCCCTGATCCACAACTGCCTCGAGAAGCGCCCCGACGACCGGCCGGGCAGCGCCGAGGCGGTCATCGCCGCGCTCGACCGCTCCATCCGCGAGCTGGCGGGCAGCTTCGCCCAGGGGGCCACCGCCCGTCAGGCGCCGCTGCCCGAGGTGCCCGGCCCGGGCCACACCGGCGACTGGCGGCTGTTCGCCGAGAACCTCGAGCACCTGGTGGCCAACATCTGGCAGCCCTCGCCGCCGCCCGAGGTCCTGCGGGCCGGGGGGCTGCTCAAGCGGGCCCGCAAGGCGCTCGATCTGGCCCAGGGCGAGGCCGACCGCAAGCGGGAGGAGGCCGACGACGCGGCCCGCATCCGCATCGCGGGGCGGGAGGCGCTCCAGCGCAAGCTGCGCCGGCTGCGGCAGGGGCTGATGCTGGCCGAGGGCCGGGCCAGCGAGGCGGCGGGCGCGCTCGACCGGGCGGTCTCGGCGGTGGCCCGGGCCGACGACAAGTACGGCCGGGTGCTCGCGGCGCTGCGCATGGTCGCCGGGCGCACGGTGGCCGACACCTCGCTGCCGATGCTCGAGCACCACCGGCGGCGGGTCGACGCGGTGCTCGAAGAGCGCGAGGGCCTGCTCGAATCCCTGGCCGACGCCCGGGAGGACGAGCGGGAGGCGGCCGAGCGGCTGGCCGAGGCTCGGGGTCAGCGGGCCGACTTGCAGCGCGACCTCGCCGAGCTCGAGCTCGAAGAGCAGGAGGACGGGGTGCGCTACGAGCAGCAGGCGGCGGTGGCCGCCGACGGCCTGCGGGCGTCCGCTCGGGCCTTCGAGCGGGCCGCGCTGCGGCTGATGTTGAAGTACGCCGGCGCGCTCAAGCGCGGGCCGGACGAGACGGGACCCCCCGTAGAGGAGGCACGATGAGCGTCCAGAAGATCGCGGTCATCCCCGGAGACGGCATCGGCCCCGAGGTGGCCGCCGTCGGGGTGCAGGTGCTCGAGGCCGTCGCCGAGCTGCACGACCTGCCGCTGGAGTTCACCTGGTTCGACTTCGGCGCCGAGAAGTACCTCGCCGAGGGGGTGACCCTGCCCCAGTCGGCCTTCGAGGACTTCCGCGACAACTACGACGCGATCTACCTCGGCGCGCTCGGCGACCCCCGGGTGCCCGACATGGCCCACGCCAAGGACATCCTGCTCGGGCTGCGCTTCCGCCTCGACCTCTACGTCAACCTGCGCCCGGCCCGGCTGCTGCACCCGGCGCTGACCCCGCTCAAGAACAAGACCCCCGACGACCTCGACTTCGTGATCCTGCGGGAGAACACCGAGGGCCTGTATGTGGGCATCGGCGGCCGCTTCAAGCAGGGCACGCCGGACGAGATCGCGATCAACGAGATGGTGCAGACCCGCAAGGGCGTCGAGCGCATCGTGCGGGCGGCGTTCGAGTGGGCGGTGGAGAACGAGCGCAAGCGGGTGTGCATGGCCGACAAGGCCAACGTGCTGCGCGACGCCCACGGGCTGTGGCAGGACGTCTTCGTCGAGGTGGCCGAAGAGTACCCCGACATCGCCGCCCGCCACCTCTACGCCGACGTGCTGGCGATGGAGCTGGTGCGGGCCCCGGAGGACTTCGACGTCATCGTCACCGGCAACCTGCTCGGCGACGTGCTCAGCGACCTGTCGGCCCAGCTCGTCGGCGGGCTGGGGCTGGCCCCGAGCGGCAACATCCACCCCGGGCGGGTCAGCCTGTTCGAGCCGGTGCACGGCAGCGCGCCGCCGCTGGCCGGCAAGGACATCGCCAACCCGCTGGCGATGGTGCTCACCGGGGCCCAGATGCTGGAGTTCCTGGGGCACGGCGAGGCGGCGATGGCGGTCGAGGCGGCGGTGGTCCAGGCCCTGCGCGAGCACCGGGTGACCCGCGACCTGGGTGGTGAACTGGGCACCCGGGCGGTGGGTGATGCGCTCGTGCGGTTCGTGCACGCGCCGCCGCCCGCCGCGTGAAGTGCCGCTGACGCCATCCGAACGGCGGCGATTTGTTACAATCGAGTCCCAGCGAGGAGAGAGACCCCGAGATGAGCAGGCCCCTGTCCACCGAGATCGTGTTCCTGGGCGCCCGGCGCACCGCGTTCGGCACCTTCAACGGCGCCCTCGACGGCCTCTCGGCCACCGACCTGGGGGTGCACGCCGCCCGGGCCGCCCTGGCCCAGAGCGGCGTGCCCGCCGAGGACATCGACCACGTCGTCTTCGGCAACGTGCTCCAGACCAGCAAGGACGCGATCTATCTCGCCCGCCACGTCGGCCTGAAGAGCGGGGTGCCCCAGCGGGTGCCGGCGGTCACCGTCAACCGGCTGTGCGGGTCGGGCTTCGAGGCGATCACCGGCGGGGCCCGTGAGATCCTGGTCGGCGACGCCCGGGCGGTGCTGGTCGGGGGCACCGAGTCGATGAGCCAGGCCCCGCACGTCCTGCGGGGGGGCCGCAAGGGCCTGCGGTTCGGCAAGAGCCCCGAGCTGGAAGACAGCCTGTGGACCTGCCTGACCGACAGCTACACCGGCATGCCGATGGCGATCACCGCCGAGAACCTCGCCGAGCAGTACGCCATCGACCGCGAGGCGTGCGACGCCTACGCCCTGCGCAGCCAGCGCACCTGGGCCGAGGCGCAGGCGGCGGGGCGCTTCGCCGACGAGATCGCGCCCATCGAGCTGAAGTCGCGCAAGGGCAGCGTCACCTTCGAGGTCGACGAGCACCCCCGCCCCCAGAGCGACGCCGCCGGGCTGGCGAAGCTGCGGCCGGTGTTCAAGCAGGACGGCACGGTGACCGCGGGCAACGCCAGCGGCATCTGCGACGGCGCCGCCGCGCTGGTGATGAGCACCGCGGCCTACGCCGCCGAGAAGGGCCTCGCGCCGCTCGGCCGGCTGGTGCAGTGGGGGGTGAGCGGCTGCGACCCGAGCATCATGGGCATCGGACCGGTGCCGGCGAGCCGCATCGCGCTCGAGCGGGCCGGCATGACCGTCGACCAGATGGACGTCATCGAGGTCAACGAGGCCTTCGCCCCGCAGTATCTGGCGGTGGAGAAGGCCCTCGGCCTGCCCCGCGATCGGACCAACGTCGACGGCGGCGCCATCGCCCTGGGGCACCCCCTCGGGGCCACCGGCGCCCGCATCGTGACCCACCTGCTCTACGCCCTGAAGCAGCGGGGCGGCCGCTTCGCGCTGGGCACCGCCTGCATCGGCGGGGGGCAGGGCATCGCGGTCATCGTGGAGGCTGTGTGATGAAGCAGAAGCGCCGACCGGCGGAAGCCGAGCTGATCTACAACTGGAACCTCAAGGGCCGCCGGGCGGCGCTGGCCCCGACGGTGCTGTTCTACGACGAGACCCTGCGCGACGGCATCCAGGGGCCCTCGATCACCGACCCTCCGCTGGCGGCCAAGCTCAAGATCCTCGAGCTCGAAGAGGCGCTGGGCATCGACGCCATCGACCTCGGGCTGCCCGGCGCCGGGCCCCGGGCGGTGGCCGATGTCACCGCGCTGGCCGAGCACCACGTCGCCAACGGGATGCAGATCCGCCCGAGCTGCGCCGCGCGGACCCACATCAACGACATCCGGCCCATCGCCGAGATCAGCCAGAAGACCGGCCTCGAGATCGAGGTGATGGCGTTCCTGGGCACGAGCCCCATCCGGCAGTACGCCGAGAACTGGGACCTCGACCGGCTGCTCGAGCTGAGCGGCAGCGCCATCGAGTTCGCGGTGAAGGAGAACCTCCCGGTCACCTTCGTGACCGAGGACACCGTGCGCAGCCGCCCCGAGACGCTGCAGCCGCTCTTCCTCAACGCCATCGACAAGGGCGCCACCCGGCTGTGCCTGTGCGACACCGTGGGCCACGCGACGCCCGACGGGGTGCGCAACCTCATCTGGTGGACCCGCAACCTCATCGAGGGCACCGGCGAGGAGATCGGCATCGACTGGCACGGGCACAACGACCGCGGGCTGGCGGTGTGCAACTCGATCTTCGCCGCCGAGTTCGGGGCCGATCGCATCCACGGCACCGCGCTGGGCATCGGCGAGCGGGTGGGCAACGCCGCGCTCGATCAGATCCTGATCAACTTCAAGCTGATGGGCGAGATCGACAACGACCTGACCCGGCTGGTCGAGTGGTGTCAGACGGTCAGCGAGGCCTGCCGCTGGCCCATCCCGCTGAACTATCCGGTGATGGGCGACGACGCCTTCCGCACCGCGACCGGGGTGCACGCCGCGGCGGTGATCAAGGCCCAGCGCAAGGGCGATCACTGGCTGGCCGACCGCATCTACAGCGGGGTGCCGGCCGGTGAGTTCGGCAAGCAGCAGCGCATCGAGGTGGGCCACATGAGCGGCCTGTCGAACGTCGACTTCTGGCTGGAGGTGCACGGCGTCGAGCGCCGGGAGGGCCTGTCGGCCTACATCCTCGGCGAGGCCAAGGCCCGCAACCGGGTCCTGGCCGACGCCGAGGTGCACCGCCTGATCGAGACCTGGCCCGGCTGACGGGCGCACGCACGGAGGGGGGCGGGGATGCACGGCCTGGACGACACCCGACTCGTCGCGCTGGTGCGTGACAAGCTGGGTGTGCCCGAGCCCCTGCTCAATCAGTTCCGCAAGCTCGCCGAGGCCAACGGGCGCCCGTTCGTCGACCTCATCATCGAGATGGGGTTGACCTCCCACGACCAGCTCGCCTCGCTCATCGCCCAGGACGACGAGCCGCCCCGTCACCGGCGCGGTTCGTCGGCGCCGCCGGGCCGGGTCGCCCTGCGCCCGGCGCCGCCCCGGCCCCGGCCCGACAGCTCCGGCTCGACGCCGGTCTCGCCGCCGCCCGGCCGCCGCTCCGAGCCGGCGGTCCAGGCCCCGCCGGCCCGGCCCACGACGCCCGGCGTGGCCCGCCCGACCGCCCGCCCGACAACCCCCGGCATCGCGCCCCCCGATCGGCGCCCGGTGGCCGCGGTGGCCACACCCTTCGGCCGTCCGGTCGATCGCGACCCCCCGACCGGCACCCCACCCGCCACCGCGCCCTTCGGCCGGGACATCCTGCCCCCCGCCGAGCCGCGCCCGCCCGACCGCCTCGACAGCGCCGAGACCACCCCGGTGGCCGATCTGTCGGACGACGGCCTCGACTCGCTCGGATCACCGTTCGACTCGATGAACACCTTCGAGTACGACTCGCTGCCCGCCGACGGCCTCGACTCCCGGGGCGCGAACCCGTTCCGGGTGGTCTCGCTCGCCGACTCCGACGCGCCGCTCGAGCCGCTCGATGGGCCGACGGACGCCGACGTCTTCGACAGCGTGGGCCCCGACGACTCGGACGAGCCGACCGGGCGCCCCGAGCCGGACAGCGACAGCCCGACCCTCATGCCCGCCGCCCGCCGGGTCACCGAGCCCGACCTGCCGTGGGACGACGGCGCGCCGATGGCCGACACCGGGCCCCCGCCGGCGGCCGATCTGCCGTTCCACGTCTCCCAGGGGCCCTCGGCGGCGGGCAGTCCGGCGCTCGACGACGACCTCGAGGCGCTGCTCGACGTGGGCGACGGGCACTTCCTGTTCGAGGGGGCCGCCGCCGAGAGCGCGGCGACCGACGGGCTCGACTCGGCGGACGACCCCTTCGCCGCCTACCGGGCGTTCGGCACCGACGACGGCTTCGACGAGCTGCCCGACGCGCTGCCGGTGGGTCGGATCCGGCCCCAGTCGGGCGCGCTGCCCCAGATCGAGAGGCCGGCCGACGGGGGCGACCTGCTCGTCTCGGACCACGTCTCCAAGCAGGAGCGCTCGGTCTCCGACCTGGGGTCGGGCTTCGGCTCCTCGGCCGACTTCGAACCGGTCGACGAGATGTCCGGCGAGCCCGAGCGCGCGCCGAGCCCCGGGGGGGTGCCGTTCGACGTCGTCGACCGCCGCCCGAAGACCGCCGAGCGGGAGCGGGACCGGCGCAGCGACGTGCTGCCGACCCTGCACCAGAGCGCGACCCGCTACGAGCTCGGCGGCCTGATCGCCAAGGGCGGCATGGGCCGGGTGATCGAGGCCCGGGACCAGAACATCGACCGGGCCGTGGCCATGAAGCTGCTCATCAAGGGCAAGGACGAGCAGCTCGGGCTGCAGCTCCGCTTCACCGAAGAGGCCCAGATCACCGGCCAGCTCCAGCACCCCAACATCGTGCCGGTCTACGACCTCGGGCGGCACAAGGACGGCCAGCTCTACTTCACGATGAAGCTGGTGCAGGGCGTCACCCTGCGGGACGTGCTCAAGGGGCTGCGCCGGGGCGACGCCGACATCGAGGCCGAGTTCGGCCGCAACCGGCTGCTGACGAGCTTCCAGCAGGTGTGCATGGGCATCGCCTACGCCCACAGCCGCCACGTCGTGCACCGCGACCTCAAGCCGAGCAACATCATGTTCGGCGACTTCGGCGAGATCCTGGTCATGGACTGGGGGCTGGCCAAGATCCTGCCCCGGCGGGCGGTGGAGGACGGCATCCAGAGCCACCGGGCGGGCATGAGCCGGTGGGCGACCCGCCACGGCGAGGTCATCGGCACCCCGGGCTACATGCCGCCCGAGCTGGCGCTGGGCAACCTCGACGAGGTCGACGAGCGCTCCGACATCTACAGCCTCGGGGCCATCCTCTACGAGATCCTGACCCTGCGGCCGCCCTACACCGGGCGCGACGCGCGGGCGATCATCCGCAAGATGCTGCGCGAGCGGGTCATCCCCCCCCGCAAGCGGGCCCCGGCCCGCGAGATCCCGGCCGAGCTCGAGGCCATCGCGATGCGCTGCCTGGCCAAGGACATCGAGCAGCGCTACCGCTCGGTGCTCGACGTGCACGCCGACTTGCAGCGCTTCCTCGAGGGCGCGATGGAGCTGGAGCGGCAGCGCAAGGAGGCCCGGCGCCACACGACCACCGCCAAGGGCCACGTCGACGACTACCGGGCCCACACCCGGGCGGTCGAGCGGCTCATGGCCGAGGTCGAGAACCAGCGGCTGCGGCTGGCCCCGTGGGCCGGGGCCGAGAAGCGGCGGCCGCTGTGGGACGCGCAGCAGCACCTCGACCACGCCCGCCGGGAGCGGGTGGAGAGCTTCACCCGCGCCGGCCAGAGCTTCCGCCAGGCGCTGGTCTGCGACCCGGACGACGCCGAGGCCCGCGAGGGGCTGTGCCAGCTCTACTGGGGCGGGTTCCTGCAAGCCGAGCACGAGGACGACCGGCCGGCGATGGTGCAGTACGAGACCGTGCTGCGGGGGGTCGACACCGGGCACTACGCCGAGCTGCTGCGGGGCGACGGGCGGCTTCAGGTCGAGACCGACCCCCCCGGCGCCCGGGCGGTGCTGTTCGACTACGTCGAGATCGACAAGATCCTCACCCCCCAGAACGGGCGCGACCTGGGGCGGACCCCGGTGGTCGTCGACCCGCTGCCGATGGGCAACTACCTGCTCGTGCTGCGGGCCCCCGGCCTGCGCGACACCCAGGTGCCGGTGCGCATCGAGCGGCTGGGCGAGGCCGAGGTGACGGTGCGCATGCGCACCGAGGCCGCGCTGGGGGCCGGCTTCGTCTACATCCCGGGCGGCCCGAAGACCATCGGCGGCGACCGCCTCGCCTCGTGGGGCCTGCCCCGGCAGACCGTCGAGGTGGCCGACTTCTGCCTCTCCCGGCTGCCGGTCAGCGGGCGGCAGTACCTCGACTTCCTCAACGGGCTTGCCGCCGATGACATCGAGCAGGCCCGGCGGCGGGCGCCGCGGCTGTTCACCGGCGGGGGCATGCTCTTCCGCGAGGCGGGCGGCCGGTTCGAAATCCCCGAGCGGGACCCCAACGGCATCCCGTGGGACCCCAACTGGCCGGTGTTCGGGGTGGCCTTCGACGACGCGCTGGCCTACTGCCGCTGGCGCAGCGCGCTGGACCACGCCCGCTACCGCCTGCCGACCGAGATCGAGTGGGAGGTCGCCGCCCGGGGCGCTGACCTGCGCCACTTCCCGTGGGGCAACACCTGGGAGCCGACCTACTGCAAGTCGGCTCACGCCCGCCCCGGGGCGGCCCACCTCGAGCCGTGCGGCAGCTTCCCCACCGACCGCAGCCCGTACGGGGTGATGGATCTGGCCGGCAGCGTGAGCGATTGGACGGTCAGCCCGGCGGGGGCCGAGGGGGAGAACGCCGACCGCATCTGCCGGGGCGGGAGCTGGAACCACCTCGACCTGCACGCCCGGGCCGCTTCGCGCCACGCGATGGCGCCCAACGCGGTGTCGGTCTCGGTGGGCTTCCGGCTGGCCCGCGACCCGTGAGCCGGGCCACGGGCCGGCGGACGGCCCGGATCCTGTGGCCGCTGATGCTGCTCTGGGTCGGCGCCGTGGCGGTGCGGGCCCACAGCGAGCTGACCGACGACTACACCGTCGAGGGCCTGTACCGCAGCTATCACAGCCCCTACGCCGCGCCCCTGGGGGCGGTGGTCGACCCCCGCCCCGCGCTGAGCCTGCCCGCCGAGATCCACGCCCGCTACGCGCCCGATCACCCGCCGCCGCGCGGCCCGGCGCCCGCCGACGCCGCCGGCTGGACCGCGCTGCTCGACGGCCTGGGCCTCGAGACCCGGCCGCACACCGCCGACCGCTGGACCGGCGCCCCGCCCCGGCTGCGGCTCACCGCCGACGGACCTCAGCTCCTGATCGGGCTCTTCGGCGTGGATCCGGTGGCGCTGGTCCCCGGCGTGGGCGTGGTGCGCATCCCCGAGGGCGCGCTGCCCCCGGCGGCGGTCGATCTGGCCCTGATCGGCGCCCGGGAGCCCCCGTGGTGACCCCATGATCGTCGCCCCCACCCACGCCGGCCGCTGGGCGCCGGCCCTCTGCGCCGAGGCCCGCTGGGCGCTGGCGGCGCTCTCCGGCCTGCTCAACGGCGCGGCGTTCATCTACTTCGGCCCGCTGGCGCTGGTGGCCAACGTGCCGCTGCTGTGCGCGCTGTGGGGCGCCCGCTCGGCGACGCAGGCGGCGCTGCTCGGGGGCCTCGTGGGCGTGCTCGGCGGGGCCCACATCTACGGCATCCTCGACTACGGCGCCTGGATCCTGGTGGCGTTCAGCCTATACACCGGCAGCCAGATGGTCATCTACGGCCTGCTGATGCGCCTCTTGTGGGGCCGCGTCGCCGGCCCGGCGGGCAAGGCCATCGACGTGGCGCTGCCGGCGCTGGTCTGGGCCCTGACCGAGTGGATCCGGACGATCGGGCCGCTGTCGATGCCGGCGAGCTACGTGGGCGGGATCGCCGACGTCGGGTGGCTGCGGCCGTGGCTGGCCCTGGCCCCGCACACCGGCGGGCTGGGGGTCAGCACGCTCCTGGCGCTCTGCGGCAGCGTCGTGTGGCACCTCGCCTTCGTCGGCCGCTCGCACCGGCCGGCGGCGCTGGGCGCGGCGGGGTTCATCGGGCTGGTCGGCGTCGCCGGGGTCGTCGCGCCGCCGCCGCTGGGCGAGCGCACGATCACCGTGGCCGGGGTGCAGGGCGGGCTGGCCAACGCCCAGTACCGGGCGGCGCAGGCCGATCCGGCGGCGATGCGGGACGTCGTCGCCACCTACGAGGCGCTCACCCGGCAGGCGCTCGCGGCCCGGCCCGATCTGGTGGTGTGGCCCGAGACGGCGGTCCGGGCGCCGGTGCTCGAGACGGCGGCGCTGCGGGCCCGGCTCTTCCCCCGGGCCGACGATACCAGCACGCTGATCGCGGGGCTCGTCGCCCGCGACGCCGAGGGGCGGGGCTACAACCTCGCGGTGGCCATCGCGCCCGGCGGCGACGAGATCGGGCGTCAGGCCAAGGTGCGGCTGGTGCCGGGGGTCGAGGCCCACTTCACCCCGGGGCCCGCGTGGCGCCCCATCGCGACCCCCGCCGGCCGGATCGGGGCCCTCATCTGCCTGGAGTCGGTCTATCCCATCGGGGCCCGGGCGCTGGCGGCCCGCGGCGCCGAGCTGCTGGTCGTGATGAGCAACGACGCCGGCTTCGGGCGCTCTCCGATCACCGATCACATGACCCGCCGGGCGGCGATCCGGGCGGTGGAGACCGGCCGCTGGCTGCTGCGGGTGGGGCAGGCGGGCATCACGACGCTCATCGACCCCCGCGGTCGGGCGCACGGCGCCCTGGGGCTCTTCGAACCGGGCGTGCTGCGGGGCGAGGCCCGGCTGCGCAGCGACCCGACGCTCTACGTGCGCTGGGGCGACTGGTGGATGGGGCTCTGCGGCGCGCTGCTGCTGCTGGCGGCGGCCCTCGCCCTGCGGTCGCGGCGGGTCAGCGCCCGGTCGACGACGAAGATGAACCAGAACACCGGCACGAAGATCACGTAGGCGCTGCCGGTGTGCCAGAAGCCCTCCGCCGCCGGCACTCCGCCGTAGTGGCCCAGCAGGTAGATGACCGCCACCCGGGCCCCGTTGGCCAGCATCGCCAGGGGGAAGGCCAGCGCCAGGACCAGCAGCCGGTTGCGCATCCGGGGCTGCACCAGCCACTCGAAGATGAGGGTGTACATGCCGAGGGTCACCAGCATGTTCATGCCCGAGCAGGTCTCGTTGACGATGATGAAGTAGTCCGGCGAGTAGATGGTGTAGCTGTTCCAATACCGCATCGGGTAGCCGGCGAGGCGCAGCCCGCGCAGGGCGATGTCGGCGGTCCAGGCTTGCAGCGGGGTGTCGATCGCGCCCCGCAGGAAGTGCTCCCAGGGCAGGGCGAAGCCGGCGAAGGCCACCGGGAAGACGAGGCCTCGGGCCCGGCCGTAGCCCAGCGCGCCCCACAGCCAGATCCAGACGCCCGCGATGGCCAGGACGCCCCCGAGCAGCAGCGCGTCCCACCGGTCGCCGCCCCACGGCGCGGCGAGGGCGAGCACCCCGATCTGGGCCGCCACGATCACCCCGAGCGCCGCGGTGGCCCCCGGCCGATCGGGCAGCGTCGAGAGCCGATCCCACGCCGGGTGGCGGGTGGCGAGCCACGCCAGCACGAGGCAGATGGGGACCGTCAGCAGCCCCGCCGCCGCGCCGCCGAGCATGCCGCCCAGCCAGCGCTCCACCGCCCAGAACGGGATCGGAAGCGCGAGCAGGGCGAGGCCCACGGCGAGCAGCGCGGCGTAGGCCCCGGGCCAGCGGCGGTCGGTCGGAGGGCGAGGGGAGGGGGGTCGATCGGCGGCCCGCGCGGCGGGCGCGGCGGCGGGCGCGGTCGTCAGAGGGGCTGATCCTCGTCGGCCCGCTGGGCGGCGAGCGCCTTGCGCACGAAGAGCACGCCGGGCACCGCGGCGAAGAGCAGCAGCGCGAACAGGGCCGGCTCGGAGCCCGAGCTGCCCTGGTCACCGCCGGGCGGGGTGCGCGACGAGCCGGCGAAGGCGGCGAATGCGACCAGCAGGCTGGCCAGGTTGACGTAGGCGGCGGTCCACAGGCGGTTCATCGGCTCCTCCTGGCGGTGCGTGTCGACGGTGAGCCCAGTGTAGGGATCGGGGGGCGTCGACGCAAGCTCCGTATTCCTGTATTTGTGTCGAGTTTCACCAATACTGAAAAAAATCAACGCGCCCCGACCAGCCGCCCGAGCACCGAGACGATGCGGTTGCCGAGCTGCTGGGCGTCGCCGTCCTCGCTCTTGCGGATGTACCGGGCGTTGCCCAGCTCCTGCAGGATGCCCTTGAACTTCTCGTCGCACAGCACCGCCGAGAAGAACAGGATCGGGGTCCGCTTCTGGCCCATCGCGGTCTCGACCGCCCGCATCGCGAACGCCGCCTGCTGGCCGTCGAGCCCGGGCATGCGCACGTCGAGCACCACCAGGTCGGGCCGGTCGCCGGCGGCGAGCGCCCGGGTGTAGGCCTCGACGAAGGCGACCCCGTCCTCGCAGTCGACGACCTCCCGGGCGAGCTGCTGCGAGAGCAGCAGGTCGCGGGTGATCTGGCGCAGGAACTGCGAGTCCTCGGCCAGCATGACCTGCCCCATCTGGCGCACCGGGCCGCCCTCGGTGGCCCGCTTCATCGCCTCGATGTCGGCCGGGGCCGGGGCCGGGGCCGGTGGGGGCGGCGCCTCGCGGGGCGCCGCCGAGCGGGGGTCGGGCGGGGCCGGCTTCTCGACCGCGGCCGAGATGGTGCGCTGGCGCTTGACGACCTCGACCCGGGCCAGCGAGGGCTGCTCGGGGGTCGACAGCTTGCGCAGCTCGTCGGCGCTGGCCAGCTTCACCCCCAGACCCAGGCCGCAGTTGCGGCACGCGATCATCAGGTAGTTGCCCTGCAGCGTGCGCTCCAGAGGCACTTCCTGGCCGCACGACGGGCAGTACTTGGTGTCCATCACTGACCCCTGACCTGCTTGAGCAGCCGGGCGAGCGCCTTGGCGAGCCGCAGCGCCTGCTGGTCGGTGGGCTCGGCCCGCCGCTGCAAGTGCACCGCCCGGCCCAGCGTCGCCAGCAGCCCCTTGCGGGTCTCGTCGGCCGCCTCGTCGGCGTAGAACAGGATCGCGACCGGCTCGGCCTCGAAGGCCCGCTCGATCGCTCGTATCGACCGGGCGCAGCCCTCGCCGTCGATGCGGGCGAGCGTATCGTCGAGCACCACGAGCAGCGGCGGCTTGCCGGCCCGGATGAGCTTGGTGAAGGCCACGATGCACCGGGCCCCGTCGCCGACCGCGACCAGGTCGATCTCGGCGTCGATCCGCGCGACCAGGGGCCTGGCCGCCTCGACGATCGCCTCGTCCTGACCGACCAGGATTCGCTCTCTCGCCACGTCGCTCACTCCTCCGTCGGGTCCGTCAGAGCACCGTCGCCCGCACCATCATCATGCCGATGAGCAGCAGATGGGCCAACAAGGGCGCGAAGAGGCCGCCGCTGCGCCACAGCAGGATCCCGTACACCCCGCCGACGAAGGCCGCCGACTGGAGGATGTCGGACACCATCAGCGTGCCCGGGGCCTGGAGCGTGGCGAAGAAGGTGGCCCGGTACAGGCCGTAGAAGACCACCAGCACCACGATCGCGATCGCCGGCTCCTCGAGCTCGTCGAGCAGCGCCCGGCCGAGGAAGGCGATGAAGAACACCACCTCGGCCAGTATGTGCATCGCGGCCATGCCCATCGCCGGGCCGACGGCGGTCGGGGTGTCGGGGGTCGGGGTCAGGAAGCCGAGCAGCAGGCCATACGGCAGCGCGGCCATGATCCAGGCCGGCTTCTCGCCGAAGAGGGCGAGGTCCTCGAAGCGCTCCCGGCGCACCGCGAAGATGCCGATGAGGCCCATCAGCAACAGCGCACCCCGCCGGATCCACCACCACCCGTCGTCGGCGAGGTAGTAGTACTCGACGTTGCCCAGCACCCGCTCGTCGGGGGGCACGGTCAGGTCGACCTCGCCTTGCAGCCGCTCCATGACCGCCCGGGTCAGCTCGCGCTCGGCGTCGCTGCCGCCGGGGCCGCCGGCCATCGCCTCGGCCCGGGCGCTGGCCACGTCGGGCCACGTCTCGGCCCCGCCGCCGATCACGTTGGCCCCGATGTAGAGCCCGATGAGGGTGACCAGGGCCAGCCCGAGGGTCGGCAGCAGCGAGCCGCCGCCCTTGAACGAGATGTTGAGCTTGGGCCCCGACTTGAGCTCGCGGGTGAACAGCAGCCGCAGCTCGCTCTGGGCCTCGTTGTTGTGGGGGTTGATCTCGATCGCCCGCCGGAGCTGGGCCTCGGCCTGCTCCAGCTCACCCCGCAGGCGGTGGATCTTGCCGATGGTCACGTAGGCGTCGTCGAACTCGCTCGACAGGCGCAGCGCCCGCTCGACGTCGGCGATGGCCTCCCGGGCGGCCTCCGGGCCGTGATCCGAGGCCAGGAACCGGGCCCAGCCCAGCTCGATGTAGATCTGGGGGTCGTCGGGGATGAGGCTGCCCGCCCGGCTGAACGCCTCGAACGCCTCGGCATACTTCTGCTGGCGCAGCAGCGAGCGCCCTCGCTGCAGGAGCTGCTCGTGCTCGAGCCGCTGGCGCACCTCGGGCTGGTGGAAGTCGAGCCCGAGCTGCAGCGCCCGCTCGTACAGCGCCCGCTCCTCGGGGTCGCTCAGGGTCTGCCGGGCCTGGTCGAGCCGGTTGGTGATCGTATCCCGCATCCGGGTGACCGCCGCGGTGTCCCCCGGCTGCTCGACGCCCTTGTACTCGGCGCGCTTCTTCTCGAAGGCGGTCCGGATCTCGTCGAGCGAGGCCGCCCGCCGCACGTCGAGCATGCGGTAGAAGTCGGTGCTCTCGAGCTCGTGCACGACGCTTTCGAGCGCCTCGACCTCGGCCCCGCCGACCTTGAGCACCCCGATCTTGATCAGGGTCAGCACCCGCAGCTTGCCCTCGGCCGGGGTCAGCCGGGCCGCCTTGGCCGCCCGCTCGATGCACTGGCTGAGCGGCTGCCCCCGGGAGAGCTGGCGCAGCATCGCCTGGTCGCCGTCGTGCAGGTCACCGGCGATCTCGTCGGGCACCTCGACCCGGAAGATCGGGTCGCCGTAGCCGGCGAGGATCTCGTTGATCTCGCGGCCTTCGAGCGCCGCCGACAGCCCGGTCTCGATGATGTCCCGGGGCGAGGCGAGCAGCAGGATCTCGTCCTCGGCGGCCGACGCGTCGGCGATGAACTGATAGGTGCCGCCGGTCATGCGGAAGGCGTTGAGCAGCCGCTCCATCGCCTGCACCGACAGCGCCCGCTTCAGCTCGCGGGGGGAGAGCTTCTCGAGGTAGATCAGGGCCGAGCCGATGCGCTTGCCGTGGTTGCGGGCGTGCTCGACCGCCTCGTCGAACGCCTCGCGGTCGATGATCCCCTGGCCGATGAGCAGCTCGCCGATCCACTCCTCCTCGGTGTTCGAGTTGGCGCTGATCGGGGTGCCCTGGCGAAACGAGATGACCTTCTCCCGCTTGCGATCGGCCTCGCACAGGAACAGCCGCCCGGTGCGCCGCTCGCGGTACAGCGTGCCGAAGAGGCGGGCGATCGTGAGGGGGTCGGCCTGCCCCGACAGCTCGGGGGCCGGGCGCAGGTTGGTGCCGTCGACGTGGAACGCCTGGGGCAGGAGCTGGCTGAAGAGCTCCTCGAACTCGGGCAGCTCGCCGAGGGGCTGCACCGGCGCGCCGTTCTTGCTGACCTGATCGGTGCGGAAGAGGCGCCCCTGCTTGATCAGCCCCACGATCGTCGCGAGCGGGACCTCGCCGAGCTTGTGCCCGGTGCGATCGGTCAAGGCGTAGCGGTCATCGAGCCGGGCGACCGGTATCGCGCCTGACATCTGGGGCCGCTGATCGTCGGCCACGCGCTGTCCTCCCCGCCGGCGTGCCCCGGCAAATCAGCCTGGACGACCGCGCGACCTCCCCCTACGGCCGTGCGCGCGCGGCCCGCAGCGAGTATAGGCCACCCCACTTCGGTGACCAACAACAAACAATCCGTCGCGCGGGCCTTCGGCGCGCCGCCGGGCGGTGTTTTTCGAAGGGGCCCGAATATTCCCGGGGGGGCCCCGTCGGCCCGGCCGTCATCGAAACTCACTCACCGAGGCATTCCCATGAACCGCTCCGATACCCGCGCCGCGACCACCCTGCCCCTCCTCGCCATCGGCCTCTCCCTCTTCATGGCCGGCTGCCACCTGCACGGCGACGACATCGACTACGAACCCTCCGGCCGCGCCGCACCCGGCGGCTGCCTGCTCGACGACGAGTGCTTCGACACCGAGTTCTGCTCCGAAGACGGCCTGTGCTACGCCGAGGCCGGCTGCATCGGCGACGCCGAGTGCGGCCCCGGCGCCATCTGCGACCGCGGCCGCTGCGAGGACGTGCGCGGCTGCACCGTCGACCGCGAGTGCGGGCCCGACGGCTTCTGCGACGCCGGGGCCTGCGTCTCCCTGCCCGACTGTTGGGACAACAGCCACTGCGGCGCCGGCGAGTACTGCGACGCCGGGGCCTGCCTGCCGGTGCCCGGCTGCCGCTCCGATCGGGACTGCGCGGCGGGCTACACCTGCCGGGGTGACGGCGCCTGCGAAGAGATCCCCGGATGCCGCTCCGACCGGGACTGCGCCAACGGCTACTTCTGCCGGGCCGACGGGGTCTGCGAGGAGTTCGTGGGCTGCCGCGCCGACCGCGACTGCGCGCCGGGCTTCTTCTGCCGGGGCGACGGCGCCTGCGAGGAGATCCCCGGCTGCCGGGACGACTTCGACTGCGCCGACGGCTACTTCTGCCGGATCGACGGGCTGTGCGAGGCGCTCGCCGAGTGCCGGGCCGACTGGGAGTGCCCCGCCGGGGCGGTCTGCGCCGGCGACGGCGAGTGCTACGCCGACGCGCTGCTGTGCGACTACGACGGCGACTGCCCGGGGGACAGCATCTGCGGGGGCGACGGGCTGTGCTACGCCGCGCAGTACTGCGACGTCGACGCCCACTGCCCCTCGGGCTGGTACTGCGCCGCCGACAGCGTCTGCTACTTCTGATCGGACCCGAGCGCGCCCGCCGGGCGCATTCGAACGCAGAACGGGGCCCCGCGGGGCCCCGTCCTCGTTTCGAAAGCCGCGGCCGGCGTCAGCCTTCGAGCAGGGCCCGCAGCATCCAGGCGGTCTTCTCGTGGGTCTGCATGCGCTGAACGAGCAGGTCGACGGTGGCCTCGTCCTCGGCCTTCTCGGCGGCGCCGAGCGCCCCGCGAGCGGTGCGGGCGACCGCCTCGTGCCCGTCCTTGAGCGCGCGCACCATGTCGAGGGCCGCCGGCACCCCCTCCTCTTCCTCGATCGAGGCCAGCTCGGCGAACTGCCGATAGCTCGCCGGAGCCGGGTGGCCCAGCACCAGGATGCGCTCGGCGACCTGGTCCACCGCCGGCAGCAGCTCGTTGTACTGCTCCTCGAACATGAGGTGCAGCGTGCGGAACATCGGCCCCTTGACGTTCCAGTGGAAGTTGAGGGTCTTGAGCATCAGGGTGTAGCTGTCGGCCAGCACCCGGCTCAGGCCCTGCACGATCTCGGCGCGGGCGTCCTCGGCAATCCCGATGTTTGGCTTCATATGGCTGCTCCTTGCGGTCCAAAGCGGGGCCGCGTGCCCCGCGCGGTCAAGAGATGCGCGTACCGGGGGCGATGTCACCGGGCACCGTCACGAGCTGCACGTCGGCCCCTTCGCCGGCGGCGAGCAGCATGCCCTGGCTCATCACCCCCCGCAGCTTGCGCGGGGCGAGGTTGGCGACGAGGGCCACGGTGCGACCGACCAGATCGGCCGGGGCGTAGGCCGCGGCGATGCCGGCGCAGACGGTGCGCGGCTCGGCCTCGCCGGCGTCGAGGGTCAGCTTGAGCAGGCGGTCGGCGTTGGGGTGGGCCTCGGCGGCGATCACCTTCGCCACCCGCAGCTCGACCTTGGTGAAGTCACCGAACTCGATGACGCCGCTCTCTTCGGCCTTCGCGCTCACCGGGGCCTCCTTCTTCTTCTCGGCCGGCGCGGGCGCCGGGGCCGCCGGGGCGGCCTTGGGCGGATCGATGCGGGGGAAGAGCGCCTTGCCCTTCTTCACCTTCGCCCCCGAGGGCATGCCGCCCCAGCGGGCGGTCGCCTCGAAGGTGCGCTCGGCGGGGTCGACCCCCAGCCAGTCGAGCAGCAGGTCGGCCTTCTGCGGCAGGAACGGCCGGGTCAGGATGCCGATGACCCGCAGCGCCTCGACCTGATTGTAGAGCGCCTCGTCCAGCCGCCCGTCGTCGCCGGACTTGTCCAGCTTCCAGGGGGCGGTGCTGTCGACGTACTTGTTGGCCGCCGAGACCAGCCCCCAGATCGCCGCCAGCGCCTGGTTGAACGCCAGATCACCCATCGCCTGCTCGGCCCCGGCCCGGGCTTGGGACGCGGCGGCGAGCAGGATGGCGTCGTGCTCCTTGTCGGAGGTGCCCCGCGCCGGCACCACGCCTTTGCGGTAGCGCATCAGCATGCCCAGCGTGCGGTTGACGAGGTTGCCGTAGTCGTTGGCCAGATCGCCGTTGATGCGGTTGCGCAGCGCGGTCTCGCTGAAGGCGCCGTCGGTGCCGAACGTGATCTCCCGCAGCAGGAAGTAGCGGAAGGCGTCGGCTCCGTAGCGGTCGGCCATGTCGAACGGGTCGATCACGTTGCCCGCGGTCTTGCTCATCTTGGCGTCTTCGTTGGTCCACCAGCCGTGGGCGAAGACCTGGGACGGCAGCGGCAGCCCGGCGCTCATCAGGAACGCCGGCCAGTAGATCGCGTGGAACCGCAGGATGTCCTTGCCGATGAGGTGCACCGCGTGGTGCTCGACGCCGACGTCGTCCGCCGCGGCGGTGGGCCAGTAGCGGGCGAAGCGCTCGCCGACGGGGCCGCCGAGGGCGCTGATGTAGTTGGTCAGCGCGTCGAGCCACACGTAGGCGACGTGCCCCTCGGCGTCGGGGATGGGCACCCCCCAGTCGAAGTTGGCCCGGCTGATCGAGATGTCGTTGAGCCCCTGCTCGATGAAGCGGCGCACCTCGTTCGACCGGCTCTGGGGCTGCACGAACGCCGGGTGGGCGTCGAGGTGGGCCAGCAGCTTCGGGCCGTACTTCGACAGCCGGAAGAAGTAGCTCGGCTCCTCGACCCACTCGACCGTGTGCCCGCTGGGGGCCTTGCCGTCGACCAGCTCGTCCTCGGTGAAGTACGCCTCGTCGCCGACGCTGTACCAGCCCTCGTAGACCGACTCGTAGATGTCGCCGGCGGCCTTCATGCGGCGCCACATCTCGGCGACGACGGCCTTGTGGCGGTCCTGGGTGGTGCGGATGAAGTCGTCGTAGGCCACGTCGAGCCGGTCGCACATGTCGCGGAACGGCTTGGAGTAGCGATCGGCGTGGGCCTGGGGGGTGACCCCCGCTTTGCGGGCCGCCTGGGCGATCTTGAGGCCGTGCTCGTCGGTGCCGGTCAGCAGGAACGTATCGGCCCCGCACAGCGCGTGCCACCGGACGAGGCTGTCGGCGGCGAGGCTGGTGTAGGCGTGGCCGATGTGCGGCGCGGCGTTGACGTAGTAGATCGGGCTGGTGACGTAGACGGTGCGCGACATGCCGGCGCTCCTGGCTTCGAGGATCAGTCCTTCGGGCCGGAGTCCTTAGCACGCGCGCCGCCGCCCTGGCCACCCTGCCGTGACCCCCGCCGACGGCGCCGTCCGCCGCCCTTCTGGCCCGGCCCGCCGCCTTGCTGGCCCGGCCCGCCGCTTTGCTGGCCCTGCCCGCCGCGCTGCCGGCCGCCGGCCTTCTGAGCCTGCCCGCCGCCCGGCTGCCCCCCGCTCTTGCGCGCGCCGCCCCGCCGGCGTCGACGGCGCCGGCTGCCGCCCTGCTCGCCGCTCTGGCTGCCCTCGGCGCCCTGACCGCTCCGCTCGCCCTGCCCGCCGCTGCGGCGGCGCCCCTGCTGCCCGCTCTGCCCGCTCTGCCCGCTGCTGCGGCCGCTCCGGCGCCCGCTGCGACGGCGGCGGCTGCCGCTGCGGCCCCGGCGGGGTTCGGCGTCGGCCTCCCCGTCGCGGGGGTCGTCCCCCCGGGCGCCGGCCACCCGGCTGCGGCGGCGGGCGTGGGCCTCGTCGGCCCGCTTCTCGGCCTCGCGGGCGGCGGCGGCCTCGGCCTCGGCCCGCCGCTCGGCTTCGGCCCGGGCCTCGGTGAGCGCCTCGGCGATGCGCGCCGCCCGGGCGGCCTCGGCCTCGGCCAGCGCCTGCTCGGTGGGGGTCAGGGCCCCGTCGGGCAGCAGCATCGCGTCGACCAGCTCGCCGAACAGGACCTCGTCGTCGGGGGCGCTCATCGGCCTATCCCTCCACCGCGCCGGCCAGCCGCAGTACCAGGCTCTCCATCGACAGCCGGGCGTTGGCCATGCGCTCGAAGATCGCGTACTCGGTCTCGTTGAGCAGCGTCAGCCGGTCGAGCACCGCCGGCCCCGAGAGCGCGGGCGCCCGCCGGCGGATCTGCTCGGCCAGGTCGCGGTGCACGAGCGCCTCGTCGCCGAAGCCCTCCTGCACCAGCAGGATGTCGCGGTACCAGGTGCGCAGCAGGTGGAACACCAGCGGCAGCCCGGCCCGGCGGTCGGGGCGGGCGAGCGTCTCGGCGTAGTCGAGGAGCTGCGGCACCCGGCGGGGCCCGTCGGGGTCGTCGATGCGGCCGATGATGCCCTGCCGCTGCTCGAGCAGCGCGCTGCCCTGAAGCGTCAGCCCCTTGCCGATCGAGCCCTCGGCCAGCCCGGCGAGCAGGTGGGCCGCCCCCGGCTCCAGATCGGCCAGCTCGGCCAGCTTGCGGGCCACCAGCGCCCGGTCGAGCGGCTGGAAGCGCACCCGCTGGCAGCGGCTGATCACCGTCGGCAGCAGCCGGTGGGGCTCGGCGGTGACCAGCACGAAGTGGGTGTCGGGCCCCGGCTCCTCGAGGGTCTTGAGCAGCGCGTTGGCCGTCGCCGGGTTCATCTTCTCCGGCTCGATGATCAGGACCACCCGCCGGGCGCCCTCGTAGCTCTTGAAGCTCAGCGCCCGCTGCAGCGCCCGCACCTGATCGATCTTGATCTGCCGCTCGCGCTCGTCGGTGTTGCCCTTGGTGCGCCGCTCGACGACGTGCAGGTCGGGGTGCTGACGCCCGGCCGAGCGCCGGCACGCGCTGCACGCTCCGCACGCGTCGCCGTCTTCGAGCGGCGCGGTGCACAGCAGCGCCTCGGCCAGCCCCTGGGCGGCGAGCCCCTTGCCGACCCCCTCGGGCCCGGCGAACAGGTAGGCGTGGTGCAGCCGCTGGTGCTGCAGGGCCCGGCGAAGCGCCTCGAGCGCCCGGGGCTGGCCCTCGACGGCGCTCAGCGGCATCGGAGCGACCGGGCGCGGCGGTTCGGGCGGGCGGCGATCAGAAGCGGTACTCCAGGCTCACGTTGAACGCCCCGGTCGTCGAGTCGTAGCGACCCGCCGCGTCGGGGTTGCGCTCGGCCCGCTCGAGGCCGACGGCGGCGATGTCGGTCTCGGTGACCGCCTCGCCGTCGCCGCCGGCCCGGTCGACGACCCGCCCCCGGGGGGCGATCGTGCGCGGGAAGTTGAGCACCTGGGTATACATCAACGTGAGCCCCAGCGCATCGTCGAGCAGCATCACCTTGGCCCCCAGCGTCGCGGTGACCTTGTCGGCGTCGTACAGACCCGGCTCGAGGGTGTGATCGGGCACCGCGCTCTCGTCGAAGCCGAGGCCGAAGGTCGCCTCGAGGTGCTCGGTGGGCCAGTACGAGCCGCCGAGGCGCAGGTTGATGGTGTCCTCCCAGTAGCGGGGCAGCAGCGCGACCACCGCCGTGCTGCCGTCGCACTTCTGGCCCGCCTCGACGTCGATGACGCACTGGGTATCGAGCACGCTCCACCGCTGATAGCTCGCCTCGAGCCGCAGCTCGCTGTGGGCCGAGGCCCGCCAACGCAGGCCCAGGCGCCACACGTCGGGGTACTCGTGGAACAGCTTGACCACCGAGGTCTGGGGCGGGGCGAGCGCCTGCACGATGAGGGCCTCGCCCTCCAGCTCGCTGGGGCCGAAGTTGGGCTGGCTTTGATAGCTCAGGCCGACCCAGATCCGGCCCGGCGTCGGCTCCCACAAGAGCCCCAGCCCCAGGGCCGGCTCCCAGCCTTCGGCCTCGACGAGCGCCCGGCCCTCCTGCAAGTTGCCGTTGACGTCGACCATGTGGTCGTGGCCCGAGGCGTTGCGGGCCCGGGTGGTGTGCACGATGCTCTGGGTCAGGTTGAACGCCATGCCCAGCGACAGCCGCAGGTCGGGCATGTGGAACGCGCTGGCGGCGGTCAGGTACGAGGTGCGCACGCTGCCGGCGATGGCCCACCACCGCTGGGGCCCGTCGACCGCGCCCG
Organism: bacterium; assembly: GCA_030426085.1. Lineage (GTDB taxonomy): Bacteria > Myxococcota_A > Bradymonadia > UBA7976 > UBA1532 > JACKDM01. The sequence goes on along the minus strand of JAUHYW010000003.1, from coordinate 157,074 downwards.
GGTGGCCGGGGATCGGATCGGCCTGCTCCCAGGTGGAGCCGCCGCCGAACGGCACGTAGTAGCCCAGGCCGACCGCCAGCCCCTCGACGCCCAGGTCGCTGGCGAAGCCGATGAACGGCGCCGCGCCCACGGCCGACAGCCGCCCCTCGCCGCTGTTGGCCGCGACCAGATCGGCCGGGGTGCCCGCCGCCCGCTCCCCCGGCTCGAGCGGGTTGTCGATCGCCGCCGGATCACGCTCGAAGACCAGGCTGCGCCAGGCGATGGTGCCGTCGATGTAGAGCCGGGAGCCGCCGACCAGGGTCAGCGCGGCGGGGTTGTAATACAGCGCGGTGGGGTTGTCGGTGGTGACGTGCCCGTGCTCGCCGCCGAAGCGGGCCACGAGGAAGCCGCCGGCCGCGGCGGGGGACGCCAGCGACACCGAGAGCAGCAGGGCGACGATGGCCGACGCGCGGGACACGGCGAGACCCCCCCGGTGGGCGAGATTGACAGGATGCGGGCGGGCGTCGCAGACTCCCGGGGGGCTCCCGACCCCCGTCAGCCCCATTCAAGGCCGGTATCATGCTCCCGTCCAGACTGTCAAAATGGTGGCCCGTCACGTATATCGCGGGCGCCATGGTCTGGACGCTGACCGGCTGCCCCGATCCGGACGCCGCCACCCGCCGTTTCATCGGTGATCGCCCGCCGCCCCCCGACATGGGGGTCGTCGTCGAGGGCTGCACCGGGCCCGCCGACCGCAGCGGGCAGTGGCTCATCGGGGTGGCGACGGTGCTCGACGCCAGCCGGCCGCTCGTCTTCCTGGCCACGGTGACCACGCCCGCCGACGGCTCGACCATCGACATCGACCTCCAGCCGCTCGACGCGGTCACCCGGGCTCCGGCGGGCGCGCCGTGGACGAACGATCCGGTGCCCGTCGCCGAGGACGGCACCTTCGCGCTGCCCTATGGCCTGCGCAGCGCGCCGGGCGAGGCCAACGCCATCTCGGGGGTGCCCATCGCCGTCGACTTCGAACTGCACGGCCAGATCCGACGGGCCGGCGGGCTGTGCGGCGAGCTGCTCGGCGCCCTGGAGCAGCCGGTCATGTTCGACATCAGCGGCAGCACCTGGGGCACGACCGCCGTCGACGGCCCGCTCGAGGGGCTGCCCCTGGTGACCGTCTGCCCCCCCTGCGGCGGCGACGCGCCCGAGCCGGCCCCCACCGACGGCCCGATGTGCCCCGACGGCGACGGCGACGCCCGCTGCGTGGCGGCCTGCGCCTACTTCACCGACTGCGCGGTCTCGGCCGACTTCTGCCCCGCGCTGGAGCCGGCCGCCCGGGCGCGGGTCGAGGGCAACTGCCTCGACCGCTGCGCCGAGAACGCGGCGCTGTCGGCCACCGTGTGCAGCCAGACCACCTGCGGACCGACCATCGACCTGAGCCGGGCGGCGAGCCCCGACTTCCGGGTCGACTGCGACGGGGCCTGATGCCGATCCGGGCCCTGCTCGCCTTCGCCGCGCTCGCCGGGGCGCTGGTGGCCTGCGGCGAAGAGGCCGTCGAGGCCGGGCCCGACGCCGCCCCGGCGGCCATCGACGCCGGACCCGACGCGGCGCCCGCGCCGGCCGACGCCGGGCCCGACACCACCCCCGACGCGGCCTCCCGACCCGACGCCGACCCCGACGCGGCCCCCCGACCGCCCGATCTGCCGCCGCTGCCCCGGGCCGAGGGCCCCCCGCCGGAGACCTTCGACTGCACCGCCGACTTCGTCGACCCCGGCCGGATCTCCCCGGTGCCGCTCGGCTGCGTGCTCGACCCCGACTGCGACGCCTCGATGGTCGTGGGCCACCGGGGCGCCGGGGGCCAGCTCGGCACCGTGGCCCCCGAGAACAGCCTCGCCGCCATCCGGGCCGCGCGGGTGATGGGCCTCGACGGCGTCGAGCTCGACGTGCGCCACACATCCGACGACCGGCTCGTCCTGATGCACGACAGCTCGCTCGCCCGGACCACCGGCCTCGACGGCGCCGTGGACGACTTCACCGCCGCCGAGCTGGTCGAGGTGCCGCTTCTGCCGTTCACCCGGGACGACATCCCCGGCGACTTCGGCTGCGAGACGGTGCCCACGCTCGAGGAGGCGTTCGCCCTGACCCGGGGCCGGCTGTTCATCGACCTCGACACCAAGACCAGCCGGGTCGACCTCGTCGTCGAGGCCATCCGGGCCGCCGATCTGATCGACGAGGTCTTCATCTCGGTCAGCAGCCCCGAGCGCGCCGCCCGGGCCCGGGCGCTGGCCCCCGAGATCCGGATCCAGATCCGCCCCGACACCCCCGAGGAGTACGCCGAGGCGCTGGCCCTCTTCGACCGCCCGCCGGAGGTCGTCGAGATCCCCGGCGCGCGCGTGCCCGAGATGGCCCCCGCGATCCGGGCCGCCGGCTCGAAGGTCTTCGCCAACGCCTTCGGCGAGGACGGCGCCGCGCTGTTCCGGGGCGACCTCGACCTCTACCGGGCGCGCTACGCCGAGGGGGCCCACATCCTCCAGAGCGAATACCCCTCGCTGCTGCTGCGCGCGCTCGACCGCTGGCCCGAGGCGGAGCCCCGATCCCCGGATTGACGGACGGGTGCCCCCAACCTACTGTGATGTGCCGTCACAGGCGTCACCCCGACCCGCACATCCAGGAGCCCGCCCCATGACCCGCACCCTCGCGCCGCTCGCCGCGCTGCTGCTCACCCTCTGCTTCGCCGCCTCGGCCTCGGCCCAGAGCAAGCAGGCCCTCGATGACGGCTTCGCCCACGTCAAGCACGGCCAGCTCTTCCTCTGCGCCAACCAGGGCGCACAGCACTCCATCGGCTCACACACCGGCTGGGCCCGGGGACAGAGCGCGGCGAAGGTCCGCAAGGAGATCGTCAGCCAGATGCTCCAGGCGTACCTGTGCCTGGTCAAGAAGCCCACCACCAAGAAGTCGGACGTCGTCTCGGGCTTCGCCTACATCAAGCAGGGCGTGCTCATCCTCACCGGCAAGACCGGGCCTCAGCACTCGATCGGCTCGCACAGCAACTGGGCCAACGGGCAGAGCGACGAGAGCGTGCGCAAGGCGACCGCCGCGATGCTCGAACAGGCCCGGGGCCCCATCCTGGGCGGCCTCTGATCGCGCACCCGGTGTACTCGCGCCCCCATCCGGGGGATGATGTCCCCTCACCGGGAGGCGCGATGCGCGGCGAGACCCCCACCCTCCAGCACCTGCCCGACCTGCCCCGGGACACCGCCGCCCTGGACGCGGGGCTGCTCCAGCCGGGCGCGCTCGACCGCATCGCCCGCAACCTGCCCGCCCTGCGCGCGCTGAGGCTCATGCTCGACGACCCGGCGGCGCTCGCCGGCCCGCCGCTGCCCTCGGTGCGCCGGCTGGAGTTGGTGCGGACCGCGGGGCTCGCCGGGCGCTGGCCGGCGCTGGCGGTGGCGTTCCCCGGGCTGCGCTCGATCGACCTCGTGCGCCCGACCCGGCTGACCGCGGCCGACCTGAAGGCCCCCGCCGACCATGGCCTCGAGGGGCTGGGCCTTGTCGAGCCGCCTCCCGAGGCCCGCCCGGCGCTGTCCGGCTGGCCCGCCCCGAGCCGCTTCCGGCTGGAGGCGCCCGACCCCGATCCGTGGCTGGCGGCGATCGACCCGGTGGCGGTGAGCGACCTGACGGTGCGCGGCCCGACCGCGACCGGCGCGCTCGCCGACCGCTTCGCCGGCCCGGTCCTCCGCCGCCTGCGGATCTTCGGATCGGCCCCGCTCGACGCCGCCCCGCTGAAGGCGCTCACCGGGCTGGAGGCCCTGATCGTCGAGCCCGCCGGCCCGCTGCCCGGCCTGGGCGCCCTGCGCGGGCTGCGCACGCTGGAGATCATCGGCGGCCCGGGGCCCGATCCGATCGCCCTGGCCCGCCTGCGGCGCCTCACCCGGCTGCGGCTCGAGGGCTGCGCCGCCTTCGACGGCGGGGCGCTGACCCTGACGGTGGGGCTGCCCGCGCTGGCCGCGCTGGACGTCTCCCACAGCCCGGCGCTGGTGCCGACCGATCTGATGGTGTTCCACACCGCGACCGCCCCCCGCGCGCTGGCGCTGCGGGGGGTCGCCGTCAGCGGCGGCCTGACCCACCTCCGGGGCCTGGGCATCACCCGGCTCGACCTGCGCGACTGCGCGCTCGACGGGGGCGACTTCGCCGAGCTGGCCGCGATGCAGGGGCTCGAGCGGCTCGAGCTCGACCTGCTCGCGTGGCGGGTCGGCCGGGTGGACCGCGAGGCGCTGCTCGTCGCCCAGCCCGACGCGCTGGCCCACTATCGCTACTCGAGCCGCCCGCTGCCCGACGGCGGGGTCGAAGAGACGGTGGTCGATGTCGCCCGGCCGTGGCGCACCCACACCCGGGTCGAGGGCGCGGTCGACGCGGCCCCGCTGCACGACTGACCTCGGGCCCCCCTTGACCCCGGCCGACCCGGTGGTCCACAGTCCGCCCGCGTCGCTCGGAGTGCCCTCGATGGCCGGGGGCTGAGAGATATCCGCAGAACCTGATCCGGATCATGCCGGCGGAGGGATGCGACGCGCGATCGGCCCCGCCCGATCCCGCCGGTGATCCGGGGAGCGCCCATGCCCCCCCGCGCCCTGCCGCTGCTCCTGCTGCCGATCCTCGCCGGCCCGGCCCACGCCTACGACGCGTTCGACGACACCCGGGCCCCGGCCCGCTTCGCGCTGGTCTCCGAAGACGGCCTGCGGCTGGTCGTCAAGGGCGACACCCGGGTCGGGCTCTACGATCTGGAGGGCGCGGGCGGCGCCGGCACCGACAGCGCCACCGACACCGCCACCATCGGCACCCGCTCGGCCTACGCCGCGCTCGACCGGGCCCGGCTGGCCTTCCGCCTCGAGACCCCCGGCCCGCTGGCGTTCTACAGCCAGCTCCGGTTCACCCCCGAGCGGGCCTTCGTCGAGGGGGCCTGGCTCGACGCGCGCCACGCGTTCGCCGGCGGGCTGGCGCTGCACGGCGAGCTGGGCCTGCACGCGCCCCTGGCGGCCACCGACCGGCGCACCGTGCGCAAGCCGCTCGCCGAGCGCATCTACTGGGATCAACCCGAGATGCACGCCGCCGTCGAGGTCAGCGCGCCGCTGGGGCCGGTGAAGGCCTGGCTGGGGGTGAGCGGGGCGATGATGCGCCCGCTGGGCACGACCCCGGTCAACGACGCCGGCGGGGGCGGGGGGACCGTGGCGGTGCTGCACAACGGCCCGGCCGACGCGTTCTCCGGGGTGCAGCCGGTCTTCGGCGCGCGGGGCGGGGTCTCGGCGCTCGACGAGGCGCTCTCGCTGGAGGGCTTCGCCCACCTCGGCGCGCTGTCCCGGGAGGCGGGCACCGCCGAGCTGGCCAACAACATCCCGTACTACACCCCCCGGGCCCGGCGGGACGCGCTCGAGGCCGACTCGACCTACTATTGGGTCGGCGGCCGCCTCGACCTCGACCTCGCCGGGGCCGAGCTGAGGGTCGAAGCCATCACCGGCGCCGAGAGCCTGCTGCGGCGGTGGACCGCCTACACCCAGCTCGGCTATCGCATCCGGCCGGCGCTCTCCGATGACTGGCTGACGCTCATCGCGCCCCGCGTCCGGCTGGAGACCTATCGCATCGTCGACGGCGCCCGGCTGCGGGCGCAGTCGGCGGGCAAGGCGCTGACCTGGGACTGGGACATCGCCACCGCGGCGGTCGAGCTGGCGATCTATCGCGACATCGTGACCCTGCACCTCGAATACAGCGTCGTCGGCGAGATCGTCGAGGGCGACGGCGACCCCCCGCTGGCCGGCCTGGGCAGCGATCACTTCGACAACGACGAGCTCACCGCGCAGTTCGAACTGCGCTTCTGACGGAGGACCCATGCCCCCCACCCATCGCGCGCATCCCATCACCCTGTTCGGTGTCATCTCGATGGTATGCCTCGCCGGCTGCGAGAGCAGCGAAGATGCCATCCCCGCCGAGCCGGTCTATCAGGGCCGGCACGTCACGACGCTCGAGTTCGGGTCGGGCGACAACAGCGAGGTCATCAAGCTGCTGCCCGATGGCACCCGGGCGGTGCTGGTGGCGAGCAAGACCCGCAAGGTGACGCTGCTCGATGTCTCGGCGGGCGGGCTGACCGAGCTGCGCTCGGCGAACCTCTTCGCCGATGACACCTCGGAGAGCGAGTTCACCCACATCGACTTCGACTCGCAGGCCCGCTTCGCCGCGGTGACCCGCACCCGCCCGATCACCGACGGGGCCGGCGCGCTGGTCGACTGTCAGGGGTCGCTGGTCTTCGTGGACGTCTCCGACAGCGACGCGTTCGGCGCGGTGCTCGCCGAGCTGCCGGTGGGCCCGATGCCCGACGCGGTCGACATCAGCCCCGACGACGGCTGGGTGGTGACCGCCGACGAGAAGGACTTCGACGAGAAGTGCGCCGTCGAGGGGGTCGAGGCCTCGATCTCGCTCATCGAGCTGCCCGGGGCCGACCCCGCCGCGGCCCGGATCCGGGCCCGGGTCGACATGACCACCGGCGCCGACGAGGCCCGCCGCGAGCCGGAGCAGATCATCTTCGCCGAGGACAACGACACCGTCGCCGCGACCCTGCAGGACAGCCACGAGGTGCTCATCTTCTCCCGCGCCGCCCTGCTGGCCGGGGCCGGCGACGACGTGGCCGAGGTGTCGGCCGCCGATCTGACCGTGGTGCGCCTGCCCGACGCCGACGGCGGCCACGAGCCGTGGCCCGATGGCGTCGACGTCTTCACCGACGCCGGCGGCGTCGAGCGGCTGATCGTCACCGGCGAGTACAACGACCTGCTCTATACGCTCGCCCTCGACGGGACCCTGCTGGGCACCGCCGCGATCACCCCCGAGGTGGTGCCCGAGGGCTTCCCCCGGGCCGCGTCCCCGGCGGCGTTCCGCCCCGACTCGGTGTCGACCTTCACCTATGACGGGGCGCCCTACGCCGCCATCTCGCTCAAGCACAGCGGCGCGGTCGGGGTCTGGGATCTGAGCGACCCGGCCGCGATCTACCCGGTCAGCATGGTCAAGGTGGGGGCCGGCGAAGAGGCGTCGAAGGCCGAGGAGAGCACCCTGGGCACCGAGGGCATCTCGGCCCACGACTCGGGGCTGATCGTGACCGCCAACGAGGACGAGAGCAGCGCCTCGCTGGTGGCCCCGCTGGATTGACGTCCGGGCCGGCGGCTCACCCGCCGGGCGCCGGCTGCCCGCACCGGGCGAACAGCGTCTTCCAGGCGGCGGCGTGGGCCCTCAGCGCCGCGACGTAACGCGCCCGCAGGCCGCCCTCGGCCAGATACGTCGCCCGGAATCCGGCCAGCGCCGGCGGCGTCTCGACCCCGACGGCCGTCACCCGATACAGCCGCTCGAGGCTGGCGAGCAGCGGGCGGATGCTCCGATCGTTCTCGGCGAGCAGCGGCTGCACCCGCTTCACGTAGTGCGCCTCGAAGACGGCCCGCAGCGCGGCCCCCGCCGTCGGGCAGTCGGCGGCGTCGACCGATTCGAGGCGGTCGGTGACCGAGGCGAGCACGTAGCGGGCGTGGGCCATCCGGCGCAGGGCGGCCCCGGCGACCCGCAGGCCGTGCAGCGGGCCGAGCGCGCCCTCGAGATCGGCCGGGCGGCGGGCGCGCAGGGCCTCGGCGGCGTCGGTCAGCGCCCCGAGCGAGCGCCGGGCCCGGGCCGCGGCGGCGGGGTCATAGGGCCCGTCCGCCGCCGAGAACAGCACCGCCATCTCGGGGCCGGCCCAGACCGCGTTGAAGACGTCCGCCGGCAGGTGCCGCGCCTTGTGGGCCAGCGCCGCCTGCAAGGTCTCGCGCAGTGGCGGCTCGACCTGGGGCACGCAGCGCTCGGCGACCGCCATGAAGCGCAGCGTGTACAGGGCCCGCTGGCTGTAGGTCATCACCCGCCCCAGGGCGCTGTTGCGGTTGCCGACCACCTCCGAGAGCCCGCAGGCGTGGATGCCGAGGAAGCCCCGCACGTCGAGCGTGGGCCCGTCGGGGATGTCGATCCGGCGGGCCCGGGGGCGGGGCAGGCCGTCGAGCACCGCCGGGCCGTCGTCGACCGCGCGGGTGTGGCCCTCGACGGCCTCGAGGTAGTCCGCCAGCGGTCGAGGCAGGCGGCGGCGGGCGTCGCAGGCGAGCAGCAGCGTCGCCAGGGCGAGCGGCAGGAGGGCGATGACCGGGCGGGTGCGCACGAGAGACCGATGCCGAGCCGCGCCCCGCGTCGCGCGCAGCGACCGTTCGAGGGGTGCGCCGCGGCCGCCGATGGGGTATCGACGGGCCATGCTGCGCTTCACCGACCACGACCTGTTCGCCGTGCTCGCCGCCCTCGAGCCGCGGGTCGAGGCCCTCGCGCCGGGGCAGATCCTGCGCTTCGAGGCGCCCGACCCCGACCGGGCCTTCGACCGCTACGACGGCGAGCTGCTCGACGGCCGGCGGCACCGCAGCCTCGCCGGCTGGACCGCGCTGGCCGAGCAGCTCGGCGCGGTGCTGCTGCGCCCCCGCGACGCCGACGACGGCTTCGTGGCGCTGGGCCTGCGCGCGCTCGATCGCGGCGCCTCGTGGCAGACCCGGGCCGCGCCGTCGGGCGACCCCGAGAAGTACGGCGTCGGCTCGGGCTTCGCCCGGGTGCGCAAGTTCGAAGAGCCGGCCTTCCTCTGCGGCTTCCGCGACGCAGTGCGCTTCATCGACCCGGGGCCCGGGGCCCGGGTGCTGGCGGTGGGCTGCAACCGGGGCGACGAGCTGGACGCGCTGGCCCGGCTGCGCCCGGACGCCGGCCTCGCGCTGCACGGCCTCGATCACTCGCCGAGCGCCATCGCCGAGGCCCGCGCGCGCCACCCGGGCATGGCGTTCGCGGTGGGCGACCTCAACGCGCCCGGCGACCTCGGCGGCCGCTACGACCTGCTGCTGGCGCTCAACGTGCTGCACAGCCCCAGCCTCGACGGCAAGGCGGTCCTGCGCCGGCTGGTGGCGGAGCACCTGACCCCGGCCGGCGCGGTGATCGTCGGCCTGCCCAACGTGCGCTATGTCGACCACACCCTGCGCTTCGGCGCCCGGGTCAAGGGCTTCTCCCACCCCGAGCTGTCGGTGCTGGTGCGGGACGCGGCCTACTACCGACGCTACCTCGCCCGCCACCGCTTCCGGGTCATGATCACCGGCCAGCACACCGTCTTCGTCTGCGCCCGCCCGCTGCCCGCGCGCGTCAGCTGAGGATCACGCCGCGAGCTGCCGCTCCACGAGCTGGCGATACAGCCCGCCCTCGTCGATCAGCGCCCCGTGGCTGCCCTGCTGCACCACCCGCCCCGCCTCGACGACCACGATGCGGTCGGCCGACTTCACCGTCGACAGCCGGTGGGCGATCACCAGCGTGGTGCGGCCCTTCATCAGCCGCTTGAGGGCCTCCTGCACCAGGTGCTCCGACTCGGCGTCGAGCGCGCTGGTGGCCTCGTCGAGCACCAGGATGGGGGGGTCTTCGAGCAGCGCCCGGGCGATCGCGATCCGCTGCTTCTGTCCGCCCGACAGGCGCACCCCGCGCTCGCCGACCTCGGTCTCGTAGCCCTCGGGCAGCGCCTCGACGAAGCCCGCCGCGTTGGCCGCCTCGGCCGCCCGGCGCACCTCGTCGTCGGTGGCCGTCGGCCGCCCGTAGCGGATGTTCTCGGCGATGGACGCGGCGAACAGCACCGGCTCCTGGGCCACCACCCCCACCTGCCGCCGCAGCCAGTCGGCGTCCAGCGCGCGCAGGTCGGAGCCGTCCAGCCGCACCCGCCCGGCGACCGGGTCGTAGAACCGGCTGAGCAGCGCGGCGATGGTCGACTTGCCCCCGCCCGACGGCCCGACGAGCGCGACGACCTCGCCGGGGTCGATGCGCAGATCGACCGCCTCGAGCACCGGCACGTCGGCCCGGGTGGGGTAGGCGAAGTCGACCGCCTCGAAGCGCACCGCGCCCCGCACCGCGGGCAGCGTCTGCGCGCCGCCCTCGACCGTGGGGCGCCGCTCGATCAGCTCGAACACCCGCTCGCTGGCGCCGATGGCCCGCTGAAAGTCCTGCCACAGCCCGCCGAGCGCGCCGATGCCGAAGGCGACGGTGAAGGTGTAGAGCAGAAAAGACGTGAGCTCGCCCATCGTCAGCGCGCCCTCGGCGAGCAGGACCCCGCCGTACCACAGCACCCCGCTGATGGCCCCGTAGCCGGCGAAGGCCGCGATGGCCCCGAAGACCGCGTTGACCCGGGCCCGGGTGCGGGCGAGGCCGAAGCTCTCCTCGACCCGCGCGTCGTAGCGCTCGGACTCGGCCTCCTCCCGGGCGAAGGCCCGCACGGTGCGGATGCCGCCCAGCGTCTCCTCGCTGACCTCGGTCGCCCGGGCGAGGGCGTCCTGCACCTTGCGCGACAGCTTGCGCACCCAGCGGCCGTAGAACAGCGCGCCGATGACCGCCACCGGCACCAGGGCCAGCATCACCAGGGTCAGCCGCCACGAGGTCCACGCCAGGATGCCGATCGCGCCCAGGCTGGTGAGCAGGTAGCGCAGCAGCATCGAGATGTTCACCGTCGCCGCGTTCTGCACCACGGTGGTGTCGGCGGCGAGGCGGTTGGTCAGCTCGCCGGTGCGGTGGGCGTCGAAGAACCCGATCTCCTGGCGCACCAGGTTGCGGTACAGGCGGGTGCGCAGGTCGGCGACGATGCGCTCGCCGGCCACGGTGAACAGGTACATGCGCACCGCGGTGAGCGCGGCGGTCAGCGCGAAGAGCACCAGCAGCAGCCCGGCCCACCGGTCGACCGCGTCCCGGCCGCCGCCCTCGAGCACCCCGTCGACGATCTCCTTGATGAGCTGGGGGTAGATCAGGGTCAGCGTCGAGGTGCCGACCAGGGCCAGCGTCGCCAGCGCCAGCCGCCCGAGCTGAGGACGGGCGAGGGCGAAGATGCGCTTGAAGGCGGTGACATCGTGCATGGGGCGAAGGTGGAGCCCGGGGTGGGGGGCGTCAAGGCGGGCTTCATGTTTCTTCGCGGGCCGCCAGCGCATCGGTGAATACGAGGTCGGCGCGATCCGCCGTCGACGGCGCGGGGAGGCCCCCGATGGACCGCGGGGGCTTTTTCCTTTTCATCGGCCGAGAGAGCCTCCATCGTGGGATACGTGAGAGCCCTGATCGCCGCCGCCTGCCTGAGCCTGATCGCCCTGCTCGGTGGCTTGCCCGCCCGGGCCGATGCGCCCGATCCGGTGGCCGACGCCCTGCTCACCCACCAGAGCCACAAGGTCCGCATCAAGGCCGCCAAGAAGCTGGCCCGGGTGGCCACCCCCGCCGCCCGCAGCGCCCTGCTCGCCGCGGCCACCGACGACGAGCACGCCCTCGTGCGGGCGGCGGCGGCCAACAGCCTGCGCAAGCACCCCAGCGGCGCCAGCATCGCCGCGCTGTGCGCCCTGCTCGGCGACACGGACGACTTCGTGCGGCGCACCGCGACCCGGGCGCTCGAGGGCTTCGGCGGCACCGGCGGCTGCCCGGCGTGGCTGCGGCTCGAGATCACCGGCGACACCGCCGAGATGCAGAAGCGGGTGCGCGAGGCGGTCGCCGGGCTCTTCGCCGACGACCCGGCGGTGAAGCTGACCGAGAGGGTGCCCGCGACGGTGACCAGCGGCCGGGTGCGGGGCTACGAGCTCAAGCTGCGGCTCGAGCGGGAGATCGAGCGCTCCGACAGCGAGGTCGCGGTGCGCTGCGTCATCACCCAGTCGATCTTCGACCTGCGCCAGCGCTCGCTGCGCGGCTCGGCGACCCAGCGGGGCTCGCTGAGCCTGGGGCCCAAGACCCCCGATTCGGTGGTGACGGACCAGATCGGAGCGTGTATGGATGCCCTCTCGCCGGTGGTGCACCGCGGCATGGCCGACTTCCTCGCCCGCAGCCGCCGCTGAGCCGCCGCGATTGGAGGCCCGACCCGATGAGCGATGATTCCCCGGTGCGCAAGCGCCGCCTGCGCAACTTCCTGCTCGACCCCCGCTTCCAGCTCAAGTACGCCGCGCTCATCGCGCTGACCGGCGGGCTCTTGTTCGGGGTGATGGGGGCCCTGTTCTACGGGCAGGTCCGGGTGAGCACCGAGATCGCCGCCATCGACCGCCTCGCCGGGCGCGCCGCGCCCCGGCCGGCGCCCGCCGCGCCCGCGGCCGAGAAGCCGAAGCCGGCCCCCGCGCCCAGCGGCTTCCGGGTCGAGAGCGAACCCATCGAGGTCATCGGCGACGACGCGCCGCCTCCGACCGACCCCACGCCCGAGGGGCGCCCGGCCGCCTTCGAGGACGAGCTCGAGCAGCGGCTCGCCGAGGGCGACACCCGCCTGCTCACCCGGCTCGTCATCTGCTGGGCGGTGCTGGTGGTGATGCTGTTCCTGCTCGGCATCCTGGTGACCCACCGCATCGTGGGGCCGCTGTACGTCGTCGACCGCTACCTGGGCCGCATCATCGCCGGCGAGCCGGTGCGCTTCCGCCCGCTGCGCAAGGGCGACGAGTTCCAGGCGCTGTTCGAGCGGGTGCAGGAGCTCGCCGCCCAGCTCGACCGGGAGCGGGCCCACGACGTCGCCACGATCGAGGCCGCCCTGCGCGCCGTGCGTCAGCACGCCCGCGGCGCCGAGCCCGAAGCCCTCGCCGCCGCCCTCGCCCCGCTCGAAGCGCTGGCCGCCGAGCGCGGCGTCGAGCTGGTCGGGCCGCGAGAGGCCGGTTAGCCCCGCTCGGGGACGCACACACTAGACGAGCCGCTCGCAGAGCCTCGCTGGGACAGACGATGAATCGCGAAGACGACACCTTCGACCAGGGCCGAGCGGGCCAGATCTTCGAGCCCGCGCCCTGGTTCCGACTGCCCACCGAGGTGCGGCCATCGACCATCCCCGAGGGCGGCCTCGGGGTCTTCGCCCTGGCCGCCGCCGAGCGAGGCGCCTACCTCGGCCAGGACTTCCCCCATCCGCGCTCGCTCCGCACGGCCGAAGAGATCGCCGCCCAGCCTCCGCTGTACCGGCGGTTCTCGTGGCGCTACGTCGAGGACGCCTGCTTCGCGCCCAACCCTGCTTTTCGGGCGCCGACCGATCTGATGAACCACGCGTTCGAGCCCAGCATCCACTGCCACATCGGCCACTACTTCGCGGTGCGCGACATCGCGGTGGGCGACGAACTCTTCGTCGACTACCGCTTCTGGATGTCCGAGCTGTGGGCGCCCATGGTCGATACGCGCACCGGGCGCGAGGTGAAGGGGTGGCCCTGGCGTGAATCGCTGCGGCGCTCGTGCCTGCTGATGGCCGACCTGATGGCCGAGACGGCGTCGGGCGAAGCCAGGTCGGCAAGCCCCGGCGAGAAGGCGCAGGTGTGGTGAACTCGTGGGGACCTCAGCGAGGTCCCCACGAGAAAGCTCTTTGATCGTGAGTGCTTGGGTGGTGGAGGCGCCGGGAGTCGAACCCGGGTCCGGAAATCGTCCGCCGCTGCCGTCTACGTGTGTATCCCGCGTTCTGTTTTACCCCGGCGGTCGCCCACGGGCGGGCTTCCGTTCGGGGGAGCTCGATTTGATCTCGCCTCGGAGCGTTACGAGCACCGCTCTTCGGCCAGCCCACTGATGTGACGCCCCGTTCAACCCCATGGGCGAGGGTTGGCAGGACGACTCACGCTCACTTACGCGGCGAGAGCAATCTCCATATCATCGTTGGCAGTTATAGCCGTTCGACCTTTTTAACGCGCTGACCGAGAAGCGCGACACGCGGACAGGGTTTCAGCATCCCCGTCGAAACCAATCGCCCCCATTTTCAAAGAGTGGCACCCGGTGGGATGCCCCGACGGCCTCGACCGTCGCGGCCCGCACGGTAGGCACGGGCCCGGTTCGTGTCAAACCCCGGCGGTCGATTCCGGCCGCTTCGGGGGTCAGTAGGCGTCGCGCATGGCCCGGCGGGCGCTCTTCTCCCGCTCGGCGTGGCGCTTGTCGTACTTCTTCTTGCCCTTGCCGAGCCCGAACTCGAGCTTGGCCTTGCCCTGCTTGAAGTAGATCGCCATCGGCACGGCGGTGAAGCCCTGCTCTTTGAGCTTGCCCGCGACGCGGTCGATCTGGTGGCGGTGCAGCAGCAGCTTGCGGTCCCGCCGGGGCGGGTGGTTGTTGATGTTGCCGTAGCGGTATTCGGGGATGTACGCCCCCACCAGCCACGCTTCGCGGCCTTTGATCTGCACGTAGCCCTCGGCGATGGTCGCGTGGCCTTCGCGCAGGCTCTTGACCTCGGTGCCGGTGAGCTGCAGCCCGGCCTCGTAGGTGTCGACGATCTCGTAGTCGTGCTTCGCCCGCCGGTTGCGGGCGACGGTCACGATGTCTTTGCCGCGGGCCGCCATCGGCCCCCTCCGCGGTCGCCGGGCGACCGTTGGGTCAGGGTGAGAGAGGAGAGGTCGGCCTCTCCGACCAGGCCATAAGCCGGGTTCTGTTCCCCGGACCGATCACCCGGGCCGGGGTATGGTCATTCATCTACGGGACGCGTCTCCACGCCCTCCAGCGACCTTTCCCGAGGCTGCCGGGCGGGCACCCGGGGTCCGTCGGTGCGGACCGCCTCGAAGTGGTCTTGCTCCAGGTGGGGTTTACCGGGCCGGGGATCGTCACCGACCCCCCGGTGCGCTCTTACCGCACCCTTTCACCCTTACCGCGCAGAGCGCGGCGGTCTGCTCTCTGTGGCACTTTCCTTCGGGTCACCCCGACTGGCCGTTAACCAGCACCCCGCCCTGTGGAGCCCGGACTTTCCTCCCGCGCCGAAGCGCCGGCGACCATGTGTCCTGCTCGAACAGGCCGACCAAGAATCGTCAGTGTCGTGTCTCTCCGGTCAGCCCTCGGCGGCCTCGGCCTCGACCGAAGAGCCTTCGAGCCCTTCGGTGTAGACCAGGATGCGCCGACAGTGCTGACAGTATTCGATGCTCGCCATGCGCTGGATGCGGATGGCCTGCTGCGGCGGGATCTGCATCCGGCAGCCGGTGCAGGTCCCGTCCTGGCTCATGGGCACCACCGCCACGCCCTTGCGGGCCTTGACCGTGCGGTTGAAGCGCGAGAACAGGCCCGGGTCGAGCGCCTTGCGCAGCTCCTGCTGGCGGGCCCGCTGGGCGGTGATGCCCGCCTCGCGGCTGGCGATGCGCTCGACGAGCTCGCCCTCCACTTCGGCCATCTGCTGCTTGAGCGCCTCGAACTCGGCCTGCTTCTTCTCGTAGTCCGCCTGGGCCGCCTCGAGCTGCTCCATGAGCTTGAGCAGCTCTTCGCTGCGCTGGCTGTTCTGGCGGCGGGCGACGTCGAGCTCTTTGTTGAGCGCGGTCAGCTCCCGCTGGGAGGTGATCGTCGACAGCCGGCTGCGAGCCCGGCGGGTATTCTCCTCGGCCTCCTTGATGCCCTCTTCCTTCTCGGCACAGAAGGCGCGCACCTCTTCGATCTGGGCCGCCCGCTCGGCGAGCATCTCTTCGAAGATCGTGCGGGTCTCGGCGTTGTCCTTGGTCAACGCCTCGAGCCGGTTCTTCGTCTGCCGCAGGTCGCGCAGCTCGTCTTCGATGGCCTGGAGCTCCATGAGATGGGCCAGCGTCTCTTTCACCTTGCCTCCCCGGTCGGGCGGACGCGTCCGCCTCGGGCAAAATCTCGAGCCCGGCGCGTCGCGCCGGGCGACGGGTGGGCCCACCAGGATTCGAACCTGGGACCAACCGCTTATGAGGCGGCAGCTCTAACCGCTGAGCTATAGGCCCACGCGGGCCGCGCCGGGCGGCCCGAAGCCGGTCAGGTGTCGACGAAGGCCCGCAGCCGCTTGCTGCGCGACGGGTGGCGCAGCTTGCGCAGCGCCTTCGCCTCGATCTGGCGGATGCGCTCGCGGGTCACGTCGAAGTCCTGGCCCACTTCTTCGAGCGTGTGGTCGCTCTTCTCGCCGATCCCGAACCGCATGCGCAAGACCTTCTCTTCGCGGGGGGTCAGGGTGGCGAGCACCTTGCGGGTCTGCTCCTGCAGGCTGAGGTTGATCACCGCGTCGCTGGGGCTGACCGCGCTCTTGTCCTCGATGAAGTCGCCGAGGTGGCTGTCCTCCTCCTCGCCGATGGGCGTCTCGAGCGAGATCGGCTCCTTGGCGATCTTGAGGACCTTGCGCACCTTGTCGAGCGGCAGGTCCATCTTCTCGGCGATCTCTTCCGGCGTGGGCTCGCGGCCCATCTCCTGCACCAGGTAGCGGCTGGTGCGGATGAGCTTGTTGATCGTCTCGATCATGTGCACCGGAATGCGGATGGTGCGCGCCTGGTCGGCGATCGCCCGGGTGATCGCCTGCCGGATCCACCACGTCGCGTAGGTGCTGAACTTGTAGCCCCGCTTGTACTCGAACTTGTCGACGGCCTTCATCAGGCCGATGTTGCCCTCCTGGATGAGGTCGAGGAACTGCAGGCCGCGGTTGGTGTACTTCTTGGCGATGCTGACCACCAGCCGCAGGTTGGCTTCGACCAGCTCGGTCTTGGCCCGCTCGGCCTGCCGCTCGCCGGCCTGGATCTCACGGTACAGCGCCCGCAGCTCTTCGCGGGTGCAGCCGGCCTCCATCTCGACCCGGCTGAGCTTGCGCCGCGACCGGGCGATGGTGCGCTCGACGTTGTACAGGAAGATCGGGTCGGGCACCCGGTAGCGCTTGAGGATCTTGCGCAGCGGGGCCTTGTCGTCTTCTTCGAGCCCGCGCAGCGTGCGCAGGTCGTCGCGGAAGGCGTCGGCGCTCTTCGCCCCCACCCGCTGCAGCATGCGGGTGACCTCTTCTTCGGAGGCCACCGCCCGGTGGTGCAGCAGCTTCACCCGGTTGGCCATGCGGTCGATGACACGCTTGAGGAACAGCGCCTCGAGCAGCCGCTCCGTGAGCTTCGTGCGCAGGTTGCTCGCCCGGGTCTCGAGCTGCTTGCGGTAGGTGGCCTTGACCGGCTGCACCCCGGCGAGCCGCTCTTCGATCTTGCGGCGGTCCTTGTCGAGCTTGCGCAGCTCGGCCCCGATTCGCAGGGTGCGCTCGAGCGGCTCCTCGGTGACCTCGGTGCCCTCGGGCGGCTCGGAGCACAGCTCCTTGAGCCGCATGCAGCCCTTCTCGAGCCGCCCGATGAGGTGCAGCGCCACCGCGGTGGCCACCGGGCTCTCGAGCACGGCGTCCCGCACCCGGAGCTGGCCGGCCTCGATGCGCTTGGCGATCTCGACCTCGCCCTCGCGGGTGAGCAGCGAGACCGAGCCCATCTTGCGCAGGTAGACCCGCACCGGGTCGTTGGTGCGCCCGTAGCCGTCGCCCTCGTCGTCCTTGCCCTTGCGCCCGTTGCGGCGCTTGGCGGCCTCTTCCTTGTCGACCACCCGGATGCCGGCGAGCTTGAGGGTGGTCAGCAGGTCGTCGAGCTGCTCGGGCAGGTAGCCCGGCGGGAGCGCCCGGTTGACCTCGTCGTTGGTGAGGAACCCCTTGCTCTGACCCCGCGCGATCAGCTCGCGCATGCGGCGTTGCTCTTGGGACACGGGCATCTAGTGTGCTCCCTCGGCGATTCTTCGGTCGAGCTCGACCAACCTCAGCTTGAGCGCGCGCACCTCGATGTTGAGAGCCCGACCCCGCTCGGGGTCCGACTTGAGGGCGGTGCGCAGCGCTTCCTGGAGCCGGTTCAGCTCGCTCTTCCAGCAGTGGTACTCGCAGCGGGCGAGCGCCTCGGCAAAGGCCTGGGCGATGGTCTCCCGGGTCTGGTCGGGTCGGCGGGCCTGACAGGCCCGCAAGAACGCGACGGTCTCCCGGTGACCTTCCTGGTCGAGCTTGCTCAACAGACGGTCCAGATTGGGGGTCGGGGTGCGGCTGACCTCTTGGTGAAGATTGTGAACAAAAGCAGTCAGGCTGTCATGCGTCAAGAGCGCGTGGCCGTTTTGTGCCAGCGCCGTCATCCGGGTCGACAGCGTCTCGACCAGTTCGGGGTACTGCACCAGAAACTCGAAGAGTTTGCGGGTGTACCCCGGCAGCCGGAGCGCGACGGGCGCTGCTCCGGCGGTCTCGGTGAACAGCGGTCGCCGTCCGACGACGCCCGGATCGGCCGGGGGGCCGAAGTCGGCCTCCGGCGGCGGGCCGAACGGGGCCGGGCCGAACACCGCATCCGGCGGCGGCCGGAACGGCTCGCTCGGCGGCGGGCCGAAGTCCGGTTCGGGCCCGCCGAACGACGGGCCCTCGAACGATGCCGGCCCCGGCCGCGGGGGTTCGCCCCGGTCGGGCGGGCCCCGTCGGCTGCGGGCGCTCTCCCGGCGGTCGGTGGCCTCGGCGATGGCCCGGTCGACGAGCGTCAGCGGCACGTCGAGCCGCTTCTGCACGGTGGTGCGGTACAGCTCGAGGGCCAGCGCGTCGTCGAGCAGGCCGAGGGCCGGCGCGATCTCGCGCAGCGCGGCGGCCTGCCCCTGAGGGTCGACCGGGTGCGATTCGGCGACCTTCTCGATGAAGAGGTCGAGCAGCGGCGCGGCGTCGGCGAGCTCGGCTTCGAACGCCTCGATGCCCTCCCGCCGCACGAAGCTGTCGGGGTCGTCGCCCTCGGGCAGCATCACCGCCCGGGGCTGCACGCCCTCGGCGAGGAACGGCTCGAGGCTGGCGAAGGCCGCCTTCTGGCCCGCCGCGTCGCCGTCCATCACGCAGACGACGCGGTCGGCGATGCGCCGCACGAGCCGGACCTGGGTGTCGGTGATGGCGGTGCCCATCGGGGCGACGGTGCCCTCGAGCCCCGCCTGCCACAGCATCACGACGTCGACGTTGCCCTCGACGAGCACCACCCGGCCCGCCCGGCGGGCGGCGGTCCGGGCGGTGTAGGCCCCGTAGAGCTGCTCGCCCTTGGTGAAGACCGGCGTCTCGGGGCTGTTGACGTACTTGGCCGCCTTCTTGTCGGGGTCGAGGATGCGCCCGCTGAAGCCGGTGACCTCGCCCCGCAGGTCGACGACGGGGAACATCACCCGCTCCCGGAAGCGCAGGTAGCCGCCCCACAGCCGCTGGCCGACGCTCCACCCCTCTTCGGGCCGCACGAGCACCCCGAGCGCGACGAGGTCGTCCCGGTCGATGTCGTGCTCTTCGAGCCACGCCTGGAACGGGATCTTGTCCCCCGAGGCGTAGCCGAGCCGGAACGCCTCGGCCGCCCGGCGGTCGAGGCCCCGGTCCATGAGGTAGCGCTGGGCCGGCCGCCCCCGGTCGGAGAAGAGCTGGTTGGTGTAGTAGGCCGCGAGCTTGTCCTGCACGTCGAGCAGGCGGCGGGCGGTGTCCTTCTGCCGCTGGCGCTCGGCCTTCTGCGCCGGGGAGACCGGGCGCTCTTCGGGTACGTCGACCCCCGCCTGGGCGGCGAGCTCGCGCACCGCCTCGGGGAAGGTGCGCCCCTGGGACTCGACGAGGAACCGGAAGCAGTCCCCGTGCACCCCGCAGCCGAAGCAGTGGTAGGTCTGGCGGGTGGGGGAGACGGTGAACGAGGGGGTCTTCTCGTCGTGGAACGGGCACAGCCCCTTGTAGATGGTCCCCGCCTTCTTGAGGTCGACGTGCCGCCCGACGAGGGCGACGATGTCGATGCGTTCCCGCACCTCGTTGATGGTGGTCTCGGGGATCAAAGCTGCGCCGATCGTGACCGATCGCCGACGGGGGCCGATCGCGCACGACCGGGTCCGACCGCCGACGGCGGCCGTCCTAGATGTTGTATTCCTGGCGGTCGATCCGGTGCCCCTTGAAGTGGGTCCGGAACCGCTCGAGCAGGCCCTTGCTGGTGCGGTGGTACGGCAGCTGGATGAACGGGCGCAGGTTGCGCCGCTCCACGCCGACGTAGAACACCTCCCGCTCTTCCCCCTGGCACGCACCGCGCCACACGGCGCGGAACAGGGCCTTGTCGAAGTCCTCTTCTTCGGTCGGCAGCAGGCTGACGAAGCGCTGGATCCAGGCGAGGTCCCGGTCGCGGAACGTCGCCCGCAGGCCGGCCCGGGTGCGCTCGTAGCCCTCTTCTTCGGCGAGCAGCTCGTTGAGCCCGTCGAGCGAGGCGGGGTGGGCGAACTCCACCTCGGCGACGAAGTCCATGTAGACCTTGTCGACGTTGATGTTCTTGAGGTCCTGCAGCCGCGAGGTGTTGTTGCCCAGCCAGTAGATGGACCGGAAGAACAACGCCCAGACGTCTTCGAGGAGCAGCACCGGCGGGTAGTCGCCGGTGCTCGCGTCGGTGAAGAAGCTGCACCCCTCGCTCTCGAGGGTGTTGTCGTCCTTGTTCTTGCTCTTGTCCTTCGCCTCTTCGCCGCCGCTCTTCCACGGGCCGAGGTGGAATCGGCAGCCCTTGGCGTTGTTCCACTCGAAGCCGTAGACCGCGCCGACCTGGCGGTCGCCGCTGTAGCCCACCGCCTCGCGCACCTCGCGGGCGTCGAAGAGGTCGAGGTCGTCGGCAAACGCGTAGAAGTGGCGGTCGGTGTCGCGGAGTTCGATGACCCCGCCCTCGTCGCCCTCGATGGTGAACAGGATGGATTGCTCGTCCCAGGGGGCGGCGATATCGTCACCGAGGTAGTACAGCTCTCCGACGCCCTCGGTGTAGTCGAACTGCTGTTCGGCGAGGAAGGTTCGGATTCTGCTGGCCCAGCCCTGGTAGTCGCTGTCCTTGGGATCGACGACGTAGAACTCCATGGTCCTCCGCGTGGATCGCATCCGGCGGTCGCGCAGCGCCGATGGCGGCGCAGCCGCCTGCGATCATGCTCGATTGATTCGGGTCCGAGTCAAAGGCGCACCACGCTAGCGGCGAGACGTGGCGAAGTCAAATCTCAGTCGGGGAGCGCCTTGAATTTCGAGGGGTTGGCACGGGCCCGGCTCCGCCGCGCGCCCCGGCGGGATGCCGGTGCGGGGCGGCCGGGCTCACTCGGTCGTCAGGTAGTCGTTCTGCACGAGGTAGAGCAGATCCTGGCACGTCTCGAGGTCGTTGGCCTCGCTGTAGTCGAGCACCTTGCCCACCTCGCCGTGGTTGAGCACGAGCTGCAGCGTGTCGAGCGCCTCGGGGCTGAGCGCGGAGAGCTTCGACCGCAGGGGGTGGGTGACCTTGAGCCGGGCCCGCCGGCCGGGCAGGTGCTCGACGTAGAGCTTCAGCTCGTCGAACTGCCGCATGCCCTCGAGCATCAGGTTGCGGGTCTCGCCTTCGATCTCGGTGTCGAACGACGGCGCGGGGTTGAGGGTGTCCATCCGGAAGTTGCCCGCGGTCCAGGTCAGCAGCCGGAAGAAGCACTTCAGCGGCGGGATGGGCGCCTCCTGCTTCTGGTTCGGCCGGGCGAGGGTCGCGTAGTACACCGCGCCGTCCCGGAAGAAGATGCGCCCCTCGACCTCATCGGGGTCGGTGAGCACCAGCACCCCGGTGCGGCGGTTCGCGTTGAACAGCTCGACGAGGTCGGGCACGGTGACGTCGTTCTCCGAGATGCGCCCCGACATGCCCCGCGAGCGGTCGACGGTGACCCGCATCGCGTGCTGGGTCTCCATGATCGACGACGGCGGCGGCGGCACCCCCGCCGGCCCCGACTTGGGCGGGGTGCCCATGCTCACCGGCTTGGACGACGTGCGCCGGCTCTCGCCCGACGCGGCGGCCTCGTCGGTGCGGATGAGCTCCATGACCGAGGTGCCCACCAGCACCTTGTCCCCCGGCTTGAGCCGGGCCACCGAGGTGCGCTCGCCGTTGACGAACGTGCCGTTGGTGCTCTTGAGGTCCTGCAGCACGATCTGGCCGTGAAAGGTCGCGATCTTGGCGTGGCGCCGCGAGACCATGTCCTCGTCGAGCACCATGTCGAACTCCGAACCCCGGCCGATCACGATCTCGCGATTCGACTTGAGCGGGAACTCGCCGCCTTTGAACCTTCCGGCAATGAAGCGCAGCGCGTAGGCCATCGCCGCCCGACTCCGCGATATGAACAGGTCATTGGGTTAGCACGGCCGCTGACGGCGAGCAAGTGGCGGGGCGGCCCCGGCGGTGAGCTTGCCGGACCCCGGCGCCGTGGGGTAGGGTCCGCCGCCGTCGAGAGGCGCGGCTCGACGCGACGTCGCGCACCGTTTGAGCTATAGTCCGACGGCACGAGACGGCCTGCCGGCCCCTGGAGCGACCATGATTTCCGGTGATCTGTTCCTGCTCGGCATCACGATGCCCGGCGGTGGTGAGCTGCTGCTGATCCTGCTCATCGTGCTGGTGGTCTTCGGCCACAACCGCATCCCCCAGCTCGGCGAGGCGCTCGGCAAGGGCATCCGCAACTTCCGAAAGTCGTTCAGCAAAGACGACGAGACCGAGGCCGAGGCGTCCCACCGCGAGGTGCGCCCGCTGGCCGAGGATCGCGCGCCCACCGTCGACGAGCAGATCCGGACCGTCGACCCCGAGACGGTCAAGCACCGCGACGACGCGGCGCACTGAGCCCGCCGGAGGGCCGCCTCAGCGGCTCTTCACCCGCCCCACCGGCCGCCCCCTCACGTACACCTCACCCACCGGCCCGGCGTCATGCCGGAAGACCAGCGCGTCGAACAGGCGGGCCGGGCTGTCGAGCGCGTAGGGCGGCACGTCGATCGCCACCAGGTCGGCCTCCATCCCCGCTTCGAGCCGGCCGATCCGGTCGGCGAGCCCCAGCGCGGCCGCGCCGCCGGCGGTCGCGTGCCACAGCAGCGCCTCGGCGGTCTGCGGCGCGTCGAGCAGGCGGGCGGTGTCGTAGGCCGCCGCGGCGATGCGGGGGATCGAGAAGCTGCGCCCGGCGCCGACGTCCGTGCCCAGCCCGACCCGGACGTCGCGCTCGAGGGCTCGGGCGAGCGGCATCTGCCCGCTGCCGAGGAAGAAGTTGCTGTCGGGGCAGTGGGCCACCGCGCAGCCCCGGTCGGCGAGGCGGTCCCAGCCGCCGTCGTCCAGCCAGATGCAGTGGGCGAAGAGGCTGCGCCGGCCGGCGAGGCCGTGGTCGGCGTAGACCGCGAGGTAGTCGGCGTGCCCCGGGAACGCGGCCCGGGTGGCCTCGATCTCGGCCCGGTTCTCCGAGAGGTGGGTCTGGATCCACAGGTCGTGGCGCTCGGCGAGCGCGGCGGCTCCGGCGAGCAGGGCGGGGGTGCAGCTCAGCGCGAAGCGGGGGGTGACGCAGAACCAGAGGCGGTCGTCGCGGCCGTGCCACCGCGCGATGAGGGCCTCGGCGGCGTCGAGCGCTCGCCCGGCGGGCACGCAGACCGTCGGCGGCGCGCCCCGGTCCATCAGCGTCAGCCCGGCCCGGGCCCGCAGGCCCCACCGGTCGAGCGCGGCGAAGAGCGCGTCGGTCGCTCCGGGGTCGCTCGCGCTGAAGATCGAGGCGGTGGTGGTGCCGGCCCGGGCGAGGGCGGCGCAGAACTCGTCGGCGACCGCCTCGGCATAGGCCCGCTCGCGGAACCGGGCCTCCTCGGGGAAGACGGTGCGCGCGAGCCACTCGAGCAGCGGCCCGGTGGCGCTGCCCACGACCCGGGTCTGGGGGAAGTGCACGTGGGCGTCGACGAAGCCGGGCATCCAGACCGCGCCGGGGCGGCTCTCGGGCAGCGGGCATCCGGGCGGGGTGGGGCCCACCGCGGCGATGTACCCCCGGGGGTCGATCTCGAGCAGGGCGTCGGCGAGCACGGCGACCGAGCGCCGGTCGGCGGCGGGGCACAGCAGGCGCCCGCGGATCGTGCGGGAGCGGTCGATGGGCAGCGGTGGCCTCCCGGTGCGGGGGTCGGCACCCGACGATGCCCCAGGATCGGGTCGAGAGGAAAGATGCAACGGCACTCGATCAGTAATAAGCTGCCCCCCGTGTGGATCTGTCCCGAATGCCGCACCCTCTACAAGAAGCCGCGCAAGCAGTGCGATCGAGACGACGCGCCGCTGGCCGAGGTGCAGGCGCACCAGGTCAAGTCGCGCTATCCGCTGCTCGGCAAAGTAGTCGGTGACCGGTATCATCTGATCGGCGGGCTGGGCCAGGGCGGCCTGGGCACGGTGTACCTCGCCCAGCACCTGCACCTCGAGCAGCTCTTCGCGGTCAAGTTCCTCGACCTGGAGACGGTCGGCCTCGACGTGGGCCGCGACCAGAAAGAGGAGTACTCCCGCGACTTCATGCGCGAGGCGCGGGTGGCCTCGGTCATCCGCCACGAGTCGGTGGTGCGGGTCAGCGACTTCGGCATCTACGAGAAGATGCCGTTCCTGGTCATGGACTACGTGCCGGGGCCCTCGCTCTTGCAGATGCTCGCCGAGCGGGGGCGGTTCGAGGTGGCCGAGGCGATCAACATCGCCCGCCAGATCGCCGACGCGCTCGGCGCCTTCCACGAGCGGCGGCTGGTGCACCGCGACCTCAAGCCGGCCAACGTCATCCTCGACCCCCGGGGCGACGGGCGGCTGACCCTCGTCGACCTGGGGCTGGTCAAGGACGTCTCGGGGCACGGGGGCAAGGCCTCGACCCACCCGATGGCGCTGCGGGGCACCCCGGGCTACCTCGCCCCGGAGCAAGTGCCCTCGTGGGTGCTGTCGGGCGTGGGCGCGATGTCGGGCAAGGAGAAGCAGGTCGTCGACGCCCGGGCCGACCTCTACGCGCTCGGGGTGCTGTTCTACGAGATGATCGCCGGGGTCTCGCCCTACCCCGATGGCTCGAACACCCAGATCATCATCTGGGCCTGCACCAAGGATCCGCTGCCCCTGTCGGGGGTCGACCCGGCGGTCAAGCTGCTGCCGGGGCTCGAGCAGCTCATCTACGACACGATGGCCCGCGACCCCGACAAGCGGCCGGCGGACTCCCAGGCGTTCATCGACCGGCTCGACGAGATCGCGATGGGGCCGGCCATCCAGGGGTCGTGGCCGGTGATGGTCGTGCCCGGCCACCGGGGGCGGCAGCGCACCGGGGGTTTTGCGGCCCTGATCCCCCAGGCGGGCGACGGGCAGGTGGGGCTGCCGGCGGACACCGAGATGATGCCCCCCGAGCGCTCCGCGGCGGCGATGGCCCGGGCCCGGCAGGCGCAGCGCAGCCGGCCGCCGACCGGCGAGCTGCCGTTCGAGGTGGACGACGAGGCGGGGGACACCGAGGCCAACGTCGAGCTGTTGCAGAGCTTCGACGGGCTGCTCGACGACTCCCAGGCCGAGATGCCGACGGCGATCGAGGGCTTCGTCGACGACTCGGAGGACATGGCCCCGACCCAGGTGGAGCCGCTCGGGCGGCGCACCGGCATGGCCCACCTCGCCGCCCAGCTCGCCGAGACCCGCATCTCGCGGGTCGACCTCGACGAGGAGGAGCCGACCAAGGCCGACATGCCGCCGATGATGCTCATCGGGTCCGGCTTCCGCCTCGAGGAGCCGGCGGCCCCGGTCGTCGAACCGCCCGCGCGCCGCCGCCGCCCGTGGCTGCTGCTGCTGCTGCCGGTGATCGCGATCGCGACCGGGTGGGTGGTGTGGATGCTCGTCGGCGGCGACGACGGGGCGACGGTCGAGCCCGACGGCGAGGCCAGCCGGCTGACCGTCGGCACCCCCCAGCCGGCGCCGCCGGTGCCCGAGCCGGTGGTGGCCCACGTGATCCAGCCCGATCAGGCCGTGGTCGACGCCGCGCCGGCCGTCACCGATCCGGAGCCGGAGCGCAAGCGGCGCCGCAAGCGCACCCGGCGCAAGCGGGCCGACGAGCCCCGGGACGTCGAGCCCCGCCCCAGCGACAAGAAGCTGCGGGGGCTGCTCAACCGGGGCCGCAAGGCGATGGAGGTCCGGGACTACGACACCGCGCTGAAGTACTACGAGCAGTGGCTCGATCAGGTCCGCTACCTGACTCCGCCCCACCCCCAGCTCGAGGTCATCAAGAGCCGGGTCGGCTTCCTGCGGGACGTGAAGTAGCCCGCCGCCCTGCCCCGCCCCCCACCTTGCCGCCGCCCCGGGCGGCCTGTACGATGCCGCCCTTCACGACCACCTCCGGGGGAGCGGCATGTCCAGCGACCTGATGCAGAAAGTGATCTCGCTGTGCAAGCGGCGGGGCTTCGTCTTCCAGTCGTCGGAGATCTACGGCGGCCTGCGCAGCGCCTACGACTACGGCCCGCTCGGCGTCGAGCTCAAGCGCAACCTGATGAACCGCTGGTGGCGGGACATGGTGCACAGCCGGGAGGACGTGGTCGGGCTCGACGCCTCGATCATCATGCACCCCCGGGTGTGGCAGGCCTCGGGCCACCTCGCCGGCTTCAGCGACCCGCTCGTCGACTGCAAGGTGTGCAAGGAGCGCTTCCGGGCCGACAAGGCCACCCGGGCCGCGCCGGGCGAGGCGCTGACCCTCGCCTTCGCCGACAAGGGCCGGGCCAAGGTGGCCCAGGCGCTCATCGCCGAGCAGTTCGGCCGCGAGCTCGACCGACGGGGCAAGACCCTGATCGGGGCGGTGGCCGGCGACCGGGGCTACGTCTGCCCGGTGTGCGGCTCGCCGTTCCTCAGCGAGGAGCGGCAGTTCAACCTGATGTTCCGCACCAGCCTGGGCGCGGTCGACCCGATGGGCGCGGTGGCCAACGCCATCGAGTCGGGCGAGTTCGCCGGGCTGTCGGGGGCCGAGCTGCGCCAGAAGCTCGACGGGCTGACGAAGGACAGCGCGGTCTACCTGCGGCCGGAGACGGCTCAGGCGATGTTCGTGCAGTTCCAGAACGTGCAGCAGTCGATGGCGATGAAGGTGCCGTTCGGCATCGCCCAGATGGGCAAGTCGTTCCGCAACGAGATCACCGTCGAGCACTTCATCTTCCGCTCGTGCGAGTTCGAGCAGATGGAGATGGAGTTCTTCTGCGAGCCGGGCACCGACGCCGAGTGGCTGGAGTACTGGTGCCAGCAGCGCATGGGCTGGTGGACCCGCTACGCCAACGAGCCCGACCGCTTCCGCCTGCGGCCCCACGAGCCCGACGAGCTGGCCCACTACGCCAAGGGCTGCTACGATATCGAGTACCTCTACCCCTGGGGCTGGGGCGAGCTCGAGGGCATCGCCAACCGCACCGACTACGACCTCAAGAAGCACGCCGAGAGCAGCGGCTCGAAGCTGGAGTACTTCGACCCGGTCAAGCGCCAGCGGTACACGCCGTTCGTCATCGAGCCCGCCGCCGGTGCGACCCGGGGGGTGCTGGTCTACCTGATCGACGCCTACCGCGAGGAGCAGGTCGAGGGGGCCAAGGGCACCGACACCCGGGTGGTGCTCAAGCTGCACCCCCAGCTCGCCCCGATCAAGGTCGCGGTGCTGCCGCTCGTCAAGAAGAACGGCATGCCCGAGAAGGCCCGGGCGGTGGTCGAGGCGTTCTTCGAGCGGGGCATCAACGCCAAGTACGACGAGCAGCACGCCATCGGGAAGCGCTACCGGCGGCACGACGAGATCGGGACCCCGTGGTGCCTGACGATCGACGGCGAGACGCTGGAGAACGATACGATCACCATCCGTGATCGCGATAGCATGGCTCAGCGGCGGATCTCGATCGGGGACGCGGTCACCGAGATCGAAGGCCTGCTGCGGGACTGAGCGCGGCCACCGCAACCGGGCGGGGGCGCGCGGCCTCCCACAGAACCGGGCGCGGTCGCCGTCGCGCCGCCCCGGCCCGCGACCGACCGGAGGTGACCCGTGTTCCGCACCGCCTGGACCTTCGCCCACCTGCGGGGGGTGCCCCTCCGGCTGCACGTCTCGCTGCTGTTCATCCTGCCCCTGATCAGCGTCGGGGTGGCCTTCGAGGCGGCCCCGATGCTGCTCGGCCGCCTCGGCATCCCGATGCACGCCATGACCCTGCCTCCGCTGGCCCTGGGGGTGCTGCTGGCGGTGGCGGTCTTCGTCGGGGTGCTGCTGCACGAGCTCGCCCACGCCCTGGTGGCGCTGCGTCAGGGGGCCCGGGTGCGGGCGATCACCCTGATGGTGCTGGGCGGGGTCACCGAGATCGATCACGACGACGCGACCCCCGGCCAGGCGCTGTGGATGGCCTTCGCCGGCCCCCTGGTCAACCTGGTGCTCGGCGCGATCTGCCTCGCCGCAGCCCGGCTGCCGCTGGGCGTCGACCTGCACGCCTTCCTGCTGCTCTTCGGCCTCATCAACGTCTTCCTGGCGGTCTTCAACCTGCTGCCGGCCTTCCCGCTCGACGGGGGGCGCATGCTCAAGGCGGCGCTGCAGTTCAAGCTCTCCGAGGAGGCGGCGACCCGGCTCGCGGCGGGCCTCGGGCGGGGGCTGGCGGTGCTGGGCCTGATCTACGGGCTGATGCGGGGCGACATCTTCCTGGCGGTGATCGCGCTGTTCCTCTTCACCGGGGCGGGGGCCGAGCTGTCCCGGGTGCAGGTCCGGGCCGCGCTCGACGACCTCTCGGCGCGGCAGGCGATGGTGACCCGGGTCGTCACCGTGGGGCCCGCCCGGCCGGTGACCTCGGTCGCCCGGCACATGCTCTTCCACGACGCCCAGGCGGCCATCGTGCGGGATCACACCGGGACCTACGGGGTGCTGCTGCCCGAGGACCTCGACCGGGAGGACGCCGAGGCCGGTGATCTGGTCGACGGGCAGCCGCTGTGGGCCCACGTCGAGGATCCGCTCGGCCCGCTGGTGCGCGAGATGCGCTGGCGGCGCAAGCCGGTCATCGTGCGCGACGACTTCAACACCCCGGTGGGCGTGATCACCCTGCCCGAGGTCGGTCGGGCGGCCCGCCTGCGGCGGCTGGCCGATCGGGCCCTCCAGCCGGGCGGGCGGCCGGTCGAGTCGGAGCAGTCGGGCGCCTGAGCGATCCCCGGCCCGGGTTTTTGTGCCGATCGCGCCCGTCGAATGCTAGAAATGTGACTGTCCATGTCCGGCATGGGGAAACCGGCGGCGGCCGCGAGGGGAAGCACGTGATCGACTTGAAATGCGAGGGGCCGGTCGCCCGGCTGACGCTCAATCACCCGGATAAGCTCAACGCGCTCGGCCCGTGGTTCTGGGACGGCATGACCGAGGCGGTGGCGCAGGTCGACGCCGACCGGGACGTCCGGGTCCTCGTCGTCGACGGCGCCGGGCGGGCCTTCACCGCCGGCCTCGACCTGATGGACATGCTGCCCACGCTGCCCATCGCCCAGGGCGGCCCGCCGGACGGCGCCCGCCAGGCCCGGCTGCACCAGACCATCCGCGACATGCAGCAGGCGGTGACCTGCCTCGAGCGGTGCCGGGTGCCGGTGATCGCGGCGGTGCACGGCTACTGTCTCGGCGGCGGGGTCGACCTGATCACCGCCTGCGACATCCGGCTGGCCAGCGCCGACGCGGTGTTCGGAGTCCGGGAGACGAAGCTGGCGATGGTGGCCGACATCGGCACCTTGCAGCGCCTGCCCCGCGTCGTGGGGCCGGGCGTCGCCCGGGAGCTGGTCTTCACCGGCCGGGACTTCGACGCGGCGTACGCCGAGCGGATCGGGCTGGTCAACCGGGTGCTGCCCGACCGGGAGGCGCTGCGCGCCGCCGCGGACGCGCTCGCCGCCGAGATCGCCGAGAACCCGCCGCTGGCGGTGCAGGGCGCCAAGCGGGTGATGAACGAGGCGGTGCGGGCCGAGATCGACCGGGGCCTGGAGTACGTCGCCACCTGGAACGCGGCCCACCTCGTCACCCAGGATCTGGGCGTGGCGGTGACCGCCTTCGTCTCGAAGCAGAAGCCGGAATTCTCGGGGCGGTGAGCGGCATGAGCGGCAAGACCACCGCCGACCGGGCCGATCTGCCCGAGTCGTTCGCCGCGCTCGGGGCCGAGCTGCTCGCCGTGCAGCAGCGGCTGGCCCGGCTGCACCGCCGGCTGGCGGAGTCCCCCTCGATGGACGACGAGCGCAAGCTGGACGAGCTGCGAGCGGCCCGGGACGAGAAGCTGATCCGATGGGCGATGCTGGCCCTCGACTGGCGCTTCGTCGGCGGCACGATCCGGCTCGAGCCGGGCCCGGGCGACGGGTCCCACGAGACCGCCGCGCCGGCGTCGGCGCCGCCCGTCGAAGGCGAGGACCTGCACGAGGACGAGGACGAGGACGACATCGGCCGGACGATCGACTCGATCGTCGGCGGCGCCCCCATCGAGGACAGCGACGACGGGCTGGTCGACCTGTCGATCATCGACAGCCTCGTGCTCGGCAGCGCCAACTGGTCCCACGAGACCTTCGACCCCGGCTTCAGCATCGAGACGCTGCACGAGATCATCCTCCGGCTCGGGCCCCCGCGGGACAACCTGAGCCACGACGAGCTGCTGGCCGAGGCGGCGGTGCTCGACACCGAGCTGACCCGCATCGGCCGCTGGGGCCAGTTCCCCCGGGCCATCCAGCGGGCGCTGCTGGGGCTGGTCGCCTGCCGCATGCGCCGGCTGCAGGACGACACCCCCTCGGCGGTGCGGGTCGTGCTCGAGCTGCAGCTCCGGCGGGGCTTCGCCCGGCTGACGCAGTTCAGCAGCGAGTACCAGCCGGGGTGGGTCACCGGCCTCAGCCGCCAGCACAAGCCGGAGAGCGACTCCTGGTTCAGCGACTCGCAGTACTGGTGGAACACCCTCCAGCGGGAGCTGGGCAGCCTGGCCATCGAGCAGCAGAAGGCGAGCCTCAACCCCGAGGTCTCGCTCAACGACCTGCGGGGCGTGCTCGACCAGTCCGCGCCCGACGCCCGGGCGGTCAAGAAGGCGGCCAACCGCGCGCTGCGCTCGGGGGTGGCGCCCGAGGATCCACGCCTGGTCCGGCTGCTCGAGCCGCACCTGGAGTTGATCGGGGGCGACAAGAACCTCAAGCGGGTCCGCCGGGCCATCCGGATGCGGGTCCCGGAGGACGACGACGATCCGGGCGGCAGCGACGAGGCGGCCGGCCCGATCCCCGAGGACTGGGCCTGCTTCGACCGCACCCGAGGCAAGCAGGCGGCGATGGTCGGCGGCGAGCCCCGCGAGAAGCGGCGGGCGGCCATCGAGCAGGCGCTGGGCTTCGCCGAGCTGGAGTGGGTCAACGGCTACGAGATCCGGACGGTGCAGCGCCTCGCCGAGCGCATCCGCAGCGGCGCGGTGGAGTTCGTGCTCCTGCTCGGCCGCTTCATCAACCACAAGGTCACCGACATCCTGCTGCCCGCGTGCAACGACTCGGAGGTCGACTGGGTGATGGTGCGCCAGGGCTACGGCATCAGCCAGATCAGGCTGGCCGTCGAGCGCTACCTCGGCGATCGGGGCGAGGATCAGACGATCTGACCCGCGGGCGGCGCGCTCGGGGCGGGGAAAAGGCAGGGATTCCGGCCGGTTGTGAACTTTATTCAGAAAAATCGTCCGCGATCAGAACTTTGGCCGGGGTGACCCGTTCGGAGCCCACGCAACCCTCGACCGGAGACGCCCCATGAAGCTCGCCGCCCTCGCTCTCACCGTCGCCTTCGCCGGCCTCCTGACCCCCCTCGCCGCCGACGCCTGCGCGATGCGCAAGGTCCGTCTGCCCGACATCGAGATGGTGGCCGACACCCACTTCCGCAAGGGGGAGCAGGCCGAGGAGAAGGGCAACCTGCGCGGCGCCATCCGCCACTTCGAGCGGGCCATGAACGCTGGCGGCCCGGCCAACCTGCGGGCCACCGCCGCTCTGCGGGCCGCCACCCTGCACGACAAGCTCGGCCGCACCGAGCGGGCCATCGCCCGCCTGACCCGGGGCGCGGCCCTCGACGACGGGCACTTCGGCGTGCGCTTCGCCCTGGGGCAGATGCTGATGCAGCGCGACGTGCAGAAGGCCATCCCCCACCTCGAGGCCGCCCGGGACCTCGACCGGTTCTCGGCGGCGGTCTACCCCGAGCTGGCCATCGCCCACGCGAAGCTGGGCCAGCGGGCGGCCGCCGAGCGCTACCTGACCACCGCCAAGGGCCTCGGCGCCGATCCGGCCCGGGTCGTGGCCGCCGAGCAGGCCCTCGCCGCGGTGGCCGGGGTGGCGGTCCTGTGAATCGCGCCGCGCCCACCCGCCCGCGGTCGGGCGCGCTCCCCGCCCTGCTCTTCGCGCTCTGCGCCACCCCCGCCTTCGCCAGCCCCGATCTGGACCCGCTCGCCGAGAAGGGCCGGCAGATCATGCAGGCCGCCGAGTGCACCCGGTGCCACGGGGTCACCGACGCCGCGGCGACCGCCGGCGTGGGGCGGGGCATCGCCCCCATCGAGCGGGCGATGAACTGCGTCACCTGCCACCAGTGGATCCTGGGCACCAAGGGCGACCCGGCGGCCATCGCCCGCCAGCGGCAGACCTTCCCCGACTGGGATCGATACCTCGACAACATCGTGCACTTCCGCCGGCTGCCCGACCTGGGCACGCTCACCCGGCGGGTCGATCCGGCCTTCGTGCGGCGCTTCCTCGACGCCCCGTTCGACCTGCGGCCGCACCTCGACGAGTCGATGATCCCGCTGCGGCTGTCGGCCGACGACAAGGACGCGGTCGTGGCCTACCTGACCGCCCTCAACGGCGACGCAGCGGTGAAGCGGGGCCGGGCGGGGGAGGCGGCGGTCGGCCCGGAGCGGATCGAGGCCGGGCGGCAGGCGTTCCTCACCGCCGGCTGCCCGACGTGCCACGTCATGGGGGCCGAGCCGCTGGTGCCCGGCTACGGGCCGGCGTTCTTCGCGGCGATGGGCGACCGGGCGCTGCTCGCGCCCGACCTGCGCTTCGTGCGTGACCGCATCCCGCGGGCGACGCTGGTGCGGTTCATCGTGCAGCCGACCGCGGTCGACCCCCGCTCCACGATGCCGCCGCTGGGGGTGAGCCCCGAGCGGGCGGGGCAGATCGCCGACTTCCTGCTGCACGCGCCGGTGAAGGACGGCCCGGCGCCGCAGGTGGCCATCGACGAGGCGAAGCCGCTGAGCCGTCAGGTCACCTGGGACGAGGTCTTCGAAGAGGTCCTGGGTCTGATCTGCGTGCACTGCCACATGAACCCGGAGAGCAATGACGGCGACGGGGGCGCGGGCAACACCGGCGGGCTGGGCTTCGCCGGGCTGCAGCTCGACCTCGAGACCTACGCCGGGGTGAAGCGGGGGCTGGTGCGCGACGGCAGGCGGGTGTCGATCGTCGAGCCGCCCCGGCCAGGTGAGCCGCCGCTGCTGCTCGCGGCGCTGCTGCGGCGCCACGCCGAGGCCGGGCGCGACGTGCGGCCGCCGTACAGCGGGCGCCGGGCCGACGCCGCCGGGCCCGACCCCCAGCGGCCGGGCATGCCCCTGGGCCTGCCGCCGCTGCCGCCGGAGAAGGTGCGCATGATCGCGACGTGGCTGGCTCAGGGGGCGCCGGGGCCGGCCGGGCGCTGAGCGGGGTCAGCCGCCCGAGGGCACGTAGGTCGCCAGCGCCCGGATGGCATCGAGCGGCGCCCGACCGTCGGCGCCGGCCAGCCCGGCCGCGTCGGGGCCGAGCAGCAGCGCCGCCCGGGGCGCGCTCGGCGGGACATGGCCCACCGGCACGTAGGGCAGGTGGCTCGACAGCGCCTGCTCGATGCGGGCGTACAGCGCCGCCCGGGCTTTGGCGTCGAGCGCGCCGGCGGCCTGCTCGAGCAGCGCCCCGACGTCGGCCGGGTCCATACCCGGGCCCCGGCGGGCCAGCCGCACCACCTCGCGCAGATAGGGCAGCGGATCGGCGGCGAACCGGGCCCCGGAGACCTCCACGAACAGGGCGTCCAGCGTGCGATCGGCCAGCGCGTCGTCGAGCTGGCCCCGGCCGATGATGCTCAGCACCACCTTCAAGCCCACCGCCCGGAGCTGATCGGCGACGGCCTCGGCCACGTCGGCGTGGGCCTTGGTCGTGCCCAGCAGCAGCGGCTGGTCGACGCCGGCCTCGGTGATCGCTTTTCGGGCGGCGCGGGGGTCGTGGGCGGTGGCCGGCCGCGCGGCGAAGCCGGCCAGCCCCGGCTCGAGGATGCGGTCGGTGGGCTCGACCCGGATCGGCATCCGGCGGGTGAGCGCCGCCCGGTCGAGCGCGGCGGCGATGGCCCGGCGCACCGCGAGGTCGCTCTGGGGGCCGTCGCCGAGGAAGAGCAGCCCGTAGTTCACCACCGCGCCGGGGTCCACCTCGGCGGCCGGCGTGACGTCGACCTTCGCGGCGAGCCGAAGCGCCTCGGCCCGGGGGTCGGCGAAGACCCGGGCGTCGAGCGGCACCCGGGCCAGATCGAGCCGGCCGGCGTCGACCGCCTCCAGCGCGGCGCCGGCACCCTCGACCCGGTCGACGTAGATCATCGGCGGCCCGGGGGTCTTCGCCCAGCGCCCGGCCTCGGCCCGCACCAGCCGATAGCGGCCGTCGTGGGGCGCGGCGTCGAAGCGGAAGGGGCCGGAGCCCACCGGGCGGGCGAAGCGGCGGGGGTCGTCGCACGCGTCGACGCCGGCCGGCAGCAGCCGGACCCCGCTCAGCAGCCGGGCGCCGTGGGGGGTCGGCCGCTCGAAGATCACCCGCACGGCGCCGTCGGGGCGCACCTCGGCCCGCTCGATCGGGGTGTGGGCCAGGGCCGGGGTGAACTCGCCGGCGTAGGTCACCGACCACGCCAGATCGGCCGCGGTGGCCGGGCGCCCGGCGCCGTCGAGGCACGGGTGGGGGTTGAACTGCACCCCCTCGGCCAGCGTGAGGTCCACCGAGCGGCCGTCGGCGGCGGCGGTCCACCGGGCGACGGCGCCGGGGGCCGGCTCGCCGTCGGGTTTGATCCGCAGCAGCCGCTCGATGGTCAGGTCGATGGCCAGGGCCGAGGCGCTCTCCCCCTCGGGGTAGGCCCGCAGGATGCCCCGCTCGGTGGTCCAGCCGATGCTCAGCTCGATCGGGCCCGCGGGCCGGGCCGGCGCGGCGGGCGGAGCCGGGCTCGGGTCGCCCTCGACCTGGACGCCGGCTTCGACCCCGGGGGTCGGCGCCGGCGCCGGCTCGCTGCGCAGGAACATCGCGTACAGCGCGCCCAGGCAGCCGGCGAGCAGCACCCCGATGGCGCCGAAGAGCAGCCAGTTGGTGCGCTGCTCGCGGTCGACGATCGGGGCCGGGGCCTCGTCCTCGCCCGGGGCGCCGCTGCTGATGATGGCGGTGGCGAAGACCGGGGTGTCGTCGCCCCCCGCCCGGCGCACGATGGGCGCGCTGGTGGCGCCCCCGAACGGGGCGATGGCCGCCCGCATGGCGCCCGCGTGGGCGTAGCGATCGCCGGGGGACTTGGCCAGCGCCTTGTGGATGACCGCCTGCAAACCCTCCGGCGCGGCGTCGGCGTCGGGCGGCGCGGCGTCGCGGTGCTGCTGCATGATGGCGATGGCGCTCTTGCCGGTGAACGGCAGCCGCCCCTGGATGAGCCGGAACAGCAGCACCCCGACCGCGTAGATGTCGGTCGCCGGCCCGATCTGCTTCTGGTCGATCTGCTCCGGCGCCATGTAGGTCGGCGTGCCCAGGGTCAGCCCCATGCGGGTGATGCGCTTGCCCTGGGCGTCTTCTTCGAGGATGCGGGCGATGCCGAAGTCGAGCACCCGCACCGTCTCCCGGCCGTCGGGGCCGAGCACCAGCATGATGTTCGACGGGTTGATGTCCCGGTGCACGATGCCCCGGCCGTGGGCGTCCTGCAGCGCTTGCAGGATCTGGGTGCACAGCTCGATGGCCCGGGCGATGGTCACCGCGCCCTCGCCGTCGAGGAACTGCTGCAGCGAGCGCCCGTGGATGAGCTCCTGCACGATG
Organism: bacterium; assembly: GCA_030426085.1. Lineage (GTDB taxonomy): Bacteria > Myxococcota_A > Bradymonadia > UBA7976 > UBA1532 > JACKDM01. The sequence goes on along the minus strand of JAUHYW010000003.1, from coordinate 121,546 downwards.
AACACGATGCCGTCGGGCTCTTCGCCGCAGTCGAGCAGCCGCACCGCGTAGGGGGTGTCCATCTGGGCCATGACCCGGGCTTCGCGCATGAAGCGGGCCCGGCTGGCCTCGGCGCTCTCGGCGTCGGTGAGCTGGGGGTGCAGGACCTTGACGGCGACCTGACGGTCGGCGATGCGGGCTCGATAGACCGCGCCGAACGTGCCCCTGGCCAGGGGGGACTCGATGATGTAGCGCCCGCCGAGGGCCCGCCCGATGAGCGGATCGGCCTCGGCGTCGGGGTCTTGGGGGGACGTCACCGCGGTCCTCCGAGCGCCGGCCGGGCGCTCTCTCAGGTGATGCTCGAAGCCGGCGGCGGCCCGCGCCGTTCGATCCCGCCGGTCGAGTCGTCTGATGCGCCGATCCTAACCGGGATCGGCCTCGGGCGCATCATCCTCGCCCGAGTGGACGGCTCACAGCCGCCGGTGGTCGCGCACCGGGATCGAGCGGCGGACCGCGGCGGTGCGCTCGGGATCGATCTCGGCGAGGCACAGCCCCTCCCCGTGACCCCGGTCGGCGAGCACCACCCCCCAGGGGTCGACGATGAGGCTGTGCCCGTAGCTGCGCCGCTTACCGCCGGCGTCGTGGGTGCCCCACTGAGCCGGCGCGAGCACGTGGCACTCGGTCTCGATGGCCCGGGCCCGCAGCAGGGTGTGCCAGTGATCCTTGCCGGTGGTCAGGGTGAAGGCCGAGGGCACGCACAGGATGTCGGCCCCCTGCTCGACCATCGCCCGGTACAGCTCGGGGAAGCGCAGATCGTAGCAGATGCTCATGCCGATGCGGCCCAGGGCGGTCTCGGCGACGACCACCTCGTCGCCGGGGGCGATGGTGTCCGACTCGCGGATGGTCAGCCCGCCCGGCACGTCGACGTCGAAGAGGTGCATCTTGCGATAGGCCGCGATGCGCCCCCCGTCGGGGCCGAAGAGCAGGCTGGTGTTGTGGCACCGGGCCTTGTCGATCTCGCCGCCGGGCAGGATGCGCCGCTCGGCGAGGCTGCCGATCAGCAGGTGGATGCCCAGCTCGTCGGCCAGGGCGGCGAAGCGGCGGGCGATGGGCCCGTCGATGCCCTCGGCGAGCTCGACCTTGTGGAACTGGGGGCCGAGGAAGCCCGTGTTCTCCGGCGTGGCGACGAAGGCCGCGCCCAGCCGGGCCGCGCGCCGGATCTGGTGCTCGGCGGTGTCGAGGTTGCGCTGCACGTCGGTGGTGCAGCGGAGCTGGACGCAGGCGGCGAGGAACATCGGCGCACCTCTGCTGATGGAGTCGGCGCCATTGTGGAGAGCCGCCGCCCCGCCCGCAAGCGGGCCGCCGGGCGCTGGCGGGCGTGGTAGCAGGAGCCGGGGAAAAGCCTCGTCGCGAGCCGGGCGAGACGCCGGCAGCGGCAAGGCGCGAGCCCGCAGGCGTGCTGGTGGCACGTCGAGGGCGAGCAACGCCGCCGATGTCGGTGACTCGTTCGGCGCAGCAGAGGCATTGTCCCCGGATCCTGCTAAATTGCCCCCGCGCACCGGCAGCGTCGGCAGCACCGGCAGGGGAGCCTCGATGGACCGCTTCTCGGACGTGGAGATGTTCGTGGCGATCGTGCAGGAGGGCGGCTTCACCGCCGCCGCCCGCCGCCTGGGGGTCTCCAAGTCGCACGTCAGCCGCCGCATCCAGGCGCTCGAAGACCGCCTCGGCGCCCGGCTGCTCGACCGCACCACCCGCACCGTGCGCCCCACCGACGCCGGGGTCGAGCTCCACACCCGGGCGACCCGCATCCTCGCCGACCTGGACGAGGCCGAGCGGGCGGTGCGCGACCTGCAGAGCGAGCCCCGGGGCACCCTGCGCATCAACGCCCCGGTCTCGTTCGGCCTGCGCTACGTGGCCCCGGCGGTGGCCGGGTTCATGGCCCGCTGGCCCGAGCTGCGGGTCGAGGCGTCGTACAGCGACCGCCGGGTGGACGTCATCGCCGAGGGCTACGACATGGTGGTGCGCATCGGCCGGCTGGCCGACTCCAGCCTCATCGTGCGCCGCCTCGCCCGGACCCGGGCCCGCATCGTCGGCAGCCCGGCCTACCTCGAGCGGCGCGGGGTGCCGCAGACGCCCGAGGACCTCACCGCGCACGCCTGCCTGCGCTACGCCCACCAGATCAGCGGCCCGACCTGGGCGCTGTACGGGCCGGAGGGCGAGGTCACCGTGCGGGTCGACGGCCCGCTGGGGGCCGACAACGGCGACGCGCTGCTCATCGCCGCCCGGGCCGGGCTGGGGCTGGGCTACATGCCCGACTTCTTCGTCGTCGACGACCTCGCCGCCGGGCGGCTGGTGCCGGTGCTCGACCGGTGGACCGCCCGGGAGGACCCGATCTCGGCGCTCTACCCCCACAGCCGGCACCTCTCGGCCAAGGTCCGGCTCTTCGTCGAGCACCTCGCCGAGAGCTTCGCCGCCCGCCCGTGGGACGTGGCCGACCCCTGACGGAGCCCAACGGTCTGCCGCCGCGGCCAGCGGTATTTCTTCAGAATATTTTATCGAATGATTTCAGGCGCTTGCGCCCGTTCGGCGATCTTTTTCGCCCTGCCCGGAACTAATCCACCGGGGGTCCCGTTTCACCCACCGAGACGGCGGGGCACCTCCTTCCCCCAGCAACTCCCCCGCTTCGTCGTCTCGCGGAGGCTCATTCCCGCCGGTCACGCGTTGCTCCCCCGACGCAGCCGGTCGAGCCTCCTTCCCGGGTCCGGTCTCACGCTCTCTCCCCCTCCCCCGAGCAGGCCGGACCCGGGGTCCCTTTTTCTCCTCCCCCGCCATCATTCGTCGCCGCCACAGCGGATCCGACCGCGCCCGGTTGGCCCCCGCCCCGCGCTTGGGCCACAATCGTCCGGTGAGCGAGACCCCCGATCCGAAGCCCGCTTCGGCCCCTGACGGCGGGCCGCCCGCGCTCGTCGGTCGTCGGCGCGTGCGCCGGCTGGCCCTGGCGGTCCTCGGGCTGACCCACATCGCCGCCTTCGCCTCGTTCGGGGTGCAGCTCGAGGGCCTGATCGGCGCCGAGGGTATCGTGCCCGCCGCCGACCTCCTCGAGCGGGCCGCGGCCTACTTCGCCGAGCGGGGCCAGACCGCGTGGAGCGAGCTGCCCTCGTTGACCTGGCTCATCGGCGCGAGCGACGGGGCGCTGCTGGCGATCTGCGGGCTGGGGGTCGCCTGCGGGGCGCTGCTGGTGGCCGGGCTGGTGCCCCGGGCGGCGCTCTTCGCCGCCTGGATCCTCTACCTGTCGCTGCTGTCGGTGGGCTCGCCGTTCCTCTCGTTCCAGTGGGACATCCTGCTGCTCGAGGCCAGCCTCGTGGGGCTGTTCTACGCCCCGAGCGGCTGGCGGCCGCGGCCGGCGGGGGGTGAGGGCGAGCCGCCGGTGGCCGGGGTGTGGCTGATGCGGCTGCTGCTGTTCAAGCTGATGCTCATGTCGGGCGCGGTGAAGCTGACGAGCGGCGACCCGACGTGGCAGGACCTGACCGCGCTGGACTACCACTACTGGACCCAGCCCATCCCCCACCCGCTGGCGTGGTACGCCCACAACGCGCCCGACTGGACCCGCAGCCTGGGCGTGCTCGGCAACCACTTCGCCGAGCTGTTCGCCCCGTGGCTCATCCTGTTCTCGCCCCGCGGCTGGCGGTTGTTCGCGTGGGCGGTGGGTGTGGTCCTGATCATGGCGGTGGGCGTCGGCGACCTGGGGCCGCTGCACGTCCTGGGCGCCGGCGCGCTGACCGTCGCCCTCGGCTGGCCCGACCGCCGCCGCTCGCGGTGGCCGGCCGCGGCGGTCTTCATCGGGCTGCTGATCTCGATCGCCGGCACCGGCAACTACGGCTTCTTCCACCTGCTGACCTTCGCCCTGGTCCTGACGCTGCTGCACGACGACGACGTGGCCCGCGCGATCGGGGCCCTGCGCCGGTGGCGCCCGCTGGCCCGGCTGCCGGCGCCTACGGCCGAGGGTGGGCCGGCCCCTGCCCGGTGGCTCCGATGGACCGCCTGGGCCGGGGCGGCGGTGATCCTGCCGCTGTCGGCCAGCCAGGTGGGGCTGCGGCTGGGCGGCGGCGCGCTGCGGGCCTGGGAGCGGGGGGACGCCGAGCTGTCGGCGGTCCAGCGGCTGGCCTGGTCGGCCGGCGAGCGGGCCCGGGCGCTGCTCGATCCGGTGCGCCCGCTGCACTCGGTCAACGGCTACGGCCTCTTCGCCCGGATGACCACCACCCGCTACGAGCTGATCGTGGAGGGCACCGCCGACGGGCGGGACTGGCGGGCGTATCGCTTCCACTACAAGCCCGACACCCCCGACGCCTCGCTGCGCTTCGCCGGGCTGCACATGCCCCGGCTCGACTGGCAGATGTGGTTCGCCGCGCTGCGCCCCCGCTGCCGGGGCGGCTGGGCGGTCGGCTTCGTGCGCCGGCTGCTCGAGGGGTCGCCGTCGGTGAAGGCGCTGCTGGCCCACGACCCGTTCCCCGACGCGCCGCCCCGGGCCGTCCGCATCCGGCGGGTCGACACCCGCTTCACCACCCCCGACGAGCGGGCTGCGTCGGGCGATGTGTGGGTCTTCGAGCCGGCCGGGCAGTGGTGCCGGCCGCTGACGGCCACCGAGTTGCGGTGACCCGATCCGGGCGTCGGCTTGCCCGTTCGGGGGACCCCCTGCATCATGCTCTCATGAGGACGCTCGGGCCCTATCACCTGCAGCGCGAGCTGGCCGTCGGGGGCATGGCCGAGGTGTACCTCGCCGAGCACCGGGCCCCGGCCGAGGTCCGGCGCGACGTGGTGGTCAAGCGGGTGCTGCCCCAGTTCGTCGACGACCCCGAGTTCCGGGACATGTTCCTCGACGAGGCCCGCCTGATGGCGGCCCTGGCCCACCCCTACATCGCCCAGGTGTACGACGTCGGCCTCGACGGCGAGAGCTGCTACCTGGTGATGGAGTACATCCGGGGCCCCACGGTGCGCGACCTGCTCGGCGCGGCGGCCGCCCGGGGGGAGGCCGGCCTGCCCCGGGCGGCGGGGCTGGCCATCGGGCTGGCGGTGGCCGAGGCGCTGCACTACGTGCACGGCCGGGTGGGCCCCGACGGGCAGCCGCTGGGCATCGTGCACCGCGACCTCAACCCGTCCAACGTGATGGTGGCCTACACCGGCGGGGTCAAGCTCATCGACTTCGGCATCGCCAAGGCCGCCAGCCGGCTGCACCAGACCCGGGGCAACATCGTGCGCGGCACCCGGGGCTACATCGCGCCGGAGCAGATCGACCGCCGGGCGCCGCTCGACCACCGGGCCGACGTCTTCGCCATGGGGGTGCTGCTCTACGAGCTGTGCCTGGGCCGGCACCCGTTCGGCGACGAGCCCGACGCGGCGCAGCTCATGCGGGTGGTGCAGGGGCGCTACGTGCCGCCGACGGCCCACGACCCCCGGTTCCCCCCGGAGCTGGCCCGGCTGCTGCGGGCGTGCTTCCAGCCCAATCCGGCCGACCGGCCGCCGGCGATGCGGGCGGTGGTCGATACGCTGGCGGCGCACATGCGGCGCACCGGCGAGAGCGCCAGCCTGGCCGAGCTGGGTGATCTGGCCGCCGAGCTGGTGCCCGCCGCCGAGGCCCCCCGGGCCATCGAGCGCCCCTCGCGCCAGACCCGGGAGCACCTCGACGCGGCGATGGCCCTCGGCCCCGAGGAGCTGACCGAGCCCTCGATGATCATCGAGGTCGAGCCCGACGATGACGACGACGAGGCCACCACGCCCACCCGGCTGGACGAGCTGGCCGCCGAGGCGGGGGACGACACCACCCAGCGCATGCAGCGCCCCGGGTCGGCTCCGCCCGAGCCGTCTCCGCCGCCGGCCCGCCGGACCCGGGCGATCCCGGTCGAGCCTTCGGCCCCCCCGCCGACGCCGCCGGCGCCGCCCGCCGCGCCCACGCCGTCCGCGCCGCCGCCCGAGGCCCGCAGCCGCGACCCGCAGGTGCTCATCCAGACCCAGTCGATGGGCGCGATCTCGGTCCCGCCCGCCGCCCGCCCGCCCCCGACCGGGCGGCGCCCGGCGCCGGCGACGATCCAGGGCCACTTCCGCCCGGTGGCCCGCCGCAAGCGGCACAACGTGCTGCTGCTGCTGCTGCTGGCGGTGGTGCTGGGGCTGGCCTCGGCGCTGGTGGTCCTGCTGTACACCCGCTGAGCATTCGGGGCCGCGGCGAGGCGCACCCGATGGGGGTTTGCGTGTATCCTGTCGGCGGCCGTCACGGCCCGCCCGCCGCGGGGGCACCGCGGCGCACGACCCCTCCGGCGACGGGGGCCTCACGGAGTCCGGTGAGCGACGACGCCCTGATCTGCCCGCTGTGCAGCCGCGCGCTGAGCGCCGAGGCGCCGGTGTGCCCCAACGATCACGGCATCGAGGTCCGGGGCGTGCCCGCCGGCGAGGTCGAGCGCACCCCCCGCTCGAAGCGGCACCTGCTGGGGCTGACCATCTCCGAGACCTACGTCATCAACGGCTACCTGGGCTCGGGCGGCTTCGGCGCGGTCTACAAGGCCCGCCAGACCAGCGTCGGGCGGGACGTGGCGCTCAAGCTCCTGACCACCGACGCGGTGAACGACCCGGCGGTGATCGAGCGCTTCCGCCGCGAGGCCCGCACCGCCGCGGCGCTGCTCGACCCCAACGTGGTGACCATCTTCGACTTCGGCGAGACCCGGTTGTCGGACGAGGTCGAGGACCACGCGCTGTGGATCGCGATGGAGCTGGTCGTCGGGCAGACGCTCAAGGCGCTGCTGCGGGCCCGGGGCAGCCTGGGGCTCGAGGGGGCGGTGCTCACCGGGGAGAACATCCTGCGGGGGCTGGCGGCGGCCCACCGGCTGGGCGTCGTGCACCGCGACCTCAAGCCGGGCAACGTGCTGATGGACGAGAGCAAGCGCCGGCCGCACTTCGCCCGGCTCTTCGACTTCGGCATCGCCTCGTTGCAGGGGTCGGGCGGGCACACGATGTCGGTGGGCGACGGGGGCGTGCTCGGCACCCCCAAGTACATGGCGCCCGAGCAGTGGCGGGCCTCGCGCACCACCCCGGCGACCGACGTCTACGCCTTCGGCATCATGATGGCCGAGATGCTGCTCGGCCGACCGCCCATCCCCAAGATGGAGCTGGTGCAGATGGCGGCCGCCCACTGCCGGGGCCCGCGGCCGCAGGTGGAGTGGACCGGCACCGGCGAGGCGGTGCCCCTCGCGCTGACCGGGTTCATCCAGACGTGCACCGCCATCGACCGCGACCGGCGGTTCCCCTCGGCGCTGGAGGCGCTCGAAGCCCTCGGTGAGATCGCGTCCGGGTTCGAGAACCGCCCCCCGTCGTCGGGCGCCTGGCGGGCGCTGGACGCCGCGCCCGGCGGGGCGTCGCTCATCTCGGTCGACGACCCGCTCGACGCCGGGTCGGACAGCGGGGCCTACGCGGCCTATGGCTCGAGCAGCGGGTCGTTCGACGAGCCGCCGCCGCCGACCCCCGACAACTCGGGCATCATCGACATCTTCGACCCCGTCGCCTCGCTCGACGTCTTCGACCCGTCGGTCAACCCGCCGACGCCGGCGCCGGAGGGCGTGCCCCCGCCGGCCCGCTCGGGCGAGATCCCGCCGCCGCTGGTCGACGACGACACCATCGTCGTCGAGGAGAGCGCGCTGGCCGGGGCCGACGAGGACCCGGCCGACGAGGACCCCGCGCGCCGGGGGGTCGCGCTCCTGCCGCCGCCCGCCGCGCCCCGCCCCCGCTCGACGATCCCCCCGCCGTTCGGCTCGGTCGACGCCGGACCGCTCGGCGAGCGCCGACTGCCGGTGCGCACGGCGGGCGCCCGGGCCTCGATCGGGGGTCGCTCGTCACTCGGCGGGCGGGCCCTGTCGGCCGACGAGGCGCTGGGATCGGCCTCGCTGCCGCCGCTGGTCGCCTTCGACAGCGTGCCACCCGCCGAGCGGGCGCCCGCGACGCGCACGAGCGCGCCGCCCGAAGAGGTCGGATCGGAGGCGAGCGGCTCCTGGTCGAGCGGGTCGGGGGCGAGCGGGTCGGGGGTGAGCGGGTCGGGGGCGAGCGGGCCGCCCATCCTGGGGCCGCCCACCGAGGTCGACGTCGCGCCCATCCCCGACCCGCCCGAAGCGCCCGCGCCGACGCCGAACGAGCCGGACGCGCAGCTCGCGCGGCGATCGCTGTGGCTGTGGACCGCCGCCGCCGCGGCGCTGCTGCTCGCCGGGCTGGCGGTGCGTTTCGGCGGGGCCGACGACCCGCCCGAGGCGCCGGTGGTGGCCCCGCCGCTGGCCGCCGGGGCCGACGCCGCGCCGCCCGACGCCGCGCGCGCCGCCCGGATCGAGCCGCCGCCGCCCCCGCCTGCGGCCGACGCCGCGCCGTCGCTCGCCGCTCGGACGCCGCCGCCCGTCGAGGCGCCCGACCCGCCGATCGAGGCGCCGAGGCCGAAGCCCGAGCCGACGCCCCCGGCGCCGACGCCGAAGCCTCCGGTGGAGGCGCCGAAGCCGAAGCCCGAGCCCGAGCCTCCGGTGGCGAAGCCGAAGCCGAAGCCCGAGCCCCCGGTGGCGAAGCCCGAGCCCGAGCCTCCCGTGGCGAAGCCGAAGCCCGAGCCCCCGGTGGCGAAGCCCGAGCCCGAGCCTCCGCCCCCGGTGGCGACGCCGAAGCCGAAGCCAACCCCGCCGCCCGGCCCGGAGGCCGGCGAGGCGGGCTACCTCCGCGGGGTGGACGCCATGCGTCGGGGGGCGTACAACGCCGCCCAGCGGCTCCTGACCAAAGCGCTGGCCGACGGCCTGGGCGAGGCCGAGGCGGCCGACGCCCGGCGCCGCATCTCCGAGATCGCCGAGCGGGCCCGCCTGGAGGACGACTTCTGATGCGCCGGTCGCTGCTCTACACGCTGCTGACTTTCGCCGCGCCGCCCGTGGGGGCCCAGCCGGTCGAAGCTCAGCCGTGCGTGGCCCGTGATCCGGTCACCGCCGAGATCAACGCCCGGGAGGGCATCCGGCTGGCCAAGGCCGAGCAGTTCGCCGCCGCCGAGGCGCTCTTCGCCACCGCCGCCCGGCTGGACCCGTGCATGCCGAAGTACCCCTACCTGCTCGGCCGGGCCCATGACCGGCAGGATGACTTCGAAGAGGCCGAGGCGGCCTACACCGCGGTGATGCAGCGCTTCCCGACGTCGGTCGAGTTCACCAAGGCCGAGGGCGCGCTGTTGAAGCTGCGCGCGCGGCGGGCCGAGGCCGAGCGGGCGGCGGCCGAGGCGGCCCGCGAGGCCGAGGCGGTGAAGCGGGCCGAAGAGGCCGCCCGCCGCGCGGAGGCGGCCCGCGCCGCCGAGTCGGCCCGCAAGGCGCGCGAGGTCGAGCGGGTCGCCGACGCGCCCCCCGAGGAGCCGCCCGGGGCCGACGGCGCGGCGACGGTCGACGGCCCGCCGCTCGTCGCCCTCGGCTGGTTGACCGCCGGGCTCGGCGTCGCCGCCATCGGGGCCGGGGTCGGCTTCTCGCTCGCCGCGCAGGACGCCGACGAGGAGCTGACGCTGGCCGCCACCCGCCCCGACCGCGCGCGCTACGACGCCCTGTTCGACGACCGGGAGACGTGGACCACGCTGGGCTGGGTCGGCTACGGCGTCGGCGGGGCGCTGGCGCTGGGCGGCGTGGCGATGCTCCTGCTCGCCGACGGGCCGGCGCCGACGGCCGCGCCCACCGCCGGGGGCGCCGTGCTCGGTGTCTCCGGCCGGTTCTGATCGTCCGGAGGAGCCGATGACCCGTTGCAGCCCGGGGCGCCTCGTCGTCGCGCTGGCGCTGGTCGCGATGACGACCGGCTGTCCGCCGACCGGCGAGCCGCCGCCGTTTGATCCCACCCGGCCCGACGGCGCGTTCGATCGCGGCCCCGACGGCCGGACCCCGCTGCCCGACGCCGACCCCGACGCCGACCCCGACGCGGCCCCCGACGCCGCCCCCGACGTGCTGATCGATCAGGGGCCGCGCCCCGAGTGCGTCGACCGGGACGGGGACGGCTACGTGACCGGGGCCGGCTGCCGGCTGCCGCCGGGGGACTGCGCGCCGGACGACGGTGACCGGGCCCCGGGCCGCGCCGAGCGCTGCGACGGGCTGGACGACGACTGCGACGAGGCCGTCGACGAGGACGCCCCGGCCGGCGCGCCGTGCGAGACCGATGAGCCGGGGGTGTGCGCGGCGGGGATCACCGCTTGCGTCGCGGGGGCTCCGGCCTGCGCCCAGGTCGAGCGGCCGGCGGCGGTCGACCGCTGCGACGGGGTCGACGAGGACTGCGACGGTCAGGTCGACGAGGAGCCGCCCGGGGCCGGCCTGCCGTGCGCCGTGCCCGACCGGGTGGGCGCCTGCGCGGCGGGCACGACCGCCTGCCTCGCCGGCGCGATCGCGTGCGTGCCCGAGGTCGGCGCCGCGCCCGAGGTGTGCAACGGCCTGGACGACGACTGCGACGGCACGGCCGACGAGAACGACCCCGGCGCCGGCGCGGACTGCGTGGGCGATCTGCTCGGCCTGTGCCGCTTCGGCACCACCGTCTGCGCCGGCGGCGAGGGGGTGGTCTGCCGCTCCCGCTTCGAGCCCATCCCCGAGCGGTGCAACGACCTGGACGACGACTGCGACGGCGCGGTGGACGAGGCGTTCGCCGCGCTGCTGGGGCAGCCGTGCGTGGTGGGCGCCGGCCGCTGCGCGGGGGAGGGGGTCCGGGTGTGCAGCGCGGCCGGCGACCGCACGGTGTGCGACGCGAGCGCGGTCGACGGGGTGCCCGAGACGTGCGACGGCACCGACGAGGACTGCGACGGCGAGGTGGACGAGGGCTTCGGGGTGGGCGACGCCTGCGTCGAGGGGTTGGGGGCCTGCGCCGTCGAGGGGGCCATCGCCTGCCGCGACGGCCGGGCGCGGTGCGACGCCGAGCCGGGCGAGGCGCTGGACGAGATCTGCAACGCCGCGGACGACGACTGCGACGGGGTGGTCGACGAGGGCTTCCCGGTGGGGCTGGCCTGCATCGATCGGGCCGGCGAGTGCCCGGCGCCGGGGTCCCTGATCTGCGGGGACGACGGCGGCGTGGTGTGCGACGCCCGCCCGGTCATGCCCCGCGACGAGCTGTGCAACGCCCGGGACGACGACTGCGACGGGGCCACCGACGAGGACTTCCCCGCGCTGGGCGACACCTGCGTGGTGGGGGTCGGGGCCTGCACCCGGGCCGGGGTCCTGATCTGCGCCGACGACGCGGCGGCGTGCAGCCTCGAGCCGGGCGCGCCGAGCGCCGAGCTGTGCGACGGGCTGGACGACGACTGCGACGGCCGGCCCGACAACCGGGCCCCGTGCCTCGGGCCGCCCACCGCGGTGGCCACGCTGCGCTTCGCCGACCCCGACGACCCGGCCTGCCTCGACCTGGACGGCGACGGCGCGCCGGACCCCGACGCGCCGGGCAACGCCTTCGCCGCGCTGGCCGACGACTTCGGCCCGCCGCTGGCCGCGGACTTCGCCGACGGGGGCCGGGTGCTGCTGGTGCGGGTGCCCGACGCCGACGACCCGGGGGCCAGCCCGCTGCGGGTGGAGCTGGTCGAGGGTCACCCCGACGGCCCCGCGCCGCTGCTGCGCAGCCTGACCCCCGAGGGCCGGGGGCGGCATCCGGTGCGGGGGGTCGAGCGGGTCGGCGACCGGATCGCGGGCGGCGCGCCGGGCAGCGTGCGGCTGCTCTCGCCGCTGTTCTACGACCGCGACCCGGCCTTCGAGGTCGAGAGCGGCCTCGTGCTGCACGCCCCCCGGGTCGCCGGCACCATCCGGGCCGAGGGCGCCGGGCTGACCGTCGAGGGCCTGCGCCTGGTGGGCCTCGTCGACCGGGCCGCGCTGCTCACCCGCTACGTCGCGGCCGCCCAGCGGTGCACCGCCGTCGGACCCGCCGCGCCGCCCGGCTGCGACCTGCCCCGCCGGATCACGCCCTTCGCGCTCGACCGCCTGCTCGTCGCCGACGTCGACCGGGATCCGGCCCCCGGGCTCGACGCGATCAGCGCCTGCTTCGTGATCGACGGCCTGCCCCGGGACGCCGCGGCCAGCGTGCCCTACGGCGGCGGGCCGTGCGCCGCCGACTCCGACTGCTTCGCCAACCTCGCCTGCCGCCCGATGCCCACCGGCGGACCTCCGAACGGCGCGGTCCTCGTCGAGCGCTGCGGCGTGTCCGGGGTCGGCGGCGGCGTGATCGGCGACCCCTGCGCCGGGGACGACGACTGCGCCGACGCCCTGTGCGTGGCGGCCACCGCCCGGGGCGGCACCTGCACCGGGCTGTGCGACGCCGACGTCGACTGCCCCGAGGGGCTCGTCTGCCGGGGGGTGGCCCGCGCGGTGGACGGGGCGCTGACCCCGGGCGGGGCCTCGGCCTCGGTCTGCGTGCCGGTCGACGGCTCGGGGCTGGCCTGCGGCAGCGACGCCGACTGCCCGGCCGACGAGCTGTGCGGGGTCTGGCTCGACGGGGCCGGCGCGCTCGGCGACGGGGTCTCGGCCGGCGGGCGCTGTCAGGCCCTCGACCCGCTCGGGGCTCCGCTCGGCGCGCTGTGCGACGGGCCGGCGGACTGCGCCCACGGCAACGGCTGCGTGCCCGACCTCGTCGGCGCCCTGCGCTGCCTGCCCCCGTGCGACGGCGCCGGGCAGTGCGCCGACGGCGCGATCTGCGTCGAGCGCGACATGCTGGCCCCGGTCGCCCGATTCCCGGCGGTGCAGCACGGCTTCTGCCTGCCGGTGCCCCCGGCCCTGGGCAGCGGCGGGCGGTGCGCGGCCGACGCCGGGTGCCCCACCGGCGAGACCTGCACCCCCCGGCGCCTCGCGACCACCGGGGCCGTCGAGCGCTACTGCGGCGCGGGCGTCGGCTTCTCGACCATCGGCCAGCCGTGCGCCGCGGGCGACGACTGCGCCTCGGGGCGGTGTGACGCCGGCCTGTGCGCGGGGCTGTGCGCGGGGCCCGGCGAATGCGGGTCGTTCATGGGCTGCGCGCCCGACGCGCTGCGGGACGCCGACGACCGGGTGCTCGGCGGGCTGTGCCGCCGGGCGACCCTGGGCTGCGGCAGCGACCTCGACTGCGCGGCCGATCCGCCCTGCGAGGGCGACCGCTGCGTATGCGACGACGGGCGGTGCCGCATCGGCTGCCGGGCCCCGGACGGGCTGTGCCCCGCAGCCGAGGAGCGCTGTGGCGCCGACGGGGCCTGCGCCCCCTACTGCCGGGACGATGGGGACGAGCCGTCCGACGGCCGGGCCGCCGCCGCGCCGCTGGCGGTGGGCCCCCGGGCCCCGATCGTCGAGCTGCGCCGCACCCTGTGCGCCGGCTCGCCGGTCGACTGGTACCGGCTCTCGCCGGCCGGGCAACCGGTCGAGGTGCGCCTCGACCGGCGCCCCGAGCCGGGGCTGATCGTCGCGCTCGACCTCTTCGACGCCGACGGATCCCTGCTCGACGAGGGGGTGCGCCTCGCGCCGCTCGACGTGGTCCTGGCCACGGTCGAGGCCCCCCCGGGCGACGTCTGGATCCGGGTCCGGGCCGCGGGGCTGGTCGATCGGGTCGACTACCAGCTCCGGGTCGAGCTCCAGGGGCCGGCCTGCGTCGACCCCACCGAGCCGATCCCCGCCGACCGCCCGCTCGACGCGATCGAGCTGCTCGCCGCGCCCGGACCGGCGGCGGTCGAGGCCACCGACGGCGTGCTGTGCCCGGCCGACGTCGACCTGCACCCCATCTGGCTCGACGTCGACGACCGGCTGACCCTCGACCTCGCGGTGCCCGACCCCCGGGGGGCCGGCGTCGAGCTGCGCTTGTGGGGCCCCGACGCGCCCGGCCTGCCGGGGTCGGTCGCCCGGGCGAGCCTGCTCGACGGCGACGGGGGGCGGGTCGTCTACACCGCCCGCCCGATGACCTGCCCCGCCGGCGGCGGGCGCTGCCGCCACGAGGGGGTCGCCACCGCGCTGCCCTGCGCGTCCGACGCCGACTGCCGCGGCGCGCCGTATTTCGTCGAGCTGCGGGGGGCCACCGACCGCGACGGCGGCGGCTGGCGGCTCACCGCCTCGGTCGACCGGCCCGCGCCCCGGGCCTGCGTGCCCGACCCCCGGGAGCCCGACGACCGGGCGCAGTCCCCCGAGCGCCTCGCCGCGCTGGCCCCGGCGCTGTTCGACGGCGCCGCCCTGCGCCCCGACCGGGATCTGGTCGTCACCGGCGCCCGGGTGTGCCGCCGGGCGCCCGACGGGCAGGGGGTGGACGTCGACCGGATCACCACCGAGGCCCGCGCCGGCGAGCGGCTGTTCGTCGAGGTGCTGCCCGACGACGACGCGGCCCTCGAGATCCGGATCATCGGCCCCGACGAGGCGCTGCTCGGCGCGGTGCCGGTCGACGGCGAGACCAACACCGGGCGCGACCTGGACGCCGACGGGCGCTACGCGGTCGAGATCACCCGCCCCGACGCGGTCGATCCGGCCCGGGGCTACGCGGTGCGCCTGCGGCGGGAGACCTCGGCCAGCGACGACCGGGGCTGCCTCGCCGCGACCCCGGTGGCCCTCGCGCCGGGGGCCCCGACCGTCATCGAAACCACCACCGCCGGCCGCGCCGACAGCGTCACCCCGCTGCACTGCCCCGGCGGTGACGGCCCCGACCGGCTCTACGCGGTCACCGCGCCCCCCGGGGCCGACCTGCGCCTGCGGGTCGTCGCCGAGGCCCTCGCCCCGGGCGTCGACCCGGCGTTGTCGGCGCGCACCGACTGCGACGTGCGCATCAGCGAGCAGGCGTGCAACGAGGACGACCCCGACGCCGACGACCCCGCCGCCCGGGCGGCGCTGACCGTGCCCCTCGCGGCCGGGGCGACGATCTTCGTGGCGCTCGACAGCTTCGACGGGGCGAGCGCCGGCCCGGTGCGGTTGACCCTCGACCCGTCGCCCGCCGAATAGCCCGCCCCCCGAGCGGGGCCGCTGGGTGCTTCCCCCGTCCGACCCCGCGTCGACATGCGGCGGGCGCGCTGCTAACGTGCCGACGACATGAGCCGACCGCCCGCTGAGAACCTGCCGCCGGAGCCGCCCATCCGGGTGCTGCTCGTCGACGACGACCCCCGCATCCACCTGCTCGTGCGGACCTACCTCGCCCGCCTCGGCGAGCGCTACGTGCTCGACACCCGGGATGCCTACGGGCCCGGTCGAGAGGCGCTGATCGCGGGGGCGCACGACGTCTGCCTGCTCGACTACGCGCTCGGCGACCGCATCGGGCCCGACCTGATCCGGGACGTGCGGGGCGCCGGCTGCCGCACCCCGATCGTGATGCTGACCGGCCGCACCGACGAGGCGTCCGACCGGGACGCGATGGACGCCGGGGCCGAGGACTATCTGGTCAAGGGCACCATCGACGCCGACAGCCTCGACCGCACCCTGCGCTACACGCTCGAGCAGGTGCGGGTGCGCGAGGCGCTGCGCGAGAGCGAGGCCCGCCTCGCCGAGACCGTCGAGCAGCTCGCCCGCTCCCGGGGCGACCTGCGCACGCTGCTCGACAACCTGCGCATGGGCGCGGCGTTCCTCGACGCCGACGGCCGCATCTCGTTTCTGAGCCTGCCCGCCGCCCGCCTCTTCGGCCGCACCCGGGAGGCCATGATCGGCCGCCGCCTCGCCGACCTCGACCGGATGAGCCCGGCGGCGGTCGAGGCCCTCGAGGGCATGGCCGCCCGGCCGCCGGCCGAGCGGGAGAAGGTCGCGGTGACCCTCTCCGGCCGCCGGGGGGCGCAGTTCCACGTCGAGATCGACATCGCCGACGACCCCCGGGACGCCGCCCGGCGGATGTACTTCTTCTACGACGTCACCGAGGTGCACACCCTGCGGCAGCAGCTCGACGACAAGCCGCGGTTCCACGACATCGTCGGCCAGTCGCAGCCGATGCGGGCGCTGTTCGAGCAGATCCGGGAGGTCGCCGTCTTCGACTCGACGGTGCTCGTCGAGGGCGAGACCGGCTCGGGCAAGGAGCTCGTCGGCCGCGCGCTGCACGCCGCCAGCCACCGGGCCGCCGGGCCCTACGTGCCGGTCAACTCGGCGGGGCTGACCGACTCGCTGCTCGGCAGCCAGCTCTTCGGCCACAAGAAGGGGGCCTTCACCGGGGCCCACGACGACCACGTCGGCTTCTTCGAGGCGGCCGACGGGGGCACGCTCTTCCTCGACGAGATCGGCGACATCCCGATGTCGGTGCAGACCCGGCTGCTGCGGGTGCTTCAAGAGCGCGAGATCACCCGCCTCGGCGAGTCGAAGCCGCGCAAGGTCGACGTGCGGGTGATCGCCGCGACCCACCGCGACCTGGCCGCCGAGGTCGCCGCCGGGCGGTTCCGCATGGACCTGCTCTACCGCATCCGGGTGGCGCGGCTGCGCATCCCGCCGCTGCGGGAGCGGCTCGACGACCTGCCGCTGCTCGTCGACACCTTCCTCGCCGAGCTGCGCCAGCGCACCGGCAAGCAGGTGACCCACGTCTCCCACGGGGCGATGGGGCGGCTGCTCAACCACGCCTGGCCGGGCAACGTGCGCGAGCTGCGGGGCGCGATCGAGGCGGCGTTCATCCGGGCCCGGGGGGCGACCCTCGAGGCCGAGCACCTGCCCGAGGAGTTCTCCGAGCGGCGGCGGGAGTCGCCCACCGGGCCGGCGCTCGTCGGCGACGAGCCGACCCGCATCCGGGCGGCGCTCGAGGCGACCGGCGGCCGGCGGGCCGAGGCGGCCAAGCTGCTCGGCATCAGCCGGGCGACGTTCTACCGCCGGCTGGCGACCTACGACATCGACCCCGACGCCTGACGGGCGGGTCGGGCCGCCCGATCCCCGGTCATCGCCCCCGCCGCTTGCTGTATCTTCTCTGAGCACCTGCCCGCCGGAGGAGGCCCGTACCCGATGCCGACCATCCTCTCGTTCTGGTCGTGGGGCTGCATCGGCGTCGTCTCGATCGTCGGGTTCTTCGTCTACCTCGTCAGCTACCTGCTCACCCGCCCCTTCGACCCCGAGCAGCGGCTCACCGGGCGGCTGTTCCGGCTGGGGTCGGTGCTCGCCACCAAGCTCAACCCGATGTGGACCTTCCGGGTGCACGGCCCCCGCCCGAGGCACCCCGGAGGGGCGGTGATCGTCAGCAATCACCGCTCGCAGGCCGACATCTTCCTCATCAGCCACCTGCCGTGGGAGATGAAGTGGCTGAGCAAGGCGTCGAACTTCAAGCTGCCGTTCATCGGCTGGGCGATGTGGCTGGCGGGCGACATCCCGGTGCGTCGGGGGGATCGCGGCTCGGCCAAGGCGGCGATGGCCCGCTGCGGCGAGTACCTCGCTCGGGGCGTGCCGGTGGTGATCTTCCCCGAGGGCACCCGCTCGCGCACCGGGGAGATGCTGCCGTTCAAGGACGGCGCGTTCCGCCTCGCCATCGAGCGGGGGGCGCCGATCCTGCCGGTGGCGGTGGCCGGGACGAGCCGGGCGCTGCCCAAGCACGACTGGCGCTTCGGCCGGGCCCGAGCCCTGGTGGGGGTGGGTGATCCGATCCCGACCCGGGGCATGGGGCCGGCCGACGTCGAGCGGCTCAAAGCCCTGGCCCGTGAGCGGATCGCGGCGCTGCACGCCCGGATCGAGCCTCTGGTGGAGCGGGCACGGATCGACTGTTGACTCGATCCGGATTTCAGCCGTACTGTGATTTTCGAGCATCGGACGGGGCGCGTCGCGCGCGCACCGCGCCGGTTGAGGGCCCGCACCTTGGGGGAGGCCAATGAGACGATTGTGGTGGCTGCCTGTGCTGGCGTTGTGCGCCTGCGAGGCGACCGATATCGATGGCGCCGACAGCGGCGGGCGGCTCGACGGGGCCGTGGACCGCTTCGTGGCGCCGCCCGATCCAGACCTGGGGCCGCTCGGCAACCTCGGCGACGCATGCGAGAGCGCGTCCGACTGCGAGTCGGGCTTCTGCGTGCCGACCGCCGAGGGCGACGGGGTCTGCTCGATCGGCTGCGTCGACGGCGAGGCCAACGCCTGCCCCGACGGGTGGTACTGCGAGAACTCGGTCGAGTTCGGCCAGCCCATCTGCCGACCGGCGGCCCGCCTGCCCATCTGCTCGCCGTGTGACGACGACCGGCAGTGCGGCGGGCCCCGCGACCTGTGCCTGCCGCTGCTCGCCCAGCCGGGCAACAGCGCCTGCGCCCGCGACTGCAGCAGCCGCGAGTGCCCGGCGGGCTTCTCCTGCGAGGCGTTCGCCGGTGGTCGGCAGTGCATCCCCGACGACCAGCTCTGCGAGATGCCCCCGCCCGACGACGATCGCGACGGGGACGGGGTGCCCGACGACGACGACGCCTGCCCCGACGAGTTCGGCGCGGGCCTCGACGGCTGCCCGGCGCCCGACCGGGACGGCGACGGGGTGCCCGACGACGACGACGCCTGCCCCGACGAGGCCGGCAACGGCCCCGACGGCTGCCCGATCGAAGACGACCTCGACGCCGACGGGGTGCCCGACGGCGAAGACGCCTGCCCCCAGCGGGCCGGATCGCTGCCCAACGGCTGCCCGGTCGGCGCGCTCAACGGTCAATTCATCTCCGGAGGCGGCATCATCGAGGCCTTCGGTCGGGGCATCCGGGGCCTGCTCGGGGCCCAGCCCAACAACGTTCCCATGTCTTCTCCCGGCTATCGTATCCGGCCCATCAGCTTCGGGGTGAACCCATGATCCGCGCCCGGCACTCGCTGTTCGTCCTCTTCTGTCTGCTGTGCGCCGGCCCGGCGCTGGCTCAGGCCCCCGAGGTGCTGCCCTACCAGGGCTACCTCACCGACGCCGAAGGCATGCCCGTCGACGGCAACGTCGCGATGACCTTCCGGATGTACGAGTCGAGCGACTCGGCCTCGCCGAGCTGGGAGGAGACCTGGGACGACGTGCCCGTCTCCAACGGCATGTTCGTCGCCTACCTCGGCCAGTACACCCCGATCACCGACGGGGTGCTCGACACCACCACCAAGTACCTCGGCATCGAGATCGGCTCCGACGGCGAGGCCCAGCCCCGCCAGCGGGTCGGCGCGGTGGCCTACTCGATCTACGCCCGGGACGCCTACTACTTCCGGGGCTACGGCCCGGACGACTTCGTCACCGACGAGGAGCTGGCCGAGTACAACTACGTCGACGCCGACGACGTGCGGGTCCTCATCGCCGAGGAAGGCGGCGGGGGCGAGATCGACCTCGACGGCTACGTGACCGACGCGGAGCTCGCCGATGCGCTCGCCGGGCTCGGCGAGACCTACGTCACCGTCGAGGACATCGACGCCCGCAACTACGTCAACGAGGGCGACCTGGCCAACTACGTCACCAACGAGCAGCTCGACGCCCGGGTCGAGAACTACATCGACGGCGACGAACTGGCGGCGGCCATCGCCAACTACATCACCGAGGCCGACATGGTGGCCTACCTCGAGAACAACAACTACGTGCGCGACGGGGATCTCGACGCCCTGCGGGAGCGCATCGCCGCCCTCGAGGGCCGGGCCGACGCGGTCGACACCCGCATCGACGGGGTCGACACCCGCATCGACCAGCTCGAGGCCGACCTCAACGGCCGCATCGACGACCTCGCCGCCCGGATCGACGCCATCGCCAACGCGACCCAGCCCTACGTGCTCGGGCGCAGCGACGCCACCAGCCGGGGCCAGTTCTCGTTCGGCGGGGTGACCGGCATCAAGGCGGCCCAGGCGATGTGCGTGGCGGCCTACCCCAACGAGCCGACCGCCCACTTCTGCACCCCCGGCGAGGCGCAGCAGGCCATCGCGATGGGCCGCTACAACGGCGACAACGCCGGGGCCTTCGACGGGCAGCAGACCTGGACCATCTCCGGCATCTCGCGCAGCGCGGCCCGCAACAGCAACGACTCGCTCGAGATCTCGTGCCTCAACTTCCTCTACCGGACCGCCCACCGGGCCAACGGGGTGACCCTCGAGGTCGACCTGAACTACCAGACCCCCGACGGGGTGAACGGCGACGTGGTGCGGCTGCGCCAGGAGGTCGCCTGCGGCACCGATCTGCCGGTGCTCTGCTGCCGCTGAGGTGAGCCCCCGCGGCGCCCTGCCTTTCGCCCTGCCCCTCGCCCTGGCGCTGACCGCCCCGGGCGAGGCCCCCGGCCAGCCCTTCCCCGCCGACGTCCGCAGCGCCCTCGACGACGCCGTCGAGCTGTACCGCCGGGTGCGCGCCGAGCAGCTCGTCTTCGCCACCGACCCCAACGAGCGCTACGAGGTCGTCGTGGGCCGGTTCATCTTCGAGCGGGCCGACGACGGCATGCTGTTCAACATCGGCGACGAGGCGTTCGAACTCGAGGCCGGCCGCGAGGGCGGGCTGGGGTCGGGCGAGCCGTGGGGCCCGTTCCCCCTGCCGGTGCGCAACCGGCGGCTGCACGACGGCGAGCGGGGCGGCCTCGACGCCTCGTCGTGCCGGAGCTGCCACTTCGTCGGCGGCCCCGACGGCGGCGGCGCGCCGAGCCAGGTGGCGCTGCTGCGGGGCGACGGGCGCCACCTCGACGCCGCCACGGTGCGCGACGCGCCCCACGTCATGGGCCTGGGCTACATCGAGCTGGCCGCCCGCCGGCTCGAGCGGCAGATCAACCGCCGGGCCGACATCGCCCGGGAGCAGGCGGTGAGCATCGGGATGCCCGTCCCGGCGCAGCTCGTCGCCGACGGCGTCGACTTCGGCGAGATCATCGCCCAGCCCGACGGCACCTTCGACATGGCCGGACTGCGGGGCATCTCGCCCGACCTGCGCCTGCGCCCGTTCGGCCACAAGGGGCGCCACCGCACGCTCGTGGCGCTGGCCGACGAAGCCCTCCAGATCCACCACGGCATCCAGAGCGACAGCCGGCGCCAGACCCGGGCCGACGACCCGTCCTACTGGCTGGGCGACGGCCCGCCGTTCGACCCCGACGACGACGGCGTCGAGCGCGAGGCGAGCGCGGCGCAGGCGGTGCTGCTCGCCAGCTACCTCTCGATGCTGGGCGTGCCCCGGGTCGGGCCCCCGTCCGACCCCGCGCTGGCCTTCGCCTGGAGCCGGGGCCGGGCCCTGCTCGAGTCGGTCGGCTGCACCGGCTGCCACCGGGAGTCGCTGCGGCTCGACGGCTACGAGACGACCCACACCGCCCGGGGGGACGACCCGTTCAGCCACACGCTCGACCTCAGCGAAGCGGGGCAGGACCCCATCCCCCACCGGCTGGACTTCACCCCCGACGACGAGGGCTTCGTGGACGCCGCGGTGCCCATCTTCGCCTTCACCGACCTGCGGCGGCACGACCTGGGCCCCGGGCTGGCCGAGCCGACGCCCGAGGTGCTGCCCGACGGCGGGGGCGAGGTGCCGGGCGCGGTCTGGCTGACCCGCTCGCTGTGGGGGCTGGCCGACACCGGGCCCTACCTGCACGACGGCCGGGCGCCGACGGTGCACGACGCGATCGAGTGGCACGGGGGCGAGGCCGCCGAGAGCCGCGACGCCTACCGGGCGCTGCCCGAGGCCGACCGGGCCGCGCTGCGCCTCTTCCTGATGTCGCTGACCCGCAACCCGACGCTGCTGGTGGAGTGATGGGCCGACGCCTCTCGATCGCGGCGGCGCTGCTCGCCCTCTGCGCGTGCACCGGGCCCGAGGGGCCGGCCGGACCCCCCGGTGAGGCCGGCCCGCCGGGCCCCGCCGGAGAGGCCGGGCCGCCCGGAGAAGCCGGAGCGCCCGGGGAAGCCGGGCCGCCCGGCCCGCCGCGGGACGCGGGCCCCGAGCCCGACGCGGGCCTCGACGCGGCCCCCGACCCCGACGCGCGCCCGATCGCCGACGCGGCCCCCGAAATCGACGCCGTCCCGGACATCGACGCCGCGCCCGACGCCGCCCCCGAGCCGTGCCCCCCGTGGACCCCGCCCCCCGGCCTGGGCGGGGTGGCCCACGCCATCGTCGACGAGGTCGAGGCCCGCCGCTGGCTCGACTTCCGCGCCGCCCGGGAGACCGAGCGCCTGCGGGCCGAGCTCGACCCGGCCGCTGTCGCCGCCCGCTACCGCGTCGAGCAGGACGCGATCGACCGGGGCTGTATCGACCTGCCGGATCTGATCGACCTCGGCCGGGGCCTCTTCGAGCGCCGCTTCACCCTGGCCGAAGGCTACGGCAACGGCCTCGCCGGGCTGCCGGGCACCGCCGCCGGCGACCGGCCGCCGCCCAACCTGCGCCGGCTCCAGAAGGGCCACTTCGGCGGCCCCGACGCCGCCCGGTGCACCGACTGCCACTGGAAGGGCGGCTTCGCCGGGGCCGGCGACCGGGTCGACAACAGCTTCCTCTACGGCGACGGGCTCGACCTCGAGACCCACGACCCGCGCAACCCGCCGGCCTTGTGGGGCGCCGGCTGGAGCGAGCGCGTCGCCGCCGAGATGACCGACGAGCTGGCCGCCGCCGTCGCCGACGCCCGGGCCCGGGCCGCCGCCGAGGGGGCCCCGGTGACCGCCCCGCTCACCGCCAAGGGCACCTACTTCGGTCGGATCACCGCCGCCCCCGACGGCGCGCTCGATACGACCCGGATCGAGGGCATCGACCCCGATCTGGTGGTCAAGCCGTTCGGCTGGAAGGGCGTCTTCGTCAGCCTGCGCGACTTCGTGCCCCACAGCCTGCACATCCACTTCAACCTGCAAGCCGAGGCGCTGGTGGCCGCGCCCGGCGAGCTGAACCTCGGCGAGCACGACGACCCCGCCGACCCCGACCGCGACGGCGTCACCCGCGAGATCACCGACGGCCAGCTCACCGCGCTGGTGGCCTTCCTGGCGACGCTCGACGCCCCCCGGGTCGAGGTGCCCGGCGAGGCGGGCTTCCTCGACCCGCTGGTGATCGACCTGCCCGAGATCGTCGACGCCCCCGAGTTCGCGCTGCGCTGGGCCGAGGGCGCCGAGGCCTTCGCCGACCTCGGCTGCGCGAGCTGCCACACCCCGTTCATGACCGTGCGCGACCCGGTGCTGCGCACCGCGGGGGTCGCGATCGACCTCGCCGTCGACGGGGCCCACCCCATCCCGCCGTTCGACGCCGAGGCCGGCGGCTGGCGGGTGCCGGTCTTCAGCGACTTCAAGCGCCACGACATGGGCCCGCTGCTCGCCGCCCGCCACCCCGAGCGGGGCGCAGGGCCCGCGGTGTGGATGACCCGCCGGCTGTGGGGCGTGGCCCAGACCGGGCCCTACCTGCACGACGGCTCGGCGACCACCATCGACGAAGCCATCGCCCGCCACGGGGGCGAGGCCGCCTTCGCCGCCGAGGCCTACTTCGCCGCATCCCACGGGGTGCGCAGCGGGGTCCGGGTCTTCCTCACGGCGCTGCGCCGGGCCCCCATCATCCGGATCCGCTGACGGCCCGACGCCCGCAGACCGCACAAGCCCGCGCCCGGCGTGCGGTACGCTGAGCCGATGTCGCTCGCACCCCCGCGCTGCCCGGCTTGCGGCCGCGCCGGCCCGCCCGGCGCCCGCTGCCCGTGCGGCCGCGGGGCCTGCGCGCCGCCCGACCCCGACCCGCTCATCGGCCGCCTGATCGGCCCCTACGCCGTGCTGGCCCGCCTCGGCGCAGGCGGGTCGGGCCGGGTCTATCGGGCGCTCGACCCCCGGGGGCGGCCGGTGGCGCTCAAGGTGCTGCGGGCCGAGGGCGACCCCCGGCTGCGGCGCCGGTTCGCCCGGGAGGCGCGGGCCATCGGCGCCCTGCGCGGCCGGCACACCGCCCGCCTGCTCGACAGCGGCGAGGCCCGCTCACCCGACGGGCGCCCGCTCGTCTGGCTGGCCCAGGCCCTCGTGCCCGGGCGCTCTCTGCGGGCCCGGCTCGACGGCGACCGACCCCCGCCCGCCCGGCTGCCGGCCATCGCCGCCGGCATCCTGCGGGCGCTCGAAGAGGCCCACGGGGCGGGCATCGTGCACCGCGACCTGCACCCGGGCAACGTGATGCTGACCCCCGCGCGGGGGGTGGTGGTGCTCGACTTCGGCGTCGCCCGCATCCGGGGCGGCGAGACCTCGGCCATGTCCCGGCTGACCAGCACCGGGGCCCTCGTGGGCACGCCGCACTACATGGCGCCGGAGCAGATCGACCACCGGGCGCCCATCGGCCCGACCACCGACCTGTACGCGGTGGGGGTCGTGCTCTACGAGCTGATCGCCGGCCGGCGGCCGTTCGAGGGCCTCGACCCGCTGACGGTGATGCGGGCCCGGCTCGAACGCCCCCCGCCGCCGCTGCCCCGTCGGGCGCCGCTGCGCGCGCAGTGGGGGCCGGTCATCGCCCGGGCGCTGGCGCTCGATCCGGGCGGGCGGCCGCCGTCGGCCCGGGCGATGCGCCGGGCGCTCGTCGCTCGGGCGAGCCGGCGCCGGTGGTGGGCCCTCGGTCGATGAGGGGGGCCTCGGCGGCTACCCGCCCCACTGCGCGTCGAGCCACGCCGCCCGGCGGGCGAGCCAGTCGAGCAACACCTCGAGCTGCTCTCCCCAGGTGGCGGTGGACGGGCTGCTGAAGGCGCTGATCCGGCCGGCGCCCAGGTTGGGCCAGATCGCGAAGTTGCGGGCCGCCGGCTCGACCAGATCGGCCGTCAGCCCCGCCACCCGGTCGGCGAGCGCCGCGTCGGACAGCAGATCGACCCGCAGCGCGCGCCAGCGGGCGGCCACCGCCTCGGCGAAGGCCGGATCGTCCATCATGCGGGCGAACCAGCCGTGCTCCCCCCGGTTGTATTGCTGGCGGTACTGCCAGCCGGTGGTCGACAGGTTGTCGAAGTAGCCCCCGGTCCCGGCGACGAGGTTGTAGTCCCACAGCGGCCCGATCACCCACGGCCCCTCGCGATCGCGGTGGATGTACTGGCTGCGCACGTAGCCGTCCTGATCGCGGAACAGCTCGTTGACGATGAGCTGGTCGACGGCGCTGTCGACGTCGAGCATCGCCCGCCACGGGGCGTCGGGCGCTTGGAAGCCGGGCCCGGCGAGGGCCTCGTCGAAGGCGGCGAGCGCGCCCTGCACCCACGCCATCTGGGCCGCCGTCGGATCACCCGGCTCGACCACCTCCAGGCTCTCCCAGCCGGGCACGATCGGGGCCTCGGCGGCGCCCGCCTCGAACTTCAGGATCCAGCCCCCGGTGATCGCCGGCTCGGCGTCGTCCGCCGGGCCGATGCGGTCGATGTCCAGCCGCTCGTCACCGGCCTCGATGCGCTCGACGAGCAGGTAGACCCCCCGGGCGTCGGCCGGCGCGATCCGCCCGTCGTCCCCCCGCAGATACAGCTCGAACGGGGCCGAGCGCGGCGCCTCGAGCCCCATGTCACGCCCGATCCCGTAGACCAGCGCGTTGCGGATCAGCGACTTGTCGACGAACGGCCCGTGCAGCACCCAGTCGGCGTCCGGCGGCAGGCCCAGCAGCGGCTCGCGTCGATCCCGGCCCTCGGCGTCGCGCAGCTCGACCCGGTACGGCGGCTTGGCGAAGCCGGCCGAGCTCTGCCCCCGGACGCGGATGGCGGCCCGGCTGACGAGGGCCGGCGCGTCGGCCAGCCGGGTGAGCCCGTCGGGCCCCGGGACCCACGCGGCGAGCAGCGCGTCGCCGTAGGCGCCCTGCCGCGGCGGTCCCTCGCCGCCCCGGTCGATCACCACCACCGGCACCGGCGAGGTGAAGCCGCCCAGCGCCGGATCGAGGCCCATGAACCGGGCGCTCGCCACCGGGCCCGGCGCCCGGCCCTCGGCGATGGCCACCGCCCGCAGGACGCCCGGCTCCTCGACGCGCAGCGGCCCGGCGTAGACCGGATCGGCGGCCGTCGGCGTCCGCCCGTCGAGCGTGTAGTGGATCGCGGCCGGCGGCCCCGGCGCGGCGGGCGCGCTCAGGGTGACCGCGATCGGCTCGACCACCACCCCGTCGGGGGGATCGATCACCACCGACGGGCTGCGCCCGGGGGCGTTGAGCGCGCCCGGCGTCGCGCGGACCAGCGCGGCCGGCGCCGCCTCCAGGCCCCACAGCTCGGGCAGCACGACCCACCGCTCGCGATCGGCCGCGTCGGCCATCGCCTCGACCGCCAGCAGGTGCGCCCCGGGGGCCGGCAGCGGCGCCGCGACGTCGGCCGGGATCACCGCCAGCCGATCGTCCCGGGGGCTGTCGAGCGCCGCCGCCACCGGCGCGCCGTCGATCCAGGCCACCAGCCGGTCGTCGAAGCGGGCCCGCAGCACCGCCGCCGCCAGCCCCGGCCCGGCGGTGAAGGGCACCCGGAGCTGCGCCCCATCCGCGTCGGGGGTCGGCGTCGCGATGAGCCCGGCGAACGGCCCCACCGCCGGCGGCGCCTCGCCGTCGGCGAGCAGCCCGACCGCCTCGGCGGGCAGCGCCGCCTGCCAGATCGTGACGTCGTCGATGCGCCCGTCGTACGGGCCCAGGTCGGACAGCCCGCCGGTGAAGTCGGTGCCCCCGACGAACAGCCCGCTGCGCACCGGCGGGTTGTCGAGGTCCTCGGGGAAGGCGTCGGCGTCGAACGGCTCGTCGAAGCGGGGCACCCCGTCGATGTAGATCACCATGCGATCGGTGTCGGCCCGCCAGGTCACCGCGACGTGGTGCCAGCGGCCGTCGTTGACGAAGGTGCGGGTGCGCGGCGCGCCGACCCAGCCGGCGTCGAAGCGCAGCACCCCCCGGCGCACGAACAACGCCTTGGCCCCCCGGCTCCAGGCGATGCCCGGCGCGTTGCGGCTGATCAGGGCCCCCGAGGGGTCGACGCCGCTCATCCACAGCGCCCAGGTGAAGTCGCGGGTGAAGTCGAAGCCGTCGGCTGCCAGGACCCGGGCGAAGCCGCCGGTGAGCGCCTGCCCCGCCCGGCCGTCGACCCGCGCCGCGCCCTGCTCCAGCCGCAGATCGCGGGGGCTGCCCGGCCGGGCGTCGGGCACCACGAGCGCCCCGTCGGGCCCCTCGCGGGCCTCGTCGAACGACCAGTGACTCATCAGCGCGGCGGCCCACGGATCGAGCGCCGAGGGCGGCCCGCCCGGGTCGCGTCCGATGCCGGTGGGCCCCGCCGCCCAGCCGCCGTCGTCGTACTCGGGCGTCTGCCAGCCGTCGTCGGGGCCCGGCGGGCGGTGGCGGACCTCGGCCCCGGCCGCCACCAGGGCCGTCGCGGGCAAGCCGTAGGCCACATCGGGCGCGTGGGGCACCGCCGCGAACCGCTGGATCACCGCCCCGGCGGGGTCGACGAGGGCCAGCGGCTCGCCGTCGCCGTCGAGGCGGAAGTCGGCGTGCAGCGGGTGAGCCGGATCGCGGCGGTCCTCGCCCGAGGCGAAGATCACGAGGTACCCCCCGGGGCCGAGGGTCACGTCGGGCAGGATCCACGCATCGGCGCCGTCGGCCTCGTCGCTCAGCCCGAACCCGCCCAGCGCGACGGGCCGCCGGTGGGGGTTGTACAGCTCGATCCAGTCCGAGGCCCGGCCGTCATCGTCGAGCAGCGCGCCGTCGTTGCGGGCCATGAACTCGGTGAGCAGCGGCGCCAGCAGGGGCGGAGCGGGCGCGGCGTCGGGCGCGGCCCCGACGTCGGCGGCGCCGGCCGGCTCGCCCTCATCGGGTGACGGCGCGGCGTCGCGGGGAGCGGCGTCGGCGTCCGGGGTGACGACGGCGTCGGGCCGGGCCGCGTCGGCGCCCCGGTCGAGCACGCCCCCATCCGCCGGTTCGCCGGGCGCCGTCGACCCCCCGTCGCAGCCCGCCAGCGCGCTCAGCAGCGCCAGCCCCGCGATCACCGTGATGCGCATGTCACCCTCCCTCACCTCGGCTTCACGCTCAGCATAGAGCCGAAGCCGATCCCGGGGCACATGATCCAGCGCGGCCCCCGGCGGACCACCCCCGGAGAAAAAAATCGGGCGCGCTGAAAAGATGCGGGGCCGCGGGATCGAAGCACCCCCTCGAACCCGACGCGAACAGACGTCGCCACTCGAGGAGCCCCGACATGCAGCGCTTCCGCACCCTGATCGCCCTGTCCCTGGCGCTCGCCGCCTGTGAACCCGGCCCCGACGCCGCGCCGAGCGTCGACGAGGCCGCCGCCCCGCTGACGCTCACCGCCGCGCGGGCGGGGGACACCGGCGAGGCCCGCCCCCCGTCGGCCGGCGGGGGCGACGCCACCGGCGAGCCGACCCCCCCGCCCGCGGGCGGGACCGACATCACCGGCGGCGGCCCGGGCGGCCTGCCGACCCCCGACCCCGGCTACGACGCGCCCCCGCCCCGCCCCTGGCTCGCCCGCCCGGTGGTCTACGCCCAGTACGTGCCCGGCGGCACGTCGGCGGACTACAGCGCCGCCTGGAGCCTCTGGCGCGACCACCATCACCACCCGGCGGTGCTCAACGCGCACGCCGACCTCGGCTCGACCCGCTACACCGGCGTCTGGCACAAGAACCACGACATCGTCGACTGGGCCAGCCGGCGCAACATGACCGAGGCCGACTACCTCGCCGAGTGGCAGGCCCGGGACGCCGCCGGCTGGCGGGTGCTCGACCTCGACGCCCACGAGACCGCCGGCGGCCCCCGCTTCCACGCCATCTGGGTCGAAGACGCCGCCCCGACCGGCTACCGGAGCCACCGCTCGCTGTCCCGGCCGCAGCTCGAGGACAAGATCGAGCTGTACCGCCAGCAGGGCCTGCGCCCGACCCGCATCAACGCCTGGACTGTCCGGGGTATGACCCGCTACTCGGCCGTCTGGGTCGATGACGGGCGCACCGACTTCCTGGCCCACGTCGACCTGAGCGGCAATGACTATGCCTTCTTGTGGGGCATCTATCGCGACCTCGGCTACGCCCCGGTCGACATCGGGCCCTATCGCATGGACGGCACCGTCCGCTATTCGGGCATCTGGCTGCGCGAGGACGGCCTCTTCGACAACTGGGCCTCGGTGCGCAACCGCACCGCCGACCAGATCGCCGAGCTCGACGAAGACTACGCCAAGGCCAACATGATCCTGGTCGACCTCGACGGCTACGCCGGCCCCGGCGGCGAGGCATACTTCAGCGCCATCTGGCAGCGGCCGGTCTCCCGGCGGGTCATCTCGTCGAACCGGCCGACCGCCGGCGACGCCGACATCGCCGCCATCCGGGCCACCGCCGACGCCTAC
Organism: bacterium; assembly: GCA_030426085.1. Lineage (GTDB taxonomy): Bacteria > Myxococcota_A > Bradymonadia > UBA7976 > UBA1532 > JACKDM01. The sequence goes on along the minus strand of JAUHYW010000003.1, from coordinate 92,505 downwards.
GAGATCGCGGGGGCCGACGGCCGGCGGGGCACCCTCGGGGCCTTCGTCATCGACCTGCAGACGGGGGACTACGTCGCCTACAACATGCACGAGCCGTTCTATCTCGCCAGCACCAGCAAGGTGCTCATCGGGGCCCGCGTCGCCGCCCACCCCGACATCGACCCGACCGAGACGGTGAACTTCGCCTCGACGATGTGGCGCGGAGAGGACAGCCGGGGCTTCACCGAGGCCGACATCGACACCGACGTGGCCGTCTCGACCTTCATGGCCAACATGATCCAGGGCAGCGACACCGCCTCGACCGACTACCTCTTCGGCCGGCTGGCCGCCGAGGACGGGGCGCTGGGGCTCCAGGACTGGCTCGACGGCGCGGCGGGCTTGCAGAACGTGGGCGAGATCACCGACATCTGCGAGCTGGACAAGCGGGTCTCGGCGGGCACCGACGCCTGCGTCTTCGACCTGTCGTGCGACACGTGGTCGGCCTTCCACCGGTCGGGCGACCCCGCCTGGAACGCGACCGACGACGAGGCCGCGTGCCTGGCCGGGCTGGGCAACAACCACCGCAGCGGCGAGAACTTCGAGGACTATTACACCACCCGGGCCAACACCATCACCCCCGCCGAGTACGGCCGCTTCTTCTGGCTCCTGGGCCGGGGCGACCTGATGACCGACGCCGACCGGGGCGAGCTGCTCGCGGCGATGGATGCCGGCTGGAACGACAGCTTCAACATCGGGCAGGGCACGTTCTACGACGAGTTCGGCACCAAGAACGGCGGCAAGCGGCGCGTCTCGTCCCAGGTGGGCCTGATGTGGGACTGGGACGGTGTGGCCGGCGATCACACGAACATCAGGCCCCGCTACGCGTTCGCGCTCTTCACCGAGGACTGGAGCTGGCAGGGCAGCGGCGACGTCGCCTGGGCCCGGGCCGCGATGCGCGGGGTGCTCGACAGCGCGCTGAGCTTCCTCGAGAACTGAGCGCCCTGCACTCGCCGGGCATTCGAGCCGGAAACTGCGCAACATCGGCCGCGGCTGATCGATGAGACCTCTGACGAGATCGGAGGTGACATGGGCTGGGCGCTCAGATTCCAGCGGGCCGCGATGGTGGCGGTGGAGCCGTTCTACAGGTGGTTGGCGCCTCTCCTGGGTTGAAAGCGCTGCGCTCTGGGGAACAGCCTGCTACGTTGTGCGGCTGTAAGGAGGTGAAAATTGCCAGTTCCGCTTGTCCCCGTCATGTTCATTGGATTGTCTGCTATCGCCAGTTTCCGAGGGATAAGGAACGGCAAGAAGGGCATCGGCCAGATGCGTGAGGCCAAGAAGATCGCCACCGACGCGCAGCAGCGGTACGAAGACGTTGTTGCGACAGCCGAGGCGCAGAAAGCAGACCTGAACAACACCGTAGAGGACTACCTGGAGCTTCAAGTTGCGATCCTTCGGGGTTCTTGCCGTCGCTTCATCGAGTTCGTCGAATCGATAGGTCAAAAGGGCAGCGTCGAGGATTTGCAGGCTCTCGAGGCCGTCGGGCTGGATGTAGAGAGCCTCGGACGGCTCAAGGTACAGGTTGTCGAGGCCAAGAGCCTCCTCTGGGGCGGCGTGGGTGCAGCATCAGCCGGCGCGTCCGCCGCCACGGCTACAACAACTCTTGTAGGGCTCGCGGGCACAGCTTCGACGGGCACTGCAATCGGTGGGCTATCGGGTGCGGCGGCAAACAGCGCGACGCTTGCGTGGCTGGGCGGCGGATCGCTCGCTGCCGGGGGAGGTGGAATGGCCCTTGGCAGCATTGTACTCAGCAGCGTTGTCGTGGGACCAACACTCGCTTTCACGGGCTGGGTCTTGGCTTCGCAGGGGGAGAAAGCGTTGACCAATGCGCGGCAGCAGGAATCGAGAGCCGACGAGAAGCATGCAGAGGTCATTCGGCTGGGCCAGTTTCTCACCCAGGTTAACCAGCGCGTCGAGGAACTCATTGCGGTCGCTAGGCAAGTCGACAACCGAGCCTCAGTTTGCCTCGACGAGTTGGAGTCCCTCGTCACCTTCGATGTAGACAATAAGGAACATGTCGGCCGCGTCCAGCAGGCGGCGCTTCTCGTTCACGGCCTTTCAGAGATTATCCGAACCCCCATCTTGGATGACGAGGGAGAACTCAATCACATACCGCTCAACTTGGTAAGGCATCTACGGCGCGTAGCCGCTGGGGAGGAGGGCGAATGAGCAAAGGCAAAGCCGTAGTGGAGGCGACTGGAAAGGCATTCAACAAGCTCAACCCAGTAGAAGCACTGCGCGAAGTGGTCACCGCCTATACGGAGTACGCCACGGTCCGAGAGCAGGAGGCGACGAAACGCGCTGAGATAGCAGCCGACTTGCGTACCACTCTTGCGAGAATTCGCAGTCAGCAGAGTATTGTCTTGACCTACCTCGATCAGGCATTCGCGGAGCGAAAGGAGATGTTTCAGGAGTTGTTTGCTCAAGCCGACTCCGCTCTGATCTCTGGGCGGACTGACCAACTGGCTGAGATCATGCACACAATCACCGAGACGGCAAAGTCGTCTCCGTTGGCGGCATTGGGCGACTTCGGAGCGACACAGGCTATGCTCCGGAATCCCGACATGGAGTGGACTATTTGAGGCGACGGTGAGCCACACGCGAGGAGCATCCACGGTGGGTTGACTGCTGACAGTCCCTTAGACACCGGTGAGCCTGCCCCATACATGCGACTTGACGTAGCGCGTCGTGATTGACGCCGCTGTGTCAGGAGATCATGGTCGCTGGGGAGAGGTGCCACCCACCTGTAGGGCGACGAGCCCGGAGTGAGGGGTGGCGCGACCGATACCCGAGGTCGCCGCGCGAAGAGCCGCGTCAGGGGTCGGCCATCTGCCTCGCGGACCCGGGCGCCCCGGCCGGCTCACCCAGCGCCTCGATGAGAAAATCCACCAGCGCGCGCACCTTGCCCAGGCGGGCCCGCCGGGGATCGTAGAGCAGAAACAGGCTCATCTCCGGCCCCGTCGACGCCACGAGGCGCGTATCCTCGAGGACGACCTCCTCGAGCGCGCCCTCGGCGATGGCATCCGAGACCCCCCACAGAGGCAGGAAGGCCAGCCCGTCGCCCGCCAGGACGGCCTCCAGGATGAGCCGGCCGTGGTTGGTGATCAGCGCCAGCCGCCTGGGGACCGGGGCCACCGCGCCGGCGGGGCGCACCGCCAGCCACGGCACGACGCCGCGGGGGTTGCGGTAGGCGAGCGCGGCGTGATCGGCGAGCTCGGCCGCGGTCGTGGGTCGGCCGTGGGCTGCGAGGTAGCCCGGCGAGGCCACCAGGACGAACCGATGGGGGTGCAGGCGCCGGGCGACGAGGTACTCCGGCGGATCGGCCGTCGCCCGGATCGCGATGTCGATCTCGCCGGTCGACAGGTCGAGGTAGCGGTCGGTCAGCTCCACATCGCAGACGATCAGCGGGTGCGCCGCGCGAAACCGCTCGAGGACCGAGAACAAGCGCATCTCGCCGTAGCCCGGCAGCGCCGTGAGCCGCACCGTGCCGGCGGGCTCGAGCGCCTGGGCCCCGGCCATCTCGTCGGCGGCGGCCAGCGCGCGCAGCGGCGCGGTCACCTCGCCCCGATACCAGTCCCCGACCTCGGTCAGCCGGACCCGGCGCGTCGTGCGCTCGACCAGGGTCACGCCGAGGTCGGCCTCCAGCGCCTTGATCGAACGCGAGACGGTCGACGGGGGCACCCCGAAGTGGGTGGCGGTGCCCTTGAAGCTGAGGGTCTCTCCCAGATTGAGGAAGAAGCGGATGGCTTGTAGCTTGTCCACGCTGTCTCTCGCTTATTGTTGCGAATGCCGCAATTCATGGGTGCTGTTTCGACGGTTGCTCTATCTCGAATCCGAGATTAAAACACAATCGACAACGATGCACCGCTGGAGGATTCAGATGAAAGCCATCACCTACAACCAGATGGGCGACCCCGGGGACGTGCTCCGGGTCGTCGAGGCGAGCCCCCGCCGGCCCGGGCCGGGCGAGGTGCGGGTGGAGGTCCTCTCGGCGCCCATCCACAACGCCGACGTCCTGAAGGTCATGGGGCTGTACGGGCGCTCTCCCGCCCTGCCCGCGACCCCCGGGGGCGAGGGCGTGGGCCGGGTGGTCGAGGTGGGCGAGGGCGTGACCCGGCTCGCGGAGGGCGCGACCGTGTTCATCTCGACCGGCGCGACGTGGGCCCAGCAGGTCACCGGCCCGGCCGCGGCGTTCGTCCCGCTGCCGCCCGGTGACCTCGACCAGCTCGCCATGCTGGTCTCGAGCCCGGCCACCGCCCACCTGCTGCTCTCGGACTTCGCCGATCTGAGCGAAGGCGACTGGGTGGTCCAGACCGCGGCCAACTCGGCGGTCGGCTCCGCCGTGATCCAGCTCGCGAAGGCCCGGGGCCTGCGCACGGTCAACGTCGTGCGCCGGGCAGAGGTCGCGCCGGACCTCGAGAAGCTCGGGGCCGACGTCGTCCTGGTCGGCACCGACGACCTCGCCGGGCGCGTCGCCGAGGCCACCGGCGGCGCGCCCGTCAGGCTCGCGCTCGACGCCGTCGGCGGCCCCGGCTTCGCGCGGCTGGTCGACGCCCTGGCCATGGGCGGCACCCTCGTCAGCTACAGTCAGGTGGTGCTCGAGCCGGCGGCGATCGCGCCGGCCGACCTCATCTTCAAGCAGATCACGGTGAAGGGCTTCTGGCTGTCCCAGTGGTTCACCGAGGCCAGCGACGCGGACAAGCAGGCGCTCTTCGGGCAGCTCGTGCCCCTCGTCGCGAGCGGCCGGCTCACCCTCGCCGTCGACTCGATCTACACCCTCGATCGCATCACCGAGGCCGTCGCCCGCGCCATGGGCGGGCGGCGCAACGGCAAGGTGATGCTGCACCCCAACCCCTGAACCGGCGCGCCGGCGCCACCCACTCGCGGGAGACAGACATGCTCAAGTCACTGCTCGGTATCGCCCCCAAGCAAGAGCCGGACGGGTCCTACAGCCCCTCCAAGCTCGCCCTCAAGCTCGCGACGTCGGACGTCACCGACTACGCGCCCGGCGCGTACGACGCCTACCGCGGCCCGCGCGCCCGGATCCTGGTCGTGTTCACCGAGCAGAAGAACATGACCATGAAGAACGGGCGCATGTTCTCGACCGGCAACCACCCCGTCGAGTCGCTGGTGCCGATGCTGCACTTGCAGCGCGCGGGCTTCGAGTTCGAGATCGCGACGCCCACCGGCGAGCCCGTCGTCCTCGAGACGTGGGCGATGCCGACCGGGGACGCCGCGGTGATGGGCATGCACGCCGAGCTGAAGGCGCGCCTCGAGAGCCCGAAGTCGCTGGGGGACGTGGTCGAGGCCCTGCCCGACGGCCCGGGCCCCTACGCCGGGGTGTTCGTGCCCGGCGGGCACGGCGCCATGCTGGGCATCCCCGAGGACCCGAACGTCGGCGCCGTGCTGCGCTGGGCCCACGCGCACGGGGTGTTCACCATTGCCCTCTGCCACGGGCCGGGGGCGCTCCTCGCGACCACGCTCGACGGGCGGGACTTCCTCTACGCGGGCTACGAGATGGCCGTCTTCCCCGACGCGGTGGACGAGAAGACGCCCCTGATCGGCTACCTGCCCGGCCGCATGCCGTGGCTGCTCGCCGCGAAGCTCGAGGGCCTCGGCGCGAAGATCGTCAACACCAAGGCCGACGACACCTGCCATATCGACCGGGACCTGATCACCGGCGCCAGCCCGGCGGCGGCCAACGCGCTCGGCGCGCTGGCCGCGACGACCCTGCTCGAGAAGCTGCCCCGCGGCGAGAGCTGAGGGCTGGCCGAGAGGGTCGCGCCATAGAGCGCCCCCGCGTCGCCCGAGGGCGGAGGCGCCCGCATCACCGACCTCCGTGCAGGCGGCGTCGAGGCCCGCGCCGGCAGCGGTCCAGGACCTGGGAGACCCCGCGCGCGGTGTAGGGCTCGGCGAGCACACCGTCGAAGCCATACGCCCCGTGATCGGCCAGGACCGGGTCGTTGGAGTCGCCGCTCGCGGCGATCGTGCGGGCCTCCGGATCGAGGGCCTCGAGGCGCGCGTTGGCCTCCCGGCCGCCGATGCCGCCCGGGATCTGCTCCTGCGACGCGTCGAGTGCCCCTCCCGACGCCACCCGCCCGCTGGCGCAAGCGCCTCGGCGAGCGTTCAGCGGCGTCGCGTCCGCCCCGCTAGCGTTCGTGGGGGTCGGCGGCGCCCGGATCGGGCCGGCCGACCATGCGGGCGGCGGCGATCGCCGCGTCGGGCACCGCCTTGATCACCCGCCCGAGCATCGTGAGGAAGGGCCCCACCGTCTCGGGCGTATTGGCCGCCTCGGGCTCGACGACGTGCTGCATCATCAGCCCCAGGTAGGCCCCGAAGGCGGTGGCGGCCATGGCTTGCAGCTCTTCCTCGCTCATCGCCGCGCCCACGCTCGGGCGCAGGATCGAGGCGATCGCGATGCGGGCCCGGCGGTGGAACTTGGCCACCGCCTCCTGGATCTCGGGCTCGCGGTGGCTCAGCGCGACGAACTCGCTCCACAGCGGCACCATCACCCGCCCCCGGCGGCTCTCCCGGGCGAGCGCGGCGGTGATGGCGGCCACGTAGTCGTCGTCGCTGACCGCCTCTTCGAATTGCTCGTACAGCTCGTCCATGACCGTGCGGGTCCAGGTCTCGAGCACGTCGATGAAAATCGCCTGCTTGGACTCGTAGTGCCAGTAGAAGCTGCCCTTCGACGTGCTCGTCGCCGAGCAGATCGCCTCGACCGTGGTGCCGTGGTAGCCCTTGTCCCGAAAGCACTGGTAGGCCGCCCGCCGCAGCTCCTCCCGCTTGCGCTCGCCCCGCTTGCTGCTCATCGTCTGCCTCCTCGGCCGCGCCGCATCCTGCGCCACGAGCCGCCGCGAACACAACTCGGCGCGCCTCCGCGTCTCGGGCCGGCGACGACTTTTTTCACGATCGTCGACGGCATCTTGCGTCGGCCGGTCGGCATCCCTATGATTCGCCGCCCTTTACTCGCGAGGGCCCGACCCAGAGAGGTATCCCATGAAGCCCGGTATCCACCCCGACTACAAAGACGCCACCATCACCTGCGCCTGCGGGCACGTCATCGAGACCCGGTCGGTGGCCGGCTCGTACAACGTCGACATCTGCTCGGCGTGCCACCCGTTCTTCACCGGCAAGGCCCGGCTCGTCGACACCGAGGGCCGCGTCGAGCGCTTCAACCGCAAGTACGGTCGGCGCCGGGGCAAGTAGGTCGACCGGGCGGCGACGGCCGCTCCCGATCCGCCGGGGCCGGCGTCGGCCGGCCCGCCCTCTCCCCCCCGCCCCCGGTTCCCCCCGATGCAGGCCACCCTCGAAGAGCTCGGCCGTCGCTACGACGAGCTGACCGCGCAGATGGGCGACCCCGCGATCTACGAGATCCCGGGCCGCTTCCAGCAGATCGCCAAGGAGCAGGCCGAGCTGGAGCCCATCGTACGCACCTGGCGCACGCTCGAGGGCAAGCGCGGTGAGCTGGCCGACGCCCGGGCGCTCGCCGATGAGGACGACCCCGAGATGGCCGCGCTCGCCGAGGCCGAGATCGAGGCCCTCGCCCCCGAGGTCGAGCAGCTCGAGCAGGCGCTCAAGCTCCTGCTGCTGCCCAAGGACCCCAACGACGACAAGAACGTGGTGCTCGAGATCCGGGCCGGCACCGGCGGGGAGGAGGCCACCCTCTTCGCCGCCGATCTGTTCCGGATGTACAGCCGCTACGCCGACGGCAAGGGCTGGGCGGTCGAGATGCTCAGCGAGTCGAAGAGCGACGCGGGCGGCTTCAAGGAGGTCGTCGCGCTCTTCAGCGGCGACCGGGTCTACAGCACCTTCAAGTTCGAGTCGGGGGTGCACCGGGTGCAGCGGGTGCCGGCGACCGAGAGCCAGGGGCGCATCCACACCTCGGCGTGCACCGTCGCGATCCTGCCCGAGGCCGAGGACATCGAGCTCGACATCCCCGAGGGCGACCTGCGCATCGACGTCTACCGGGCCAGCGGGCCCGGCGGGCAGAGCGTCAACACCACCGACTCGGCGGTGCGGGTGACCCACATCCCCACCGGGCTGGTGGTGACCTGCCAGGACGAGAAGAGCCAGCACAAGAACAAGGCCAAGGCCCTGACGGTGCTGCGCTCGCGGCTGCTCGACAAGATGCAGGCCGAGGCCCACGCCGAGCGGGCCGACGCCCGGCGGGCGATGGTCGGCAGCGGGGATCGCTCCGAGCGCATCCGCACCTACAACTTCCCCCAGAACCGGGTGACCGACCACCGGGTGGGCCTGACGCTGTATCGGCTCGACGAGGTGGTGCAGGGGTCGCTCGATCCGGTCATCGAGCCGGTGCGGCAGGCGTTCCAAGCCGAGCAGCTCGCCGACCGCGGCTGAGCCTACCGCGGCCCCCCGCTCGGGGGCAGCGCGGCGATCATCAACCCCCGCTCCGGATCCCAGCTCGCGATGATCACCTCGGGGTCGGTGATGGTCAGCGTGGTGGGCGACAGCAGATAGACCAGCCGGGCGATGACCTCGGGGTCGCGGCCCCCGTAGCGGATGTGGGATTCGAAGTGCTTGATCGCCGCCCGGGGCCGGTCGAGCAGGTCCTGATACAAGATGCCCGCCGCCCGGTGGGCCCGGACCGGGTCGCCATCTCTCAGCACGCCCGCTTCGAGGTGGGCCGAGGCCCGGTAGGGGTCGAAGCCGGCGGCGTAGAGCACCGCCCGGGCGTAATACGGCTGGGGCGCCTCGGGGGCCTGCATCGCGGCGTCGCGCAGCACGTCGTCGGCGGCGAGCAGGCGCCCCTGGCTCATCAGCGCGAGGCCGAGGGCGGTGCGGTGGCGGGCGTCCTTGGGGTCGCGGCGCACGGCGTCCCGCAGCGCCGCGGCCGCCGGGGCCCAGGCCCCGATCCGCATCTGCTCGGCGCCGACGTCGGCCCGGAAGTCCGCCGAGTCGATCGACCGGGCCCGGCCCTCGTCGAAGTCGGCCCGGTGGCGGGGGCAGGGGTGCTCGGGCATGCGCTCCAGCTCGGCGACGCTCACCACGTCCCGCATCACGCAGGCCTCGTCGCAATGCCCCGCGCCGAAGGTGTGCCCCAGCTCGTGGGCCACGATGTGGCGCACCCGGCGCCGGTGGGCGGCCTCGGTCAGATACACCCCCGGGGCCCGCGCCGAGTAGACGATGCCCCGCTCGCCGCTGCGGGCGTAGCCGATGAGCCGCTCGTGGGACGGGGTGTCGAGGGGCGCGGTGGTCACCGCGACCGCCCGGAAGGTGTCGCCGGGCAGCTTCGCCAGCGCCGCGTCGAGCAGCGCCGAGGCGTCGTAGGTCAGCTCGGGGCAGGGGGTCTCGAGCTTGCCGTCGCGGCACTCGCTCGACAGCGCCCCGCCGGGCAGCGGGCGGGCGGGCAGGACCGTGACCCGGCGGCCGGTCAGATCGGCCAGCGCCAGCTCGGCCCGGCGCAGCTCGGCCCGGGGGACCGATCCGAAGGGGATGACGTAGGCCGCGCCGGGCTCGGCGGGTGGAGGGTGCGAGGGTTCGGGGGCGGTGCAGGCGGCGCCGATGAGGGCGGCGCAGAACACGGCGGCGTGTATCGAGGGCGGGGGCGGGGGCGGTCGGGGCGCGCGGCGCGCGGCGCAGGGCGAGATGCTGATGACGGCCCCCTCTCGGCGACCTCCCGGCGGTCGCCGGGCCTGCGACCACGGCGTTCGGTCGAGGTTCCCGGATTTTTCGCGCGGGATCAACGCCCCGGCCGGATCAGGCCCCGATGGCCAGCGCCGGAGCCGCCGTGCAGGCCGGCCGCTCGCGGCCGAGGTGGGCCAGCCGGCCCAGGATCGGGCAGGTGACGGTGCGCTGCCAGTCGGCTGCGGTGGCCGGTCGGCCGCGGCTCGACAGGTGCAACGCGTCGGGGGGCACGCCGGGGCGCAGCGCCGAGCGCCGGATCCGGCCGAAGAGCTCGTCGAGGCGGTGGTCGGCCCGATCGGCGGGGTGCCACAGCAGGCGGGTGGCGGTCACCGGCCCCAGCCCGTCGACGAAGTAGCGGGCGTCTTCGGTGTGGCAGACGAGCGCGACCGGCCCCCGGGCCTGCGGCAGCAGCTCCTCGGCCAGCGCCAACAGGGACGACACCGTGCGGCGCCAGGTGGGCGCGAAGAGCACCGGCGCCTGGAACGAGACCGGGGTGTCGCCGGCCTGCATGAGCCGGCGCAGGCGGGTGTGCAGCGACAGCTCGACGACCACCCCCGGCGCCTCGCCGGCGAAGCCGGGGCGCTCGACGCCGGGCAGCAGGGCGGGGTCTCGATAGAGGGCGAGCACGACGGGTCTCCGGGGCTTCGGGGCGACCATGTGTTGACTCTTCTCCGGTGGCGGGGTGTCCGTGCGCCCGCTGCTCCAGCAAGAACGATGCCGCGCTCGGCCGGGCCTGCCACGGTCGCCGGCGGGTCGCGGACGTCACCGCCCGAACACCGGTCCGGGGGACCCGTTACCGGATGCGGTCATCGGACAGCCCGGGGCCGGCCACCCCCGTTCGGCGTCGCCATCGGCGCCGCGCTCGGGGGTCTCATCGGCTATGCCGTAGGCGAAGAGGAGGATCGGAGCGCGTCTCGCCGAGGCTGAGGGGCCCGGCTCCGCTCCTCCATCTCCTTTCTTGCGCCCGAGGCCCGCCCGGCGAAGAATGCCGCGATGTCCGCCTCGCCGACCCCCGCCCCGCCGACCCCCGCCCGCCCGTGGCGCGAGCTGTGGCTGCTCTACGGGATCACCCTGCTCGTCACCGGGGGCCTGACGGTCCTCCAGGCCAACGTCGCCTGGGTCCGGGGCTACACCCTGGTGCTCGTCGCGGCGACCTTCCTGTACCTGCCCATCGAGACCCTGCACCGCACCGGCCAGCGCCCGGCCGACTTCGGGATCCACCGTCGGCGCCCGCTGAAGAGCCTCGGCTTCGCGCTGCTGGTGATGCTGGTGACGCTGCCCCCCTACCTCGTCGGGTTCCACGTCTGGCAGACCGACTGGCTGGGGCGCACGGCGGCCCCGGCCGAGGCCCGCTTCGAGCGGTGGCCGGTCGAGCTGCACGACGCGCCCCGGGCCCCCATCGCCAGCGGCGAGGTGCGGCTGTACAGCGCCGACCGCCGGCTGTGGCTGCGCTGGCGGTTGCCCGCCGGGCAGCGGTTCGAAGCCCGGATCACCGGCGAGGGGCTCGCGCCGCGCACCGGGGCCATCATGGGCGACGGGGGCGCGCTGCGGGTCGAGGGGCGCAGCGACGGGCAGGTGACCTTCGCCGCCGAGGGGCCGGCGTTCGAAGTCGCGATCGAGGCCGGCGGCGACCGGCTGCCGCCCGAGCGGCTCAAGCTGGGCACCGGATCGGTGAGCGCGCCGGACAACCCCTATCGGGCCGAGCGGGGCATCGGCTGGCTGCTCAACCTGATCCTGGTGCAGCTCCTGCTCGTGGCGCTGCCCGAGGAGGTCTTCTACCGGGGCTACCTCCAGACCCGGCTGGACGGGCTCATCGGGCGCGACGTGAAGGTGCTGGGGGTCGAGGTCAACCTGCTCAGCCTCGTGGCGACCAGCGCGCTGTTCGCGATCGGACACGTCATCACCGTGCCCTCGCCCCACCGGCTGGCGGTGTTCTTCCCCAGCCTGATCTTCGGCTGGATGCGTCGGGCGACCGGCGGGGTCATCGCGCCGACGCTGTATCACGCCGCGTGCAACCTGCTCGTCGAGGTGGCGGTGCTGTACTACGCCTAACGGTCTACGGCCGGACGGCGTCCGCCCGGCGCCGGCTGGGCTACCGTCCCCCGATGCTCGAGCCCCTCCCCCTGCTGGTGGCCGCCGGGCTGCCGTTCCTGGCGGTGGCCGCGACCGGGTTCGCCCGGATCGCGGTGGTCCTGGGGCTCTTGCGGGGCGGCATCGGGCTGCCGGCGGCCCTGCCCGCGCCGGTGATCTGGGGCTTCGCCGGGGTGCTGGCGGCGGCGGTCTTCGCCCCGGTGGCGGCCGAGATCGACGCGGCGCTGCCCCCCGGCCCGCTCGACCCGGCGCTGCTCGCCGAGCGGGGCTGGCCGATCCTCGAGCGCTTCCTGATCGCCCGCACCCCGCCCGAGACGGCGGCGGCGGTCTTGGAGGCCCTCGGCGGCGCGCCGAGCCCGCCCGGCCGGGTGGTGGCCTTCCTCGTCGGCGAGCTGGACGCCGCGTTCCGGCTGGGGCTGTGGCTGCTGGCGCCGTTCCTGGTGATCGATCTGCTGATGGCCCACGCCCTGCTGGCGCTGGGCTTCGACCGCCTGCGCCCGGAGGCCGTGGCGCTGCCGCTCAAGCTGGGGCTCTTCGTGGCGGCCGACGGCTGGCTCCTGCTGGTCGGGCGGCTGGCGGGCGGCGCGTGAGCCCGCTCAACGACCCGCTGCTGCCGCTGGTCGAGGCGCTGACGCTGTTCGGCTGGCTGGCGGCCCCGATCGTGCTGGCGATGCTGGCCGCCGCGGTGGCCGAGGGCGCCGCCCGCCGGGCCCGGGTCGACGGGGACGCCGGGCGGCTGGCGCTGCGCTGGCTGGCGGTGCTCGCCGCGCTGCTGCTCGCCGGGCCGGCGGCCTTCGGGGCGCTGGCCGACTTCGCCCGCTGGTCGTGGGGCGGCCCGTGAGCGAGCCGGCCGGTGGGTGAGGCGGCCTATGTGCTCGCGGCGGTGCTGGCCCTGCCCCTGGGCGGCCCCGGCGCCCGGCTGGCGCTGGCGCTGCCCCTGGCCTGGGCCCTGGGTGGGGGCGGCGAGGGGCCGTGGATCGGGCCCGCCGTGCGGGGCGGGCTGACCGGGTTCGTGGCCGGGCTGCCGGTGCGGGCGGCGGGCACCCTGGGGCTGCGGCCGCCGGGGGGCGGGCTCTACGGCCGGGCGGCGGGCTGGGCGGTCTTCTTCGCCGTCGGGGGGCCGGTGCTGTGGCTCGACGGGCTGGCGCTGGGGCTGGGCCCGGCGACGGCGCCGGTCGGGCGGTGGCTGGCCAGCGTGCTGCTGCTGGGGCTGCCGGTGTGGGCGGTGGAGCTGGTCCGCTGGCCGCTGGCCGGGCTGCTCGGGCCCCGGCGGGCGCCGGGTGGGCTGCGCAGCGCGCGCGCGCCGGCGGTGGCCTTCGCCGTGCTGGCGACGCTGCCGCTGACGATCGAGTGGATGGCCGCCCTCTGGCGCTGACCGCGGGTCAGACCTCGGGCAGCGTCGCCGGCACCGCCAGCCGGAAGGCCGACCCCTGCCCCGGCGTGCTGCGCACCCCCAGCTCGCCGCCGAGCGCCTCGGCCACGAACCGGGCGTGGGCCAGCCCCAGCCCCAGGCCCCCGTGGCGCCGGGTCATGCTCGGCTCGGCCTGATAGAACTCCCCGAAGATGAAGTCGAGATGCTCGGCCTCGATGCCGACCCCCGAGTCGCGCACCTCGACCAGCCACCGCCCGTCGACGTAGCGGGTCCGCAGCGCGATCTGGCCGTGGGGGGTGAAGGTCAGGGCGTTGTCCAGCAGCCGCTCGACGATGCCTTCGATCTGCTCGACGTCGGCCACCAGCCGCGCGGGCAGCGCGTCGGCGTGCAGGCTCAGGGTCACCGCCTCCGCCGCCCGCTGCCGGCCGTCGCGCACCAGCCGCTCGAGCAGCGGCCAGGGCTCGAAGATCACCGGCCGCACGGTGATCGGCTCGCTGCGCATGGTCTGGAACTCGAGCACCTGGTCGACCACCCGCTGCAAGCGGTCGCCGCTGTCCCTGATCTGGCGCACCGCGTCCCGCTGGTCGGGCGCCAACCCCGCGCTCTCCCGCAGCAGCAGCCGGGCGTAGCCCAGGATGGGGGTCAGCGGGGTGCGCAGCTCGTGGGAGACGACGTCGAGGAACTGCGCCTTGAGCCGGTTGGCGGCCTCGAGCGCCACCACCGCCCGGGAGCGCTCGGCGATCTGCCGCCGCAGCTCGTCGTTGAGCGCCCGCACCTGCTGCTCCCGGGCCCGGCGCTCGGTGATGTCCCGCAGCACGGCCACCCCGCCCTGCAGCCGGCCGTCGACCTCGAACGGGCGGATGTTGGCGCTCAGCCAGCGGCCGGGGCCCTCGCCCGGCGGGCGGGGGCCGACCTGGGGGTCGGCCAGCCAGATCTCGGCCCCGTCGACCACCTCGCCCCGCCGGGCCCGGGACCACGGCTGGGTGTCGCGGGGCATCGGCCGGCGGGTGGCGGGGTCGAAGTAGCGCGACTCGCCCATCGCCGAGAGGGTCTCTTCGAGCCGGGCGCCCAGCATGCGCTCGGCGGCCGGGTTGCGCATCTGCACCGCGCCCGCGCGGTCGATGACCACCACCGCGTCGGCCAGGCTCTCGAGCACCGACTCGAGCAGGTTGCGCTGGGCCTCGAGGTCGCGGGCGATGCGGGCGGTCTGCACCGCGTTGTACAGCGCCCGGGTCAGCCGGGCCCGGGTGATGTGGTCCTTGGTCAGGTAGTCGGCCGCCCCGGCGTCGAGGGCGGCGAAGCCCAGGTCGTCGGCGTCGCGCCCGGTCAGCACGATCACCGGCAGCGGGCGGGCGGCGTGCAGGTGCATCACCCCCTGCACCCCCCGGGCGTCGGGCAGGCTCAGGTCGAGCAGGGCCGCGTCGAAGGCCCGCTCGCCGACCGCCTCCACCGCCTCGGCCAGGGTGCCGACCCAGGTCAGATCGACGATCACCCGCCCCGGCCCGCGCACGATCTCGGCGATCAGCTCCGCGTCGGCGCGGCGGTCTTCGACGAGCAGTACCGAAAATCGGATGGGTGGGGGCATGGGGTCCTCGGGCGCCGACCCCATTATCCGGTCGGGCCCGGCCCCCTGCCAAGCCCGTGACCATGACTGACCATTACACGAGGTCCGGGCGGGCGCTCAGCCCCGCAGCCGGGCCCGGGCCCGGCCCCGGATCACCGGGTGGATCGAGGGCTCGCGGGCCAGGCTCTGCAGCACCGCCGCGTCGACCAGATCGACCAGCGCGGTCGCGATCTCGACCGGGGTGTAGGGGTTCTGGGCCAGCGCCGCCTGCACCGCCCGCCGGCCGCCCCAGCGGGGGTGGCGGTAGACCAGCCCCAGGACCCGGGCCGGCGCCGGGCGGCGGCTGGCGATGCGCAGCACGTCGGCCTCGACCACCCGCGGGTTGCGCAGCAGGTTGGCGATGACCCCCGGGTCGGGGTCGACGAGCAGCCGGTCGATGGTGGCCCGGTCGGAGCGGCGGGCCCACGCCCGGCGCTCGCCGAGGGTGATCTCGCGCTCGTTCGACAGCGGGGGCGGGCGCAGCTCTTCGGCCTCGGCGCTGCGCAGGGGCGGGTCGTCGGCCAGCAGCGAGAGCACCGGCCCCCGCCCGGCGACCGTGGCCGCGGCCAGCAGCGGGCCCCGCAGGGCGGGCCACGTCTCGAGGCACTGCCCCAGCGCCAGGAAGGCCACCTGCCCCCCGTCGCGCCGCTCGCCGACCGCCTCGATCGCCCGCTCGACCACCGCCAGCGCCTGCATCGGATCGGCCTCGGTGAGCAGCTCGCGCCACAGCGCGACCCGCATGCCCGGCTCGGGCACCGCCACCTGTCGGACCAGGAACCGCGCCGGCGCGAACCGCCCGTCGGCGCTCACTGCGGGTGCTCGACCTCGGCGAATCGGATCTTCACCTCGGGCGCGATGGGCTTCTTGTCGAGGGCCGGGTCGAGGTCGCGCAGCACGATGGTGAACCGCCGCGACTCGCCGGGGGCCAGCCGCACGTTCTCCCCGCCGGACTTCTCCGAGAAGTGGGGGTGGTCGGCCCGACGGGCGGCGGCCTTGGCCTCGGCGTCGTCGAACATCACGCAGCAGTCGGCCTTGCGGGTGGCCAGCGACAGCCCGGTCGCGCTCTCGGCGTCGATCAGATCGGCGTCGAAGACGATCGAGTGCCGCAGCCGATTGGAGTCGTTGACCACCTCGCCCCGCAGGATCGCGATGAGGTTCTTGCGCCCCAGCTTGAGGGTGGTCATCTCGACCGCCCGCACCTCGAGGTCGCCGGTCATCGGGGCGACCTCGACCACCGGCTTCGGCTCGGGGGGCGGGGCCGGGGGCTGCTCGAAGCCCATCGCCCGCTTGGTGGCGGTCACCGGATCCTGATACCAGATGGGATCCCACCCGTTGGCCATGGCGACCCACACGACGAAGCCGGCGAGGGCGAGCACCACCGCCAGCACCGCCCACTTCGCCATCGAGGGGGGCTTGATCTCCTGGATCTCGCTGGGCTCGGGGCCATCGAAGGCGGGCATCGAGCGCACCCGATGGCGCTCGGCGGCCGAGGGGTCGACCGCGCCCCCGGCGAGCGGGGCGAACGCCGCCTGCTGGGCGGCGGCCTGCTCGGCGGCGGCGGTCTCGACCGGGTCGTTGAGCTGCCCCATGTCGACGATGACCGACGGCTGGCCGCCGGTCGGGGGGTTGCTCGGCGTCGGGCGCAGCGGGGGCGCGTCGATCGGGGCCTGCACCTTGGGCGGGGGCGCGGTGATCGCCTTGGGCTCGGTGGAGGCTGCGCCCCGCGCCCGGCCGGCCGGGGTCGCCTCGTGGCGCACGTTGAGCACCTTGCCACACTCGGCGCACTTGGCCTTGAGTCCGCCCGGCGGGATCCGATCCGCCGGGAAGTCGTAGGTCGCCTGGCAGCTGTCACATTGGATGATCATTGCGCGAGGGGATGGTGGCAGTTCGGCCCGCGGCGAGCAAGTTTTCGCGTCGCTCCCCGACGGCGCCCGGGCGGGACCGTGGCGGCCCCGCCAGGGGGACGGTTGACAAGCTCCCCACCGCGGCCCAGGCTACGGCCGCCACGCCATCCGGAAGCCAGGGGACCTCATGTCGTCGGTGCACGAGATCAAGCGGTACACGAACCGCAAGCTCTACGACCCCCGCCAGAGCCGATACATCACGCTCGACGAGATCGCCGAGCTGATCGACGCCGGCGAAGAAGTCCGCATCATCGACAACAAGACCAAAGAGGACATCACCCGGGTGACGCTGGCCCAGGTCCTCGTCGAGCGGGAGAAGCAGCGCCGCCGCGAGGGCGGGCCGCTGCCGGCGCTCAAGGGGCTGATCAAGAACACCGGCGAGCAGATCCAGAAGCGCATCACCGAGCCGGTCTCGAGCCTGCGCAAGCAGGCCGAGGAGTCGGTGGGGCGCCTCATCCGCACCGGCGAGGAGCGGGCCGCCGAGACCCGGGAGCAGCTCCACGGCTGGGTCGAGCACAACCAGGCGCTCTTCGAAGAGCTGCAGCGGCGGGTCGACGAGCGGGTCAAGCTGACGTTCGGCCGGTTCGACGTGCTCGGGCAGCTCCAGAACCTCCAGACCCGGCTGGCGGTGGTCGAGAAGACCCTCGGCATCGTGCCCGAAGAGGTGGTCGACGGCCCCGGGCCCGACGTCGATGTCGACGCTGAGGTCGCGGCCGCCGGCTTGTCCGACGGCGCGCCCGACGCCCCGGAGGCCGCGCCCGAGGCGCCCCGCGACGCCTGATCGGGGCATCCGGTCCACCATACGGTAGACTGCCTCCGCATCACCCGGAGCCCGCATGTCGCCGCCCGCCCCCGACCCGCTCGCCCAGGCCCTCGCCGGCCTCGACTGGCTGCTCGGCCGCGTCACCCGCTACCTCGAGCGCTACGGCGCCCGGCTCACCGGGCGGCCCGACGGCCCGACCGGGGCCCACACCAGCGTCGAGGAGGCCCGCCGCATCCTGTCCGGCGCGGCGCTCCACCCCGCCGCGGCCGCGCTCGGCCTGAGCGTCGACCCGCCGCCCGGGCGCCCCCCGCCCCCCGAGTCGATCGCCGGCCCGCTCGCCCGGCTCGCCGCCCGCTTCGGGCTGTCGGCCCTCGAGGCCCGGCTGCTCTTCGCCGCCGCCGCCCCCGGCCTCTCCCTGGACATCGCCCGGCTGTACACCTTCGCCTGGGCCGACTTCACCCGGAAGCAGCCGCCGGTGGGCTTCCTCGCCGAGCTGATCTGCGACGACCCCCGGGCGGCGCTCGCGGCCCACGCCGCCTTCCGCGCCCGGGGCACCCTCGCCCGCTGCGGGCTGATCGCGCTGCACCCGGCCGACGGCTGGACCCCCGACCCGCCGCTGGTGCACCGGGGGGTGACGGTGCCCGAGCCGGTGATGGCCTGGCTGCGGGGCGAGCCGCCGGCCCCCGGGGCGGGGCTGGTGCATCGGCTGGCCCCGGCCCCCGACGCCGAGGACCCCGAGCTGCCCGAGGCGGTGACCGCCCGGCTCGACGAGGCGCTGCGCCAGGCGATCGACGACCTCGACGGCCGGCCTCGGGTGGTGGTGGTGGGGCTGCCCGGCTCGGGCCGGCGGGCCGCGGTGGTCGCCGCCGCCCGCCGGGCCGGGGTCGAGGTGCTGACCCTCGACCTCGACGACCTGCCCCCCGAGGCCGCCGCCGGGGCGCTGCTCGCGGCCGGGCGCGAGGCCCGCATGCGGGGCCGGGTGCTGCTGCTGACCCTGGACGCGACCCTCGACCCGCCCGAGCGCAAGGGGTTGTCGGTCGCGCTCGATCACTTCGCCCGGCACCACGCCGGCCCGCTGGTGCTGGCGACCGCGTCGACCGACCGCCTCGACCGGCTGCCCGACGCCCGGGTCGAGGTGGTGCTGCCGCTGCCCGAGGCCCACGAGCAGGACCGCCGCTGGCGGGACGCCTTCGCCGAGGCCGGGCTGCGCCACCCCGACGACCTGCCGGCGACCCTCGCCAGCCAGTTCAGCGTCACCCCGGGCACGCTGCGGGCGGTGGTCCTGGAGACCGCCGAGGCCCTGCGCCTGCGCCCCGGGGCCCCGCTGCGCCCCGAGGTCGACCCGGTCCTGCTCGCCGAGGCCATCCACCGCCGCAGCGGCCACGCCCTCGGCGCCCTGGCCGAGCCGGTGACGACCACCCTGAACTGGGGCGACGTGGTGCTGCCCGACGAGGTCGTCGAGCGGCTGCGCGAGGTCCGGGCCCACGCCCGCTACCGCACCCGGGTGTTCGACGACTGGGGCTTCCGCCGCAAGCTGAGCTACGGCCGGGGGCTGACCTGCCTGTTCTCGGGGCCCCCGGGCACCGGCAAGACCATGATGGCCGGCATCCTCGCCCGCGACCTCGGCCGGGCGATGTACAAGGTCGACCTCTCGCGGGTGGTCAGCAAGTGGGTCGGCGAGACCGAGAAGAACCTCGGCCGCATCTTCGACGAGGCCGCCCGGGCCCAGGTCATCCTGTTCTTCGACGAGGCCGACAGCCTCTTCGCCCGGCGCACCGAGGTGAAGAGCAGCAACGACCGCTTCGCCAACATGGAGGTCAACTACCTGCTCCAGCGCATGGAGCAGTATGACGGCATGTCGATCCTCACCACCAACTTCGAGCGGGGCCTCGACGCCGCGTTCAAGCGGCGGCTGCGGTTCCGGGTGCACTTCCCGCTGCCCGAGGAGGCCGAGCGGGCCGAGCTGTGGCGGCGCATGATCCCCGACGAGCTGCCCCGGGACGCCGAGCTGCCCTTCGCCCGGCTGGGGCGGCGCTACAAGATGTCGGGCGGCAACATCAAGAACGCCGTGCTGCGGGCCGCCTTCTACGCCGCCGAGGGCGAGGGCCGGCTGACCTCGGCCCTGCTGCGCAAGGCGGCTGACGCCGAGATGCGGGAGATGGGCCGCCTCTGACCGTCAGCCCGCCGGGGGCCGCCCGTCGTCGAGCTCGAGCCCCTGCGCGGCGTAGATCGGGGGCGCGCGCATCGCCCGCCCGATGGTCGAGAAGACGCCCGCGTGCCGCTGCCCGGCGGGGTAGAACGCCGGGGCGAGGCGGCGCAGCTTCGGCAGCCGATACCAGGGCACGTTGGGGAAGTCGTGGTGCTCGACGTGGTGGTCGAGCGCGAAGGTGGCCACGGTGAACCACCGCCCGCCGTCGATCGACATCGTCGGCTGGGGGCGCGCCCCGCCCGGCGGGGCCCCGTGGGTCGCCGAGAAGTAGGCGAAGTAGGGGTGGATCGGGATGTAGAAGAAGGTCTGGGCCAGGAAGAGGTACAGCAGCGCCGGCCAGCCCAGCAGCAGGCCGATCAGCGCGATCTGGGCGCAGACGAGGGCCGCTTGCAGCCGGGTGTCGCGCAGGAAGTCGGGGCCCCGCCGGCGCATGTAGGGGAACCCGGTGACGACCATGACCGGCAGCGAGAGCACGTCGATGACGCTGTAGGCGAGCTGCCGGGCGGTGATGCGCAGCAGGTTGAGCCCCGCCGATCGACGCCAGCCGGGCGGGGGCGTGGGCCGCTCGCCCTCGGCCCGGCTGAGGGTCATGGTGTCGGTCTGGAACAGCAGGTCGAGGTCCACCGGCCCCTCGGTCGTCTCGAGGCGGTCGGCGCTGTCCCGGCCCAGCCGGCGGTGGTGGTCGATGTGGCCCCAGCGGTAGTAGACGTAGTTGGCGATGCCCATGGTCGGCAGGTCGCCCAGGCGCAGCAGCAGGTGCCGGACCCGCTTCGTGCGCCCGGCGCCGATGCCGTGCACCGTCTCGTGCAGGAAGGCGAAGCGGGCCATCGCGCACCACGCCCCGGGGCCGTAGGCCAGCAGCACGATCGCCCAGACGGGCAGGCCGGCCAGCCCGCACCACGCGGCGAGGCCCAGGTCGAGGAGCTGCATGCCCCCGGCGACGACCGCCGTCCACCGGCTCGGCCGCCCCAGCGCCCGCACCGCGTCCCCCGCCGGCCCCCGCAGGATCGCCGCCCGCCGGGCCCGGTGCCAGTCCGCTCCCGACGGCTTGCTCTCATGGGTCATGATGCCCCAAGCTGCCAAACTGCCCCCGCCCGGTCAATACGTGGCCCGGCGCCATCTCGGGGGCCGAACGCCGAGGCGCCGCGAGCGCCGAGGCAGCCTGCGGGGGAGACATGACCTACGACATCGTGATCGTCGGCAGCGGCATCGCCGGCTCGACGCTGGCCATGGTGCTCAGCAAGGTGGGGGCCTCGGTCCTGGTGCTCGAGCGGGACAGCCACCCCCGCTTCGTCATCGGCGAGTCGACCGTGCCCGCCTCGACCATGAACTGGGTCCACCTCGCCGACACCTACGACCTGCCCGAGCTGCGCGACATCGCCCACTACACCGGGCTCAAGGCCCTGGGCCTCACCGCCTACCCCAAGAGCCAGTTCTGGTTCGGGCTGCATCGGGCCGGGGCGCCGCTGGCGCGGGGGCACGAGGCGATGCTCGAGACCTACCCCCTCGGCGTCGGGCCCGACGTGCACATGCTGCGGGCCGACGTCGACGCCTACCTGGTGTCGCGGCTCGAGCACCACGGGGTCGACTACCGGGACCACACCGCGGTGAAGGGCTTCGAGCACGACGGCGAGGTGGGCACCCTGACGGTGGAGGGCCCGGACGGGCCGGGCGAGGTGCGGGCCCGGCTGGTCTTCGACGCCACCGGCCACGGGGCGCTGTTCGGGCGCCTGCTCGGGCTGCGGGACGAGGCGCCCCGGCTGCACACCGACACCCGGGCGATGTTCGGCCACTTCCGCGGCGTGCGGCTGCTCGACGGGCTCCTGCCGCCGGAGGCCCACTTCCGCTACAGCCGCGACGCGGGGACCCAGCACCACTGCTTCGAGGGGGGCTGGATCTGGGTCATCCCGTTCGACACCGGCGTCGTCAGCGTGGGCATCGTGCTCGACCGGCAGGCGTTCCCGCTCGACCGCTCGATCCCGGTCGAGGACGAGTGGAAGAGCATCATCCAGCGGTTCCCGACCGTCGCCGAGCACCTGGGCGGGGCCGAGGCCATCCGGCCGATCATCCGCACCGATCGCATCCAGTTCAGCAGCCGGGCCATCACCGCGCCGGGGGTCGTGCTCACCCCCCACGCGGCGGCCTTCGTCGACCCCCTGTTCAGCACCGGGCTGACCCAGACCAACGCCTTCATCTGCCGGGCGGCGCCCGTCGTCGCCCGCTGCCTCGAAGACGGCGACTTCGACCACCGCCGCTTCGCGCCGCTCGAGCGGGCCTTCCTCGAGGAGATCGCGGTGACCGACAAGATCGTCAGCGGCACCATCGCCAGCTTCGACGACTACGAGCTCTTCCGGCAGTTCTGGCGAAGCTGGATCGTGGGCACCAACCTCCAGATCTGCGGCCGGGTGGTCGGCGACCAGGACGACGCCGAAGGCTGCGCGCTCAACTTCGGGGCCGCCTCGGACCCCTGGCGCGAGGAGCTCGACGCCCGGCACGCGGTGGCCCTCGACCGGTCGCGCCCGGCCCTGGAGCGGGCCTACGAGCTGGAGTGGCCCGAGGCCCGCGCCGGCACCTGGGGCGACCAGTGGCGCTGGATGAAGGACCAGCGAGCCGCCGCCGGGCTCAGCCTGACCACCGGCCGCCGGCTGATGCGCAGCGCGCTCTTCCGCCTCGCGCGGCCGTGGCTGCCGGCGTTCGTGCACGCCGACAACCCGTTCCTGCGCTCGTTCGACACCGACGTGCACGCCCCGGGCCCGATCAGCGTGCAGGTCGTCGACCCGGCCGACCGCGACTTCGCCGACCCCCGGCTGGCCCGGACCTTCCGCTCCGTGACCGACGAGTTCGGCGGCCCGGAGAAGGTGCGCCCCGAGGGCTGGCAGGACCTGTCCCGGCGGGCGCAGCAGGAGCTCGAGGCGAACGCCCGGACCCTGGAGACGAACGACCCCCCGATCCGGGCGGCGGCGC
The DNA here is from genome assembly GCA_030426085.1 of bacterium. GTDB lineage: Bacteria > Myxococcota_A > Bradymonadia > UBA7976 > UBA1532 > JACKDM01. The sequence goes on along the minus strand of JAUHYW010000003.1, from coordinate 69,915 downwards.
TGCGGGCCATCGAGCGCCGGTCGACGGGGGCGGTGACCGAGCTGACCGAGCGCGACCCGCTGCTCAACCCGCCCGACGGACAGGCCGCCGGCGCGCCGTGATGGCCGGCGCCCGTTTACAGCACCCCGGGCCGGGCCGTAGACTGCCCCCACCGCCCAGGGAGCCGCCATGCAACGATTCGACGCCGACCACACCGAGCGCACGCCCGCCCCCGCCCCGGCCCCCGAGGCCGGCGGGGTGGACGTGCAGAAGCGGGAGACCGCCCGGGCCGAGCAGGCCGCCGACGTCGCCGCCGCCCTCGGCGCGGTGCAGGCCAAGGGCCCGATGGGCGGGGCCTCGGTGCCCGACATCGCGGCGCAGGGCGTCTCGGGGGGCGGCGGATCGCTGCCCCACGGCGACGCGATCCAGGCGTCGTTCGGGCGCCACGACGTCGGCGACGTGCAGGCCCACGTCGGCGGCTCGGCGGGCGCGGCGGCCGACGCCATCGGGGCGAAGGCCTACGCCACGACGACCTCGGCCGGGCCCCAGGTGGCCTTCAAGGAGTCCCCCGACCTGCACACCGCGGCCCACGAGGCGGCCCACACGGTGCAGCAGAAGGGCGGGGTGCAGCTCAAGGGCGGCGTGGGGCAGGTGGGCGACGTCTACGAGCGCAACGCCGACGCGGTGGCCGACGCGGTGGTGCAGGGCCGCTCAGCCGAGTCGCTGCTCGACCCGTTCGCCGGCGGCGGCGGCGGGGGCGGCGTGCAGCGGGTCGTGCAGCGGGCGTCGATCAAGGCCGACCTGCGCGAGGCCATGGAGGGCTGGGGCACCGACGAGGACGCGATCTACGACCGGCTGCGGCAGGCGACCGCCGCCGAGCTGCGCAGCGTGGTCGGCGACACCGCGCTGATGGACGAGCTGCGCGGCGAGCTGACCCACAGCGAGATGAAGCGGGTGCTCGAGCTGCTCCAGGCCCCGCTCAACGTCAAGATCCAGCTCGCCATCGCCGGCTGGGGCACCGACGAGGACTTCATCTGGCGCTCGCTCAACAACGCGCCCCTCGGCGAGATCACGTCGTTCATGGCCGACAGCGCCGCGATGCAGGCGCTGATGGACGACCTCAACGCCGAGGAGCAGGCCCGGGCCCGGGGCATCATGGCCTCGCGGCTGAACACCGCCGGACAGACCGACGCGGCGATCGACCTGCTGCGGCGGGACGCTGAGCCGGTGCAGGCGTGGATGGACGCCTTCGGCGGCCTGACCCTCCAGCGCACGCTGTGCGACGCGGTGATCACCGCCGGCACCGACCTGAACCGGGTGAAGGCGGCTTTCCAGCACTACTGGAACGTCGACCTCAAGAAGAAGGACAGCACCGACGCCGCCGGCACCAAGCACGTCGCGACCGAGTGGCCCATCGGCACGCTGCAGCGGTGCCATGTGCAGCTCAAGAACCTGCCCGAGCAGGACGCCCGCAGCCAGGTCTTCCGCACGCTGACCCGGGTGGCCAACAGCAGCGGCGGCTACATGGACAACATCACCGGCTCGTCGGACTACGGCGAGTTCGGCCTCGGGGAAGGCGCGGAGAACGTCGCCACCCAGCCCTACGGCGTCGGCACCGAGCTGCGGGTCACCGCCGCCGGCAGCCAGAAGGAGCTGCGGGTCAAGGATCCGGCCGTATTCAGCGTGGGCGACACGGTGGCCGTCGGGGCCCGGCCCTCGGCCGACGTGCACACGATCGCCGCCATCGACACCGGGGCCCGCAAGTACACCCTCGGCAACAACCTGACCAAGAGCTACCCCGGGGGCACCCGGGTCACGCCCGACGACGACACCGCCATCCGCGACGTCAACTGGCTCGAGGCGGTCGTGCGCCACGAGATCGCCCACGCCATCGACCCCGAGATCGGGATCACCGGCTTCACCCAGGGCCTCGGCGGCTGGTGGTCGGGGCGCGACTTCGACACCTGGGCCAACAAGATGGGCACCCCGTGGAACACCAACGACGGCAGCACCATCAGCGAGGACGAGAAGACCGAGATCAAGGACCACATCGTCGCCCAGATGCGGACCGACGGGGGCAACGCGCTCAACAACGGGCTGGCCGCGACCCACGCGATCAACACGTACTGGTCGAAGGACGTGCCGGTCATCGAGGCGGCCAAGCCGTGCGTCGCCGCCGGCAAGGGCTACTGGCAGAACCCGGAGGTCGTCCGGGGCTACAACAACCACTACTTCGCCATCAATCACTACTACAAACAGTTTCAGTACTATAAGGCGCAGGTGCAGACGAACCGGGTGCGGGCCTACTCGATCTTCTCTGAGGCCGAGTTCTTCGCCGAGGTGTACACCGTCTACTACGAAGAGGCCGGCCAGCCGGGGGTGACCGACGATCAGCTCGGGCGCCTCGTGCCGGTGAGCACCTGGCGGAGCTGGATCACCAACAACGTGCACAACCGGGGCAAGTCGCCCACCGACGCCCAGGCGGCGGGCACCACCAGCCCCCGCACCGGCATGCAGACGGGGCAGAGCAAGTGAGGCTGCCCGTCGCGCGCACCCTGACCGTGATCGCCTTGCTCGGCGCGCCGACCCTCGGCTGCTCCCAGACCCCCGAGAAGGCCCCCGCCGAGAAGGCGCCCACCGAGAAGAGCGCCGCCGAGAAGGCGGCCCCCGAGAAGGCCCCCGGAGACAGCCCGATGAAGACTTCGCCGTTCCACGAGGCCCGGGCCCACTGGCAGAAGGGCGTCGCGCAGGCGTTCGAGCGGCCGGCCGACGGCATCGACGTGCAGCCGTCCGACCCCGACGCCACCAATACGTCGTTCGACCCCCACCGCACCGGCCCCCTGATGGCCTGGGAGGCGCGGTTCGACGGCAAGCGCATCCGGGGCTTCGCCGCCACCGAGGGCCCGATCGTGCTGCTGAAGCGCACCGACAGCCTCGCCCGGCTGGTGGACGCGGCCGTCGCCGAGAAGCTGGCCCCGCCGGACATCGCCCGGCGCGTCGTGTGGATGATGGGCGTCGGGCATCAGCTCGTCTACGAGCCCGAGTTCGCCGAGATGGACCCCCCCCCGCCCGAGATGCCCGCGCTGAAGCAGGCCGATGGCAAGCGCACGCTCACCTTCATGGTCGAGCAGGCCGGCGACACCGGGCTGCAGCTCACCTACGACTACACCCTCACCGTCGAGGGCGAGAAGGCCGAGTTGAAGCGCGCCCGGCAGTGAGCGCCCTCGAACGCCGCCGGCGGGTGCTCGACCGCGCCGCCCGCCGGGCCGGGGAGGCGGTGGCCCTCGAGGTGCAGCGGACCGTCGAGCGCTTCGCCGGCGAGCTGGACCGCTATGGGGAGCTGATCGTGGGCCCGGGGCAGGCCCCGTTCGGCTTCATGGTGCGGGGCGAGGGCCCCGACTTCACCGCGCGGGCGGCGCGCGTGCTCGCCGAGTGGGGCATGAACGCCGACGCCCGCAGCCACCACCTGCGGCTGGCCCGGTCCTTCGAGCACAAGCGGGCCTTCCTCAAGCTGGAGTGGCACCCCGAGGGCGATCGGCTGGCGGCCTTCTACTACCGCCGTCGGCCGCACGTCGACGACGCGGTGAGCCTGCTCGCCCGGGCCGGGGCGCTGCCCGCCGCGCTCGACGCCGCGCTCGACATGGCCGCCGCGCTCGACAAGCGCACGGTGCACTTCGTCTCGGCCGCGGTGCGCCCCCGCCGGCCGCTGCACCACAAGCTCTACTTCTCGCAGTGGGTCACCGACGAGACCCGGGCCGCGGTCGCCGCCCGGCTGGAGGCCGTCGCCGGGCAGGCCGGCGTCGGCGACGCCTGGAGCCGCTGGCGCCCGGTGCACGACGCGCTGCTCGCCCGCCACGCCGACACCACGCTCTTCGCCTCGCTGAACCTGACCGCCGAGCGGCGCCTGCCGGGCTTCAAGATCGACTACCCCGACGCCGATCCGCTCATCGCCGCCGAGGGGCTGCCGACCGAGGCCCAGCGCCCGGCCCTGGACGAGATGCGGGCCCTGGCCCGGCTGCTCGACCGCCGGGTATTGAGCTATCTGGGGGTACGTTTCGCCAAGGGGCCGGCCCCGGCCTTCAAGTACTACCTGGACTTCCCCGAGCGGCGGATCTGAGCGGCAGTGCTCAGCCTTTCAGATCGAGGCGCCAGGCCCCGTTGGGGTTCTCGAAGGGGCACGGGTCGTCGCAGCTCGCCGATCCCATGCGGCCGACAGCGTAGAGCGGCGCGCTCTCGCTGGCCCGGAAGACCCCGCCCTCCACCGGCCGGAAGCCGTCGCAGACCATGCGGGCGGCGAGCGCGAAGGCCACCGCCTGGGCCGACTCGGCGTCGTCCGCGCCGTAGGGCACGACGATGTCGGGCAGGTCGAACGCCTGCATGCCCTCGGTGCTGACCGCCTCGTCGTCGATGAGCACCTCGACGAGCAGGTGCAGCAGCACCTTGGGCTCGTCGGGCTCGAGCTCGCCGCGGATGCCGGGCCCGAAGACCTTGATCCCGGTCTCGACCCGCACCCCGAGGGCGCCGGCGTCGAACGCGACCTGCATCAGCCGGGCGGCGTGACCCGCCGCGGCGGTCGAGCCGGGGCCCTGGAAGCTGAGATCGGCCACCACCGTGCTGCGGTGGTCGGCGATCGCTCTCAACTCGGCCTCGGAGAGCCCTTCGGTCTCTCCGGCGAGGGAGCGGAAGTCGTCGATCACCGAGGGGTCGTGCCCCCCCGGGGTCAAATCGAACGGGGTCTCGAACGCGGGGGGCTTGTCCCACGGGCCGACGAGGGTGAGGATGATGCGCGCCATGCCCCGTCATGCGTCGGGCGGGGCGCGCAGCGCAAGGTGTATCCTCGCGTACAGAGTTTGTCTCAGGAGTCCCCACCCGATGGCCGAACGCCTCCCGAAGCCCGTCCGCTACATCCAGCCGCTCGGCCCCCGGGTGCTGGTGCGCCTCGTCAAGCTCGACGAGCGCTCGGACGCCGGGCTGTATCTGCCGCAGGGGGTCAAGGAGAAGAACGCCCAGGCGCTCTACGGCGAGGTGGTCGAGGTCGCCCGGGCCGAGCCGGGCGAGGAGGACAAGAGCCTGGGGGCCAACGTCAGCGGGGTGCCCCTGGGGGCCTACGTGCTCTTCCCGAAGGAGGACGGGCTGCCGGTGCCGTGGGACGAGGACCTGCGGCTGCTCGAGGTGAAGTCGGTCTACGCGGTCGTCGAAGAGGTCGAGCCCGACGCCCTGCAATGAGCCGGCTCAGGGCGCCCGAGGGGTGATCCGGGTGTCCATCCGGGCCCGGCCGCCGGTCGCCGAGCAGTAGGAGTGGGTCGGCCAGCCGGGCTGAGCCCCGGCCAGGCCCCGGGCCCAGGCCTCGGCCGCGCCCCGGATGTCGTCCGTCGGCGGCGCCGCCGACACCAGGAAGAACGCCGCCCGCGGGTTGCGCTCGGCCTCGGTCGCCGGAGGGCGGGGGCCGCCGGTCGCCGCGAGCACGTCGGCCATGCGGATCGCGCCCACCCCGTCCACCGTGAAGGCGAGCCGCCCGTCGTCCGCCGCCGGCTGCGGCTCGGGCCCGCGGAGCACCGGGATCGGATCGGGCACCTCATCGGCCGCGATCAGGCCCATCAGGTACAGCTCGAGCGGCGCGTAGGGCACCCGGTCCCCGCCGTTGGCGAAGCCCGCGAAGCGATCCATCGACACCGCGAACCGCCCGTCGGGGCCCGCGGCGCAGTCCGGCGGCCGGGCGTCGGGCGGCTCGACGCAGCGCAGGCTCGCCGGGTCGAAGCCGCCGAGCTGCCCGTGCACCCCGGTGTAGCCCCAGTGCCCGTTGCGCGGAAAGCCCGCCTCTCGGGGCAGGAACTGGCCGTAGCGATGCAGCGACTCGTGCAGCGTCGGCCCCGAGCGGTGCCCCTCGCCCTCGGGCAGCGCCAGCAGCACCACCCCCTCGAGGCGGGGCGCGATGGGGTGCAGCTCGGCGTCGGCCCGCCCCACCAGCCCCAGCCGGGGGCGGTTCACCGGGCCGACCCGGATGAAGCGCCCCATCGCCCGGGACGCCCCCGCGTCGGGGGTCACCAGCATCAACAGGTCGTAGTCGTCGCCGTGCTCGGCGTAGAACGCCCGCAGCACCCCGGCCAGCCCCGGCGGCGCCGGCTTGCGCCGATCGAGCAGCGCCGCGAGCGCCGCCGCGCCCTCGGGGGAGACCCACTCGGCCAGGAAGCGGTCGCCCGGCGCCGGGGTCATCGCGCACCGATCGGGCGCCCCGTCGGCCGCGGTCGGCCTCGCCGCCGGCGCCTGCTCGGCGGGCGCCACCGCCGGCCCGCCGCCGCAGCCTGCCATCAGCGCCAGCAGCCCCAGCAGCCGGATCAGCGTGTCGAAGCGGGCCATCATGATTCCCGAATGCGGTTGCGTCCCGGGGAGCGTATCCGGCAGCCGGGCGAGCGGCAACCAGCGCCTCCGGCGTGATATACCCCCGCCCGACGCCGACCCCGACCCGCCGGAGCCGACCCATGAAGACCACCCAGCCGAACCCCGCGCAGGTGCCGCCGGCGCAGTGGCTGCCTCGCCCCGAGGCCCGCCCGGCCGACGTCCTGCGGCTGGTGTGCTTCGCCCACGCCGGCAGCGGCGCGGCGCCGTTCGTCCGCTGGGCCCGACACATGCCGGACGGCGTCGCTCTGTGCCCCGTGCGCCGGCCGGGGCGCGAGACCACCCTCGCCGCCCGTCCGCTGACCACGGTGCAGGCCATCGCCGACGGGGCCTTCGCCGCGCTGTCGACCCTGCGCCCCCTGCCCACGATCCTGCTCGGCCACAGCCTGGGCAGCGCGGTGGCCTACGAGGTCGCCCGCCGCATGCACGCCGCGGGCGCGCCGCCGACCCGCCTGATCGTCTCCGCCCGCCGCCCGCCGCACCTGCCCGACATCCGCCCCCCGGTGTCGCACCTGCCCGACGGCCCGCTCGTCGACGCGATCGACGCCACCTACGGCGGCATCCCGGCCCAGCTCCGGGCGGTGCCCGAGCTGCTGGCGATGATGCTGCCCGCCCTGCGGGCCGATCTGGCCGCCTCCGAGGCGTATCGGGTCGACCTCGACCCCCGGCTGAGCTGCCCCCTGACGGTGTGCTACGGGGTGCACGATCAGGCCCTCGACCCGGCCCGGATGGCGCAGTGGCAGGCGGTCACCCGGGGCCCGACGGCGATCGAGCCCCACCCCGGGGGGCACTTCTACCTCCTCGAGCGCCCCGAGCTGCTCGATCGCCTGCGCGCCGACCTCGCCGCTGAGGCGGCCCGCCTTCGGTGAACCGGGCCTGCGCACTGCGCTCCGAGGCCCGGCGGCTGCGGCCCGACGAGGCGGCCGACGCCCGAAGAGTGCCGTAATCGGTGTGACCGATTTGATCCGCCGAGCGTCTACCGACTACAGTTGTGCCTCTTATTAAGTATTCGATCTATCGTCCGCAGGACGTCGTATCACCGAGATGAAATCCATGCCCACGCCTGCTGTCTGCGCGTCGGGGGCTCTGCCGATCGGCCGTCGACCGGTCGACGCCCGCCGTCGTATCGCCGTCGTGGTCGCCGCGCTGCTCGCGCCGATCTTCGCCGGCTGCGAGGCCGAAGAGCCGACCACCGCGCCGCCGCCCGCCACCGAGACCCCCGCGAGCTGCACCGACCAGATCCGACCCGGCCCGGCCCCGCTGCGGCGGCTGACCCGGGTCGAGTACGACAATACGGTCTTCCAGCTCCTCGGCGACAATACCCGCCCCGCCCGGGCCTTCCCCCCCGACGAGGAGGCCGGCGGCTTCGACAATCAGGCCGCCGCCCTGTCGGTCAGCCCGGTGCTCGCCGAGAACTACCTGTCGGCCGCCGAGCGCCTCGCCGAGACATACGCGAGACGGCAGGTGGAGCGCCTCGCCGGCTGCGTCGATCCGGTCGACCGCGAGGCCTGCGGGGCCTCGGCCCGGGCCTTCGTGCAGACCTTCGGCCTGCGCGCGTTCCGTCGGCCGCTGACCGCCGCCGAGGTCACCCTGCACACCGGGCTCTTCGCGGAGGGCGTCGGGCTCGGCGAGGGGGCGTACGACCCGGCCGCCGGGCTGAGCCTCGTCATCGAGGCGATGCTGCAGTCGCCGCATTTCCTGTATCGGGTGGAGTTCGGCCGCGACGCCGAGGCCGCGCCGGGCGCGGTGGTCGAGCTGACCGGCTACGAGATGGCCAGCCGGCTGTCGTACCTCTTCTGGAACACCATGCCCGATCAGGTGCTGCTCGACGCGGCGGCGGCCGACGCCCTGCGCACGCCGACCCAGATCGAGGAGCAGGCCCGCCGGCTCTCGGTGGCCCCCCGGGCCCGGGAGGCGGTGCGCAACTTCCACCGCCAGTGGCTCGGCTTCGACGAGATCGAGCACATCGCCTCGTCGGGCAAGGACCACGCGGTCTACCCCGACTACGACGAGCACCTGCTGCCGCTGCTGCAGGAGGAGGCCGAGGCGTTCGTGGAGCACGTCGTCTTCGACGGCGCCGGCACCATGGAGGCCCTGTTCACCGCCCCGTACTCGATGATGAACGCCGAGCTGGCCGCCTTCTACGGCGTGTCGGGGCCCGCCGGCGAGGGCTTCGAGCCGGTCGATCTGGACCCCGCGCGCTACGCCGGCTTCCTGACTCAGGCGGGGCTGCTGGCCCACCACGCCAAGCCCGACGGCAGCTCGCCGGTGCACCGGGGCCTGTTCGTGCGCGAGCGGCTGTTGTGTCAGATCCCGCCGCCGCCGCCGGATGTCGTGCCCGAGGCGCCGCTGGTCGACGACACGCTGACCACCCGCCAGCAGTACGCCCAGCACGAGGCCGACCCGCTGTGCGCCGGCTGCCACCGGCTCATCGACGCCATCGGCTTCGGCTTCGAGCAGTTCGACGGCCTGGGGCGGTTCCGCGAGACCCAGAACGGCCAGCCCATCGACGCCACCGGCGTCTTCCACGAGACGGCCGACATCGACGGGCCGTTCGACGGCACCGCCGAGATGGCCCACCGCCTCGCCGAGAGCACCCAGGTGCGCGACTGCGTGATCAAGCAGTGGTTCCGCTACGGCCACGGCCGGGCCGAGACCGACGCCGACGCCTGCACCCTCGACAGCCTGGCCCTCGACTTCGAGGCCTCGGGGCGCGACGTCAAGTCGCTGCTCGTGGCCCTGACCCAGACCGACGCGTTCCGCTACCGGACGGTCGTCGCGCCGGGAGGGGAGTGAGATGATCCTGCGCAAGCCCATGAGCCGACGGGCCGTCCTGCGCGGCCTCGGCGGGGCGATGGTCGCCCTGCCCTTCCTCGACGCCATGCGCCCCCGGCTCGCCCGGGCCCAGGGGGCCACGCCGCCCAAGCGGTTCATCGTCTGGTACACCCCCAACGGCACGGTGCCGGCCAACTTCTGGCCCACCGGCGGCGAGCGGGACTGGACGCTGTCCCCCATCCTCCAGCCGCTCGAGCGGCACAAGGCCGACATCAACGTCGTCGGCGGGGTCGACCTGATCTCGTCGCTGTCGGGGCCGGGGGACGCCCACCAGAAGGGCACCGGCCAGTGCCTCACCGCCTGGCCGCTGCAGGAGGGCACCTTCCCCGGCGACGCCGGGCTGTCGGCCGGCTGGGCCAACGGCATCAGCATCGACCAGAAGATCGCCGATCACATCGCCGGCGACGCCCGCTTCCGCTCGCTGGAGTTCGGGGTGCACGTCGACGGCAGCGACGTCAAGAGCCGCATCTGCTACCGCGGCCCGGGGCGGCCCATCCCCCCGGAGAACGACCCGTCGGTGATGTACGCCCGGGTCTTCGGCGACGTGGGGTCGGACGACGACGCCGGCAAGCAGCGGCTCGAGGCCCGCCGCCAGCGGGTGCTCGACGCGGTGATGGGCCAGTACCGGGGCCTGCACGCGAAGCTCGGCGCCGAGGACCGGCTCAAGCTCGACGCCCACATGGCCTCGATCGCCTCGATCCAGGAGCGGCTCGGCAAGGACACCGTGCGCTTCGAGGGGGCCTGCCAGCCGCTCGACATCTCGGGCGCGCTCGACCCGCTGCGCTCGAGCGCGATCCCGATGATCGGCCGCTTGCAGATGGATCTGATCGCGATGGCCTTCGCCTGCGATCTGACCCGGGTGGCCAGCCTGATGTGGACCCGCTCGACCTCGGAGGTCGTCTTCGACTGGCTGGGCGACGACATTCGCGAGGGGCATCACCCGCTGGCCCACAAGGGCGACGAAGACCGGGTGAAGGTGGCCCAGAACACCCGCATCAACCAGTGGTACAGCGACCAGTTCGCCTACCTGATCGACGCGCTGAAGGCCATCCCCGAGGGGGACGGCACGGTGTTCGACAACACCGTGATCCTGTGGACCAACGAGCAGTCGAAGGGCAACAACCACGACCGGATGGACATGCCCTATGTGCTCGCCGGCAGCGGCGGCGGGCACTTCGAGACCGGCCGCTTTCTGGACCGCGACGGGCGGGTGCCTCACAATCACCTGATGGTCTCGCTGCTGCACGCCTACGGCATCGACGAGGATGTCTTCGGCGATCCGCAGTTCGGCTCGGGGCCGCTGTCGGGGCTGTGAGCCCGACCGCCCACACAAAACGACATCTGCTGACTTGTATTCTCGGGGGGAATGCGTGATGGAGCTGCGCCTGCTCCGGCTCTTCTGCGCGCTCGCGGTGATCGCGAGCGCCGGCTGTGACGGGGACTCGGCGGTGGACGGCGACGGGGGCGTCGACGCCGGGCCCGATGGCTGCGACGTGGCGGTCATCTTCGAGAACAAGTGCGGCGGCGACATCTGCCACGGCGGCGGCACCAGCGCGGCGGGGCTCGATCTGGTCTCGCCGGGGGTCGACGACCGGGTGGTGCTCGCCGAGGCGCAGCAGTGCGCCGGGCTGCTGGCCGATCCGTCCGACCCGACCGGCAGCCTGATGTACACCAAGGTGCTCGACGCGCCCGAGTGCGGCAGCCGCATGCCCCTGGCCATGCCGGCGCTCTCCGAGGCCGAGATCGCCTGCATCCGGGATTGGATCTCGGGCTTGCAGCCGCCGGCGCCCGACGACCCCGACGCCGGCCCGGGCGGCCCCGACGCCGGCCCGCCGGTCGACATGTCGATCCTGCCCCCGCTGGACATGGGCCCGGTGTGCACCCCCGGCGAGACCGAGGCCTGCTACGACGGCCCCCGGCGCACGATCGGGGTCGGGGTCTGCGTCGAGGGCACCCGCACCTGCCAGGAGGACGGCGCCGCCTTCGGGCCGTGCGAGGGGCAGGTCATCCCGGGGGCCGAGGACTGCCGCACCGCCGAGCTGGACGAGAACTGCGACGGGGTGACCCCGGCCTGCGCCGACAACTGGAGCCTGGCCTTCGGCACCGAGCTGGGGGAGAACGCCCGCAGCGTGGCGGTCGACGCCGAGGGCAATGTGTACCTGCTCGGTGACATCGAGGGCACGGTCAACCTCACCGGCGAGGTGCTCGACCCCGACGGGGACAAGCACGACATCGTCCTGGCCAAGTTCGACCGCTTCGGCAACCCCCTGTGGAGCCGGCTGTACGGCGACTCGAGCAATCAGTACGCGACCCAGATCATCGTCGGCCCCGACGGCAACCTGCTGCTGCTCGGCCGGGCCTTCGGCACCATCTCGTTCGGCGGCGAGCTGCACGACGGGGTCGGCACCGACGACATCTTCGTGGCCAAGCTCGACCCCGACGGGGGCTTCATCTGGAGCCGCATGTTCGGCGGCCGCGATCCCGATCGGGCCGAGCGCATCGCCACCGACGCGGCGGGCGATGTCCTGATCACGGGCGCGTTCACCGGCGTCGTCGACTTCGGCAGCGGCCCCTTCGAGAGCGCCGGGCTGCGCGACGCCTTCGTGCTCAAGCTCGACGGGCGCACCGGGGCCCACGTCTTCTCGAAGCGCTTCGGCGGGCCGGGCGACGACTACGGATTCGGCGTCGCGCCCACCGCCGACGGCGACCTGCTGGTGGCCGGCCGCTTCGAGGAGACGGTCGACTTCGGCGGCGGGCCGCTGGTCAGCGCCGGGGGGCGGGACATCTACCTGGCCCGGCTCGACGGCTTCGGCGATCACATCTGGAGCCGGCGCTACGGCGGCCCGGACGAGGATCTGGCCTACGATCTGGCCTACGACCCCGCCGGGGGCGGCTTCGTGCTGCACGGGGCCTTCACCGGGGACGTGACCTTCGAGGGGGTCGAGGTGCGGGGGGCCGGCGAGCGGGACATCTTCCTCGCGGCGTTCGACGCCGACGACAACGTGCGCTGGGTGGCGGCCTACGGGGACGCGGCGGATCAGTTCGAGACCGACTTCGACACCAACACCTGGAGCGCCATCGCGCTCGACGCCGAGGGCAACATCCACCTGGTGGGGCCCCTGGCCGGCGAGGCCCGCTTCGGCGACGGGCCGCCGCTGCGCAGCGCGGGGCGCACCGACGTGTACGTGGTCAAGCTGACCCCCGAGGGGCGGTTCCTCTACGGTAACCGGTTCGGCACCGACAACAGCGAGGTGGCCCTGGACGTCGCGGTGGCCCCCACGGGGCACATCGCGGTGGTCGGGCGCATCTTCGGCACCCGGGGCGTCGACTTCGGCGCGGCGGGGCGGGTGGACAGTCACGGCAGCAGTGACGGATTCATCCTGCATCTGCTGCCATGATGAGCGGAGGCGCGGGGGGACCGCGGGGGAGAGGAGCGAGGATGAGCGACTACGAGGACGCCGAGAGAGACCCCCCGCTGCCCGACCGGCGGGACACCGCGCCCATCGAGCAGATCGGCGGGTCGGCGGCCGCGGCCTTCGGGGCCCGCCGCCCCCGCCCGGGCACCGCCGAGCTGATCCCGCCCGATGGTCCGGTCGGCATCGCCCCGCCGCTGGGCGGCGACGACGACTTCGACGAGATCGACGAGATCGAGCGCACCCTGGGCTTCGACGAGTCGGCGCCGCTGCTCGACGGGGCGACCCGGGACGCGCTGCGGGCCGAGGCCACCCGCCTGGCGCAGGCCGAGCTGACCCCGGGGGTGGTCTTCGACAGCCTCGACGGCCTCGACGACCCCTCGGCCACCGCCGACTTCGCCGAGGACATGGCCCGCCGCTACCGCAGCGTCTCGCTGTCGGCGGGGCCCGAGAGCACGATCGACTTCGCCGACGGCGGCGACACCTCCCTCGACCGGGCGATCGACGACGCGCCGGTGGCCGACAACCCGACCGACGTGGACTTCCCCCGGCCCGACACCCGCCCCCTGGGCGGGATGACGACCGCCGAGTGGGCGGCCCACGTGCTCACCGCCTGCCGCACCCTGGCCGCGGCCCACGCCGAGGGGCGGACCTTCGGCGGGCGCTTCGATCTGGACGAGCAGGGGGTCGTCGGCGACTCGATCCCCGCCGCGCCGGGCACCGACGGGCTGATGCTCGACGTGCGCCGCATGCGGCACCTGGTGGGGGTGATCGCCGAGGCGGTGCGGGCGGGCGGCGACCACTCGCCGACCTCGGTGGTGGTCGCCGACGCGCTGTCGGCCCTGGGGCCGGCCGAGACCGCCGACGCGCTGGCCCGGGCGCTGAACCGGGCGCTCGCCGGGCGCACGATCAAGCAGCGCAAGCGGCTGGCGGCGGAGTTCGAAGCGGTGGAGGCCCGCCGGCGGGCCCTGGCCACCCAGCGGCGGCTGCGGGCCGACCTGGCCGCCCGCCTCGCCCGGCTCGACGCCAGCATCTCGGCCCAGGCGGCGGCGGTGGCCCGCGACGAGGGTCGGGTGCAGATGCTGACCGCCGAGCAGCGGGCGCTGGAGAGCCTCGGCGAGCGGGTGGGGGTCGAGTCGAGCGATGGCCTCGCGGCGGCCTCGCCCCCCGGCGAGGCGGAGAAGGCCGAGGGCTCGCTCGACGACGCCGTACGCCGCCTGCTGGGGGCCTGAGCGGCTCGGCCGCCCGTCAGGCGTAGTAGGGGTTGTCCCCGGCCTGATGGTCGGTGACGTCGACGACCTGCTTCACCCGGGGGAAGGCTTCGAAGATCGCCTTCTCGACCCCCTGCTTGAGCGTCGCCTTGGACGCCGAGCAGCCCTGACAGCCCCCCGACATGCGGATGTAGGCGGTGCGGTTGACGTAGTCGATCAAATCGATCTGCCCGCCGTGCTGGGCCACCATCGGGTTGACCTTGTCGTCGAGCAGCTTCTGGATCTTGTGGCGCATGGGGTCTCCGGGCGGGGGGCGTCGCCCCGCGTGGGATCAGAGACGCCGAATGCCGCTGCCGGGTTGCAGCCGGCGGGCTGCGCCGCGCACGTAACCGACGCCGGGCGGGCGACGAACCCCCCCGAGGACGCGCACCCACGCCGAAGACGCGGAGCCCCCATGACCGACCCCCCGACCCCCCCGCTCACCCGCCGCGAGGCGATCGGCCTGCTCGCGGCGTCGGCCGTCGCCGCCGGCTGCACCGACGAGGCCGGCGGCGAGCCGACGCGCGGCCCGACGCGGCCGACGCCGGCCGTCCGCATGCCGGTGGTCTTCGTGCCCCACGGGGGCGGCCCGTGGCCGTTCGTGGAGGTCGGCTTCGGCGAGAAGGCCGAGTTCGACGACCTCGCCGGCTACCTGCGCTCGGTGCCCGGGCTGCCGAAGCGGCCGCCGAAGGCGCTGCTGGTCGTCTCGGCCCATTGGGAGGCGCCGGTCGCCACGGTCATGACCTCGCCCGCGCCGCCGATGCTCTACGACTACCGGGGCTTCCCCCCGGCCTCGTACCGCCTCACCTGGCCCGCGCCCGGCGACCCGGCGCTCGCCGCCCGGGTGCGGGGGCTGCTGGGCGCGGCGGGCATCGCCAGCGCCGAGGACGCCGACCGGGGTTTCGACCACGGCACCTTCGTGCCGCTCAAGCTGATGTGGCCCGAGGCCGAGGTGCCCACGGTGCAGCTCTCGCTCATCCGGGGCCTCGACCCGGCGGCCCACCTGGCGCTGGGCCGGGCGCTGGCGCCGCTGCGCGACGAGGGGGTGCTCATCATCGGCAGCGGCATGACCTGGCACGACCTGCGGGCGTTCGGGCCGCGCAGCTACGGGGTCAGCGAGGTGTTCGACGCCTGGCTGCGAGAGTCCGCCGCCCTCGCGCCCGCCGAGCGCGATCGCCGCCTCGCCCGCTGGGCCGACGCCCCCGCCGCCCGCGAGGCCCACCCCCGCGAGGAGCACCTGCTGCCGCTGATGGTGGTCGCCGGGGCCGCCGGGGCCGATCGGGGCGCGCTGGCCTGGAAGGGCACCTTCGCCGGCACGGTCCAGTCGGCGTACCACTTCGGATGAGCGCTGTGGATGAGCGCTGTGGATGAGCGCTGTGGATGAGCGCTGTGGATGAGCGCTGCGGCTGAGCACTGCGGCTGATCACTGCGGCGGGTCGGGCCCGTCGTCCGTCGGCGGCCGCCGCCAGCGGCCCACCGGGGGCAGCACCGGCTTGTCGGTGAGGTCGAGGTCGACCCCCCGCTCGGGGCGCCAGATGCGGTCCAGCCGCCAGCGGTGACCGTCGTGACGCAGCGCCCAGAAGTGCTGCACCTGCCGCATGTCGGTCGAGCCCTCGACCACCGTGCCGTCGGGCTGCACGAGGCAGTCGATGGCCTTCTCCTCGAGCCGCAGCACCAGCTCGACGTCCTTCGGCGGCTGGCCGTCCCCCACCGGGTACATGCCCAGCGGGTGCACCTTGAGCACCGCCTCCAGCCGGGCGGCGTGCTCCAGTCCCCGCCGGCGCTGGGTCTCGAACTCGGCGGCGCTCTCCTCGAAGAAGCGGGCGGTGGCCCAGCCCTCGAGGCTGCTCAGATCGCGTCGGCGCCAGCCGGACCAGACGTGCGGCGCGCAGCGGGCCACCCAGCGCTTGACGGCGTCGATGTCGAACTCGGGGAAGAACGGCCCCACCTCGTCCATCAGCCGCTTGAGCGTGCGCCGCTCGAGGAGCTGCTCACGGAACACCACCCGGGCCACCAGCGCCATCACGATGACCGCGCCCAGCCAGAACAGCAGCCGCTCACCGAACGCCAGCGGCTCCCGGCCGGTCAGCGTGCGGGGCTCGACCCCCGCGTCCTGGGCCAGCGCCCAGAGCGGCGCCAGGGCCAGCGCGAGGGTGAACGGGATCAGTCTTCGAAGCGCCATCGCTGCACCAGCTCGGGTTCGCGGTCGATCAGCTCGGCGACGAAGCGGCTCAGCCGCCGGGGCATGCCGCCGCCGCCGTCGGTCACCGGCGCGCAGAGGCACAGATGCCGCCGGGCGCGGGTGGCCGCCACGTAGAAGAGGCGCCGCTCCTCGTCGGGGTCGCCGTCCAGCCGGGCGGGGAACCAGCCCTCGCCCAGCGCCATCACGTAGACCGCGGCCCACTCCAGCCCCTTGGCCTGATGGATCGTCGACAGGGTCAGCCCGGCGTGGCGCTCGACCCGGTCGGCGAGGGCCAGCTCTTCGAGCAGGCTGGCCGCGTCGTGCCCCTCGGCGTGGGCCCCCAGCGCGCGCAGGTCGTCGAGGCGGCGGGCGTGGTCCTCGGGGAAGGCCCGCTCGAGGTGCGCCGCGTAGCCCCCCGACAGGATGCGGGCGATCATGGCCCCCGGCTGCCCGACCAGGCCGGCGAGGTCGAGCAGCGTGCGGCGGGCCACCCGGTAGCCGGTCCGGGCCCGGCCGCTCAGCGCGCGGTCGGGGGCGTCGCCCGCCAGCGCGCCCCACGGGTCGCCGCTTTCGAACAGCGCCGCCTCGATCTGGCCCGCGGCGACCGGCCCCACCCCCGGGGCCAGCCGGAAGACCCGGCGCCACGCGGTCCGGTCGAGCGGGTTGGCCAGCGCCCGCAGGTGAGCCAGCACGTCGCGGACGTGGGCCTGCTCGAAGACCCGGGGGCCGCCGCGCACCGCGAACGGGATGCCCCGCCGGCCCAGCTCGAGCTGGAGCGCGCGGGCGTGGGCGTGGGCCCGGTACAGCGCGGCCTGATCGGAGAGCGGCACCCCCTCGGCCCGCAGGGCCAGCGCCCGGTCGGCGATGAACCGGGCCTCGACCGCCGGATCGGCCGGGCGGGCCAGGATCGGGCGGGGGCCGGGCCCCACCGCCGAGGTCAACACCTTGGGCAGTCGCCGCCGCAGCCGGGCGAGGCTGGCGTTGGACAGCGCGACCAGCGGGGCGGTCGAGCGGTGGTTGAGCCCCAGCCGAGCCACCCGGGCCCCGGGGCGCTCGGCGAAGCCGAGGATGTGCTGCACGTCGGCCCCCCGGAAGCCGTAGATCGCCTGGGCGTCGTCGCCGACCACGCACAGGTCGCCGTGATGCGCCGCCAGCCGGCCGACGATGCGGGCCTGCACCGGGTTGGTGTCCTGGTACTCGTCCACCAGGACGTGGCGGCAGCTCCGGGCGATGGCGTCGGCCAGCGGGGCGTCCTCGGCGAGCAGCAGGTCGCCGAAGACGAGCAGGTCGTCGTAGTCGAGCAGGTTCAGCTCGAGCTTGCGGCCGCAGTAGGCCCCGTAGAGCGCGTCGAGCGACGGGGCGAGGCCCGGCCCGCCCCGGGGATGCAGCCGGCGGACCGCGGCCGACAGCGGGCGGTCGGCGTTCAGCGACAGCGAGAGGATGCGCAGGATGGTCCGGGTCGGCGGCAGCCCGGCCGGCGGGGCGTCGCCATAGACCTCGGCCAGCGCCTCGTCGAGCACGTCGGCGGCGTCGCGGGGGTCGATCAGGCCGAAGTCCCGCCGCAGCCCGATGCGGTCGGCGTGGGCCCGCAGCAGCCGCAGGCACAGCGCGTGGAAGGTGCCGGCCCACACCTGCCGCGCCCGGTGGCGGACCGCGGGGTCGGGCAGCCGGGCGAGGCGCTCGAGCATCTGCCGCGCGGCCCGCTGGGTGAAGGTGAGCAGGACGATCCCGGCCGGATCGGCCCCCTCGGCCAGCAGGCGGGCCACCCGGTGGATCAGGACCCGGGTCTTGCCGCTGCCCGGCCCGGCCAGGATCAGGAGTCGCCCGCCCGGTGCGCACACCGCCGCCCGCTGGTCGGGGTCGAGCGGGGCGTCGGCCGGCGCGACCTCGGCGGCGTTCACCACGAGGCGAAGGGCGTCAGATCCAGATCTTCGAAGAGCCGCACCGCCGGCGCCTCGGCCTCGCCCGGGGCGTCGACGGCGTCGGCCAGCCGCTCGAAGCGGGCGAGGTGGCCCCGCACCGCGTCCACCGCCTCGAGCCCGGCGGCGCCGTGCTCGATCATCAGCGGCCAGTCGCCGCACTGGGCCAGCAGCAGCGCCCGGGCCGCCTCTTCGGCCGGGCGGCGCTCCGCGGGCACCATGCCGGCGAAGCGGTCGGCGAGGCGGGTCATGCGGGCCGCGGCGAGGGGCAGCGCGTCGAGCAGCCACTCCCGGTCGGGGTCGTCCCCCGCGGCGGCGAAGCCGGGGTTCGGGCCGCTGCGCCCCAGGCCGGGCCACGCCGACTGGTGCACCGGGTTCTCCTCGAGCCAGCGGGCGGGGGTCGTCATGAGCCGATCGGCGACGACCCGGGCCAGGAAGCCGCGCCCCCCGCCCCACCAGCGGCCGAAGAGCGCCCCGTCGAAGGCGACCGCCCGGTGCGGGGTGCGGCCCAGCTCGGCGGCGGCGGCCCGGGCCTCGGTCCGGCGGGCGTCGAGCCACGGATCGGCGACCGCGGCGGCGGCCTGCTCGGCGGCCTCGATCGACCACGGCTCGGCGAAGACGTCGGCCCGGGTCGAGCGGTCGAGCGGCGGCTGGTCGCCCAGCGCCTCGGGGTGCAGCGCCGGGTGCCAGTCCACCGGCGGGGCCCGCAGGCCCAGGTCGCGCACCACCCCGTGCAGCGCGCGGGCGGCCACCGGCGGCAGATCGGCGGCGGCGGGCTCGGCGACGAAGGCCGCCAGCCCCGAGTTGGGGCACAGCAGCGGCGCCCACGGGCCGTAGACCGGCTTGGCGGTGGCCCGCTCGAAGGCCGCCGGGGCCACCAGACACCACCGCAGGCCGTACTCGGCGCACAGCAGGTCGATGCGCGGGCTGTAGCCCCGGGTCAGGTCGATGCCCGCCGGCGGCGCGCCGAAGTGGCGGGTGTGGGTCGCCACCGCCAGCGCGATCTGAGGCCGGGCGAACGCCCGCTCGCCGATGAGCGGCAGCGCGGCGTCGGTGGCGGGGGTCGTCGCCAACTCCACCGCGCCGTCCCGGGCCAGCTCGCGGAAGGCGCGGTCCAGATCCCCGCCCAGCAGGTGCCACAGCGCCCGGGTGGCCTCGGCCCGCCGGCGCAGCGGGCCCTTCGCCGCGGCGACCCGGGCGTCGAGGTGGCGCCCGACGCCGGCCTGGATCGCGGGGTCGCTCCACGCCTCGGCCAGCAGCGGGGTGATCACGACGGTGCACGCCGCGCCGTGGCCCCCGAGGCCGCGCAGGGTCTCGACGAGCGGCAGGATCGACTCGGCGACGAGGGCATACAGCCGCTCGGCCGCCGGGCCTTCGGGGCGCTCGACGGGGGGCGCGTGCAAGCGCACGAGGACCGAGAGGGTGCGGTTCATCGGTCCACCTCCACCGGGGCGAGCAGGGTCGCGATGGGCGCCCCGGGTTCGAGCGGCGGCACCGCGCGGGGCGCGGGCGGCGGCGGGGCGGCCTCGACCCGCAGGCGGCCGTCGGCGTCGGGGGTGGCCCGGGCGAAGCGCAGCGGACCGCCGCCGGGGGTCGCCCGGGGGAGCTGCACCGCGACCGCCCGGGCGATGTGGGCGAAGGTGCCCCCGGCCGCCAGCCCGATCGCGCAGACCAGCAGCGCGCCGGGCCGGTCGTCGATCTCCATCGTGGTCTGGCCCAGCCAGGTGTCCACCGGGTGGTCGCTGACCGACGGCGGCTGGTCGGCCGACTCGATGTAGACCCGCAGGGTGAGGGTCGGCCGCTCGTCGGCCAGCAGCGCCTCGGTGGCCCGGGCGAAGCCGGCGGCGGTGACCGCCCACGCCACGAAGGCCCGGTCGGGGTCGAGCGCGGTCGTCGTGATGCGGTCGCGCACCCCCGGGTAGGGCGGCAGGCTCCGAGCGGCGGGGGTGCAGTAGTCGGCCGGGGCCGGGTGGGCGTCGAGGTCGAGCGAGAACAGCGCCACGGTGCGGGCCGCCCGGCGCAGCGTATCGGCCGCGCGCCGGGCGCGCTCGGCGAGGCGGACCCGGTCGGCGGGGGGCAGGGCGGCGTCGGATTCGAGGCCGTCGAGCAGCGCGAGGGCCCCGTCGAGCGCCTCGCCCGCCTCGTCGAGCAGCGCCGCGGGGTCGGGCGCGGGCGCGGGCGGCGGCGTGGCGATCGTGATCCAATCGTCGGCGGCGGCCGCGACCCGGTCGGCGAGCGCGGCGAGGCGCGCGGCGTCGTCGGCCACCGGCGCGCCGTTGGCGGCGGCGAGGTACAGGGCGCTCAGCTCGTCGTCGAGGGCCTCGATCGCCGCCTCGACGGCGGCGGCGACCGCCTCGACGGCGGCGTCCGTCTCGCTGGGGGGCACCTGGGGCATCGGTCTGCGCTCCGCGGATGTGTGCGGTGTTTCGTAGTGCGCCGCCGATGCGCCGTCAACCGTTGTGGTGGGCGGCCGGGGCCCGCGCGGCGCCGACCGGACGCCGTCAACCGTTTGACGAATCCCGTCTGTCGGTCGGGTCGGGGGGCAGGGTCCACAGCGTGGCGAGGGGGATGCTCAGCCCGGGGAAGCTCTCGGGCTCGAAGCGCGCGTCGTCGGCCAGTCGGGCGGCGAGGCGGTAGTGCTCGCCGTCGAGCACGAACCGCTCGAGCAGCCGGGCCTGAGGGTCGACGAGCCAGTACTCGGCGACGCCGATCGCCGCGTAGCCGTTGAACTTGGTGACCCGATCACGGCGCCCGCTGACGGGCGAGATCACCTCGACCACGAGATCGGTCGGACCGTCGCCCGAGCGCACGCAGGATGGCTGGCGAACGAGCTGCACGTCGGGCACGAGACGCCGACCGTCGGGGGCCGGGACCGGATGGCCCCAGGGCATCACCACGCCGCCGTGGGCCCGGGCCCAGAGCTTGAGCGCGAGCAGGATCTCACCGACAGCCCACGGGTGCAGCCAGGGCGGGTCGTCGGGTTTCATCCAGGGGTCGTCCGGGTCGACGAGCACCCCGTCGATCAGCTCCCGGCGATCGTCGTCGGGGAGTTGGATGTACTCGGCCCAGGTGATGGGTGCGGCGGGCGATGACGGGTCACGGGCGTGCGCCATGGGTCCACTCTGACCACGCCCGTGGGCGGTGTCAACCGGTTGACGATGGCCCGTCAGCGAGCCTCCAGCGCGCGGTCGATCAGGTAGCTGCCCGCCCGGTGGGCGAGGCCCCGGCGATCGAGCCGGGCCCACATGATGGCGAAGAGTCCGGCCACGCATGGGATCAGGATCGCGAAGATCACCCGCATCACCGCTCGGTCGGTGGGATCGGCGCTCGGCGTCGGCACCCGCCACAGGCCCAGCACCCCGGCGATGGCCAGCAGGCTGATCCCGGCCGCGATCGACCCCAGGCGGCGCACCCGGTCGAGGGTCGCCAGCCGGGACGAGATGGCGCCGGGGATCGAGTCGGCGGCGCCCTCGGCCAGCGCCCGCAGGCAGCGGTCGAGCACCGGCGAGGTGCAGCCGACCAGCATCGGCGGGATGGGGGTCGGGTCGAGGGGCAGCACCACCAGCCGGTCGCCGGTCACCGCGCCGGTCTCGCCCCGGGCCCGCTCGACCCGCGGAGCGCGGGCCAGCCCGGCGCTCCAGAAGAGGACCACCCGCTCCACCGGCGCCCCGTCGATCGGATCGGCCAGCCCCGCCAGCCAGCCCCGAGGCGACCCGGGCCCCGCCTCGCGCACCCGCAGGGCGGGGCCGGCGGCGCGCACCAGCTCGATGAGCGGGCGCAGCGCCTCGCCGTCGGCCGGCGCGTGCACCAGGCACAGCCCCCGGCCCTTCAACGGCGTCGGGTCGGGCGGGGGCAGGCTCACCGGGCGGCGTCGGGCGGGTCCGGCTCGGGCTCGGCAGCGGCGTCGACGTCGGGGGCTTCGGCGTCGGCTTCGGGCGGGTCGGCCCACGCGGCGAAGGCCGGCGAGGCGACGAACTCGACGACCATCGGCTCGACCAGCGCCGCCAGCTCGTCGCGCAGGGCCTCGACCCGCTCGGCGGGCAGGAAGCTCCGGATCGGGCGGGCGCCCTCGGCGGCGGCCCACCGCTGCGCCTCCTCCCGGATCAGGGCCCGGGCCTCGGGCCGGTCGAGGTTGTGGGCCAGCAGGCCGGGCAGCGCCTCGATCAGATCTTCGAGCGCCGGCTCGGCCGCCGCCTTGTCGAAGATGGCCGCCGTCTCGGTCCGGATGGCCTGCTCGTAGGCCGACAGCCGCAGCCGGCCGAGCTGCCGCTGGGTCTCGGGCTGCATCAGGATGCCCACGAAGCGGTCGACCATCAGCCCCATCGAGCCGCTGACGAAGCTCTGCACCGCGCCCCGCAGCAGCTCTTCGACCTGCCCGCCGAGGCCGCCGAGCAGCCCCCGCCCGGCCCGGCTGGCGAAGCCCAGCGTGCGCCGCCCCACCGCGCCGACGAGCCCCCCGCCCGAGCCGCCGGGGCGCACGGTGTCGACGAAGCGGTCGAGGGTCTCGCGCACGATGGCTTGCAGGATCGAGCGCACCGCGTCCTGGTCGACCCACCGCTCGAGCGTCGCCCGCTCGAAGATCACCGGCCGGGCGGCGAACGCCCGCAGTTCGGCCTGAGCCTCGGCCGAGATCCAGTCCAGCACCCGGTCGCCGCGGGCCTTGGCCCGGGCCTGCTCCCGCTCGACGAAGCCCTGGACGTGGGCCTCGACCGCCGCGTGCAGCGCGCCCTCGTCGAAGGCGTGGTCGAGCCAGAAGTCGATCCGCTCGGGACTGACGAACGCGCCCACCGGGCGGTCGAGCACGAAGTCGGCGGCGGTACGGCACAGGGCGGCGCCGTCGGCGGCGAGGCGGGACGCGAGGGCGGATTGCAGCGACATCGGCGCTCCGGAGGGCGTGGTCGCGAGAAGATACAGCAAACCGGCGGGAGATGCGGCGCGGGTGCCGACCGGGCGTCGGCGGGCCGCTGGGGGGGGCGCTGGGGGCGGCGCCTCAGTCGGCGTCGGGCTCTTCGGGCTCGTCGGCGACCTTGTCGGCGGCGGGGGTGGCCTTGTCGGCGGCGTCGAGGAACGCCTTGGCCTCGGCGGCGAGGGCCTCGGCCTCGGCGGCGGCGGCGGCGGCCTCGGCCTCGGCCTCGGCGGCGGCGGCTTCGGCCTCGGCGGCGGCGGCCTCGGCTTCGGCGGCCTTGGCCTCGGCGGCGGCGACGGCCGGGGCCGGCTCGGCGGCGGGATCGGCCGGAGCGGCGGCCGGATCGGCCGGGGCGGCGGCGGGGTCGGCCGGGGCGGCGGCCGGATCGGCCGGGGCGGCGGCCATCTCGCCCTTCGTCAGCGCCATCGCCGAGGCGGCGGCGACCCGGGCCTGCTCGGTGAGGTGCATCGCGACCTTGGGATTGCGCTTGCGCAGCGCCGCGCGGGCCGCCTTCTGGTGCACGATGGCCTGCCGCAGCTCCTCCTGGCCCTTCTCGCTGGCCTTGACCGCCTTGCGGACCTCGGCGAGCTGCTTGTTGGTCTCCTTGAGGGCGTCCCTGGCGGCCGCCACCGACACGGTCTTCTTCACCGTGCGCCGCTTGACGGTCTTGCGCTTGGTGGCCGTCTTGCGCTTCGAGGTCGTCTTCTTCTTGGTGGCGGTGGTCTTCTTGCCCGCGCTCTTGCCGCCGCTCTTGCCCGGATCCCCGGCCGTCGCGGCCAGCGGCAGGCCACACAGCCCGATGGTCAGGGCGCACATCAACGCTTTGCGAAGCAACATCCGACTTCCTCCCCGGCGTCGCGGTGACGCCATCATGCAGTCCCGCCGGCAGTATGCCCCCGTGGGCGGTGAGGCGCCACATCTGACGGGCGCCGGCGAGGCCGTGTCAGGGGCGCGCGGCGGGCGACGGGGCCGGCCGGGGTCTGTTCACCGAGCCCCCGTTGCGGGCCCGGGCCTCGGCGAAGAGCGCCCGGTGGTGGCGGCGGGCGGCGGGCGAGACGGCGTGGGTCAGCAGGTGGCGCCCGCCGGGCAGCGGGTGGGCCTCGACGCCAGGCAGCGGCGCCGGCGGGCGGTCGGCGACGCACAGGGTGGCCGGCCCGTTGGTCCGGGCGACGCGGCACGGGGGGATGGGCACCCCCGGGCTCCAGCCGGCGGGCGCGGTGAGGCCGGCGTCGGCGGCCCAGGCGGCGGGCGGGTCGTCCGAGCGGGCGAGGTGCCACCCCCCGCCGACGAGCCCGGCGAGCGCGAGCCCGGCGCAGGCGAGGGCCGCCCGGCGCGTCGCGCTCGGGCCGGGGCGGGCCAGGGACAGCGCGGCGCCGGCGAGCAGGCCGCCGAGGTGGGCCGCCCGATCGGCGGGCACTGCCCACAGCAGCGAGCCGGCCAGCAGGCCCAGCCACACCGCGCAGTGGCGGTGGGTCCGGCCGAGGTCGACCACCAGCGCGCCGAGCAGCCCGAAGACCGCGCCCGAGGCGCCCACCGCCCAGCCCCGGGCGTGCAGGGCCGAGGCGACGCCCCCGACCCACGCGGCGCCGAGCGCGATCAGGCCCGCCCGCAGCGGCCCCAGCCGGATGGCGCCCGCCGCGCCGAGGATCATGAGCAGCGCGCCGTTGACGATCAGGTGGGCCCGGTCGAGGTGCAGCAGCGGGGCGGTCACCAGCCGCCACGGCTCGGCCAGCATGCGCCCCGGGATCAGGCCGCCCGCCAGCCAGGTGCGCAGCAGCGGGTCGTCGGCCAGCCCGGCGGTGAGCCCGGTGTACAGCGTGGGGATCGCCGCCAGCAGCAGGCCGGTGAGCAGGGGCGTGGCCGGGGGTCGTCTCACGGGCGGACTCGACGGCCGCCGGGGCGGTCGGGCATCCTGCGGCGATGGCCGACGAGACCCCCGACGATCAGCCCCCCCCGGCGCCGGTGCAGAAGCGCGATACGCTGCCCCGGCTGATCGTGTCCCGCATCGGGCCCCGGGGCATCCCCGGGCTGTTCGGCTGGACCTTCTTCGACCCGGCCAACCTCGTCTGCGTGCCGCTGCTGGGCATCGCCGCGACGCTGGTGGTGCTGTCGATGCGGGCCCGGGGCGCGCCCGACTGGCAGATGCCGCTGGGGCTGTACCTGTGCCTGGCGGTCTTCTTGCGGGGCTACTTCTTCAGCTACTACCACGGCCGCTCGCTGGGGCGGGTGGTGGTGCTGCTGGTGCTGCTGCTCGGCCTGGGCATCTCGGCGGCGCTGTGGGAGGACCGGGCCGGCGCGTTCGAGGTGCTGCGGGACGGGGCGGTGGTGCAGGTGCCGCCGGCCGAGGGCATGCACGTCGCCGCGCTGCTGCACCTCGCCAGCGCGATCACGCTGTTCGTGCACGCGGTGCTGCCCCGGCGGTGGCTGGTGCGGGTCACCGACGTGGTGGCCGACCGCCACGGGGCCGACACCGCGCCCGACGCGCCGATCGAGACCATCGCCGATCCGGTCGAGCGGGCCCGGCGCACCGGGCAGCTCCCCGAGGTGGAGGACGACGAGGCCGGGTGAGCCGGGGTGCGTCAATCGCCGACCCCGGCGTCGGGCGGACCGGGCGGGGGCGGCGCGTCGAGCCGGCTGAGGCGGCGCCAGCCGCGCATGTCGTCGATGGGCAGCCGGTGGCCGTCGATGGCCGCGGCGACGGCCTCGGCCCCCGCGGC
Source organism: bacterium (assembly GCA_030426085.1). Lineage (GTDB taxonomy): Bacteria > Myxococcota_A > Bradymonadia > UBA7976 > UBA1532 > JACKDM01. Next base: position 44,318 of record JAUHYW010000003.1, on the reverse strand, counting down.
GGTGGGGCGGGGTCCGAGGGCGACCAGCAGACCCAGGGCGACCAGCCCGACGCCGAGCGCCAGATCCCGCCGGGGCTGCGCGGGCGGCGTGGACCGCCGGGCGATCAGCGCCAGCGCCGCCAGCCCGCCCAGCAGCGTGAGCCCGGCCGCCAGCCGCAGCGGCGCGGGGTGGATCGCGGTGGCGGCGGCCCACAGCCCGGCCCCGGCGCCGACCGCGGGCAGGGCCCCCGGCAGGCCGGCGACGGCGAGCGCGGTGAAGCGGCCGGGCAGGCGCCCCTCGTCGTCGGCCAGCCCGGCGGCGATCAGGGGGCCGGTCAGCGCCCAGGCGGCGCCCTCGACCCCCAGCGCGGTGCCCGAGAGCGCGCCGAGCAGCGCCGGCCCGGCCAGGGCGAGCCCCGCGCCGAAGGCCAGCCCCCCGCCCCGGGCGATCCAGGCGGCCGCCGAGAGGGCCAGCAGCGGCCCGGCCCACGCGATGTAGGGCGCCGCCAGCCGCCAGCCGTCGGGCCACGCCGCCGCCGCGCCCCGGCACAGGCCCCACATCCCCAGCGCCAGCGCCAGCGCCGCCGCCCGCCGCCCGGCCGGGCCGCCCAGCGCTCGCAGACCGCCGATGGCCAGCACCCCGCCGCCGCACAGGGCCAGCAGCCGGAGCTGGCGCAGCACGGTGACCGGCCCGCCGGGGTCGAGCAGCGCCGCCGCGCCGACGGCACCCCCCCCGATCAGCACCGGGGCGAAGGCCAGGCGGCGGGCGCCGGCGAGGCCGAGGGCGAGCAGGGCGGCCCAGCCGGCGAACATCAGCGCCGGGGTCGGGGTGCACAGCGCGGCGGTGGCGGCGGCCAGCAGGGCCAGGTCGAGGGGCGTCGGAGCCCGCAGCGCGAAGCCGAGCGCGGCCGCGCCGAGCAGGGGCAGGGTCAGGGGGTCGAGGTGGCCGGCGACGGCCAGGACCGCGCCGAGGGCGGGGGGCAGCAGGCAGATGAGCCGGGGCAGGTGGGCGCGCATCGGGGGGACGCTCGCAGAATCGTGGCCCGAAGGCCAGCCCCGCGGGCGGCCTCGGGCTCGGAGCCCGAGGCGCTAGCAGATCCCGGGGAAAGTACACCTGCTGCGCCGAACGAGAGGCCGCGTCCGGCTGCGTTGCTCCTTCTCGACTTGCCTCCAGCAAGCCTTCGGCGTCGCGCCTTGCCGGCCACAGCCTCTCGCTCGGCTCGCGACGGCGACTTTCCCCGGTCTCTGCTAGTCTTCGTCGCTGTCCTCGTCGAAGTCTTCGTCGAAGTCCCAGTCCTCGTCGGCGTGCTCGTCGTAGTCCCCGTCCTCGTCGTGATCGTCGTCCTCGTCCTCGCCGGGCACGCCCCCGGTGATGGCCAGCCAGAGCTGGGTCAGCTCGGCCTCGCTCAGCTCGAGCGGCGACCAGCGGGGCATGTACTCCTCGCGGTCCCAATAGGCCCGCCCGCCCTCGCCCTCGCGCACCGCCTCGCGGTACTCGGAGAGCGGCTCGAAGCGGATGCTGTCCTCGACCCAGCCCCCGAAGCCGCCCGCGCCGTGGCAGTTGCCGCAGAAGGCCCGGTAGAGCCCGTCGCCGGTGGCCGGGCGCTCGAACGATCCCAGCCAGTCGAGGATGGCCCCCAGGTCGGCGTCGGACAGCGCCGCGGCGTCGTAGCCCGGCATCGCGTCGGCGAAGCCGTAGCCCGGGCGGCCGTTGCGCACGATCCAGGTGGCGTAGTCCCGCACCGGGAACCGGATCTGGGGCCCGCGGGCGGTGCCGTCGCCGGCGACGCCGTGGCACACCGCGCAGGTCGTGGCGTAGACCTCCTGGGGGGTCAGCGGGGGCAGGTCGCCCGGGTCGTCGCCCGGGTCGTCGCCCGGGTCGTCGCCCGGGTCGTCGCCCGGCTCGACGTCCTCGCCCGGCTGGCCGGAGAGGAAGCGCTCGATGGCCCGGACGTCTTCGGGGCTCAGGCTGGGGAACGCCGGCATCTCGCCCCGCCCCTCGTGCACCACCGCCCAGGTGTCGGTCATGTCGCGGATGGTCTCGGGCCACGAGGGGCCGCCGGTGCCGTCGGGCCCGTGGCAGATGGCGCAGTAGCGGAAGTACAGCCGCCGGCCGTCGATGCCTCCGTCGTCCGCCGCGGCGTCGGGCGCGAGGCCCCCGTCGCCGCCCGGCGGGGGGGCGGCCGGGTCGAGCCCGGCGTCGGCCTGCCCCGCGAAGTCGGGCCCGACGCCGAAGTCGTCGGCTCCGCCGACGCCCGGCTGGGGGCCGGGGTTCGGCGCGAGCGTCTCGCAGGCGGCGAGGGCGAGGGCCAGCGCGGCCAGGGTCGAGAGGTGTCTCATGGGTCGATCTCCACGCGGATGGCGGCGATGGTGTTGATCCCGTCGGTGATGTCCAGGTCCAGCTCGGGCTGGCTGCCCCCGGCCCGGTCGCGGGCCCGGACCTGGATCAGGTGCCGCCCGGGGGTGGCCTGCCAGTCGAGGCTCCAGATGATCCAGACCCCGCGCAGCGGCCAGCCGAAGCGCTCGGGGTCGGCGAGCTGGGCCGCCTCGGCGGCGAGCGGCTCGGCGGCGAGCACCGCCCGCCGGGTCGCCAGCCGGGCCGCCTGCCACGGGCCGTCGTCGATCCGGACCTCGACCCGGTCGATGGGGGCGTGGCCCGAGACCGCGAAGCCGTGGATCGTGACCGGCCCCGCCGGCAGCCGGGTATTGTCCAGCGGCGCGGTGGCCTTGCTGTTGACCGGGGCCCGCGACTCATCGGTGAAGCCGGCGTCCTGGTAGGTGCCGAACGGGCGCTCGTCGGCGGTCACCTCGACGCGGGTGAGCCACTTCACGTTGGCGTAGCCGAACGCGTCGGCGACCATCAGCCGCACCGGCGCCCCGTGGGGCCGGGGCAGCGGCGCGCCGTTCATCCGGGTCACCAGCAGCGGCTCGACGAGGGCCGGGTCGTCGGGCTCGAGGCGGTCGAGCGGCAGGTTGTTGGTGAAGCCGTCGGCCCCGAAGAGGTGCAGCCGGCGGGCCCGGCGGTCGAGGCCCGCCCGATCGAGGATCCGCCGCAGCGGCACCCCCCACCAGCGGGCGGTGGCCACCAGCCCCGGCACCGCGCTCGAGTCGACCACGCACTGCATCGTCTTGAGCAGCGCGATCCCGTGCTCGGCCTCGGCGTCGAGGTCGGCCAGGGTCAGGCTCAGCGGCCGCTCGACGAGGCCGTCGACGGTCAGGGTCCAGGCCTCGGGGTCGAGCCGGGGCATGCGCCAGCCGCGCAGCGACCCCTCGGCCCCGTTCTTGACGAAGTGGTCGTCGGTGGGGGTCACGAACGGCACCTCGACCCCGTCCACCAGCGGGATGACCCGGTGGCTGCCGCAGCGCCACAGCCCGACGCCGAGCAGGCCCAGCGCCGCCCGGCCGACGAAGTCCCGTCGCCGCATCAGCCCGGCCCTCCGAGCAGGTCGAACTCGCTGCTGAGGCCCAGGAAGACGTCCAGCGAGTCGACGGTGTTCTGGCCCCAGGGGGTCACGAAGACCTGGGCCTCGAACGCGAGCGCCCGGATGGGGCGCAGCATCAGGCCGGCGCCGGCCTTGAGCACCCGGCGGTGGGTCGGGGTGGGCTGGCTGACCGAGAAGCCGGTGGCCGGGGCTTCGAAGCTGAGGGTCGCCTCGGCCAGCGCCTGCACCGCGAGCCATGACCAGGGGGTCCAGCCGGCCTCGACCCGGGCGAGCAGCTCGTCGCCGGGGTCGGCGGTCTCGGCGGGCACGCAGCCCCGGTGCACCCCCGGGTTGCAGGCGACGGTGCCCGACAGGCCGTACCACGGCGTGCGCACCCGCAGCCCCAGGCCGCCCTGGGCGTAGAACGCCGCCCGGCCCAGCCCCACGCCGATCGACAGGCTGCCGTCGACGTTGCCCGCTCCCGGCGCGGGCACGGTGTTGCGCACGTAGCCGGTGGGCAGGTCGAGGCGCAGCTCGGCGGCCCAGGCCAGCCCCCACGGCAGGGCCAGCCACCGCCCGAGGTCGGCCCGCAGGCCCAGCCGGGCGTCGCCGAGGCGGGTGCGCTCGTAGCGGAAGGCCTCGTCGACGACGAACACCCGCTTGTAGCTCAGCCCGCCGATGACGGTGAGCCCGTCGAGCGCGCCGCCCTCGGCGTAGGCGTAGGCGCTGCGGTCGAAGAAGGAGGCCCCCTCGACGTTGTCGGCGTAGGGCTTGCGCCGGCCGTCGAAGGTGTACTGATCGGCGGCGGTCGAGGCCCCGTAGGCCAGCTTGGCGTAGACGTTGCCCACCGGCCGGGTCCAGGCCCCGGCGAGCGCGGTGGCCGGCAGCAGCAGCGCGGCCAGCGCGATCCATGGCGTGCGGGCGTGCATCTCGGCGCCGACTCCCCCCGACCCCGTCGGAGGGCCGCGAAAGAGCAGCAGCTATCAGAGGTCGCCGATGGCGGGACACGGCAGAACTACGCCCCGGCCGACGGAGGCCCATGGGTGGATCCGCCTATTGCGTCAGGGGCGGATGCAGCGGGTCTCCCGGGTCACGAAGCGCCACTGGGTGTCGTCCTCGGTGATCGGCTGGATCAGGCCCAGGTCGTAGCGGGTGATGGAGAAGAGCGGGTCGTCGAGGCCGTACGAACCCCGGGTGGCGTACCAGGCGGCCACCGGGCCCTGCACCTTGAAGATCGGGGCGACGCTCCACAGGTCGAAGGTCTCGTCGTTGCCGGTGACGTCCACCGCCCACCAGCCGGTCGCCTCGTCGAAGCCCGCCACCGGCTCCACCGGCCCCGAGGCGAAGAGCCGGTAGGCGGTGGGCGAGAAGGTGATCCGCTCGGGCGCGGGGCCGAGCAGCGCGTCGCGCCAGGCGGTGACCGGGTTGCCGAGGCGGTCGCGCTCGGCGAACGCCAGCCGGGCCCCGGACCCGGACCGGACCTGGATCGGCGGCCGGCCGGGGATCGGGTGGCGGTAGATGGGGTGGGCCGCCTCGCCCCCCTCGAGCCGGGAGAGCGCGTCGGGCAGCACCGCGACCGCCGGCGCCTCCTCGCTGTCGCTGTCGAACTCGAAGGCCCGCACCGCCCACCCCCCCTCGCCGGGCACCTCGAAGCCGACCATGACCTCGAGCCTGCCCCGCCCCCGCCGGTTGATGGTGGCCCACGAGACCGGCGGCAGGGTGAAGCGCTCGAAGGTCCACATCCCGTCCCGGTCGGGGTGCACGGCGTAGATCCGGATCATCTTGTCGGGGCAGACCACCAGCACCTGCTCCCCGTCGGGGTTGCCCGAGGCGGGCGAGTCGTGCTCGAGCACGTCGACGGCCAGGATCCGGTCGCAGTTCAGGGGCACCAGGGGCCGGGGCGCGTCCGCGTCGCCCTCCTCGATCCGGCGGCCGGGGTGGTCCATGAACAGCGCCCAGCCGCCGGCGACCCCGTCCTCGTCCACCGCCCGGGCGACCAGCCCGGCGATGCCGCCCGCGGCCACCGCGAACCGCCCGTCGCGGGCCCCGAAGAAGTTGATGCCCAGGTTGCCCGGCACCCCCGACGGGTCCTGGCGCAGCGGGATGGACTTGCCGGTCCACTCGTCGGTGCCCTCGAAGCGATAGAGCAGGTGGTAGGCGTTGTTGGTGTTCACGTCGGCGAAGAGGAAGTCGTAGCGCGGCGCGCCGTCGACCATCGAGCGGGCCACCGGGCGCAGCGAGTGCCAGCGGTAGCTGACGTTGGCGGTGCTCAGGCAGCAGAGCCCGTCGTCGACCCGGCCGTCGCAGTCCTGGTCGACGAGGTCGCAGCGCTCGGCCCGGGCGAGGCAGCCGCCGGGGTCGGGGATCGCGTAGGGCGGCTGGCCGATCGCCCGCCGGACCAGCGGCAGGCGCCGGACGAGCGGGCGCCCGTCGACGCGGAAGTCGAGGGCCAGCAGGTGGTCGGCCTCGACCCCGCCCTCACAGGCCCGACGGCCGCAGTCGAGGGGCCCGAAGCAGGCCGCGCCGTCGGGGCAGACCCCCTCCCGGGCCAGCGCGGGCAGGGTGTGCCGGGCGAAGGCCCCCACCCGGTCGAACGGCAGCGCGCTGGCGTCGGCCCAGGTCTCGGCGGTGTCCCACGACCGGCCGGCCCCGATCACCGAGACCGCCAGCCGGCGGCTGCCGTCGATGATCCGGGACCCGATGACCGCCCGCTCGTCGCCGTCGACCGGGAACCGGGTGCCGGCCGACAGTTCGAAGAACGCCACCTGGAAGTCCTCCTCGTGGTCGAAGAGCGACTCGACGACGATCGCCTCGTCGTTGCCGACCGCCGCCACCCGGCTGACCAGGGCCCGGCGGCCGTCGGAGAGCAGCCGCATCTGGCCACCCCGGCAGAGGAAGTTGGTGGTCGGCCGCCAGTCGGCGTCGTCGAGCTGGATGCACTGCTCGGCCCCCTGCCAGGCCAGCACCACCCCCGAGCCGATGCCCGCCGCGTCGTCGGGCGGCGGCAGGCCGAGCGGGTCGACGATGGGGGGCTCGACCCGCAGGTCGTTGTCGATGCGCTGCCAGGCCAGCGCGCCGTCGGCGGTGGTCCCGATCACGAGCACCCCGTCCGCGGCCCGGGCGAGCAGGGGCGGCCCCCGCAGCGCGTCGAGCACCCGCCGGGTGCGCCGGGGCAGGTCGACCTCGAAGGCCACGATGGGGCCGTCGCTCGATCCGTAGGCGACCCACGGGTGCCCGTCGGCGGTGACCGCCACCACCCGCTCCGGGCGGCGGGCGGGCGCGTCGAGCACCGTCGGCTCGCCCGGCTCGCCGTCGGCGTCGACCCGCAGCCCGATCACGTCGCCGGCGTCGTCGATCCAGACGAAGAAGGTCTCCCCGGCCCGGGCGGTGACCGCCACCTCGCCCTCGCCCGGCGGCGGCACCTCGGGGCCGATGGGGCCCTCGTCGGGCACCGGCGGCGCCGCGTCGAGCACATCGGGCGCCGCGTCGGGCACCACCGGGACCGCGTCGGGCGGCCGCCCCCGGTCGAAGGCGACATCGAGCCCGTCGAGGGCCCCGTCGGGCGGCGGCTCGCCGTCGGGGCCGCGGTCGTCGGCCCCGCCGTCGCCGAGGGGCAGCGGGTCGGCGACGCAGGCGGCGCAGCACAGCGCGATGCACAGGCAGGCGAGCGGGCGGGTCATGGCGGGCTCCGACGGCGGAAGACGGTGAGAGGGTAGCCGACCGCCTCCGGCCGATTCACCGGACGCGGTGGCGGCGGAACTGGCGGGCGCGCCACCGGGCCATCCGCTCGACGAGGCCCGGGGCCCAGCGCATCAGGCGCCACTCGAGGCCCACCTCGGCCCCCACCGGGATGAGCGCCCGGTCGCGGGCGACCCCGACCAGCGTGCGCCGGGCGCACTCGGCGGCGCTGATCGGGCGGATGGGGATCGCGCCCTCGAGGCCGGCCCGGTCGAGCCCCACGAAGCGGGTGCGGCCCATGATGCCGGTGTCGATGTAGCCGGGGCAGACCGCCGAGACCCGCACCCCGAGCCCGGCGGCCTCGGCCCGCAGCGAGCGGGACAGGCCGACCACCGCCGCCTTGGCCGCGGCGTAGGGCACCATGCCCGGCCGGGGAGCCAGCGCCGCCCCGGAGGCGATGTTGACGACGTGCCCGTCCCCCCGGGCGACCATCGCCGGGTAGACCGCGTGGATGCCGTTGATGGTGCCCTCGAGGTTGACCGCGAGCACCCGGCGCCAGTCGGCCGGCGTCAGGTCGCGCAGCTCGCCGGCCAGCCCCACCCCGGCGTTGTTGAACAGCAGGTCGATGGGTTGGACCGCCTCGATCCGGGCGGCGAGCGCGGCGAAGGCGTCGGCGTCGGTCACGTCGAGCGGGGCGTGCTCGACGCGGGCCTCCGGGTGGCGGGCGGATATGGCCTCGACGACCGGGGCGAGCGGCTGCACGTCGGTGAGCCACACCCGGGCGCCGCGGGCGGCGAGGGCCTCGGCGAGCGCGGCGCCGATGCCCGACGCCGCGCCGGTGATCAGGGCCGCCCGCCCGGTGAAGGGGTCGGAGCGCATCGGCTGGGTCAGTCCCGGGGAGGCGTCAGGTGCGGGGGACGTGGGCCTGGATCGCGCGCAGCACGTCCCGCCGGCTGATCTGACCGATGAGCACCCCGTCCTCGACCACCGGGTAGCGGCGATAGGGGTGCTTCAGGAAGAGGCCGGCGAGGTAGTAGATGTCCATCGTCGGGGGCACGGTCTTGACGTCGCGCACCATGTAGTCGCCGACGGTGCCGGTGGGCACGTCGTCGTCGTCATCGCCCTTGGTCAGCAGCCGCACGCAGTCCTTCTCGGTGAGCATGCCGATGACGTGCCCCTCGTGCACCACCGGCGCGCCCGAGAGCCGCCGCTCGACGAGCATGTCGACCGCGTCGAGGATGTGCACCTCGGGGGTGAGGGTGTGCAGCCGGGTCACCATGTAATCGCGGACGACGGGCAGCCGGATCATCGCGCTCCTCCAGACCGTGGGATCCGACAGTAGCAGATTCGACGCGGGGCGCGAGCGGCCGGATGATGATATGCAGGGAGCACACCGCGAGGCCGAGGAGGTGAGCATGAACCGCAGCCCGCGCGCGCTGCTCCGCCCGTTCGGGCCGCTGTCGATGGGGCTCGCGCTGCTGATCGGCGCCGGGTGCAGCAAGCCGTCGGCGCCGGCCCCCGACGCCCAGGCCCCGGCCGCGCAGGCCGAGCGGGAGGCGCCCGACCCGCTCGCCGGCATCGAGGCCCGCCTCGGGCTCGACGCCGCGGTCCTGCCCGACCGCGCGCCCCCGGCCCGGGCGAAGCCGGTCGAGCCCGATCCGAAGCCGGTCGAGGAGGCCGCCGACGGGCGCCCGACCTACGGGCCGGGCAGCGTGCCGGCCGAGGGCGACCCGCTCGCCGGCTACCGGGGGCGGACCCACGTCGTCGACCCCGGCGGCGGGGGCGACTTCCTCAACATCGCCGCGGCCCTCGGCAGCGCCGGCAGCGGCGACCGGATCCGGGTCCGGCCGGGCACCTACACCGACCCGCTCGCGCTCACCCGCCCGGTGGCCATCATCGGCGACGGGCCGGTCGAGCAGATCATCGTCGAGGTCTCGGGGGCCAACATCGTGCAGAGCACCGCCGTGCGGGCGCTGCTGAAGGGCCTGACCCTGCGCCAGACCGGCGGCGAGCCGGCCCGCTACGGGGTCGACGTGCGCGAGGGCCGCCTCGAGCTGCGCGGGTGCGCGGTGCAGAGCGCCAGCCTCGCGGCGGTGGCCGTGCGCGACCGGGGCACCGTCGCCGTCGTCGACAGCCGCCTGCACGACAGCCGCCAGAGCGGCCTCTTCGCCTACGACGGCGGGCGGGCCGAGGTGGTGGCCAGCACGATCACCGGAAACGGCGCGGCGGGGGTCGAGGTCAAGGGCAGCGGACAGGCGACCGTGCGCAAGAGCCGACTGCACGACGGCGGCGCCAGCGGGCTCTTTGTGCACGCCGGGGCCCGGGCGACCATCGAGGACAGCCTGATCAGCGGCAACCGGCTGGCGGGCATCGAGGTCAAGAGCAGCGCCCGGGCCGAGATCCGCCGCAACCGGGTCGCCGAGGGGGCCCAGAGCGGCATCTTCGTCAACGAGGGCGCCGGCGGCGTCATCGAGGAGAATACGATCGGAGCCAACGGCCTCGCCGGCATCGAGCTCAAGTCGGGGGCCGATCCGGTCGTGCGGCGCAATACGTTCGAGGGCGGCACCCAGAGCGGCATCTTCGTCAACCAGGGGGCGCTGGGCACCCTCGAAGAGAACACCGTGCGCGGCACCGGGCTGGCCGGCATCGAGATCAAGGGCGGCACGCCCAAAGTGCTGCGCAACACCGTCGAGGGCACCACCCAGAGCGGCATCTACGTGCACGCCGAGGGCGGGGGCACCCTCGAGGGCAACACGGTGCGGCGCAGCGGCAAGGCGGGCATCGAGATCAGCGGCGGGGCCCGGCCGACGGTGGTCGACAACCGCCTCGAGGGCAACGCGTACCAGGGGGTGTGGGTCCTGCCCGACGGCGAGGGCACGTTCCGCGGCAATACGATGAGCGGCAACGCCCGGGGCCCGGTCCGGGTCGACGGCGCCGCGGCCGGCCGCATCGAGGGTGATCTGCCCATCCCGAAGCCGAAGGCGCCGCCCCCGCCGAAGCCGAGCCCCTACGACCCGCCGGTCGAGCCGCCGAAGTAGACCCGCAGCCCCGCCGGCAGGGCGAAGAGCACCGCGAACCCGAGGGTGACCGCCTGGGTGAACAGGCCGCTGAGCACCGCATCGGGCAGGGCCATACCGACCCAGACGAAGCCCGCCGCCCAGCCGGTCTCGTGGGTGCCCAGGCTGCCCACGCTGAGCACCGGCAGCGCGCCGGCGATCTGGGAGGCGGTGACCCCGACCACGACCTGGCGGGGGTCGAGGTCGAAGCCCAGCGCGAGCAGCAGCGCGCCGAAGACCGCGTAGTTGAGCGCCATCACCGCCACCGTCAGCCCGAAGAGCGCCAGCCGCCGCCGCCGGTCGAGCCGGGCCGCGTCGTGCACCGCCCCGTCGAGCTGGTCGAAGATCTTCGGCAGGGCCGCCACCCGCCGCAGCGGGGTCGCCGCCACCAGCCGCCGGCCCAGGGCCACCCCCAGGCGCACCAGCCGGCGGAAGGCGAGCAGCGACAGGCTCAGCCCGGCCAGCGCCAGCCCGGCCGCCACCGGCGAGACCCCCGCGTCGCGCCCGGCGAACCACAGCCCGGCGGCCAGCCCGGCGGCGACGAGCACCACCCACAGCTCGACCAGCCGGATGAGCAGCAGGTGCACCACGATCGGCACCGGCGGCTCGCCCGAGGCCCGGTGCAGCAGCCAGGGCAGGCTCAGCTCGCCCAGGCGCAGCGGGGCCAGCCGGTTGGCGGCCACCTGCACCGCGGTCGCCGCGGCCACGTCGGGCAGGGCGCTGCGGGTGGTGATCAGCCGATAGCGCAGCGCGCGGCAGACGAACATCAGCGCCGAGAAGCCCAGCGCGGCCCAGATGGGGCCCCCGTCGGCGGCCCGCAGGCGGTCGAGGGCTGCGGCCGGGTCGAGCTGGCTGGTCAGCGCCGCGATGAGCAGCGCCGAGATCAGGCAGGCGAGCAGCGCCCGCCTCCAGCGGCGGCCGGTCGGCGCGGTCATCGGGCGATCAGGCGGAGGGCGGGGGGTCGGCCGGCTCGGCCGGGGTCGCGTCGGCCGCGTCTTCGGGGGCCGCGTCCGGCTTCGCCGAGGGGATCTCGGCGGCGGTGGTGCGCTCGGGCAACTCGGCCGCCCGGCTGCCGGCGCCGACGATGGCGGTGCGCACGGTGTACGGCCGCTTGTCCTGGGACTCGTGGTAGGTCCGGGCCATCAGATCGGCCAGCAGCCCCATCGAGACGAGCTGCACCCCGACGATGATCAGCAGCACCCCCAGCAGCAGCATCGGCCGGTCGGCCAGCGTCGCGTCGCCGAAGACCTTCTGCAGCGCCAGCACGAAGCAGATGAAGAAGCCCAGCCCCCCGCTGACCAGCCCCGCCAGCCCGAAGACCTGCACCGGCTTGACCAGATAGCGCTGGATGAACAGCACCACCAGCAGGTCGAGCACCACCCGGATCGTGCGGCTGATGCCGTACTTCGACACCCCGAACTGCCGCGCCCGGTGGTTGACCTTCACCTCGAGGATGCGGGCCCCCGACCAGTCGGCCACCGCCGGGATGAAGCGGTGCATCTCGCCGTACAGCCGCAGGTCCTTGGCCACCTCGCGGGTCATCACCTTGAGCGTGCAGCCGTAGTCGTGCAGCTCGACCCCGGTGGTGCGGCTGATGAGCTTGTTGGCGATCATCGACGGCAGCTTGCGGTTGACGAAGGCGTCCTGCCGGTTCGCCCGCCAGCCGGCGACCAGATCGTAGCCGTCGTCGAGCCGGGCGAGCATCATCGGGATGTCGGCCGGGTCGTTCTGCAGGTCGGCGTCCATCAGGGCCACCCGCGCGCCGCGGGCGTGGTCCAGGCCGGCCTGCATCGCCGCCGTCTGGCCGAAGTTGCGCCGGAAGCGCACCACCACCAGCGCCGGATCGTCGGCCGCGAGCCGCTCGAGCACCGCGAAGCTGCGATCCTTCGAGCCGTCGTCGACGAGCACGATCTCGTAGTCCAGCCCGGTCGGCCGCAGCGCCCGGTGGATCTCGGGCACCAGCCGGGGCAGGCTCTCCTCTTCGTTGTAGACCGGGATGACCACGGACAGGTCGAGGCGGCGCTCGACCTCGGCGGGATCAGCGGGAGCGGGGGATGTCACCTGGGCGCCTCCGGAGCGGGCGCGGCACCTTAGCGCACGGCCCCGCTTGACACAACGCGCCGATGCCCCGTACCGAAGCCCGATGAACCCGCCTTCGGAGCGCCGCGCCCGCCTCGCCCGCATGGCCGTCGATCTGGCCGTGCTCGGCCTGCTCGCGGCCGTCGCGCTCTACATCCGCCGCACCGGCCTGTTCACCGACGCGTTCCACAACGAGGACGTCGCCGGCATCACCTACAACGCCGACCTGCTGCGGGCCGGCGGGCTGCCCTACAAGGACGACCTCGAGTGGAAGGCCCCGGGCAGCTTCTACATGGTGTGGGGCATCTGGGAGGTCTTCGGCCGCAGCCTGATGCACGTCCAGCGGTTCATGGCCGGCTGGGCCTGGCTCGCCGCGGCCGGGGTCTACGCCGGGGGGATCGCGCTCTATGGGCGCAAGGTGGGGGCGGTCGCCGCGCTGCTCTACGCCTTCGGCTCGCCCATCCCCGACAGCATCGACGTCAACTACGGCGCGTGGATGATCACCCCCTACGTGTGGTGCACGGTCTTCGCGCTCGTGGCGCTGAAGCGGGGCACGCTGCGGTGGTGGATCGCGGCCGGGGCCACCCTGGCGGCGGCCGGCCTGCTCAAGCGGCAGGCGGCGGTGCTCTTCCCGCTGTTCGCGCTGCTCATCGTCGCCTGGCCCCGGCTGCGGGCGCCCGACGGCTGGCGGGGCCCGCCGAAGCGCGTCCCGGCGCTGGCCGCGTTCGGCGGCGGGCTCGCGCTGGGCTTCGCCCCGATCATGGTGCACGCGGCGGCAAGCGGGGGCCTGGGTGAGTTCGTGCGGCACTACTTCCTCAGCGAGAGCGGCTGGCGCTACGTGGCCGACAGCCCGCTGAGCGCGATGGACAAGCTGGTCCGCGTCGGCGACGGCGTGCTCGGCTTCTGGGAGTACATGGCGCTGCCGACGGTGCTCGCCGGCCTCACCGCGCTGCATACGCTGGCCTCGGGCGAGGCCCGCCGGCTCGGGGTCCGGGGGGTGCTGCTGGCGGGCCACTTCGGGCTGAGCTTCGCCGGCGCCGCGCTCGGGTTCCGCTTCTTCAAGGGCTATTACCTCCAGATCCTGCCCGCGGCGGTGTGGCTGGCGGCCCACCCGCGGGGCCCGCTGGTCGGCTGGTGGCCCCCGTATCGCATCAAGCTGCGCTGGCGCACGCTGCTGTGGGGCGCTTTGATCGTGGGGCTCGCGGTGCCCGCCTTCCAGCAGGATCTGGGGCAGGTCGAGAGCATCCACAAGCGCCGCCGCGCGCCCCGGGACCGGGAGTCGGCGCAGATCGGGCGGGTCATCGCGCAGAACACCGCCCCCACGGACCGGATCTGGGTCTGGGGCCGCTGGGCGTGGCCGGTCTACTACCACGCCGACCGGCTGGCGCCGGGCCGCTTCTACAAGGTGCTCGGGGTGCTGACCAACAACCTGACGAACACCTGGCGCCGGCCGACGAAGAAGACCGAGTTCACCCTCGACAGCCCGTGGGAAGAGGTCACCGCCGAGCTGGTCGAGGGGCGGCCGGCGTTCATCGCGGTGTCCCGCAACGAGGGCTATCGGGACTGGAAGGCGTTCAAGTCCCTGCTGCGCAAGGCGTATCAGCGCATCCCCCAGGTGGGCGGGCGGGGCATCAAGCTCTACAAGCGCAAGGACCACCCGTGGGTGAAAGAGCCCCGCACGCGCGCCCGACGGCGCGGTCGCTCGGGGCGGCGCCCGCCGCGCGCGCGGCCGAAGACCCGCCCACCGAAGACCACCCGGCCGCCGGCTCCCCGGCTCGGCCCGGTGCGCCCGCCGCAGCCCCTGGCCCCGTCGCAGCGCCCTGCGCCGAAGCCCCCCGCGCCGAAGCCCGCGCCCGAGCCGGCCCGGTGAGCCCGCGGGCGCTCTTCCTCACCACCAGCTACCCCCGCCACCCCGACGACTGGGCCGGCCGCTTCGTGGCCGAGTTCGCCGCCGACCTCGTCGCCCGCGGCTGGCGGGTCCGGGTCCTGGCCCCCGGCCGCGGCTGGAGCCCGCCCGGCGTCGAGCGCCTGCGCTGGCCGGCGCCCCCGGGCCTGTTCGACGGCCACGGCGCCCCCGAGGCCCTGCGCCGCCGCCCCCTGATCGCCCCGCCCCGGGCCGCCGCGGCCCAGCTCGCCCTCACCGCCGCCGCCCGGCGCTGCGTGCACCCGGCGGACGTCATCGTCGGCCACTGGCTGCTGCCCGCGGGCCCGGCCGCGCTCGCCGCCGCCCGGCGACACGGCAACCGGACCCACCTCGTGGCCCACGGCAGCGACGTCGCCCTGCTCGAGCGCCTGCCCCGGGCCGTCGCCCGCCTGCTCGACCGGGTCGCCGGGATCACCTTCGTCAGCCGCGACCTGTCCGCCCGCTTCGCCGCCCGCCTGGGCCGCCCGCCGACCGCCCGGTGTCACGTCCACCCGATGGGCATCCCGCCGCCGAGCCCCTGCCGGGCCACGCTCGACCGCCTGCGCCGCCTCGCCGCCGGCCGCCCGATCGTGGCCTCGGTGGGCCGGCTGGTGCCGCTGAAAGGGTTCGACGTGCTCGCCGAGGCGCTGGGCCACCTGCCTCGACCCCGCCCGCTGTGGGTCGCCGCCGGCGACGGCCCCGAGCGGGCCCGCCTCGCCGACCGCTGCGCGGCCCTCGGCGTCGATCTGCATCTGCCCGGCCCGGTCGGCCCCGCCGCCCGCGACGCCCTGCTCGCCGCGGCTGCGGCCTGCGTCGTGCCCAGCCGCCCGATCGGCCGCCGCCGGGAGGGCACCCCCCTGGTCGTGCTCGAGGCGCTGTCGGCCGGCGCGCCCCTGATCGCCAGCGCCATCGGCGGCATCCCCGCCGTCGCCGACCCCGCCGGGGCCCTGCTCGTGCCGCCGGCCGATCCGCGGGCCCTGGCTGGCGCGTTGTCCCGGGTGCTGGGTGATCCGGCGCTGTCCGCCCGGATGCGGGCCGCGCACCGCCGCGCGGGCGCGGCCTGCCGCTGGTCGGTCATCGGCGCGGCCCACGAGGCGGCGCTGCGAGGGTGAGGGGCGCTCAGGCGGCTGAAGAGAGGTTCTCGCGGATGATGCGGGGGTGCCGCGCGGCGATGCGCAGCAAGGCGAGGCTCGGGCCTTCGGGTCGTCGGCGACCCTGCTCCCAGCCCTGCAACGTGCGCACGCTGATGCCCAACGCAGCGGCGAATCGGACCTGAGTGAGACCCACGAAAGCGCGCAGGTCGGCGATGTCCTTCCCCGAGCGGATGTCCCCGGCCATCAACCGCTGTCGCTGCGCCCGGCGCAAGGTGCGCGCGAAGTCGTCCTCGGTCATCTCCGGCATCTCGTCGGTCATCCTCGTCCCCCGATCTGGCGCTCGTAGAGGCGCCGTTCGCGTGGCGTCGCCCAGCGGGCCGAGATCACCCGGACGACATCGTCCGGGCGCTCGGTCCAGACCACCATCGCGAGGCCACTCCGGATCGGGCCGATGGTGATGAATCGATCCTCGTCGTCGGAGTGCCACTCGTCGAACAGCTCCAGGGCCTCGTCCTCGCCTTCGAAGACGCCGATCGCGTCTTCGAAGGCCAGCCCGTGCTTCTTCTGGTTCGCACTGTTCTTCAGCGGGTCCCAGTCGAACACCATCACTCGACGATACGGACCCGGGCTGGCTGCGTCAATGACGGAGCCGTGCCTGGATTGATGCCCTCAGACCTTGGTGACCATCACCACCATGAACCCGCCGAAGCGCGCGGTGAGCGGGTTGTCCCGGGCGATCGCCTCGGCGTAGGCCAGCATCGGGCCGAGGCCGGGCACCTTGTGGGCCTGGGCGAACGGGGTGAAGACCCGGATGCCGCGCACGCCGTCGATGCGCAGCGCGGTCGGCAGGTAGCCGGCCACGTCCCGCAGGCTGTCGTAGCGGGTGTAGACCTGGTCGTCGGTGGTGGTCGCGCTGACCGCGTGGGGCCGCTTGAGGCGCTTGATCACGTAGCGCAGCGAGCGGGTGTTGTAGAACTCCAGCGCCGCCCGGCCGCCGGGGCGCAGGACCCGGGCGACCTCGGCCATGGCGGTGGTGATCTCCCGGACGTGGGCCAGCACCTTGAACGAGTAGACCGTATCGAAGCTGGCGTCCCCGAAGGGCAGATCGGTCGCGGTGCCCTCGACCACGTCCAAGCCCCGGGACCGGGCCTTCTCGAGCATGCCCCGGCTGATGTCGAGGCCCACCGCGCGGCGGGCGACGGGCGCGATCTCCTTGAGGATCATGCCGGTGCCGCAGCCGACCTCGAGCACGTCGCGGTCGGCGCACAGCGGCCGGGCGACGCCCACCTGGAGCCGGTCGAGCATCGCGTGGTAGCCGTGGTGCCGCTCGTTCTCGTACCAGCCCGAGAAGTCGTCGTAGTAGGAGGCGTTGTCTTTCATGGCCGCGCATATTGCGGGCGGGGCCCCGGCCGATCAAGCATCGCCCGCCCCGGCGGGAATTTTTCGCGTCCGACGGATCTTCTGCCCGGGGCGGTCGTGGGCGAGGCATTCGCCGCCGGATCTGATAGCCTGACCCTCCGCGCGGTGACCGCCGCGCAGACCGAGGACCGATGAGCGACGACGCCCACTCCAACCCCCCGCTCGCCCCCCGCAAGGCGACCCGCCTGTCGGGCCTCTCGGCCCTGCACGGCGAGCTCGCCGATCCGCTGCCGACCCTCGAGATCCCCTCCGAACCGCCGGCCTCGGCCCCGCCGCCGATGGCCGACTTCGGCTCCGAGCCGCCGCCCGCCCCCGGGACCGAGCCGCCGGCCGAGGTCGACGACGAGCACGCCATCATGCGGGGCGAGGACTTCGGCAAGTGGGCCGAGCCCGAGGCCCCCAAGCGCTCGATCGATACGATGGTCGGCAAGATCGTCGACGGGCGCTACGAGATCCGGGGCATGATCGGCCGGGGCGGCATGGGCGCGGTCTTCGAGGCGTGGCAGCCCTCGGTGCAGCGCACGGTGGCCCTCAAGGTGCTGCTGCGGGAGTTCGCCGAGAACGAGACGGTCATCAAGCGCTTTCACAAAGAGGCGCTCGCCGCCAGCCGGCTGACCCACCCCAACACGATCTCGGTCTACGACTTCGGCCAGACCGACGACGGCGTCCTGTTCATCGCGATGGAGTACCTGCGGGGGGTCGACCTCGGCTCGGTGCTCGGGGCGGGGCCGATGCCGGTGGACCGGGCGCTGGGCATCATGCGCCAGGTCTGCAAGTCGCTCTCCGAGGCCCACAAGGCGGGCATCATCCACCGCGACCTCAAGCCGGACAACGTGTTCCTGACCGAGGTCGAGGGCGAGGTCGACTTCGTCAAGGTGCTCGACTTCGGGGTCGCGAAGCTGCGCGAGGGCGATGGCCACGAGCGCACGCTGACCCAGGCCGGCACGATGTTCGGCACCCCGAAGTACATGTCGCCCGAGCAGACCCGCTCGACCCAGCTCGACGCCCGCAGCGACATCTACAGCCTGGGCGTGATCCTGTACGAGATGCTGCTCGGCGAGCCGCCGTTCGTCAGCGACAACCCGCTGTCGATCCTCATCGCCCACGTCAACGAAGAGCCGGCGCCGTTCGTCGACCGCCAGCCGGACCTCGACCTGCACCCGGCCGTCGAGGCGGTGGTCTTCCAGGCGCTGTCCAAGAGCCGCGAGGCGCGTCAGCCCGACGTCGACACGCTGCTCGATCAGGTCGAGGCCCTCATCGCGCTGCGGGCCGGTACCCCCTTCGCCGAGCTGGCCGACCGGCTGCCGGCGGTGAGCGCCGGCTACGCCCCGCCGCCTCCGATCGACATGCCCGACATCGGCTCGGTGGTGCTCGACGAGGCGCCCGACCATCGGCGGCGCAAGGCGCCGGTGGTGCCCATCGTGCTCGCCGCGGTGGTCGTGACCGGCGCGCTGTACGCGGCCTTCGGCGTCGGCGACGACCGGCCGCAGCCGCTGCCCCCGCCGCCGGATCGGGCGCCGACCCTGGCCGCCGCCCCGACCCCCGACCCGCCCCAGGCCCCCGACGCCGCCGCCCCCGAGGCGCCGGTCGAGCGGGAGTTCGTCGTCACGACCGACCCCCTGGGGGTGGCCCTGGTGCGGGCCGAGGACGAGGTCGAGGTCGGCGCGTCGAGCGACGCCCCGGGGGGCGCGGTGGTCCGGCTGAGCGTCGACGCGGCGACCACCTTCGTCGCCCGGCGGGAGGGCTACCTCTCGAAGACCTTCGTGCTCGACCCGGCCGCCGCCGACGAGAACAACGTGGTGTCGGTCGTCTTGCAGCGCGAGCCGCGCAAGGTCGAGCCGAAGCGCCCCAAGCCGACCCCCGTGAAGCGCCGCCCCCCGGTCGAGAAGAGCCCGACGCCCCGGGAGGCGCCCAAGGCCGTCGCCCGGCCGCCGACCCCGCCCCCCGAACCGCCGCCGGCTCCCGACCCCGAGCCGGAGACGCCCATCGAGCTGATGCCCTGACAGCGTGAGGCCCCGCTGAAGCCCCTCGCCGCCCGTATCGTGAGCGCCGCGCTGTCGGTGATCGAGCCGCTGGTCGACCGCCCGTGGCTCGCCCGCCGCCGGGCGCGGGCGCTGGTGGAGGGCGACGAGCCCGAGCGGGCCATCCTCTACTGCCACCGCCAGCTCGCCCGCCACCCGGACGACCCCTGGCTGCACTTCCAGGCCGGGCGGGCGGCTCAAGCCCGCGAGCTGCGGCGCCAGGCCCGGGTGCGCTTCGCCCACGCCGCCGCGCTCGACCCCGACGAGCCGACCTTCCGCTTCGCCCTGGGCTACGCCCTGCGCCATGACGGCCTGCTCGCCGCCGCCGCCCGGGAGTACCGCCACGCGCTGCGCCGGGCGCCGGACGAGCCCCGCATCCTGTTCAACCTGGGGGTCGTCGAGCGCGAGCGGGCCCGGCTCGACGTCGCCCAGCGCTGCTTCGAGCGGGTCGTGGCGCTGTGGCCCAAAGACGCCCGGGCCCACTACACGCTGGGGGTCTGCGCCTTCGAGCGGCGGGACTTCCCCACCGCGAAGCGGGCCCTGGCCCGGGCGCTGGAGCTCGACCGGCGGCATCACAAGGCGCTGTATCAGCGGGGGCTGCTCGCGCTGGACGACGGGCGGCCCGACGACGGCGTCGCCGACTTGAAGCGGGTGTTGAAGCTGCGCGGGGATTACGGCCCGGCCCACTACGCGCTGGGGCGGGCCCTGGTCGACCGGGCGCCGAAGCGGGCCCGGCATCACTTCCACGAGGCGCTCGTCGGCCGCCCGCCGGTGCTGCGGGCCCACCTCGACCTGGGGCGGCTGTTCGAGAAGAACGGCGAGCTGGCCCGGGCCCGGGCGGAGTACGCGCTCTACGCCCGGCACCACCCCGGCAAGCGCGAGGACTGGATCCGCCAGCGGCTGGAGCGCCTCGACGCCCGGCTCGCGGCGCTGCGCACCGACGCCCGCAACCAACCGGCGAGCGACTGGCCCGGCGCGCTGCCGCCCGATCTGGCGCCGGACCCGGAGGCCGGATGACCGACGGCACCCGCCCGGTCGCCGTCGAGCGAGCGGGCGCGATCGAGGCCGACCGGCTGGTGATCGAAGAGCCGCTCGAGATCCGGGTCGACGGCCGCCCGCTGGCGGTGGTGATGCGCACCCCGGGCGACGACCCGGCCGAAGACCTGGACCTCGTCGCCGGCTTCCTGGCGACCGAGGGCGTCATCGACGGCCCCGACGACCTCACCGGCCTCGCCCACTGCCCCGACCCCAGCCGCCCCGCCCGGCAGAACGTCGTGCTGGCCCACCTCGCCGGCGGGGTCCGGGCGGCCGACGCCCGCTTCGAACGGGCCCGGCGCACGCTCTACGCCGGCTCGAGCTGCGGGCTGTGCGGCAAGGCCAGCATCGACCGGGTCATGCTCGACGCGCCGCCGCTGGACGCGCCGCTGCTGCTCGACCCGACGCTGGTCCCGGCGCTGCCCGAGCGCCTGCGGGCCGAGCAGCGCCGCTTCCGGGCCACCGGCGGCCTGCACGGCGCGGCGCTCTTCACCGCCGCCGGCGCGCTGATCACGGCCGCCGAGGACGTGGGCCGGCACAACGCGGTGGACAAGGTCATCGGCGCCCGGCTGCGGGCCGACCGCTTCCCGCTCGACGGGCTCGTATTGGCGGTGAGCAGCCGGGCCGGCTTCGAGATCGTGCAGAAGGCCCTGATGGCCCGCATCGGCGCGGTGGTGGCGGTGGGCGCGGCGAGCACCCTGGCCGATGAGTTGGCGCGCGCGGGGCGGCTGACGCTGTACAGCTTCGTGCGCGACGGGCGGTTCAACCGCCACGGGGACTTCGGCTGACGGTAGAGTCTCCGGCTACGCCCCCTGCTCGGCCTCCCGAGCCGCCTTCTCGGCCAGCGCGGCGCGGACCTTCGCCGGGTGGAACGGCAGCTCGTCGAGCCGGATGCCGACCGCGTCGTAGACCGCGTTGGCGATGGCCGGCAGGATCGGGTGCAGCGGGCCCTCGCCGGCCTCCTTGGCGCCGTAGGGGCCCTTCGGGTCCTGGCTCTCGACGATGAAGCACTCGATCTCGGGGGTCTCGACCGCCGTCGGGATGCGGTAGTCGAGCAGGTTCGGCCCCCGCAGCAGCCCCGGGTTGGGGCCGCCGTAGGCGAAGGCCTGCTCCTCCATGACCGCCTCGGCCCAGCCCATGTAGACCGAGCCGGCGATCTGGCCCTCGACGAGCTGGGGGTTGAGCGCGAAGCCGCAGTCGTGGGCGGCCCAGATCTTGTGGACCCGGATGAACCCGCTCTCGACGTCGACCTCGACCTCGGCGACGTGCGCGGTGAAGCTGTAGGCCGGGCTGGCCCCGATGGTGCCGCCCCGGTAGCTGCCGCCCAGCGACTCGTCGGTCTGGTAGCCCCCGGTGGCGCCCACGGTGCCGAACGCCGACTCGGCGAGCACGAACGCCTCGGCGGTGGTCACGCCCTTCTCGGGGTCCTCGGTCCAGAACCAGCGCCCGTTGCCGCAGGCGACCTGCCGCGAGGGCACCTCCAGCTCGCTGGCGACGGCCTCCCGGATGCGGGCGGCGATGGCGCTCGCGGCCTGCTTGCAGGCGGTGCCGGCCATGAAGGTCACCCGGCTGGAGTAGGCCCCGAGGTCCACCGGCGAGAGGTCGGTGTCGCTGCTGGTCACCACCACCCGGTCGGGCAGCAGGCCCAGCTCTTCGGCGACGATGAGCGCCAGCATCGTGTCGGATCCCTGGCCGATGTCGCTGGCCCCGCACATCACGTGGGCCCGCCCCGAGCGGTCGATGCGGACCTGCACCCCCGACTGGGGCATCTTGTTGGGGTAGACCGGGTAGGCGGTGCCCGAGATGTAGGTCGAGCCGGCCACGCCGAGCCCCCGGCCATAGGGCAGCTTGCCGTAGCGGGTCTTCCAGCCCGAGGCCTGCTCGACGACCCGCAGGCACTCCAGGAAGCCGTTGGACGTGATCTGCTGGCCGTTGACGGTCTGGCTGTCGGGCCCCACGTCGTTGCGCCGGCGCAGCTCGATGGGGTCGAGGCCGAGCGCGTGGGCCATCTTGTCGAGCTGGATCTCGAAGGCGAACCGGGGCTGCACCGACCCGTGGCCCCGCTTGGGCCCGCACGGCGGCTTGGTGGTGAACGCCCGCCGGCTGTGGAAGCGGTAGGTCTCGTACCCGGTGGGCGCGGTGAGGAGCTGCCCCGAGTAGTAGGTCGTGATCATGCCGAAGCTGGTGTAGGCCCCGCCGTCGATGAGGATGTCGGAGTCCAGCGCGGTCAGCCGGCCCTCGGCGTCGGCGGCCAGCGTCATCTGCATGTGCATCGGGTGCCGGCCGCGGTGGGTGAAGAAGGTCTCCTCCCGGTCGAGCAGGAACTTCACCGGGCGGCCGAGCTGCATCGCCAGCTTCGCGGCGACGATCTCGTGGCCGAAGGGGTCCGACTTGCCGCCGAACGCGCCCCCGAGCGCCGGCTGGATCACCCGGATGCGGTCGGCGGGCAGCTCGAGCACTCGGGACAGCGTGCGGTGCACGTAATGCGGGATCTGGGTCGCCGACCACACCGTCAGGATGCCCCGGGGGTCCATCTCGGCGACGACGCAGTGGGGCTCGATCGGGGCGTGGGCGGTGCCTTCGAAGAGGTAGCGCCCCTCGATGACCGCGTGGGCCGACTCGATCGCGGCGTCGACGTCGCCGAACTCGAGCTTGACCCGCTTGGTGAGGTTGCCCTTGCGCCGCCCGGGGAAGATCTGAGGCGCGCCGGGCTCGAGCGAGGCGGCGGGGTCCATCACCGGGGGCTGCACGTCGTATTCGACGTCGATGAGCGCCAGGGCCCGGGTGGCGGTCTCTTCGTCGACGGCGACCACCGCGGCGACCTCGTCGCCCACGAAGCGGGCCCGGTCGGTGCACAGCGCCTGCTCGTCCATGGTCCACGGGATGACGCCGTACTTGATCGGCAGCGCCTCGCCGGTGAGCACCGCGGCGACCCCGGGCAGCGCCTCGGCCTTCGCGGTGTCGATCGAGACGATCGCCGCGTGGGCGTGCGGGCTGCGCAGGATCTTGCCGTGCAGCATGCGGGGCAGGGTGATGTCGTCGGTGTAGATCGCCCGCCCGGTGGCCTTGAGGTGCCCGTCGGCCTTGCGGTGGCGCCCGCCGAGCACGGTGTAGCCCGCCGCCGGCTGCGGGTCGTAGGCCGGCGCCTCGCCCCGCTCGATGGCCCCGGCGAGCTTCACCGCTTCGAAGATCTGGGTGTAGCCGGTGCAGCGGCACAGGTTGCCGCCGAGCGCCTCGCGGATGGCGGCGTCGCTTGGGTCGCGGTCTTCGTCGAGCAGCGCCCGGGCCGAGAGCATCATGCCCGACTGGCAGAAGCCGCACTGCAACGCGCCGCAGCGGTCGAAGGCGTCCTGCACCGGGTCGAGGCCCGCGGGGCCGGCGAGCCCCTCGATGGTGGTGATGCGGGCTGCGGGGGGCACCATGGCCGCGAGGGTGGTGCAGGCGAGCGTGGGCCGGCCGTCGACCAGCACGGTGCACGCGCCGCAGTCTCCCTTGTCGCAGCCCTGTTTGGATCCGGTGAGCCCCAGGTCGTAGCGCAGGACCTCGAGCAGCGAGTGGTTCTGCCGGGCGGCGACCTCGTGGGTCTCGCCGTTCACGTCGAGCGAGAGCAGGCGTTTCATGGCGCGAAGATGGCAGATGGACGCCGCGGGTTCAAATCAACTCGGCCCCCGGGGGCGCTCAAATCGACCAGGTGAGATCGAGGTGCAGCCCGTTGAGCAGCTCGATGGTGCCGAAGCGCAGCGAGAGCCCGTCGGGGTCGAGCCCCTCGGCCTCGAGGTCACGGCGCATGCCGCCGGGCAGGCCGTTGGGGTCGAGGGCGATGACGGTCAGCGTGTCGCGGATGCCCAGGCTGAACCCGGCCCCGAGCGGCTGGCGCCAGCCGATGTGGCCCTCGACGCCGCCCGCGGTCAGCCAGCCCCCGTCGAGGAAGGCCCCCCCGGCGATGGTGCGGATGTCGTAGGGCCCGACCCCGACCCAGCCGGAGACCCCGCCGAAGAGGCCGGCGCCGTCGTCGGGCGCGGCCAGCTTCAGACCCAGGGCCCAGGCGGTGGCGTCCACCTCGAGGAGCTGGTCCGAGACGGGGATCGCGGCCGGCGAGCTGCCCCGCTCGAGGTAGACGTTGCGCGGCATCACGCTGTCGAAGCGGCGACCGAAGACGGTCACCAGGGCGTGCAGCGGGTAGCCGACGTCGATGGTGCGCAGGTCGACCTTCAGCGGGGCGGTCTCGATGACGGTGGCGTCGTCGGCGTCGACCAGATCGACCCGGCCGTGCACGAAGTCGAGGTCGAGGTACTCGAACGTCAGCCCCTCGAGGCCGGGCACCGCCCGCAGCCCGACGAGCAGGTCGAGCAGGGCGTCGTCCCGGCCGAAGCCGAAGCCGCGGTTCGACTCGTAGCGGGCCTGGATCCGGGCCCAGCGGGTGTCGAGGATGGCGTCGACCCGGTACAGGTTCAGCGCCTCGACGGTGTAGCGCTCGAAGGTGCCGCTGCCCCCGGGCAGGTCGCCCAGCGGCTGGAAGGTCCAGCCGGCGTAGGCCCCGCGGGCGGTGAAGCCGTCGAACCAGTCGCTGGCCGGGCGGCTCTCGGCGACCGTCGGCGCGGGGGTGGCCGGCGCGCCCCGGGGCGGCGAGGCGGGGCGCGGCTCGGCGGTCAGCGCGTAGCCCTGCTCGCCGATCGGGGGCCCGGGCTCGAAGCCGGCGAGCGGATCGGGGGCCGGGCCAGCGTAGGGCGCGTGGTCCTCCGGCACGCCGTGATACCGCGGCGCGCCGCCCGGGTCGGCGTAGCGGCTGCCGTAGGGCCCGGCGTAGCGCCGTCGGTGGTGGCGCGGCCGGCGGATGGGGCGCGGGGGCGGCCGGCGGGCCTCGTCGGCGACCCGGTCGACGGTGTCGCCCCAGCCGGCGCGGCCTTCGGACGGCGGCTTGCGGTCGGCGCGGCGGGGGCTGTCCGGGCGGGGGCGCCGACGCGGGGGGCGGCGGCCGACCTCGGGGGGGCGTCGCTCGCCGGAGCCGGCCTCGCGGTCATCCGGGCGGGGGATCGGCCGGCGGGTCTCGTCGGGCGCGTCGTCCGGGCGGCGGACGGGCCGGCGGCGGTCGTCGGCGCCGTCGTCCGGGCGGGGGATCGGCCGCGGCGTGGCCCGGCCGTCGGGCAGCGGCCGGGGCGTGGGGCCGCCCTCGGCGTCGGGGCCGTCGCCGGCCGGGCGCCCGAACCCGCCGGGCGCGTCGCCTTCGGGGTGGGGCAGCGGTCGGCGGTCGGGCGGCTGCTCGCTCTCACCGCCGGGCAGCGGCCGGCGGTGCCCGGGGAGCGGGTCCTCGGCGGGCGTGATCGGCGGGCGAGCCGCGGGCGCGTCGGTCGAGCGGGGCCGGATGTAGCGCCGACCGGTGTGTGGCGGCTTGGCCTCGGGCGGGCCGCTCGAAGGCTCGCCGGCCGACGCGGGGATCACCTGGAGCGCCGCCGGCGCGGCCTCGATCCGAGCTGCCCGGTCGGCGCGGCGGGCGTCGGCCGCCCGCTCCTTCTCTTCGGCGCGGCGCGCCTCGGCGGCCCGGGCCCCCGCCGCTCGGGCCTCGAGCGCCCGGCGCTGCTCTTCGGCTCGACGCTGCTCTTCGGCCCGACGCTGTGCCTCGCGGTCCCGCCGCTTCTCTTCGGCCCGCCGCTTCTCTTCGGCCCGCCGCTTCTCTTCGGCTCGCCGCTGCCCTTCGGCCCGGCGCCGCTCTTCGACCCGGCGCCGCTCTTCGGCTCTGCGCTGCGCCTCGCGGGCCCGCTGCTTCTCCTCGGCTCTGCGCTGCGCCTCGCGGGACCGCTGCTTCTCCTCGGCCCGCCGCCGGGCCTCCGCTCTCCGCTGCTCTTCGGCTCTGCGATGCGCCTCACGGGCCCGCCGCTTCTCCTCGGCCCGCTCGCGCTCCGCCGCCCGTCGCCGCGCCGCCTCTTCCGCCCGGCGCCGCTTCTCCTCTTCGGCCCGTCGGCGGCGCTCCTCCTCGGCCCGGCGCCGCGCCTCCTCGGCCCGACGGCGCTCCGCGGCCCGGCGCTTGCGCTCGGCCGCGCGCTTCTTCTTCTCGGCCGCGCGCTTCTTCTCGCGCGCGGCGTCCCGCTTCTTTCGGGCGATGTCGGCCGAGGAGCCGGGCTTGTCGGCCAGCGCGGGCAGCGGCGCGGTGATCAGGGCGAGGGTGAGCGCGAGGGACAGGCGGCGGATGGACACGGGGGCTCCTCGGCGGCTCGGGGCGCGACCCCGACGAGGGCATGCAGGGGATGTTCGACGCCCTCAGAGTAGCAAGCGGACGGGTGTACGTCGCGCCGGGCGGCGATCGGGTTCACGCGCGGCTCGAGGTTCGGCCCCGAGGCCTCTGCCCGCCGGCCCGCCTCACGCCGGCGCTTCGTAGTAGGTGCCCCGCTTGCGCCCCCGCTTGATCAGCTTGCCGTCGCGGACCTGCTCCCGCAGCCAGGCGCGGGCCCGGTCGGCGCTCCAGCCGGTGGCCTTGCGGATCCGGGCGTTGGTGATGCGGCCGCCGCGGGCGATCAGCTCGATGGGGTCGTCCACCGGGGCCTCGCGGGCGGCGGGCTTCGGCGGGGGCGGGGGGTCGAGGTCGAGCGGCTCGCCGAAGCCTTCGAAGCCCTCGAGCTCGAAGTCGTCGTCGAGCGCCGTCAGCGGCGCCGCCTCGGGGTCCTCGGCCCGCAGGACGGCCTCGAGGTCTTCCCGGGTGAGCTGGTCGACCCGGTAGCGCCCCTGGTCGACGGTGGCGTCGAACAGCGCCCGCTTGCGGGCCTGGAGCGCGAGCACCTTCTCTTCGACCGTGTCCCGGGCGACCAGCTTGTAGGCCACCACCGGCTTCGTCTGGCCGATGCGGTGGGCCCGGTCGGTGGCCTGGTCTTCGACGGCCGGGTTCCACCACGGGTCGAGGTGGATGACGTGGTCCGCGCCGACGAGGTTGAGCCCGGCCCCGCCCGCCTTGAGGCTGACGAGGAACACCGGCGGGCCCTCGGGGTCGTTCCACCGGCCGACGAGCTCATGGCGGTTGCGGGTGCCGCCGTCGAGGTACAGGTAGGGCCAGCCGCGGGCGTCGAGCCGGGGCGCGACCCGCTTGAGCAGCGAGGTCCACTGGCTGAACACCAGCGTGCGGTGCCCGGCGTCGATGGTCTCTTCGAGCGTCTCCTCGAGCAGTTCGAGCTTGGCCGACGCCCCGACCTCCCGGGCCTCGGGGAACGGCAGCAGCCCCGGGTCGCAGCACGCCTGCCGCAGCCGCATCAGCGCCTCGAGCACCGGCAGCGTCGAGCGGGCGAGGCCCACGGCGTCGACCCGGCGCAGCACCGCCTCGCGGTAGGTGGCCTTGACCCGCTCGTACAGCCGGCGCTGGGTGTCGCCGAGCTCGCAGTACAGGATCTGCTCCTGGCGGGGCGGCAGCTCCCGGGCGACCTCGCGCTTGAGCCGGCGCAGCACGAACGGCTTGAGCCGGGCGCGCAGCGCGGCGAGGGCCACCTCGTCCCGGTCGCGCTCGATGGGCAGGGCGTAGCGCCGCTGGAAGACCGCCCGGGTGCCGAAGAAGCCGGGCATCAGGCACTCGAAGATGCTCCACAGCTCGAGCAGGTGGTTCTCGAGCGGGGTGCCGGTCAGCGCGAAGCGGTGGCGGGCGTCGAGCTCCCGGGCGGCGCGGGCGACGTTGCTGCGGGGGTTCTTGATGCGCTGGGCTTCGTCCAGGATCATCACCCGCCACGGCCCGGCGAAGGCCACCTCGTCGGCCCTCAGCAGGGCGTACGAGGTGATGACCAGATCGGCGTCCTCCGGGGGCAGCGGCGGGCGCTGGGGGCCGTGGTGCACGTGCACCTTCAGCGACGGGGTGAAGCGGGCGGCTTCGTCGGCCCAGTTGTAGATGACCGAGGTCGGCGCGACGACCAGCGAGGGCTGCCCGGGCTCGGCGTGGGTGTCGAGCAGCAGCGCCAGCGCCTGCACCGTCTTGCCCAGCCCCATGTCGTCGGCCAGCACCCCGCCCAGGCCCAGGTCGCGCAGCCAGCGCAGCCAGCGGTAGCCGCCCTTCTGGTAGTCCCGGAGCTGGGCGTGCAGGCCCTCGGGCGGCTCGCACTCGGGGATCGCGTCCACCGCGTCGAGCCGGGCCTTGATGCGGGCCCAGCGGTCGCGGTCGCCCTCGGCCTGCTCGAGCAGCTCGGCCACCAGCGGCGCGGCGTGGGCCTGAAGCCGGCCGCCGCCCGCCCGGCGCAGGGCCTCGATCTCGTCGCCGATCGCGCCGTGGCGCTCGAGCCACTGGTCGGGCAGCCGGGCCAGCGCCCCGTCGGGCAGCCGGTGGAAGCGCCGCCCGGCCCGCCAGCTCGCCAGCACCTCGGCGGCGTCGATCCGCTGCTCGCCCACCGCGAACTGCACCTTGAGGTCGAGCCAGTCGATGCCGCTGGGCACGCTGATCCGGGGCGCGAGCCGGCCGGCGACCCGGTAGGTCTGGAGGGCGTCGCTGCCCTCGACCCGCCAGGTGGCGGGCAGCCGGGGCAGGCCGTCGAGCAGCACCCCCAGGGCGGCGTCGTCGGTGAGCCGGGCGGGCAGGCCGTGCCCCAGGGCGGCCTCGGCCTCGGCCATCAGCCGGGCCTCGGCCTCGCGATCCCGGCGCAGCAGCGCCTCGCCCATCACCTTCTGCGGCGCGGGGTCGGCCGGCTCGACCGGCAGCTCGGGCGGGTCGCCGTCGGCGCAGTAGGCGATGCGGGCGTCGAGCGCCAGCGCGCCGTCGACCTCGTCGAGCAGCAGCCGGCCCTCGATGCGCGCCGGCTCGACCGTCGGCGGCAGGTGCGCGCTGTCGAGGTCCATCGCGACCCCGCTCTGCAGCACGAAGCGCTCGACGAAGTCCGCCGCGTCGCCCGCCGGCACCACCGGCAGCGGCGCGGTGAGCAGGGACGGCTCACGGGCGAGGTGGGTCGGGGCCAGCGGGCGCAGGGTGTCGTCGGTGAGCACGTAGCCCGGCCCCGCCCGCCACGAGGCCCGGATGGGGGTGCGCCAGCGCAGGGCGATGCCCCCGTCGGGGTGGTCGCGGGCCTCGAGGACCGGCAGGTGCGGCGGGCCGCCCCCGATGGGCGCCTCGCCGTGCCACAGGTCGTCGACCTCGAGCAGCAGGGCGAACGCCCGGGCCCGCAGCCGGGCGCGGGCCTCTTCGACCTGATCGGGGGCGGCGGTCAGCGGGGGGCGCTCGAGGGCCCGCAGCGCCTCGTGCACGTCGTGGAACAGCCGGTCGGCCGGGCGCAGCCCTTCGATCTGCTGCTCGACCTCGCTCAGATCGGCCGGCATCATGCGCGGCTTGAGCGGCTGCCCGTCCCGCCGGGAGAGGCGGATGAGGTGGCGCCGGACGGGCAGCACCCCCGGGTGGTCGTCATCGGGCAGCAGCGTGTACCGGATCCAGCCGCGGCGGCGCTCGGGGGCCTCTTCTTCGGCGGTGGGCCGCATCAGGTCGAGCAGGTCCAGCGACCAGCTCGGCACGTCGAACAGCGGCCGCAGGTCGGGGCGGTTCCAGCAGTGCACCAGGATGGCGGCGGCGACCTCCCAGCAGCGCCCCTCGGAGCGGGGATCACGATCACAGGTCCAGCGGCCGCCGGTGGGGAACTCCTCGGGCGTGCCGTGGAAGGTGACCATCGCCTCTTCGCCGACCCACCAGTCGCGGGGGTTGCGCGGGCTGAGCGGCACGATCGGAGGCAGCGGCCGGGGCACGAACCCCGGCTCGGCCGCCCACTCGAGGCCCAGGTGGCGCAGGACGGCCGCGGCCTTCTTCTCGGTGACGATGCTCGGGTCCGGTTGCCGGAGGACGCCCGCCATGCCGCTCCGCGTGCTGCCGTGCAAAGGGCGATCTCTAACGCATCACCGCCCGGGGCGCAAACGACGTCTGTGTGATGTTTCGCGGGGCGCCCCGGCGGTGTATGCAACGGCATGGCCCCGCCGCTGCCCCGATCGCTGAGAGCCCGCCTGCTGCTGGCGGTGCTCGCGCCGACGCTGCTCTTCGTCGGGGCCATCGTGGGGCTGGCCGTCTTCGCCGCCCGATCGGCGCTCGAGGACGAGATCGGCATGCGCTTGCAGGACACCGCGGCCACCGCCGCCGCCTCGCTGCCCACCGGGCTGGTGGCCCGCTTCCGGCCGGAGAACACCCGCACCCACCAGAACCTGCGGGCCCGCCTGGCCCGGGTGGCCGAGGTCAGCGGCGCCCGGCGGGTCTTCCTGGTGGCGACCGACGGCCGCTCGCTGGTGGACACCGCCCCCGACGCCCCGCCCCCCGGCGAGCCCGACCGGGAGCTGGCCCAGGACCGCTTCGAACTGGAGCAGGTGGCCCGGGGCGAGACGGCGGCCTCGGTGCTGTACACCGGCCTCGACGGGGTGCGCTACAAGCGGGGGTACGCGCCGGTGGTGCACGACGACGGCGTGGTGGCGGTGCTGGGGGTCGAGGGCCGGGCGACGAACTACGCCGCGCTCGACGCGCTCCAGCGGTATCTGGTGGCGCTGGGCGCGCTGGCGCTGGCCGCGCTGGCCGCGCTGATGATCCTCTTCAGCCGGGCGCTGACCGCCCCGCTGGCCCGGCTGGCCCGAGCCTCGGCCCGCATCGGCGCTGGGGACCTCGACGCCCCGATCGCGGCCGGCGGGGGCGCGGTCGAGATCGGTCAGCTCGCCCGCACCATGGACGAGATGCGCGACGCGCTGCTGCGCCGCGAGCGGGAGATGCAGCTCATGCTCGGCGGCATCGCCCACGAGGTGCGCAACCCGCTGGGCGGCATGAAGCTGTTCGTGGGCCTGCTGGGCGAGGATCTGGCCGACCGCCCCGACGAGGCCGACATGCTCGGCCGCATCGAGCGCGAGCTGGGCACCCTGGAGCGGGTGGTCGAGGAGTTTCTGGCCTACGCCCGCCAGAGCCCGCTGGAGACCGGGCCCATCGATCTGGCGGCGCTGTGCGGCGAGGTGCGGGGGCTGGTCGAGGTCGAGGTGCGAGGGCCGGCGGGCGACGCGCCGTCGGTGGTCGGTGACCGGGCCCAGCTCCGGCGGCTGCTGCTCAACCTGACGCGCAACGCGGCTCAGGCCGGGGCGGGTCGGGTGACGGTCGAGCGCACGGCGGCGGGCTTCGCGGTGACCGACGACGGCCCCGGGCTGCCCCCGGCGGTCGCCGAGCGGGCGTTCGAGGCGTTCTACACGACCCGGGAGAAGGGGACCGGCCTGGGGCTGGCCCTGTGCCGCAAGATCGCCGAGGCCCACGGGGGCCGCATCGCCCTGGCGCCGTCGGGCGCAGGGGCGCGGTTCGAGGTCACGTTGCCAGCTTGAGATATTCGCGAATCTGGCCATCGGTGACCATGCTCCCGACCCGCAGAATCTCCACGGCCGCCGGCCTGTGGTGAACAGGAGGCGGTCCGGTCTCGGCCCAACGGCTGCGGGTGGTGGCTTCCAATCGCGGTTCGCTCGGATGCTCAGCGAACCGGACCAGACCCTTCAGGCCCGCCGGTCGGTCGACGAATCGATCCGACCACTTGACCTCCAGGCACCAGCGAGGCTTCTCGGCATAGAGATAGACCAGATCGACCTCGTAGCCACCACGCCAGCGGGCATAGGTCAAGTGTCGCTGCATCGCCGGCCAGTGGGCCCATTGTGCGAAGAGCGCCGTCTCGACCAGCGCGCCCATCGCCGGATCATCGGGTCCGGTCGCGCCGAAGAGCGCGGCCCGGATGCAGGGGTTAGTCAGGTAGACCTTGAAGTGCGTGCGCCGCTGGAATCGCCGGGCCTGGTGGTCCACCCGATCGACCGTCACGATCAGGAAGGCGGCTTCGAGGTACTCCAGATATCGACGGAGGGTGTTCTTGCTGACCTGGCTGCTCTTGGCCAGCTCATCCATGCTGACCTCCTGGCCCGTGTTGTAGGCCAGGGTGGCGAAGAACCGGTTGAGTTCCTGCACATCCTGGATCCCATACAGGCTCGGCAGATCACGGAGCAGCACGTTGTCGATGATGTCCTGGCGGATGTATCGCTCGGAGTCGGCGCGGGTGGCCGCATTGACGACGATCTCCGGGAAGCCGCCCGTGTTGATGTAGTCCACCAGCGCGCCGTTGAGCGCGTCGATGTCCACATCAGCCGGCGGCGTGTAAGGCGCTACACCGAGGAGGTCGTCGAGGCGTGAGAGCCGGAGGTACTCCCGGAAGGTGAGCGGAGGCAGGATGAAGTCGGTGAATCGGCCCGCGCCCGACTCACGGCTCTTCCGGCGCAGCGCGGCAGCGGCGGATCCCGACACGACGAACCGGGTCCCGGGCCACGCATCGTGCAGCGTCTTGAGGTGGATCTCCCAGTCCTGGAGATATTGGACCTCGTCGAAGAAGACGTAGAAGCGCTCTTCAGGGCCCCGGCCCGCCCGGTCGACCCAGTCCAGCATGAAGCGCTCCAACCCGATGCCGTCGTACACCGGCACGTCGAGCGGTACGTGCATGATGCGTCCGGGCTCGATACCCCTCTCCAGAAGGGTCGCGATCACCTGATGAAGCAGCACGGTCTTGCCGACCCGGCGCGGGCCCATCACCACGATCGAGCGATTCACCGGCGCATCGATGAGCCCCATCAGAGGCTCGAAGTAGTCTCGGCGCGGAATGTCCCGGAAGCGGGCGTATACGCTGCCCGTCGACCACCATGGGTTGTCCAGCGCCAGTCGTCGCCGGATATCGTCGATCGTGACCTGGAGCATATCCAACCAAGCTCAGTCTACTGCGCTTATCTGCGCGTGTCCGAGAGGCGAAGTCAACCCCGCGCCGTGCGTCGCCCCGGCGGTTCGGGCTACGATGCGCCGATGCACCGGGTTGTCAGGATCCTGCTCCCGCTCGGCGCCGCGCTGGCCTGCGCGGCGTGTGACGATCCGCCGGTCACGCCGCCGGCCGACGGGGCGGTGGTCGACCGCGCGCCGCCACCCCCCGACACGACGCCGCCCCCGCCGCGCAAGGCCGCCGGCGAGATCTGCGCGCCCGGGCAGTGCGCCCGGGGGTCGTGCGTGCACGGGGTCTGCTCGGCGCTGTGCGCCCGGGACGGGGACTGCGAGGCGGCGACGCCGCTGTGCGCGGGGCGGGGCGGGGCCGGGCGGTGCTCGGCGGTGTGCCGCTCGGCGGCGGACTGCGCGCCGGGGCTGGTGTGCGCGGTGGTCGGGCTCGACGCCGGCATGTGCGTGGCGCCGGGGCCCGGCGCGGCGGGGGACGCCTGCGCCGCCCGGGAGGACTGCGCGAGCTGGTTCTGCGCCGAGGGGCGCTGCGCGGGGGCCTGCGACGACGGGCGGTGCCCGGCCGATCGCCGGTGCCTGGCGCTGCATACGCAGGCGGTGTGCATCCCGGTGGGTGAAGGGCCGCTCGAGGCGGTGTGCGGGTCGGGCGGCGACTGCGAGTCGGGCATCTGCCGCGGCGGGCGCTGCGCCGACGCCTGCCCCGACGGGGCCTGCGCCGACGATCGGGTGTGCCTGCGCTACCCGGCGGCCAACCTGTGCGAGCGGCGCTGCGCCGACAGCGAGGACTGCGGCGCGAGCGGGCGCTGCCTGCTGGTGGGCGATCAGCGGCTGTGCGTGACCCGGGGCGTCGCCGAGGCCGGCGCGGGCTGCGCGGCCCACGCCGAGTGCGCCTCGGGGCGCTGTGATCTGGGGCGCTGCTCGGCGCCGTGCCCCGACGGGGTCTGCCCGGCGGGCGCCGCCTGCGTGGCCGACATCACCGGATCGGCCTGCCGCCCGGCGGGCCCGGCGACGGTCGGCGCCCGCTGCGAGGCGGGGCCCATCTGCGCGTCGGCGGTCTGCGGGGCGGGGGTGTGCACCGCCGACTGCGCCGACGGCGCCTGCCCCGCCGGCACCCGCTGCGTGGGGTTCGCCGACGGCGCGTTCTGCTTCCCGACCTGCGCCGCCGACGACGACTGCCCCTCGGTGGCGTTCTGCGACGCCCGCTTCGCGGCGGGCCCCATCTGCTTCTGGCGGGGCTCGGCCGCGGCCGGGGCCGCGTGCGCCGACCACCGGGACTGCGCCTCGGGGCGCTGCGCCGCCGGGCGCTGCCTGGGGGCGTGCACCGCCGAGTGCCCCGCCGGCCTGCGCTGCGTCTCGGTGGGCCGGGGCCGGTTCTGCGCGGCCCGCCCCCTGCCGGCCGAGGCCGCCTGCGAGGCGGTCGACGGGTGCGCCGAGGGGCTGGCCTGCGCCGCCGGGCGCTGCCTGCCCGACTGCGCGGCGGGCTGCCCGGCGGACGCGATCTGCCGCGACGGGCAGTGCCACCCCCGCTGCGCCGACGACCTCGACTGCCGGGCGGGGCGGGTGTGCGATCGGCTGGCGGGGGCCTGCATCGAGCCCGGCCCGGGCGGGGCCGACGCGCCGTGCGCCGGGGCCGCCGACTGCGCCGCCGGGCTGTGCCTCGACGGGCGCTGCCAGGGGCGCTGCGGCGCGGGCTGCGCCGCGGGGGTCTGCGTCGATCTGGGCCGCGACCGGCTGTGCCTGCCGGTGGGCGAGGCGCCGCCCGGGGCGGTGTGCGCGGCCCACGCCGACTGCGCCGGGGGCCTGTGCCTCGGCCGGCGCTGCGCGGCGCCCTGCGGTGACGGCTGCCCCGAGGGCACGGCGTGCGTCGAGCGCTTCGGCGGGTCGTGGTGCGTCGGCGCCTGCGGGCCCGAGGCGCCGTGCGCGGCGGGCGAGGTGTGTGATCCGGCGGCGGACGCGGTGGGCGGGCAGTGCGTGGCCGCGCCGCCGGAGCCGGCCGTCGGGGCTGCCTGCGCGGGCGACGCCGACTGCGGCCCGGGGGCCGCCGGCTGCCTGGAGGGGGCCGACGGGCGGCGCTGCCGGGCCCCGTGTCGGCTGGCGGCGGCCGACTGCCCGGCGGAGCAGGCCTGCGCGCCGCTGGCCCTGCCCGCCGGCGAGGGCGAGGTGCCCGGGGCCTGCGTGCCCGCCGGTCCCGGCTCGCGCCTCGCGGCGTGCGACGGCGGCGGCGAGTGCGGGTCGGGGTGGTGCATCTCGGGCTACCTCGGCGGCCGCTGCGGCGCGCCGTGCCGGGCCGACGCCGACTGCGGGGGCGGGCGCTGCGTCGATCTGGCCCGCGATCCGGCCGCGCCCCTGCGGGTGTGCGCCGATCGCTGCCTCGACGACGCCGACTGCGCCGACCCCCTGCGCTGCCGGCGCGACGCCGCCGGTGATGGGGCGTGCTATTGACCGGGGGTTCGTGGCACAACGCGGGGCATGAACACCCAAGGGGAGCAGGCGCGCAGGCGCCGAAACGAGGGCATCATGCAGCGATCAGCGATGCGCGTGTGCGCGCTGGCCGGACTGTTGTTCACGGTCGGCGCCGCGTGCGACGACAACACCGGATCCCGCAGCGACGCGGTGCCGGATCTGGCCGACGTGGGCGACGGCAGCGTCGGCGGCGACCGGACCGACGCCCGGCCCGACGCCCGGGCCCGGGACATGGATCCGATCCCCGACATGCCCCTGCCCGACGAGCAGCCCATCCCGCCGCCGGACATGGGCGACGCCGACGTGCCCCCACCCGACGGCGACATGGAGCCGCCGCCCCCGCCGTGCCGGGGCGAGGGCGGGGTCTGCGTCGACGAGTGCCCCGAGGGCCAGCAGTGTGATCCCTATTGCCGCGAGTGCATCGATCCCCCCGGCTGCGCGATGGTCGACGGGGTCTGCGAGGACACCTGCCTGGCCGGCGAGCGGTGCAACGCGTTCTGCGACGGCTGCGAGCCGCTGCCCGACTTCCCCTGCCGCCGGATCGACGACGACGGGGACGGGCAGTTCGACCTGTGCATCGACGACTGCGCCGGGGGCCTCATCTGCGACGTGGCCTGCCGGGGCTGCGTGCCGCCCCCGCCCAACGGCTGCGGGCTGACCCTCGACTCCCGCATCTGCTTCGAGGCGTGCCCCCAGGCCCAGAGCTGCAACGAGGCGTGCGACGCCTGCGAGGTGGTGTCCTGCGAGCCCGACGAGCTGTCGATGATGTGCGTCGACCCCTGCCCCCGGGGCAGCGCGTGTGACGAGTCGTGCACCGACTGCATGCCCGACAACCCCGATCCCATCCCGCCCGACGGCGGCTGCCTGCTCGCCGGCGACCGGTGCTACGACGAGTGCCTGCCCGGGTTCCAATGCCGCGAGGACTGCGAGGGCTGCGTATTCGAGCCCGACCTGTGCGCCCTCGAGGGCGGGGTCTGCCGGGACGACTGCCCCGACGGCTTCGTGTGCAACGAGGGCTGCGACGCCTGCGAGGAGGAGTTCATCCCGTGCCAGCTCGACGACGCCGGGGTGTGCCTCGACCGCTGCCCGCTCGGCTCGGTGTGCGATATGGACTGCGCGATCTGCGAGCCGATCCCTTGCGACCGCGAGGGTGAGGGCGACGACGGGGTGTGCCTCGACCGCTGCCCCGAGGGCGCGGTGTGCGACCAGGACTGCGCGGTGTGCGTGCCCGAAGAGCCCCGCTGCGTGCTCGCCGAGGGCGTCTGCGAGGACACCTGCCCGCCGGGGCTGGTGTGCAACGAGGACTGCGGGGGCTGCGTGCCGGCGCAGTGCAACGTGCTGGACGACATCTGCCTCGACCAGTGCCCCGAGGGCGAGGTGTGCGAGGCCGCGTGCCGCCGCTGCGTGCCCGAGCCCGACGACTGCCTGCGGGTCCAGATCGGCGGGCCGGAGGAGTTCCTGTGCACCTCCAACTGCCCGGCCCGCAGCACCTGCGACGAGCAGACCTGCACCGGGTGCGTGCCCGACGCCGAGGCCCCGTGCAGCCGGGGCGGCGACGGGGTCTGCGTCGATCAGTGCCCCGCCGACCAGCAGTGCGACGGCGACTGCGGGGCCTGCGTGCCCCGGGCCTGCTGGAACGACGACGGGGTCTGCCGGGACGACTGCCCGGCGGGCCAGGTGTGCGACGGCGACTGCGGGGCCTGCGTCGAGGCGCCGCCCCCGTGCAGCGTGGGCGAGGACGGGGTCTGCGCCGACAACTGCCCGGCGGGCACGGTGTGCGACGTCGACTGCCAGCGGTGCTACGCCCCCGAGTGCAACCGGGGCCCCGACGGGGTCTGCGTCGACCAGTGCCAGGGCGACCTGCGCTGCGACGCCGACTGCCGGCGGTGCGTCTC
Organism: bacterium; assembly: GCA_030426085.1. Taxonomy (GTDB): domain Bacteria; phylum Myxococcota_A; class Bradymonadia; order UBA7976; family UBA1532; genus JACKDM01. Next base: position 7,571 of record JAUHYW010000003.1, on the reverse strand, counting down.
CCCCGATGGCGTGCGCCCCTGAGCCTCAGCCGGCCGGCTCTTCGGCCGGCTCGCCCGCCCCGTCCCGCACCGCCACCGACAGCCCCCGGGCGTGCCCGGTCAGGTGCAGGGTCCGGGTGGGGAAGGCGAAGTCGAGCCCGATCTCGTCGAACGCCCGCACGAGGGCCCGGTTCACCGCCGTGCAGTGATGCAGATAGGTGTACCAGCCCCGGGGCACATCCCGCTGGGTCTGCCCCGCCTCCCCCATCTGGTACCAGTAGTAGGCCCGGATCTCGAGGTGGTCCGCCTCGATCTCGACGAGGGCCACCTCGGGCGGGCGGGCGTCGAGGTCGAAGCAGCCGTCGCCCGCGATCTGCTCGTCGCGCAGCACCCCCCGCACCGCTTCGAGGGCCGCGTCGAGCTGCGCGGGTGAGGTGCCGTAGGGCACCGCGATCGACATCTTGCGCCGGATCTCGCGGCGCCGGCTGAGGTTCTCCACCGGGCGGTCGACGAACTTCATGTTGGGCACTGTGACCAGCTCGCCGCTGAGCAGCCGCAGCCGGGTGGCCTGCACCCCGACATCCTCGACGATGCCCAGGTAGCCCTCGAACTCGATCCAGTCGTCGACGACGAACGGCCGGGTGAAGAACACCACCAGCGCGCCGAAGAGGTTCTTGGCGGCGTCCTTGCCGGCCAGCGACAGCGCCAGCCCGGCGAGGCCCAGCGAGCCGAGCAGGGCCCCGACCCGGAAGTCGAAGACGTTCTCCAGCACGAAGAGCAGCACCAGCACGAAGACGACGATGCGCAGCAGTCGGCGGACCACCGTCAGCGCCATCGCGTGGTACGGGTTGTCCTCGCCGAACCACGCCCGGTAGGCCAGCGTGCCCAGGTCGGCCAGCCCGAAGAGCAGCCACACCACCGTCAGCAGCCCCAGCATGCGCACCACCGCCCACCGCAGGTCGGAGAGCACCGGGCCGAAGTGCAGGAAGAGCGAGGCGAGGGTCGTCGCCAGGGTCAGCCCGAGCAGCAGCAGCGGCGTGCCCAGGGCGTGCACCGCGGTGTCGACCGCGCCCCGCTTCAGCTCGATGCGCTGGAGCCGGCGGCGGCCGTACCAGCCGACGCCGACCCCGAGCGCCAGGATGCCCGACGCCACCAGCCAGGCCCACCACGGGGTCTCGTGCACCGTGGGGCGCAGCACGTCGACGAACAGGGCCCGCCGCCGCTCGGCCTCGTACCACGGGGCGATGGGGGCCAGCGACGCCGCCAAGCGGCCGGCGCCGTCGAGGGTCGCCGGGGAGAACCGCCAGCCCTCGCCGTCGGCGAGCAGCACCACCCGCCCGTCGGGCGCGCCGTCGAGGGCGGTCCAGATCCAGTCGTGGTCGATGCCCCGGGGGAACAGCTCGTAGCGGGTCTGCCCGTCGGCCAGACCGTCGGCCGCGGGCAGGTCGATCGGCTCGATGGGCGAGAGCCGCAGCAGCGCGTCGTACAGCGCCGCCGCCTCGGCCCGGGCCTCGCCGCGATCGGGGGGCAGGGTCCTGACCACCCGGGGCCAGCCGCCGCGGCCCTCCTCGATGCGGCGCATGCCGGCCATGAAGGTCATCACCGCGTGGCGCGGGCTCTCCCGGCTGTCCCACCGGGCGTCGCTGCGGGGGCGGTCGCGCTCGGGGGTGATGGCGTCGACCAGCCACGCCCCGCCCGACTCGAGCACGTCGAGCGGGTCGACGCTGTCGCGGTGGCTCCGGGGCGACGGGTTGGAGGAGGACGAGCCGGTCGGCAGACCGGGGGCGGCGAGGACGAAGCAGAGCAGCGGCGCGAGTGACATGCGCCACACGCTTTGCGAAGCCCGTGCCGCCTCCGAGGCGCCCGATCGAGGCCGGCGGCGGCGAATGGCGCGACGGGCGCCGCCCGCGGTGGGGCAGGGTGCCCCGTCAAACCCCCTGCACGCCGGGCGCGGTCGCCATCTGCCAGCGCAGCACGACCGCGCAGTGGCCGTCGGCCGGCACCGTGCGCTCGACGGTCCACATGCCGTCGGCGTCGGCCTGCTGCGCCGCGCCGTCGGCGTCGGCCCCGCCGGCGAGCACCTCGACCCGCACCTGCTCGACCTCCGAGACCGGCACCCGCTCGGTGATGCGCACCGCGCGGTCCTCGCCGCCGAGGTTGCTCAGGTACAGCCGCACCCGCACCGTGCGCCGGGTCCACCGATCGACGTCGTCGGTCTCCTCTTCGACGTCCACCGCCCGCACCGCCCGCAGCGCGTCGTCGGGGCCGAAGCCCAGCTCCATCTCGGCGCCGGGCGCCACGTACAGGGTCTCGGTCCAGCCCACCGTGCCGCTGTCGCGGACCAGCTCGACCGGGCCGGCGAGCACCGGCTGGCGCCCGGCGTGGCGGGCCTGCACCCGCAGGTGCACCGTCGGGTCGGCCTCGGCCATCAGCACCCGATCCCGGCGGGCGGGGGCCTCGAAGCCGGACAGCTCGACGAAGACCGGCCGCCCGTCCCCCGGGATCGTCACCGGGCGATCGGCCGTCAGGTGGCGCACCTCGCCCCCGTCGTCGACCCCCGGCAGATCCACCGCGCTGCTCGGCGGCGGGCCGCCCTGGGGGCCGAGGCGCTGCACCTGCACCTCGCGGGCGGCGAGGGTGATCTGCTCCTCATGACGGCGGCGGGCGGTGAGCAGGTCGTCGTCGAGCAGCGGGGCGGTGGTGCCCAGCGAGGTGCGGGCGGTCGAGGCGGCGAAGCGCACGTCGGTCCAGTCCTCGCCGGTGCGCTGCCAGACCGCCGCCCGGCTCTCGAAGCGCAGCGTGTCGCCGTCGAGCCGGGCCCGGTGCACCGGGCGCCACAACGCGTTGGGCACGGTGTAGAGCACCGCCACCTCGACCTCGGCCGCCGCCTCGGCGTCCAGATCGAGCTCGACGAAGGCCTCGAGGTGGTGGTCCGGGCGGTCGGCGGCCCGGGCTCGGGCGGCGGCGTCCCGGGCCTCGCGCAGCGCGTCCTCGGCGGCGAATCGGTGCTCGACCGCCCGCTCGGCGGCGCCCCGGCCCCGCTCGAAGAGCTGGCCGAACGTCTGCACCCAGCCGTCGCCGTCGGCCAGGCCCCAGGCCACGTCCCGGGGCAGCTCGGCGACCCCCCGGCCCACGATCTCGCCGACCCGGCCGTGCATCGCCAGCGCCCGCCCGGCGGCCCGGGCCTCGGCGGTGAAGCGGGCGTTGGCCTCGCGCACCGCCGCGGCGAGGGCCTGCACCGCCTCGGGCTTCGCCGCCCGCGCGGTGCGCAGCCCCCGGCGGACCCGGGCGTCGGCCACCCGCACCCCGCCCTTGCCCCCCGCGACCTCGGCCCGCAGCGACAGGTCCTGCAAGATGGGCGAGACCCCCCGCAGCACCAGCCGGTTGCGGCCGGCCTCCAGCGCGATCGTGCCCGCCCGGCGCACCTGCGCCCGATCCTCGAGCAGCACCACCCCGGTCACCGGCGCCTCGAGCGCGATCCGCTCGGCGGCGGGCCCCTCCAGCCAGCTCACGTGACCCGACATCACGCCTCCCTCCGGTTGCCGCCGACCAGCTCGTTGGCGGCATAGATCTTGGCCACGTAGGTGGCCTTCAGCGCCTCGGTCCCGCCGGGGGGCACGCTCACCCGCCACCGGCGCCCGCCGAGGATGGGCTGACCCCGCTCGGTCTGGTCGTAGCCCTCCCAGAGCGGCTCGACGTGCAGCTCCTCGATGACCACCTCGGCCCCCTCGGCCGGCTGGGGCACCCGCTCGCGCACCTCGACGTCGGCCGGGCGGCCGAGGCCGTTGTGCAGCTCGATCGAGATGCGGTGGCGCAGCTCGGCCATCGCCACCACCCGGGCGTCGGAGCGGGCCTCCTCGTAGTGGGTGTTGCGGGCGCAGCGGATGGCCTGCTCGACCCCCAGGCCCAGTTCGAAGCGGCCGCCGCCGGGCACGTGCACCAGGGTCGTCGACAGCACGTAGGCCCCGTCGACGTACAGCTCGGCCGGGCCGGGCAGCAGCGGGGCCCGGCCGGGGTTGTGCAGGGTCGCCAGCCGGAAGACGTGGGGCGCCTCGCGGGGCACGGTCACGTAGCGCAGCGCGCAGGGCAGCTCGCGCTCGCCGAGCGGCACCGAGTGCCAGCCGCCGTCCCCCGGCACGTCCACCGGGCTGGCGGCGGTCCAGGCGTAGTCGAAGGCGTGGCTGCCCACCGGGGTCGTGCCCGCGGGCACCGGCACCCCGGCCGCCGCCCGGGCCTCCCGCTCGGCGGCCTCGGCGGTGAGCACCGGGTCGACCCGCAGCCGGCGGCCGTCGGCGGTCAGGGCCTCCCGCCAGCGGGCCGCGCGATCCTCGGGCGCCAGCCGGCCCCGGTCGGCGCTGTCGGGCGGGGGCAGGCGAAGGCCGGCGAAGAGCACCGCCGCCCGCACCGCCTCGGGCGGCCCGCCGAGCCCGCCGCCGCCCTTGGGCGGGCCCCCCGACGAGCGGCTGCGCTTGCGCATCGGCGAGCGGGGCGCGGGGGGCGGGGCGCCGCGGGGGGCCGGCGCGGCCCGGGCCATCATCGGCGGCGGGGGCGCGGCGGCGGACTCCATCAGCGCCTCGCCCTCCAGATCCATCGAGTCGTCGAACGCCGCCCCGCCGAACGCGGTGCCCACCGCCACCGGCGGGTCCCACTCGGGGAGCCCGGGCAGCGCGGCGTCGGCCGGCGCGGGCAGCGCCGCAGCGCCGGGGGCCCTCGGCCGCAGGCGGTGGCGGGCCCGGTCGAAGTCGCCGAACAGGGCCCGGGCCCCGGTCGGCGGCGGGCGGAAGCCGCGGGTCGTCGGCGGCGCCGCCTGGGCCTTGCCGATGCGGATGGACTTCAGCTCGGGCAGGCTCGAGAACCGCAGCGGCTCGGCGGTCGACAGCCGCAGGGCGACCCCCGACCAGTCCTCGCCGCTGCTCTGGATGACGTGGGCCCGCATCTCGATGGTCGCCGCGCTGCCGTCGCCTGCCAGCCGCACCTGCCACGCCGGGACCCAGCGGGCGCCGGGCACGAAGTAGCTCAGCTCGAGCGTGGCCCCCGTCGGCCCGCCCTCGACCTCCAGCGGCACGTCGATCCGGGCGCTGATGGCCCCGCCGTCGATCTCCTCGGCGCTCGACGCCCGCAGCGCCCGGTCGCGGGCGTCGGCCAGCGCCTCCCGGGCCTCGGCCAGCTCGGCCTCCAGCCCGGCCCGCTCGGCGTGGCGGGCCTCGGCCAGCGCGTCGACGAAGCCCACCAGCGCCAGCCGGGCCCCCATCGGAGACGGCGGGGGCGCCTTGCCCGGCTGCGGCTCGGGACGGGGCTCGATCGCCGCCCGCTCGACCAGAGCCAGCTCGGCGTCCACCTGGGCCACGCGCTGCTCGAGGCGGGTCACCGCCCGCTCGGCCGCCCGCAGATCGGCGGCGGCGGGCGGCTCGACGGTCTCGGCCGGCGGGCGGGCGTAGACCCCCAGCCGGGCGTCCCCCGCGATGACCCGCCCCTCCCCCTGCACCGCGGCGACCCGCACCCGCACCGTCGGGGCCCGGATGGCCAGGGGCAGCCCCACGACCGCCACCGCCCCGGGCCACCCGTCGTCGGCCGGCACCGCGACCCGCCGGGTGACCGTGGCCCCCTGGCGGTGCACGGTCACCGCGGTGATCGGCGCCTCGTCGATGATCCGCTCCATGCGACCCCCTCTCTCGGTGTGCCTCCCGGGCAGTGTGCGTCAGCCGGCCGGCCGGCGAAAGGGCCCCGACCGGCCTGCACCGGTTCGGCACATTCTCGCCCCGGCCTCTCCATCGGCTCGCCCGGCCCGCCGCACGGCCGCCCGGCACACTGGGCCCATCACCCACCCGCCCCCGGAGCCGCCATGAGCACCGTCACCACCGCCGTCCGCGCCCCGGTCGAGGCCGCGCCCGATCACCCCGCCGCCCTCGCCGCCTGGGCCGTCGGCGGGCCGCTGCTGATGGGGGCCGCGTTCGGCGCCACCTTCGCCCCCGGGCGGGGCTTCGACGTCGCCCCGGCCGACTTCGCGCTCGCCTGGCCGATGGCGATCATCGGGGTCAGCCTGCTGTGCGGCCCCACGCTGTACATCGCCGCCGCCTTCACCGGGGTCGCCCCCGACCCCCGGCGGACCGCGGTCGCCTTCGCCCGGACCCTGGGCGCGGTGGGCAAGCTGCTCGTCGGCTGCCTGCCGGCCGCCGCCTTCCTCGCCGCCACCAACCCCGGCCCGGGGGTCCTGGTCCTCAGCGGCCTGGTGCTGGCCTTCGCCGCCTGCATCGGCCTGCGCGGCCTCTACCGCCGGATCTTCGCCGACGACGCCCGGGCCCGCACCCGGGCGCTGTACCTCGGGTGGTCGGTGATCTACCTCGCCATCGGCCTCTACGCCTACGCCAGCCTGCTCTCCGACTGATCCCGCGCCCCGCGCGACCCGAGAAGGAGCCCCGCCATGACCGCCCACACCGCGACCGCCCTCGACCTGCTCACCGAGCCGACCGCCGACGCCCCCGACGCGCCCGCGGCCCGCCCCGAGCCGGCCCCCCGCCCCGAGCCGGCGCCCCGCCCGGTCGAACCCCGCCCCGACCCGGCCCCCGCCGAACCCCAGCCCCCGCTGGTGGGGCTGGCCCTCGTCGACGGCCTGCTGCGCGACCAGCGGCGGGTGCTCGACCGCATCGACCGGGGCGAGGCGCTGGGCGACCTCGTGCGGACCTGCGTGCTGACCATCGCCGCCTCGGCCGCCGTGCTCGGGGCCGCCATCGGCTGGCAGCGGGGCGGGCTCCAGGTGCTCTTCGCCGCGGTCAAGCTGCCCTTGGTGCTGCTGCTCACCGCCGGCCTCGTCACCCCCGCGCTCAGCGCGCTGGACCATGCCGTCGGCGGCCGGGGCGACCTGCGCCGCGACCTGGCCGGCGTGCTCGCCGCGCTGGCCCTCGCCGGCCTGCTCATGGCGGCCACCGCGCCGGTCGTGCTGCTCGGCGGGGCGCTGCTCGGCTACCACGGCACCATCCTCATGATCGTCGCCTGCTGCGGCGTCGGCGGCCTCGGCGGGCTGCTCTTCTTCGGGCGGGCGCTCCTGCGGCGGGGCGAGGGCCGGCGGCTGACCGGGCTGGTCTTCCTCGGGCTCAGCGCGATCGTCGGCAGCCAGATGGCGTGGACCCTGCGCCCGTGGGTCGTGCGGCCCCAGAGCCCGGAGGTCGTCTTCGTGCGCAGCCTCGAGGGCAGCTTCCTGGAGTCGGTGTGGGGCTCGTACGACTCGGCCCGGGGCATCTACCACCGCGAGGCGGCCCCGCTGCCCGGGGGCCGGCGATGAAGGTCGCCGCCCTCGCCGGCCTGTACCTCGCCGTGGGGGTCGCGCTCGCCGGGGGCCTCGCCGCGAAGCGGGGCCTCGACCGGCGGACGGCGATGGACGGGGCGCTGCTGGTCGTCTGCTGGCCGCTGTGCGCGCCGTTCGTCTTCGGCCGGGCCCCGACCCCGCCGCTGCTCGACGCCCTCGCCGCGCTGCGCAGCGGGCCGCTCGCCGCGCTGCTGCCCGACCCCCGGACCCTCGACCGCCTCGGCGAGCGGCTGGCGCGGGCCGCCGCCCGGGCCGCCGAGCTCGACGGGCTGACCCGCCGCCCCGACTT